>DATGEB010000044.1:0-65280 GCA_035310545.1 Gaiellaceae bacterium
CGCGCAGCTCGCGCGCGAGACGACATGCGAGCGCACCTTCGCCATTCGCCCCTCGGTGAAATCGGGGAAACGGTCGAAGAGTGCGCGCGCGATCGCGAGTTCGAGCACCGAGTCGCCGAGAAACTCCAGGCGCTCGTACGAGGCGGTGCGGTCGGCAGCCCACGACGAATGCGTGAAGACCGCCGCCGCGCGCTCGGCAGGGAGCTCGTCGATCAGCTCCCGAAGGGTTCGGGCCTTACTGATGCGAGGTGACGTAGTCGACGGCCTGCCCGACGGTCGTGATCTTCTGGGCGTCCTCGTCGGAGATCTTGATCCCGAACTGATCCTCGAGCTCCATGATCAGCTCGACGAGATCGAGGGAGTCGGCGTCGAGGTCCTCCTGGAAGGAGGCCTCTTCCGTGATGTCCGCCTCGTCGATACCGAGCTGCTCGGTAAGGACTTCCTTGACCCGCTCGTAGACTTCCTCGCGCGACGCTGCCATGTCACCTCGTTGTGTCGTTGGGGCTGGAAAGCGCGCCGATCATACAATCTCCGCCCGCTGTGGCTGGGACAGTCGGGCGGAGAGACGGCCGGCGACGTCGTGGTCGACCCCGCGGGCGGCGAGGCGAATCGCGTTCGCGATCGCGGTCGCCGACGAGTTTCCGTGCGCGATCACGACCAGCCCGCGCAGGCCGAGGAGGTAGGCGCCGCCGTAGGTGTCCGGGTCGAGGCGCCTGCGCAGCCGCCGCGCGGCGGGCCGGATCAGGAATCCACCGATCGTTCCGGCGCTGCTCGCAGTGATCTCCTCGCGCAGCGAGTCGAGCAAGGTCAGGATCGAGCCCTCGACAGATTTGAGCGCGACGTTGCCGGTGAAGCCGTCCGTGACGAGCACGTCGGCGGCTCCTTCGAGGATGTCACGTCCCTCGGCGTTGCCCTGGAAGTCGAGGTCGGACGCAGCGAGCAGCGCATGCGCCTCGAGCGTGAGCCGGTTGCCCTTCTCCGGCTCCTCACCGATCGAGAGCAGGCGCACGCGAGGCTGCGCGATGCCGAGGATCTCCTCGGCGAAGACCGCACCCATCGTGGCGAACTGGAGCAGGTGCTCGGCTCGGCAGTCGGCGTTCGCGCCCGCGTCCAGCAGGACGGACGGGCCCCGCCGGGCCGGAATCGGCACCGCGATCGCCGGCCGGCGCACGCCGGCCACGCGGCGCAGCAGGACGAGGCCGGCGGCGAGCATCGCGCCGGTGTTGCCGGGAGACACGACCGCGTCGGCCTCCCCGTCCGCCACGGCCTTGACCGCCCGGACGAGCGAGCTGTCCTCCTTCGTGCGGAACGCGTCGGCCGGCTTCTCGTCCATTCCGACGACCTGTGTCGTGGGAACGAGCTCGAGCTCGCCGGTATCGAGCCCCGCGGAGCCGAAGATGATCGGACGCACGCCGTCGGCGGCCGCCTGCCGTGCCCCCTCGATGACGGCGGTCGCGCCGCGGTCGCTCCCCATCGCGTCGACCGCCACCCGGATCATGGCCGGAGCTTACGGTGCGCTGGTGCGGAACGGCTCGACTTCGCGGCCCTTGTAGGTGCCGCAGGTCGGGCAGACGCGGTGCGGGCGCTTCGGCTGGCCGCACGTCGGGCAGACGTTGACCTTGGGCGCGCTGATCGCGTGCGTTGCACGCCGCTTGTCGCGGCGGGATTTCGAGGTTTTCCGCTTCGGAACGGCCATGATGCGAGCGGCATGGTAGCCGAGGGCCTTCTCCACTTGTTCGACGAGCACATGCGACCGCCCGGGATCGTCGAGGGCGAGGGGTACACGATGGTCTTTCGGCCGCCGGCGGACGGCGACGTCGAGGGGCTCGTCGCGCAGCTCCGTGCCCACGACGGCTACCGCGAGTGGAAGTACTACGAGCACGACGGTCTCGAGCTCGCCGAGCGGCTACGAGCGGCCGGGCTGCGGGCGGACGACAAGGAGACCGTCGTCGTCGCGGAGGCGGCGTCGCTCGCGCCTCCTCCGCCGGAGCTCGACCTCCGCGTCGACGGTCCGGCGTTCGTCGATCTCCACGAGCGCGTCTTCGGCAGTCGGCACCAGCTCGATCCAACGTCGGTACAAGTCGTCGCATTCGTCGACGGCGAACCCGTCTCCGGCGGGCGGATCGACCTGGCCGGCACGGGCGTGTTCGCCGGCCTGTTCGGGGGCGCGACGGTGCCCGAGTTCCGCGGCCGCGGGCTGTACCGCGCGACCGTGGCGAAGCGGGCGGAGCTCGCACGGGAGCGTGGTGTTCCCTGGCTCTACGTCGACGCGCTGCCGACGAGCCGGCCGATCCTCGAGCAGCTCGGCTTCGTGGCGATCACGACGACGACGCCGTTCACGATCCCTCGCGCAGCTCACTGAGCTTTTCCCAGCGAGGGTCCGAGACTTCCTCGGTGTGCTCGTGCGGCTCCGCGTTCAGATCCTTGCCGCAGACCGGGCAGAGCCCGGCGCAGCCGGGCCGGCAGAGGATCTTGTCGGGCAGAGCGAGCGCGATCGCGTCGTGCGCCCAGGCCGAAAGGTCGAGCCGATCGTCGGCGAGGTACTCCGTCCGCTCTTCCTCATCCTCGGGCTTCGTAGCCTCATACTCGCGCAGGCGCAGCGAGACCGGCAGCTCGGCGTCGGTGAGACAGCGGAAGCACGGCCCCTCGAGCGTGACGTCGAATCCGAGCTCGAGAACGGTGCCGCTCGAAGCGCGCGTCACCGCGAGCTCGGCGGGCGCAGGGTTCGGCCGAGGCTCGTACGACTGGCCGCCGAGGACGAGCGGCTCGAGCTCGATCTCGACCTGCTCACGTGCCTGATCGCCGCTGCGGATGCGTAGGGTGCGGAGGTCGAACGTGGTCACTTCGCCACCGTACCGGCGGCCTCAGCTCGTGAAGCGAAGGCTGTCGAGCATCCGGCGCACGTCGGCCAGGCCGGACGCGAAATCGGGACCGCAGACGACAGCGCCGACCCGGATCCGAGGCGCTCCGGGAGCGGTTCCCGTGATCAGGGCGATCAGCGACCGTTGCGTCGTTCCCTTGCCCGGGCAGTTCACGAACGAGTGAATCGTGCGCTTCGTGGACTCGCGCCGCCACGCGACATGAGCGGGCTGCCCGTCGAGCCTGGTGTTCGGCTTTAGCGCACCGAGAGCCGACCGGTTGGCCGCCGTCCACCAGACGGTGACGCCATTCGGCCCGAGCTTCTGCAGCGGCGGAAGCGGCGTCCCGAAGCCGAAGATCGTGCTCGGCTGGCACGTCGGGGCCGGGTTCGCCGTCGTCAGCAGCGTCAGCGGGAAGTACGTCGTGCCGAGCCAACACCAGTCCTCTCGCTGCCAGCCCGAGGGATAGCTGAACTCGAACTGGTAGCCCGAAAAGTCGGCCTTGCTCAGACCGCCGCCCGACCGCGTGAGAGCAACGGCGAGTCCGGCCGCGGCGCCGCCGAGCACGACGAGAAGAGCCGCAGCTGCGACGAGCAGTCCCCGCCCGGACCGCGGGATCGGGAAACGCCCGCGCACCACGCCCATGATTGCGAGCGCGCCGGCCGAGCGTCAAATCGCCTCCTCATCTAGGGAGCGATCCGGCGGAGGTCGACCAGCCGAGGCGCCGGCGGCGGCATCGGCCGCTCCTGCTCCTCCTTCTGCTGGAGGTACGGCCCGACCGTGTCGGGCAGTTCTTCGACCTCGACCCGCGGAGCGTGCCGGGCCAGGACGAGCATGCCGAGCGAGGCGAGGATGACGACCCCTGCGGCGAGCTCGCGCCCACCGACGGCCTCGCCGGCGAATAGCCAGCCGAGCAGCACCGCGACCCCAGGGTTCACGTAGGCGTACGTCGAGACGAGGACGCTCGGCGCACCGCTCCGCAGGAGCCAACCGTAGGTCGTGAAGGCCACGATCGAGCCGAAGACGACGAGGAAGCCGAACGCTGCGAGCGACGCCGGCGAGATCGCCGCCGGGTGCACGCGCCCGACCTCTCCCATCGCGGCTCCCGCGACGGCCAGGAAGGCGGCGGCGCACAGCATCTGCATCGACGCACTGAGGAACGGCGCCTTCGGCAGCGGTGCGACACGCGCATATGCGGAGCCGGCGGCCCAGGCGAGGGCGGCGCCGAGAATGACCGCGGCGCCGACGGGATCGATGTGCGCGCTCTGCCCGACGAGCAGCGCGACGCCCAGCAAGCCGGTCGCGATCCCGGCGACGGCGCCGAGCGAGAGACGAACTCCGAAGAACGTGCGATCGAGGACGGCGGTGAACAGCGGAACGGTCGCGACGAGGAGCGCGGTGAACCCGGAGGCCACGCGCTGCTCGGCCCAGGCGACGCCGCCCGTGTCGACGAACAGGAGCAGCCCGCCGACGACCGCTGCGGCTGCCCACTCGCGGCGCCCGGGTCGTGCAGCGGCAAGGTCGCCGCGCCACGCGGACCACCCGTAGAGGAGCCCGCCGGCGATCGCGAAGCGCACCGAGAGCATGAGCAGCGGCGGCAGCGTCCGTTCGGCGACGGCGATCCCGAGATACGTCGAGCCCCACACGACGTAGACGATCCCGAGCGCGACGGCGATCTTCGTCCTCATGGCTCCATGGTGCCGAGAGCAATTGATCAGGACAAGTTGAGTTATCGTTTGTATTGATCATGAACACTGATCAATGGCTCGGCGTCGAAATGCGGCATTTCGCTGCGGTGGAAGCGGTCTGTCGCACGGGCTCGTTCGGGAGGGCCGCACGCGAGCTCGGCTACACGCAGTCGGCCGTGAGCCAACAGATCGCGCAGCTCGAACGGATCGTCGGACAGCGCCTCTTCGACCGGCCGGGCGGGCCCCGCAAGGTCGAGCCGACGGAGGCCGGCCTCCTACTGCTGCGCCACGCAGACGCGATCGTCGCCCAGCTCGACGCGGCCCGAGCGGACATGGCCGCGCTCGCCCAGGGCGAAGCCGGCACGCTGCGCGTCGGCATCTACCAGAGCGTCGGCGCGCGCCTTCTGCCCGCCGTCGTCCGTCGCTTCCGCGAGAGGTGGCCGCTCGTCGGCGTTCGCGTCCGCGAGGAGAGCGCCGCGGCCGACCTGCTGCGCCTGCTCGAGCACGGGGAGCTCGACCTCACATTTGCCGACCTGCCCCTGCGCGAGGGGCCGTTCGAGTGGGCCGAGGTGCTCCAGGATCCGTACATCCTGCTCGTAGCGGCCAAGTCCGAGCTCGCTTCGCTCGACGCCGCGCCACCGTTGCGGGAGGTCGCGAAGCTGCCGCTGATCGGCCGTCGGAGCACAGACGACCCCGACCGGTTCCTCGCTGGCCGCGTGCCGGAGGTCAACGTCGTCTTCCGCACCGACGACAACCCGACGCTGACGGCCTTCGTGGCGGGAGGGCTGGGCGTGGCGATCGAGCCGCGCCTCGTCGTCGACCCGCGCGACCGGGCGCTGAAGATGCTCCCCTTCGGGACGCGGATCCCGCCGCGCACGCTCGTGCTCGCGTGGCACCGCGACCGCTACCGCTCGCAGGCAGCGCAGGCGTTCGTCGAGCTCGCGCACGAGCTCGCCGGCTCGCTCTCGAGCGACTAGAAGCGGTCGTCTTCGGCGATGTCGCCGTTGACGCCGAGCCCGGCGACGATCGTCTCCTGCGAGCGCTCGTGCAGCCGATCGCGACCACGCTTGACAGCGGTCAGGAAGCGTTCGAGGTTCACCTCGAGGGAGGCGAGCTGGTTGTCGGCCCAGTCCTCCATCTCGAGCTTCTGCTCGCGCGCACCGCGCCGTGCGTCGTCCACGATCTCGTCCGCCTGCCGCTCCGCGATCTTGACGATCTCGGTCTGCGATGCCTCGCGCACGGCCTGTTCCCGTGCTTCGGCGAGCAACCGGTCGACCTCGCGCTTCGCCTCGGCCAGCATCTCCTGCCGCTCCTTGACGATCCAGCGAGCCTGCTTGATCTCCTCGGGAATCGTCGCGCGCATCTGATCGAGGATGTCGTAGATCTCCTCGCGATCGATACGCACCTGATCCGTGAGAGGCACGGCCTTGGCGTTGTGGACGAGGTCGTCGAGCTTGTCGATTAGAACAAGGACGTCCATAGGTTGTGCAGTGTAGCCCCCTGGGCGGAGGGAACCTACCTCACAACCTCGCCGCGAGCCAGTCGTAGATCTCGCCGAGCCTCCCGACTGCGATCGAGAGGTGGCCGTCGTCCTCGCTGACATGGGCTTCGACCCCCGGAATCCGCTCGGCGAGCCAGCGAGCGTGCGCCACCGGAACCATCAGGTCCTGGACGCCCTGCCAGAGGAGCGTCGGCACACCGATCTCGCTCAGCTCGAAGCCCCAAGGCTTCGTGAAGGCGATGTCGTCGTCGCGCCAGCCCGCGATTCCTTGTGCAAGCGCCCGATTGGAGCTGCGTTTCCACTGTTCGGCCCGCTCGCCGGTCAGGACGGCCGCATCGACCGGAGGGAGAAGGCCCGCCATCACGTCCTTGATCTGCTCGGGACTCGCCGCCTTCATCTTTGCCGCCTCGCCCTCGAGGAACGGGTCGAGCTTCTCCGGCCCCGCAAGGGCCGCTGCGAATTCCTCGACGTTGTCTTCGCCCATTCCCGCCGTCCACTCGAGCCCTTCGGCAGGGTACGGCGTCGGCGCCGCGATCACGGCGGCCGCGTGGCAGCGCTCCGAGCGCGCACCGCACGCGAGGGAGTGCGGGCAGCCGCCCGACCCGCCGAGCGACACGAACCGCTCGATCTCGAGCGCGTCGAGCACGTCCTCGATGTCGGTGACGACGTCGACGACCGAGCGTCCGGGCTTCGGCGTCGAGCCGCCGTATCCGGCACGGTCGTAGCGGACGACCCGCAGGCCGCGCTCGCGCGCTTTCTCCATGTCGGGCGGATACGGAAGACCGCTGCCGGGAGTTCCGTGGTGATCGACGACGACGCGCCCGTCCGGGTCGCCGTCGTCGTAGACGTGCAGCGTCCGGCCGTCGCGGAGGGCGACGTCGAGCTCGGTCATTCGCCTGGCCTTTCCGGCGTCCCCGGACGCCCTTTGGGGAAGAGCTCCGCGAGCCGGCGGGCGACCGGGCCGGGCACGAGCGCCGAGACGTCGCCGCCGAACACCGCGATCTCCTTCACACCGCTCGAGGAGACGAAGCTCACCTGCGGGCTCGCCATCACGTACACCGTCTCGACCTCCGGCGCGAGCGTCCGGTTGAGCTGGTTCATCTGGAACTCCCACTCGAAGTCGGAGATCACGCGGAGCCCCTTGACGATCGCCTTCGCGTCCCACTTGCGCGCGAACTCGACGACGAGCTCGCGGAAGACGTCGATCTCGACGTTGCCGAGACTCGCCAGTGCGCCGCGGAGGAACTCGACGCGCTCCTCGACCGCAAACATCGGCTCCTTGTGCTGCGGATTCCCCACGACACCGACGACGACGCGGTCGAAGATCCCGGCGGCGCGCACGATCACGTCGATGTGGCCGTTCGTGACCGGGTCGTACGAGCCCGGCGCGATCGCGGTGATCACGGCGTCCCCTCGAAGAGCGTGACGCGGGTCTGGCCGTACCTGCGGCTCGTGCGCAGGGGAAGTGGCAGCTCGGGCTCGCTGCGCGCGTCGGTCTCGACGACGAGGACGCCATCCGCTGCGAGCAGCGGCGGCAGATGACGCGCGAGTCCGGGCTGAATCTCGTTGAGCATCTCGTAGGGCGGGTCGACCAGCACGAGATCGTACTTCGCGCCCGCGATCGCCTCCCGCGCGATCGTGTGGAGGACGTCGCCGTGGACGACACGGGCGCCGGTCAGCCGCAACCGGTCGAGGTTGCGCTCGATCGCGCGCACGGCGTCCGGGTCGCGCTCGACGAAGACGGCACTCGCCGCGCCGCGCGAGAGCGCTTCGATCCCGAGCGCACCGGAGCCCGCGAAGAGGTCGAGCACCTTGGCCCCGTCGACCGGCCCGACGAGGTTGAAGACATTCTCGCGGACGCGATCGGACGTGGGCCGGGTGTCGAGCCCGCGCGGTGCGACGAGCTTGTGCCCCTTCCGGCTGCCCGCGATCACGCGCATGAGAGGATCGTCGCATGGCGTCCTTCTCCCTCGTCCACGGTGCGTGGCACGGCGGCTGGTGCTGGGATCTGGTGCGGCAGAGCTCGAGGCGCGCGGCCACGTCGTGCACACGCCCGATCTGCCGTGCGAGGACGTTGCGGCCGGCGTCGAGGAGTACGCGGCCGGCGTGCCGGCGGCAGACGTCGTGGCCGGGCACTCGCTCGGCGGCTTCACGATCCCTCTCGTCCATGCGCGGACGCACGTCTTCGTCACCGCAGGCGTGGGCGGCACACGCGGGCCCGAGGTCCTCGCGCCTGGCTTCGGCGCCGGGCAGGTGTGCGACGAGCTAGGCCGCTCGTACTACCCCGACCCCACTGTGGCCGCGGCCGAGCTCCAGTACCCACCCGCGTACGCGGAGCTGGCGTCGAGGCTCCGCAGGCAGGCGCCGCTCGACCATGCTGCGGTCGCCGTCGACAGCCCGGCCTACGTCGTCTGCGCCCGAGACGCCGTCATCCGGCCCGAGTGGCAGCGCCATCTCGCCCGCGACGTCCTCGGCGTCGAGCCCATCGAGCTCGAGGCCGGCCACTCGCCGATGCTCGAGCGTCCGCGACAGCTGGCCGCGATCCTCGACTCGCTCGCCTAGGCCAGGGCTTCGCGCTCGATCTCCGCGAAGAGCGCGTCCGCAGCGTCTTGCAGCGGGCCGGCTCCGACGGAGGGAGCGTCCGCCCGCGCCCGCTCGAGCAGGTCGCGGTCGCGGCGGAGGTGCGCGAAGCGGAGGTCGGACAGGCCGGACTGCCGCGTGCCGAGCAGCGCGCCTCCGCCGCGCAGCTCGAGGTCGACCTCTGCGAGCTCGAAGCCGTCGCTCGTGTCGCAGAGCGCCCGCAGCCGGGAGTGCGCCGACTCGGTCAGCTCGTCCTTGGTGCGAGAGACGAGGAGGCAGTAGGACTGCTCGGCGCCCCGTCCGACCCGGCCGCGCAGCTGGTGGAGCTGCGCGAGGCCGAAACGGTCGGCCTCCTGAACGATCATCACGGTTGCGTTCGGCACGTCGACCCCGACCTCGATCACGGTCGTCGCCACGAGCACGTCGAGCTCGCACGCCTTGAAGCGGGCCATGAGGTCTCGTCGCTCGGCCGCCTTGAGCCGGCCGTGGAGGCAGCCGACGCGGAAGTCGCGCAGCTCGGCGCGGCGCAGTCGCTCCGCCTCCTCCTCGGCGGCGCGTGCGAGCGAGGTCTCGGACGCCTCGATCAGCGGGCAGACGACGTACGCCTGCCGTCCTTCCCGCAGCAGCCGCGTGAGCCTCGTGTACGCCTCCGAGGCGCGATCGTCGGTGATCCAGCTCGTGATCACGGGCTTGCGCGAGGCCGGCGGCTTCGCGATCTCGGAGACGGCGAGGTCGCCGTAGACCGTAAGCGCGAGCGTGCGCGGGATCGGTGTCGCGGTCATGTGGAGGACGTGCGGAGCGCGGCCGGCCGCGAGCGCGGAGCGCTGCTCGACGCCGAACCGGTGCTGCTCGTCGACGACGGCGACCGCGAGGTCGCGCAGCTCGACGCCTTCCTGGATGAGCGCATGCGTGCCCACCACGACGTCGGCGCCGAGCGCCGTCGCGCGCT
This sequence comes from Gaiellaceae bacterium, assembly GCA_035310545.1. Taxonomy (GTDB): domain Bacteria; phylum Actinomycetota; class Thermoleophilia; order Gaiellales; family Gaiellaceae; genus Palsa-739. The sequence continues at coordinate 9,577 of DATGEB010000044.1, forward strand.
CCCGCTTCCCGGACGAGCTCGTGAGGAGCGCGCAGCTCACGCCCAGCTCGAGGCACAGGTCGGCGATCGTGAGAAAGTGCTGCTCGGCGAGGGTTTCGGTCGGCGCCATCAGCGCCCCCTGGCGTCCGCTCTCGATCGCGCGCAGGAGCGCGTACAGCGCGACGACCGTCTTCCCCGAGCCGACGTCGCCCTGCAGCAGCCGCTGCATCGGGACGGTGCGGGCGAGGTCGCCGTCGATCTCGCGGATCGCCCGCTCCTGGTATGGCGTGAGCGCGAACGGCAGCGCCTCGCGATAACGGCGGATGAGGTCACCCGGCCCGCCGAGCCCCGGCGCGAGGGTTCGCTCCCGTTCGGCGACGCGGCGCGCGATGCCGATCTGGAGGACGAGCAGCTCTTCGAACGCCAGCCGCTGCCGGCCCGTCTCCGCCTCGGTGAGGTCGCGCGGCCTGTGCACTGCGGCGAGGGCATCACGCTTGAGCGCCAGGCCCTCACGCTCACGCAGCTCGGCGGGGAGCGGATCGGGAACGTGCGCCACGAGCGGCAGCGCGGCGTCCACGACCCGCCGCACAGTCGCGCCCGCGATCTCCTCCGCGGCCGGATAGACCGGGGCGAAATCAGCGGTGGCGCTCGTCTCGCCGATGTCGTACGAGCGCGGCTCGAATCCCCAGCGGCCGAGCTTCCCGCGCAGCCGGACTTCCGTTCCCGGCCTCAGCCGGTCGGCGAGCCACGGCTGGTTGAACCAGCTGACGCTGACGGTCGCCGTGCCGTCGTCGACCCGCGCGACGATCCGCGTGCGGCGCCGGCCGCGCATCGGGCGCTTCTCCACGTTGAGAACGCGCCCGGTGACGACGACCTCCTCGCCGTCGCGAAGCTGAGCGATCGGGACCTCGTCGGCGGGGGTCTCGTACCGGCGCGGCCGGTGCTCGAGCACGTCGCGCACGGATGCGAGCCCGAGCTTGCCGAGCTTCCGCTGTGTCGTCGCGGCGACACCCGGCAGCGAGTCGAGACCGAGCTCGAGCCGCTCCCGCCGAAAGGCGCGCGGCGTCCGCGGCCAGCTCCCGGGCTGGTCCAAACCTGCAAAGACCGTCTGTCGACGGGTACGTGTCATCGTCCGCGGCACCGAGCACCGCCGAGTATCTCGCCTGGACCGGACGGCGAGCTCGTCCGGAGGGTCAGTCGTCCGGCGTGCCCGGGTCGGGGCTGGTCGTCGCCACGCCGGGAGAAGCACTGGTCGAGTTGGTGTCGGTCGTTCCGGTACGAGAACCGTCGGTTGTCTCGGTCCGAGCGCCGTCGGTCGTCGAGGTCTGCAGGGTCCCGCTCCCATCGGACGTGCTCTGACGCTCCCCGGCACCGCCGCCGGCGGAGGAGGGACCGGTCTGGTCGGTCGTTTCGCTCGACTGCTTGCGCTCTTGCGTCCCGTCGGTGCTCTTGACGTCCGAGATCTCGCGCTGCGAGTCGGCGCCGACGACCGCGGGATGCGGAGCCGGCACTGCCGCAAACGCCACCGGCGGGTTGGAAGCGGCCGCGTGGAGCGCTCCGCGGGCAGCAGTGTGCGTCGCGCGGCGGACCGCGTGCGGAGCGTGTCCGGGCGCCAGTAGCTCCGGCCCCACGACCGCGCCCCCGGCCACGACCGCGGTGCTGATGCCCACCGCGGCCACTTTCACGGCCCCGGAGCCCGCAACCCCACTGCCGAGCCGCCCGGCAAGCTCGCCCAGCGCCTGTACCCACTGTCCGAACGAAAGCGCCGCGAGGGACCCCTGCAGGCGCGCCTGGAGGGTACGGCGAGCTCGGAACAGCAACGACTCGACTGCCGACGTCGTCACCGAGAGCGACGCGGCGACCTCCTGATACGAGAACCCGCGCACCTCACGCAAGAGGAGCGCTTCGCGCTGCTGGCCCGGAAGCGCGGCCAGCGCGTCACGCAACTCGCCCGCGTCGTGCCTCCGCACGGCCGCTGCGTGGGCGTCCGGAGCGGTCTCGTGCTCCTCGACATCCATGGGCAGCGGCTCGCGCATCCTCCCCTGCACGCGGGCGAGGGACTCGTGCCGGGCGATCGTCGCGAGCCAGGCCGCCTCGTCCCTCGGCGAGGATCCGTTCAGGAGCGCCCGCTGCGCCGAGAGAAACGTCTGCTGCGCGGCATCTTCCGCCTCCACCCGGTCACGGAGGAGCGAACGGCAGATCGACTGGACGAGCGCGGCATGGCGCTCGTAGAGCTGCTCGACGCGCGCCGCGATCACGGAATCGCGGTTGGCGGCGGAAGCCGGCTGATTGGCGAGGCTGCTCATCGGACGGACGCTCGAGACGGCGTGATCCATGCTACGGCCGGCGGCAGCACGCGCAAGATCCCTCATGGGTGTGAGCTGCCCGATCCCGTGGCCGGCGAGGAGGAGGGCGGCAGCGTCACGATTCTCACCTGCGGTGGCAGTGTCACGACTCTCGTTCCGCGAGCTGCGGCCGCCGCGGCAGACGTCGTGTATGCCGCGGCCGAGCTCGCAGCCGCTGCTCTCGCTGCGGCCACCTGCGCGGCATGCGCTTGTTCGACCGTGCGAATCCGCGCCTCGCGCGCTCGCAGACGGACGCGGTATCCGCGCCAGCGCCGGGCGAGCTCCCGCTTCACGAGCCGGGCCTCGCGCGCGAGGCGGCGCTGCTTGCGTTCGAGCGCGACGACACGGGGGTCGGCGGCAACGCGTGCGCCCGTGCTCGCCCACGGCCTCGCTGCGACGACGGCCCAGATGACGAAGAACACGACGAGCGTGACCCCAGCGACGTAGAGGCGAAGCGTGTGCGTCCGCACGGCTCAGTCGCCGCCGGACGGGGATCCGTCGTCCGACGAGCCGCCGTCATCCGACTGTCCGCCGTCATCGGACCACGCCGCCGATGTCGTCGCGGTCGAGGGCGAGCCTGTCGCGTGCCGGTACTCGACGACCGTCTGCCGCCGTGCGTACGTCACCTTTGGCGGCGCGGTCGGGGCGGTCTGAGCGACCGGAGACGCGGTGGCCGGCGGAGACTCGAGCGGGGCGAACTTCGGGATCTTCGGGAGGGCCGGCGGGCGCTTCGCCCTCGCCTCCTGCAGGCTTCGGCTCCAGCGCGTGAGCCTCGCCTGACGAAACGCAAGGTCGCGTGCGGCGGCGCGCGTCGACGTCTGAGCGGACGTCTTCTGGCCGAGGCGAACGGTTTGCACTGCTGCGAAGAGGCCGGCGATCGCAGCGGCGCCGAGAACGAGTGCGAGAAGCGTTGAGTGCAGGCGGGACATGTCTCCTCCCGGGGCTGGGGGCGGCTTTCATGAGTAGGGAGGCGATTCGCGCGAAGAACCTGCGCGCTGGAGCGCAAGTTCCGCGCGCGTCTCGCCTCTATCCCGGTGATGGAGACGATCGTCACCCCGCTCCTGCGCCGCCGCTTCCGCGCGATGGGCACGGAGATCGAGCTGCTCGTCGAGGCCGACGAGGCGAGCGCCGCGCTCGAGGCCGCCGAAGCCGAGTTCCACCGGCTCGAGGCGCTCCTCTCCCGCTTTCGCGCCGAATCGGAGCTCTCGCTGCTGAATACGAGCAGCACGCTCGCCGCCGGCGCCGATCTTCTCCGCGTCGTCGAGCTCGCGCTGGCTGCGCGGGAGCGGACCGGGGGACGTTTCGACATCACGGTGCACGCCGCGCTCGTCGCGGCCGGTTACGACCGCTCGTTCGAGCTGCTCTCCGCCGGCGACGCGGCGTCGACGTTCCTTCCGGTGCGGCGAACCGCGGGAGTACGGGTGCGGGACGGAGTCATCCGGCTCGACCACGGCGTCCGGCTCGACCTCGGCGGAATCGGCAAGGGCTACGCGTGCGAGCGGGCGGCCGAGATTCTCGCGACCGCCGGCCCGTGCCTCGTCAACGCCGGCGGTGACATCGCCACCCGCGGCGGCACCTGGACCGTTTCCGTCGAGACGGCGGACGAGCCGCTCACGCTCGAGCTCTCCGGCAGCAGTGCGCTCGCCACGTCGGGCCGGGATCTGCGGCGCTGGCGGCGCGCGGGGCGCGAGCTCCACCATCTGATCGATCCCTCGACGAGGCTCCCCTCCGAGAGCGACCTGCTGCGCGTGACGGCCGTGACCCACGACGCGGTGGACGCGGAGGTCGCGGCGAAAGCGCTCTTCCTCGCGGGGGCGGACGCCGCACGCGAAGAGGCCGACTGCCTGGGCATCCCGGCTCTGCTCGTCACCCAGGACGGCCGGACGATCCTCGCGGGAGGGCTCGCGTGAGAAGCGATCCGAGCTTCTGGCTGGTCGCGCGCGCGAGCGGGTTCACCGCGTATCTCCTCCTCACGGCCTCCGGGCTCGCGGGGCTCGTGCTCAAGTCACGCCCGTTCGGGCGGGCTGTGAGGGCTGCGTCCGTTCTGGAGCTACACCGTTTCATCGCGCTCCTCGCGCTCGGCGCGATCGCCCTCCACGGAGCCGCGCTCGTGGCCGATCGGGCGCTGCGAATGCCCCTCGCCGGGCTGCTCGTCCCGGGCGCGTCGCCGTAACGGCCACTGGCCGTCGCGGGCGGCGTGGTGTCGGCCGAGCTGATGGCGCTCGTCGTCGTCTCGTTCCCGCTCCGCCGCCACATCGGCCAGAGGACCTGGCGGCGCCTCCACTGGACGAACTACGCCGTCTTCGGCCTCGCGACGGCGCACGGATTGCTCGCCGGCAGCGACTCCAACCAGCCGTGGGCTCGAGACGTCTACCTCGGCGCCCTCGGCGCCCTCGTCTTCGCGACCGCCTGGCGCGCGCTCTATCGGCCGCCGAGACCGGCGCGAGCGACCGAAAGGAGCACGTGATGTTCAGGATCGTCATCGACGGCTCGCTCTGCAGCGGGTTCGGCGACTGCGCCGACCTCGCGCCCGACGTGTTCGAGCTCGAGCCCAACGGCAAGGCTCTGCTCCGTTTCGGCACGAGCGTGGATCCCGCCGTCCTCGAAGCGGCCGCCGCATGCCCGATGGGTGCGATCAGCGTCGTCGAGGAAGGAGCGACTCCGCCTCTCCCACGAGATCGCGAGTCCCGTCCATCACGAGAGCCGGGAAACGCCGCCCTCGCGCGAGGGCGGCCACCCGGTTCGCATACAGCCGATCCTTGACGAGCCGAGCCTCGAGCGCGCGTTCAGGGTCGCTCGACGGCATCGGTCGAGGCGCGAGGACAGAGCGCTGGAACTCCGGCGTCGGGTCGAGGAAGACGGCTTGGTCGTTGCACGGAACGAGGTCGGGGAGGATCTGTGGACCTCGATCACCGTCGGCGCGTCCGCGATCGCGTCGAGATCATCGAGGGCGTAGCGCATCATCCGTCGCGATGTCTCCTCGAACTCGACGGCCTGCACCTCGGGCGGCGTCTCGAGCCATTGCTCGTCCGGCATCTTTCGCGGCTGCGCCCAGCGGGCGTCGTAGGCATACCAGAAGCTGTCGATGGAGAACCGGCGCAGGCCGTACCGCACCGCGAGCGCGCGAGCAGTGGTCGTCTTGCCGGCTCCCGTCCCGCCGCCGATCCAGATCCGGCTACTCGTCATCCCGGAACCAGAAGAGCGCGAGCGTGCCGGGACCGGCGTGCGAGCCGATCACGGCGCCGAGGCTGACGACGAGCTCGAGCTCCGCGCTCGGTCGACGCTCGCGGACGAGAGCCTCGAGCTCGGCCGCGCGCTCCGGCGCGGCCGCGTGCGCGACGGCCAGGCGGAACGCCGGCTCGTCTCTCGTCTCCGTCTCGAGCGCCGCGGCGAGCTCGGCGAACGCATTGCGCTCGCCGCGAACGCGCTTCACCGGCACGACCTCGCCGTCGCGGATCGAGAGAAACGGCTTGACGTTGAGCAGCGTTCCCGCGAAGGCCGCGGCCTTGCCGATGCGGCCGCCGCGGGCGAGGAACTCGAGCGTGTCGACCGTAAACAGCAAGCCCCGCTCTCGCTTGTAGCGCGCGACGAGGGCGTCGACCTCCTCCTCGCTCGTGCCGCGGTCGAGCCGCCGCTGGACCGCGAGCGCGAGCATCGCGATCGACGCCGACGCCGTCTCGGTGTCGATCGGCCGCACACGCCCGTCCCCGAGCGCGGCGACCGCAGCCTCCGCGCTCGCGAACGTGCCGGACACCCGCCCGGAGACGTGGAGCGAGAAGATCCGCTCGTACGAGCCGAGCTCTCGGTAGCAGGCGAGGAAGTCGCCCGGCGTCGGCTGCGAGGTCGTCGGGAAGACGCCCGTCTCCCGGAGCCGGACGTAGAACTCGTCGGGGTCGATGTCGATGCCGTCGCGCAGGCTCTCGTCACCGAAGAGGACGTAGAGCGGTACGACGCGCCAGTTCGGGAAGCGGTCCGCGGCATCCGGAAGATCGGCGGTGGAGTCGAGGACGATCGCCGTGTTCTCGGCGGTGAGCTTCACCCGACGGCGGCCGCGGCGTGCAGGATCGCGGCGACGATCTCGTCGAGCTCCTGATCCTTGTTGAGGCACGTGACCGCGCCCGCCTCGAGGAGCGCTTCCCGCTCGGCGTCGTCCGCCGAGGCGGTCAACGCGACGACGGCCACCTCCGGAACGGCCTCGATCACCTGCGCGGTCGCCTGGATGCCGTCGAGTGTCGGCAGGCGATAGTCCATGAGGACGACGTCGGGCCGGTGCTCGACCGCAGCCGACACGGCGGCCACGCCGTCGCCGACCGACGCGACGACCTGGACGTCGTCGCGCATCCCGAGCAGCAGCTCGAGCGCCTCGCGAAACACCTCGTTGTCCTCCACTAGCAGGATCCGGACTGGCGGCACGCCGAGAGCCTATTCCGCCCCGAGCAGAAGTGGATAGTGAGGCTGGCCGCCCTCGTGCACCTCGAGCTCGAGCTCCGGATACGCCGACTCGAGCCTCTCGAGCAGCCCGTCGAGCGCCGGCGGCTCCTCCCCGGTGAGGAGGGTCAAGAGCGCGCGCGGCTCGGCGAGAAGGTGCTCGACGACTCCGGACACGACCGCGGCGAAATCGTCTCCGCCCGCGACCGGCTCGCCGTCGGCGAGGCCCAGCCAGTCGCCGCTGCGGATCGCGAGACCGTTGAGGTCGACGTCACGGGACGCGCGGGTGATCTCGCCCGTCGCGACGCCCGAGGCGGCGTCGGCCATCGCGGCCGCGTTCTCCGCCGCGCCGCGTGTCCCGTCGTAGGCGACGAGGGCGGCGAGGCCGGCTGGGATCGACTCGGTCGACACGACCTCCACGGGGCGATTTGCCTGCTCAGCGGCATGTTCCGCCGCGAGGCGGACGTTCGAGTTGTTCGGCAGGAGAATCGCCTCGTCCGCCTGGAGCGCTGCGAGCGCGGCGAGGAGCTCGGCGGTCGACGGGTTCGCGGTCTGACCACCCGAGACGACGCGGATCGTCCCCACCGGTTCCGCAAGTGTCTCGAAGAGGAGCCGGTTTCCCTCGCCGGCGACGACCGCGACGACGCCGCTCTTTGCGAGCGTGGCCGGAACGAGCGAGAGGCGCCGGTCCCGGCGTTCCTGCTGGGAGTGCATGTTCGCGATCTCGACTCCCTCGACCGTTCCCAGCGCGGTGCCGAGCGAGAGCGCCGCGCCGGGATCGTCGGTGTGAACGTGAACCTTGAGCGCGCTTTCGTCCCCGACGACGACGAGTGAGTCGCCCAGCAGCTCGAGCTGCGCCTCGAGACCCTCGCGGTTGAGCGCCTCGCCCTCGACGACGTAGACGGTGCAGTAGCGGTAGCGCGAGGGCTCGAGGTGGATCGCTTCCGGCCCGGTCGGCGCGGTCACGCCGGGCGCGGCGGGCACGACCTCGCCGGCGACGGCGGCAGCGACTCCACGCAGGAGCTCGACGAGACCCGCCCCGCCCGCGTCGACAACGCCTGCGTCGCGCAGGATGTCGAGCTGCTCCGGCGTGCGGGCGACGGCCTCTTCCCCGTGCCGCACCAGCTCGATCAGCAGCTCGCCGAGCGGCTCGGTCTCGCGCGCGCGACGCTCCGCCTCCTCCGCGAGCTCGCGGACGACCGTCAGCATCGTCCCCTCGACAGGCCGCCGCACCGCCCGGTAGGCGGCGTCCGAAGCACCGCGCAACGCGCGCGCCGTGAGCTCCGGGTCGACGCCGTTCGTCGCCTCGGCGAGGACATCGGCGACGCCCCGCACGATCTGGGAGAGGATCACGCCCGAGTTTCCGCGCGCTCCCATCAGCGCGGCGCGCGCAACCGCGTGAGCGAGCGCGGGCCGGTCGGCCGGCTCCGCCGACGCAAGTGCATCGGCAACTCCGCGCACGGTCAGCGTGAGGTTCGTCCCCGTGTCGCCGTCGGGTACCGGATAGACGTTGAGATCGTCGATGCGACCACGGCTCGCCTCGAGCGACGCGAGCGCGGAACTCACGATGACGCGGGCTCGTTCGAGATCCGCCCTCGCGGTCATTTCCCGCCGATGCGCACGTCGTCGACATGAACCTCGACGGCGCGGACGGGCAGCCCGGTCAGGCGCTCGACCTCGTAGGCGACACGGTTGCTCACGCTCGAAGCGACCTCCGCGAGGTTGAGCCCGTACTCGACGACGACGTGGAGGTCGACCGTCACGCCACCGCCGTTCTGGCGGATCTCGATCCCGCGCGGACGGCGGCGCGCCCGGGCGAGCTGCCCGCGGAGGGAGCCCTTCATCCCGACCACTCCGTAGCACTCCAGCGCCGTCTCGGCGACGATCTGCGCGATGGCCTCGCTCGAGATCGTGATCCGCCCCAGCTTGGAGGAAAGGGCGTGCCCCGCTTCCATCGCCGGGTTTGACGCCGACCGTGGGCCGGCGGTTGCGGCTTTATGCTCCGGAGCTCGGAATGAGTGACGGCTGCGTCTTCTGCGACCGCGACTTCCTGCGCAGCGCGGCCGAGGTCTACTTCGAGAACGAGCACTGCGTCTATGCCTCCACGCGTGACCCACGCGATCCGCCCGATGTCTTGCCGGGCTGCGGGATCATCGTCCCGATCGAGCACGTCACGTCTCCGTTCGGCTTCAGTCCGGAGCAGTGGACGGCAACACACGAGCTTCTGCTCGCGGCGAAGGAGGCATGGGACGAGCGGCTCGCGCCAGACGGCTACACGCTCATCTGGAACTGCGGCTCGACCGGTGGCCAAGAGGTGCCGCACGCGCATTTCCACGTCATCCCGCGTTTCGACGACGAGCCGCGCGCGGGCGCCGGCGGCCGCACGGCGATCAAGGTTCCGGAGAACCGCCGTCCCGATCCGCTCGCTCCCGGCAGGGGACGCGCGCGAGAGCTGCGCTAGAGCGCCTTCTGGACCTTGCCGGCCTTGAGGCAGCGCGTGCAGACGTAGGCGCGCGTCACCTTCCCGCCGATCACCGCGCGGACGCGCTGAAGGTTCGGCTCGAAGCGACGCTTGGTCGCCACCATCGAATGGCTCCGATGGTGGCCGAAGCCGGGCTTCTTCCCGCAGATTGCGCAGACCTTGGACACGGCCGCCCAGGGTACCGCACGGACACTCCCCGTCCCTGGTTGAACCAATCCCGCTCGGGGTGATCCTCGGCCACGCGTTCCGCGCACAGCGCCGGCCCGATCAGGCCGAACGAGGCGATTCCGCCAAGATCCCAGGGCTTCACGGTGAGCGGAACTCTGTAGTGGCGTGTGCCGGTTGGGCCCTGGGCAACGTACCCGTGGCGCCGGTGTCTCCCCAGACCACGTTGGCGATCGCGTCCAGGTCGCACCAGCCGGACTGCACTTTTCGGGGCCGTCGAGATCCAACGGCGGTGAGGTGCGCCACGTGAACCTCATGCCGGACCGTTCCGGATCAGGAGAGTGCGCGCTCTCGTGAAGGCAGGATCAGGAGACCTTGTGCGCGCTCCAGCTGCCCCCGCCCTGCGGACTGTTCCAGCTGCCGGACATCTTCGAGGCCTTCCACGTCCCTTTGTACGTGGCTCCGACACCGACTGCCCCGAACTTGATCTTCGAGTGGTGCACGCTGCCGCTGATGCCGTACTTGCCCTTCGGTGACGATAGCGTGATCGACCCGCTCAGCTTCGTCCCCGTCTGCTTCCAATGAAGCGTGAAGTGGCCGGAGAAGGCGCCGCTGTACTGACCCTTCCATTTCCCGCCGAGCTTCGACTGGGCCGAGGCATGGGAGCTCGACGAGGTCACGGCGGCAACCGCCGTGCCTGCGCAGAAGACAGTCAGCAGGGCAGCGACGCACAAAACCGGAACCGCGCGCGCCACTCTGCGACTCGGAGACCGTACGTCCACCATGACGAGCTCCTTTCCTACGCGCCGAACGCCAAGACTCCGTCCATTCTTCACCTCGGAGCCGTCGCGTGCAAGTACGTGGATCGAGCGATCCGCGGCGCCCTAAGCGGTTGGCTCCAGTCGACCGTCTCTGGACGTCGCCCGAGGGGCGCCGAGCCGGCGCCCCTCGGCATTTGACAAGCGAGCGAAGCGCCGGCTCCGCGCGGTCGCTAGGCCTTCGCCTGTTGGCGAAGCTGGGCGAAGAGATCGGCCATCTCGAGCGCCGCGCGTGCGGCGTCCGCGCCCTTGTCCAGGCGTGCCTCGGCCTGTTCGGCCGTGTCCACCGTGAGGACGCCGAACGACACGGGCACGCCCGTCTCCAGCCCGGCGAGCTGCAGGCCCGACGCGGCCTCGCCTGCGATGTATTCGAAATGCGCGGTCTCGCCGCGCACGACGCAGCCGAGCGCGACGACGCACGAATAGCGGCGCGTCTTCGCGAGGGCCATCGCACCGAACGGGAGCTCGAACGCGCCGGGCACCGGCATCACGGTGATCCGCTCCTCGGAGACACCCGCTGCGGCGAGCGCCTCGAGCGCCGAGGAGAGCAGCTGGTTCGAGATCTCCCCGTTGAAGCGTGAGACGACGACACCCACGGTGCGATCCGCCCCCGAGGGCGAGCCCTCGAGAACCGCGACGTTGTCGGGGATGTCGATCTCGCCGGGGACGTGCTCCGCCGTCGCGACCTCGGCCTCCTCGTCGGCCTCGAGCTCCGGTTCGGCCTCCGCGGTTTCCGCCACCGCAGCCGCGTGTGGCTCGGCTTCTCCCTCGGTGGCCTCGTCTTCGCGCGGCTCGGGCCAGCCCTCGCCGTTCTCCGCGTGTTTCTCCTCGGCAGCCGGAGCCTCCCCCGGCCAGAAACCCCCAGTCGCGCTCATTCGCCCTCCGACTCGAACTTCAGATCCTGGTGATGCAGCTTGTGCCCGAGCTTATCCCGCTTTGCGGCCAGATAGCGAGCGTTTTCCGGATTCGGCGGCATCTCGATCGGCACTTGCTCGGTCACCTTCAGGCCGTAGGCCTCGACGCCGGAGACCTTCTTGGGGTTGTTCGTGAGAAGGCGCATGGTCGTGATCCCCAGCTCGGCCAGGATCTGGTTGCCGATCCCCCACTCCCGCTCGTCGGCCGCGAAGCCGAGCGCGAGGTTCGCGTCGACCGTGTCGAGCCCCTGCTCCTGCAGCTCGTACGCCTTCAGCTTGTTGAGGAGGCCGATGCCGCGGCCCTCCTGCGCCATGTAGAGGAGGACGCCGCTGCCCTCGGCGGCGATCGCGGCGAGCGCTGCTTCGAGCTGCTCCCCGCAGTCGCAGCGCAGCGAATGGAAGACGTCGCCGGTCAGGCATTCGGAGTGGACGCGGACGAGCACGTCGTCGCCGAGCTCGCCCATGACGAGCGCGAGATGGTCTCGACCCGTGAGCGTCTCTCGGAAGGCGATCGCGGTGAAGGCGCCGTACTCCGTCGGCAGCCGCACCGAGACGACGCGCTCGACGAGCTTCTCCGTGCGGCGCCGGTACTCGATCAGGTCGGCGACGGTGACCATGCGGAGCCCGTGCCGCTCGCAGTACGGGACGAGGTCCGGGACGCGGGCCATCGTCCCGTCCTCGTTCATGATCTCGCACACGACGCCCGCCGGTGCAAGGCCGGCGAGCCGGGCGAGGTCGACCGCCGCCTCAGTCTGGCCTGCGCGGACGAGGACGCCGCCGTCGCGCGCGCGGAGTGGGAAGACGTGACCGGGCTGGACGAGGTCGTGCGGCGTCGAGCCCGGGTCGATCGCGACGTGGATCGTGTGCGCGCGGTCGGCGGCGGAGATGCCGGTCGTCACGCCCTCGCGCGCCTCGACCGAGACGGTGAACGCGGTGCCGAGACGCGCTTCGTTCCGCTGCGCCATCGGCGGCAGGCCGAGCTCGTCGCAGCGATCGGCGGTGAGGCAGAGGCAGATCAGGCCCCGCGCGTGCGTGGCCATGAAGTTGACGGCGTCGGGCGTGGCGAACTGCGCGGCGCAGACGAGATCGCCCTCGTTCTCGCGCTCCGGGTCGTCGACGACGACGACCATCTTCCCGTTGCGGATGTCCTCGACCGCTTCCTCGATCGAGGCGAACGGCGTGACGGCGGAGCTCACGGCATCCTCGCGGCGACAAGTCGCTCGACGACCTTCGCGAGCACGTCGGTCTCGAGGTTGACCTCGTCGTCCGGCTCGAGCTCGCCGAGCGTGGTCGCCGCGAGCGTGTGCGGGATCAGGCTGACCTCGAAGCCCTCGTCGTCGAGCGCCGCGACCGTGAGCGAGACGCCGTCGACCGCGATCGAGCCCTTCTCGAGGCAGTAGCGCACGATCGCGTCGGGCGCGTCGAACCACACGCGGCGCCCTTCTCCCTCCGGCATGACGGAACGGACCGTGCCGACCGCGTCGACATGGCCCTGCACGACGTGGCCGCCGAGCGGATCGCCGACGCGAAGCGCCGGCTCGAGATTGACCGCTCGGCCGGGTCCGAGCTCGCCGAGGGCCGTTCGAGACAGCGTCTCCGGAACGACGTCGAAAGCGATGCTTCCCGCACCGGCCTCGACGACCGTGAGGCAGACACCGGCGATCGAGACTGAGTCTCCGACACCCACGCCCTCCGACGTTTCAGGCGCCGTGACGACGAGCCGCGAGCCGTCGAAGGCTGCGACGGTTCCGACCTCGCGGACGATCCCCGTGAACATGCGACAAAGGTTACGGCTCGCGGAGGTACGCCTCGAGCAACATGTCTTCGCCGGACGGCTCGGCGCGCAGGTGGAGGAGCTCGAGCGGAGCGTCGAGCTCTCCGAGCCAACGCGGCCCGTCGCCCGCGAGGATCGGCGCGACGAACAGGAGCAGCCTGTCGATTAAGCCGGCGCTCAGGAACGCAGTCGCAAGCGTCGGCCCGCCTTCGAGCAGGAGCGACTGCACACCCTCCGCGGCAAGCGTACGCAGCTCTTCCTCCAGCGCACCGGCGCGCAACTCGAGCTCCGACCCCTCCGGCAGCGGGCCGCGCCCGAACGCGAGCCGCCGCGGCTGGCGGACGTCGCCGCCGCCGCGCGAATCGAGTCGCGGCGCGTCCGCCCGGACGGTCCCCATCCCCACCGCGACTGCGTCGGACGCTGCGCGCAGCTCGTGCACGCGCCGACGCGACTCCTCGCCCGACACCCAGCGGCGACCGGGGACGGTGACACGGCCGTCGAGCGTCACAGCCGCCTTGTACGTGACAAACGGCCGGCCGAGGCTCTTCCACACACGCCATGCCTCGTTCTGGCGTCGCGCCATGAGATCGTCGAGGAGCTCCACCTCGATCCCGGCTTCCCGGAGCCGCGCGAGCCCGCGCCCGTCCACGACCGGGTTCGGGTCGCGAGCGCCGACGACGACGCGCGCCACTCCGGCGGCGACGACCGCGTCGGCGCAGGGTGGCGTCCGCCCGTGGTGGGAGCACGGCTCGAGCGTCACGTAGAGGGTCGCGCCGCGCGCCGCCTCGCCGGCCTGCTCGAGCGCGATCGCCTCGGCGTGGCGGACTCCCTCGTAGGAGTACCAGCCCTCGCCGACGATCTCGCCGTCGCGCACCACGACGGCGCCGACGAGGGGATGGTCGCCGGTCGTGCCACGGCCGCGCTCGGCGAGCTCGAGAGCCCGCTCGTACGAAGTCACGGCAAGTCCTGGATCAACCGCCGGTACGCGCGGGTCACGTCCTCGCGGCCGAAGACCGCCGAACCGGCGACGAGGAGCCGCGCGCCCGCGACGTACACTGGGCCGATCGTTTCGTGGTCGATCCCGCCGTCGACCTGGACGTGCACGTGGTCGGGCAACGCTGCGCGCAGCCGCCGGACCCGCTCGACCGCCTCGGGCATGAACGTCTGGCCGCTGTAGCCGGGGTGGATGCTCATGCAGAGGACGAGGTCTGCGTCCCCGGCCACGGCGGCGACGTCCTCCGGCTCGCTCTCGGGGTTGAACGCGACGCCCACCTGGAGGCCGTGCTCGCGAGCGGCGGCGATCGTGGCGGGCACGTCGTCGACGACCTCGTAGTGGAAGGTCGCGCTATCGCCGCCTGCCTCGGCGATCTGCGGGAAGTGGCGCAGCGGGTTGTCGACCATGAGATGGCAGTCGAGCCTTCCGCCGCCCGCGTGGACGAGCGGCGCGATCGATTCGAGCACGACCGGCCCGATCGTGATCGGCTCGACGAAGTGCCCGTCGCCAACGTCGAAGTGGAAGATCCGGCACTCCGCCCGCAGGAGGACTTCGATCTGGTCGCCGAGGTGAGCGAAGTCCGCCGCATAGAGCGACGGCTCGACCTCGACCGACCTGATCCATTCCCGCCACGCCATTGCGTCGCCGCGATCGTATGCAGTCCGGACAGCGCGACAAGCCATGGCCCGAACGGCGACGGCCGGAACCTGGTTCCGGACATGGCCGTAAGAGACAGGACGAGCAAGACATCAGGCTCCCAGGAAGGGCTAGCTCGTGGGGAAAATCCGTTACCGCACGGCCGCATCCGTTGCAGCCATGTCTGGAACCTGGTTCCGGACATGGCTTGAAGTGCGCGGTCAGTCGACGGCGAGGCGGGCGACGAAGAACCCGCTCGTGCCATGGACGTGCGGGAGCGTGAGCAGGAACTCCGGTCGTGACGGGTGGGCGAACCGCGGCCACTCCTCGCCGAGCGGGACGATCTCCAGGCCGGTCGCGTCGACGACCGCCTCGCACTCGTCGGGGTTCAGCGTGCAGACCGAGTAGACGATCGTCCCACCCGGCCGGATCCGCTCGGCGGCGGAGCGCAGGAGCGCGAGCTGGAGGTCGGGAAGCGGTGTGGCGCGCCAGCGCAGGTCGGGACGCTGAGCGAGGACGCCCAGGCCCGAGCACGGCGCGTCGACGAGAGCGCGGTCGAAGCCGCCGAGGCCGGACGGCAGGGCGGTGCCGTCCGCCTCCACGACGGTAACGTCGGCGCGACCCATCGTCGCGAGGTTCTCGCACAGCTCGCGCGCGCGGGCCGCGTCGATCTCGACCGCAGTCACCTCGCCGCGGAGCTGGCCGGTCTTTCCGCCCGGCGCAGCGCAGAGATCGAGTACGCGCTCGCCGTCCGCCGGGCCGACGCACACCCCGGCGAGCTGGGAGCCGCGGCTCTGCGGCCAGATCCGTCCCTTCGCGACGAGCGCCTCGTCCACCCGCTCGACGCGGTACGCGCCCGGGACGTCGGTCGCCTCGGCGCCGAGCGGCGGGTCGCCGGCGACGAGCCGCACCACGGTCTCGAGCGGCTCGTTCATCGCGCGCATGAGAGCGAGCGCGCCTTCCGCGCCGAGCGCGCGCTCGAAGACGGCGTGGATCCAGTCGGGATACGACTCCTTCAGCGGCCCGTCGGGCAGCGCGTCGAGGAGCGGCCGGATCCCGTCGGAGAGCCGCCGCATGACCGCGTTCGTGAACGGAACGGCCCGCTCGAGCCGGGCGCCGCGCACGAGCTCGACGGACTCGTGGACGGCCGCGTGCGGCGCCGTGTCTGTGTAGCCGAGCTGGTACGCGCCCAGGCGAAGAGCCGCCCGCACCGGCGGGTCGAGCTTGCGCACGGGTCGACGCCCGAGCGTCTCGATCGCGTGGTCGAGCGTCCGCACGCGCTGCACGGAGCCGTAGGCGAGGACCTGCCCGAAGGCTCTTTCCCGCCTGTCGAGCCCTTCGGCCGCCGTGCGGAAGGCGCGATCGGCGTACGCGTCGTGCTCGAACACGCGCAACAGCACTTCGTACGCCGCGCGACGGGCCGGGCTCGTCACGAGCGGCAGACGAAGATCGCCCAGCCGAGGGCCGCGCGCTGCCAATGCAGATAGCTGGTGCGGTACGTGGCGCCGCGGGATCGGAACTCCTCCGCTTGAGGGTGATCGCGATTGGCCTCGAGCCAGCGGTCGAGCGTCTGCCAGCGGAGCGATTCGTAACGATCCCAGTCGTCCTCGGACGCCGCAATGAGAGAGACGACCCGAACTCCGGTCGACTCGGCCCGCTTGACGGTCGCCTCCAACGGGAGGTAGCCCGAGCGCTCCACGGTCGCCTCCTCCGGAGGCGGCCAGATCCGCCAGTACGGCTCGCCGACGGCAACGAGCGGCGCGGCGGCCGACAGGCGCTCGATGGTGGGCACCAGGCCGCCGTAGGCGAACGCGGCGCCGAGGCAAAGCGCAGCGTCGTAGCGCTCGAGCTCGAAGGTCGCCGCGTCGGCCTGGACGACTTCGATTCGATCCTCGAGTCCCGCCTCCGCCACACGCTCCCTTGCGGCGGCGGAGAACTCCGGCGAACGCTCGACGCACGTGATCCGACAGCCGAACGCCTTCGCGAGGAGTATCGCGGGCCCGCCTCGCCCCGACGCGACGTCGACGACGCGCGACCGCCTCCCGAGGCCGAGACGGCGACCGAGCAGGCGGATCTTCTTCGCGCTGATCGGGTTCTGGATGTTGTGCTCGGCCTCGACGACCGCATACCACCACGTCATCGCCGCCCTCGCTGGTAGGCGTCGTACGACATCCGCCGGCCGCCAGCGGGCTGCACCTCGACCGGCTCGAAGGAGCCGCCATCCCCCACGCGCGCCCGCCAGACGATCAGGTCGCCGAGCCGCGCGCCGATGTGCGGCGAGAGCGCGCGGACGCGGTTCACGAGCTCCGATGCGGGTGCGCCCGGATCGAGCTCGCGGTCGTCGGGTCGGATCTTCTCCGCGTACGTCACGCCCTCGTCGGGTTGCGGCACGAAGCGCGGCTCCTTGTCGCTGAGCACGTCGCGCAGAAGCTCGGCCGCGACCTCCGCGGAGTGCGCGTAGACGGCGCCGGCGTCGTCATCCGCTTCGATCGAGAACGCCTGTTGAGCGGCAATCGGCCCGGCGTCGAGCGCCTCGACGGTGCGGTGAATCGTGACTCCCGTCCTCCCGTCCCCGGCCATCAAAGCACGCTCGACGGGCGCGGCGCCGCGCCAGCGGGGCAGCAGCGACGGGTGCACGTTGAGCCAGAGCGCGCGGTCGAGCAGCTCGCTCGGGATCAGGAGCCCGTAGGCGCAGACGACGACGGTGGCAGCTCCGAGGTCGACCGATCCGTCGAGTCGGTCCGGCTGGGCGACGGGTATGCCGAGCCGCTCGCCCGCTTCCTTCGCCGGCGGCGCCGCGACACGGCGGCCGCGACCGCGCGGCTTGTCGGGCCTCGTCAGCAGCAGGGCGACGTCGTGCTCGGCGGCGAGCCGCTCGAGCACGACGGCCCCGAACGGCCCGGTCGCGGCGACCGCGATGCGGGCCATTAGCCGATGACGATGCGGGGGCGCAGGCTCGCGAGCGCCTCGCGCCGCGCCTCGGGCGTCGTCCGGTCGAGGATCAGGACGCCGTCGAGGTGGTCGCTCTCGTGCTGCGCGACGCGCGAGTACGGCTCCTCGAGCTCGAAGCGCGCCTCCGCGCCGAACTCGTCCTGTCCCGCGATCGTGATCGTGGCGGATCGCTCGACAGGCAGGTGTACGCCCTGGATCGAGAGGCAGCCCTCGTCGTCGACGGAGGTCACCTCGCTCCGCTCGACGATCTCCGGGTTTGCCAGCGCGACGGTTTCGTCCTCGGCGGTCTGGAAGACGAACAGCCGCTGCAGGACCCCGACCTGGGTCGCGGCGAGTCCGATGCCGTTCGCGTCGACCATGAGCTGCTTCATCCGGTCGACGAGCCGGCGGAGGTCGTCGTCGAACTCCTCGACCGGGCGCGCGGTCATCTTCAGGGCCGCGTCGGGGTACTGGCGGATCTGCGCGAGCGCCAGACGGCGCCGCGCCTCACGCTCGGGGTCGAGCTGCTCCTCCTTGACCTGACCCTCGATCTCCGCCATTTCCGCTCCCAGCGCCGGCGAAGCCGGCGCTTCCGCTATCTATCGAGCTCCGTCGAGCCTACGCTCATGAGGGCGGACTGTACCCTCGCAGCGGTGGATCCCAAGACGTTGAAGGAGCTCATGGGCCAGGGCGCGACCCGCCCGGAGACGCCCCGGGAGCGGCGGGAGCGCGAGAGGCTCGAGGCCGATCTCGAGTCGAGCCCGATTCGCGGGAGGCCGTTGCGGCAGCGGTTGCGCAACTTCCGTCCCGACGCGGAGTCGGGCGTGCGCGCGCTCGGCGGGCCGACGATGTGGATGCGCCGGCTCCGCGCGATCGAGGACGCCGTCGACCAGCACGAGCGACAGCTCGGCGAAGCCTGGCGCGGGCTCGCCGAGGAGGAGGCCGAGCAGGCCGCGTTCGCGGCGGCCTGGCGGGAGCTCGCCGGCAGCTGGAGCTTCGCCGAGGTGAACGAGCTGATCGATCGGCACAACCGCAACTTTCCGGCCGAGGCGCGGCTGGCGATGGATCCTCGCACCCGCGACTTCGTCCGGGTCAACGGCCGTTCGTATCTCCGCGAGCCGCTCGACGCACGCTGGATCCTCGAGCGCTTTCCGCCCGACCGCGAGACCGCCCTGACGTGATCAGGCCGATGCGGCCGGAGGATTGCGACGAGCTCGCCGCGCTCTACGCCGCGAACCGCGACTTCCTCTCGCCGTTCGAGCCCCTGAGGCCGCCGGAGTTCTTCACCGGAGACGGCCAGCGCGACCGGCTCGAGCGGCAGCGCGCCGACGGCACCCACCCGTTCGCGATCCTCGACGGCGAGTCGATCGCGGGAACGATCAGCGTCTTCCACATCGTCCGCGAGTCGCTTCAGGGCTGCACCATCGGCTACTGGGTCGACGGCGCACGCAACGGTCGGGGTCTCGCGACGGCCGCAGTCGAGGAGGTCGTCGCCTACGCCTTCGGCGAGCTGGAGCTCCACCGCGTCGAGGCGGCGACGCTCGTGGACAACATCGCCTCGCAGCGCGTCCTCGAGAAGAGCGGGTTCGACCGGATCGGGCTCGCGCGCGGCTTCCTCCGCATCGCCGGCGACTGGCGCGACTTCTATCTCTTCCAGCGCATCGCCGACGACCACTAGTGACCACTAGTGCCGGTTCTCGTCGTGCTGCGCGGCGCCTTCGATCGCGGGGAGCCACGGCTCGCGGCGCTTGATCCAGAGCTCGGCCTCCGGCCGTAGCTCGAACGGCGGGTCGTCGAGCGAGCCGAGCAGAAGCTCGACGGCCTCCTCGTCGAGAAGGAACAGACGCGAGCCGCACCGCGGGCAGAAGCTGTCTCCGCCGAACGTCGCGTAGTCGCCGGTCGGCTCGAACGCGTCGAGCGGCCACTGCCCGTAGACGCTGAAGGCGCTGCCCGTCCGTTTCCGGCAGTCGCCGCAGTGGCAGCGGCCGACGTGGAACGGCTCGCCGCGCACCGTGTAGCGCACCGCACCGCACAGGCACCCGCCGCTCCGAGTCCTCTCCTCCATCACAGGCTTTGCGGATCGACGTCGACGACGGCCGTCAGACCGGCACGACGCATCGCGGGAGCGGCGGCGGCGAGCAGCGAAGCGGCGCGCGAGGCGAGCGCGCGAGGACGGTCCGTCTTCCCGACGAGCTGAGCCCGGTGGCGGCCGCGCAGGCGGAGCAGCGGCGCGGGACCGAGCAGCTCGAAGTCCGGCAGGCCCGCCTTCAGCTCCTCGAGTGCGCGCGTCGCGTCGGCGAGCTCCGGCCCCGAGACGAGGACGCGGACGAGGTGGCAAAACGGCGGGTAGCCGAGGACGCGGCGGCGTTCGAGCTCACCGGCGAGGAATCCGGCGACGTCGTGGCGCGCGGCATGCTCGACCGCCCGCGACTCCGGCTGGAAGGTCTGGACGATGACGCGACCCGGCGCGTCGCGCCCGCTGCGGCCGGCCAGCTGCGTGAGGAGCTGGAAGGTCCGCTCCTCGGCGCGGAAGTCGGGCAGGCCGAGCCCGGTGTCCGCGTCGACGACGGCGGCCAGCTCGACGCCGGGGAAGTGGTGGCCCTTCGCAACCATCTGCGTCCCGACGAGAACGGCTCGGTCGGCGCGCGCGAAACGCTCGAGCGCAGCGCGCAGCTCCTCGGGGTTCGCGACCGCGTCGGCGTCGAGCCGGATCCGCTCGAGCTCGGGCACGTTGCGTTCGAGCTCGCGTTCGAGCTTCTGCGTGCCGGCTCCGATCCGCGCGAGCTCGGGCGAGCCGCACGCGGGGCACGTCTCCCCGGCTTGCTCGCGGGAGCCGCAGTGGTGGCAGCGGAGACTTCCTTCGCCGTGGAGCGTGAACGCGACGTCGCAGTTCGGGCAGCGGCGGGTGGCTCCGCAGGCGCGGCAGTGGAGCGCGGGCGCGACGCCGCGCCGGTTGAGGAGCAGGATCCCCTTGCCGCCTTCCTCCGCCAGCCTGCCCAGCTCGGCGAGGAGTGGCGTGGACAGCGGATAGCCGGTCTCGTGGCGCAGGTCGACGACGCGGACGGTGGGCAGGGGCGCCGCGATCCGACCGCCGAGCTCGAGCCGCTCGAGCGCATGCCAGGACTCGGGCCGAGGCGTCGCAGAGCCGAAGATCGCGACCGCTCGCTCGAGCGCCGCCCGCTTGGCGGCGACGGTACGGGCGTCGTAGCGCGGGTCGGACTCCTGCTTGTACGAGGCGTCGTGCTCCTCGTCGACGCAGACGACGCCGAGAGACGGAAGCGGCGCGAAGACCGCGGAGCGTGCGCCGACCACGACCGGCGCCTCGCCGGTGACGATCCGCTCGCGCTCGTCCCGCCGCTCGGCCTCGGTCAGACCTGAGTGCAACAGCGCGACGCGAGCGCCGAAACGCGCCTGGAAGCGCCCCAGCGTCTGCGGTGTCAGCGCGATCTCCGGTACGAGGACGATCGCCCCGCGACCCGCGGCGAGCGCGGCCTCGCAGGCACGGATGTAGACCTCGGTCTTCCCGCTGCCGGTCGCGCCGGCGAGGAGGACGTTGCCGCCGCCGCTCTCGAGCAGGGTCCCGATCCGGGCGAGCGCACGCTCCTGTGATTGGGAGAGCCGATCCGGCGCGGGCTCGGCCGTCAGCCCCGCGCCGGCCGTGATCTCGCGCCGCGCCCCACGCCGCGCGGCGTGCTGCGGCGCGATGAGCGCGAGTGCGCGCGCCGGCGTCGATCCGTAGTAGTCGGCGAGCCAGAGCGCGAGGTCGACGAGCGCCGGCGGCAGCGTCTCGAGCACCTTCTCGGCGGCGACGGGCTCCACGTCCGGCGGAGCCTCCGCATCGGCGTCGACGACGACGCCTCGGCGCCGCGCATTGCCGAAGCGAATCGCCAGCACCGCTCCCTTCCCGACCTCGTCCTCGATCTCGTACGTGAACGGCCTCGCGAGCGACCGCGCACTGACGATCGGGTAGACGGAAGCGAGACGAGACATCGGGCACCGAGCGTAGCCAGGCCGCTGGTCGGATTCCCTCGGCCGAGTGAGGTACGGATCGGCTCTCACCCTCCGACCTTCCGGATCACCCGGAGCCCGGACTCGTCGGGAAGGACGAAAGCAACCCAGGAGGTCGCGAACGGCGCGCCGAGCGGCGCGCACCGCAACTCGACGTCGAGCGCCGTATGATCGGACGAAACCACCAGGGGAGGCTGTTGTGGCAGTTGCCTACATCCAAGAGTTCCCGATCGCCGACCGCACGACGACGAACTACGACTTCGTCGCGGACAAGATCGGGGACGGGCCGTTCCAGGGGCTGATCGCACACACCGCCGGGTTCGACGACGAGGCGGGGGTGTTCCGGATCCTCGACGTGTGGGAGACCCGCGAGGACGCCGAGCGGTTCATCGCCGAGCAGGTGCAGCCCATGATCGAGCAGGGCCCTGATGCATTTCCGAATCCGGGCAACTTCACGGAGCCGACCAGGGAGGGCTTCTACGAGCTCCACCACGTCGTGAGCTGAGGCTCCTGCGACGATGCGGCGGTGACGCGACGCCGCCGCATCGCTGCCAGCACGTTCCTTCTCGGCGTGCTGCTCGTCCCGCTCGCTGCGGCGGCCGGCGGTGCGAAAGCGGTGCTGGTGAGCACGTGCCCCGGCCGGCCGAACGCCGAGGTGGTGCAAGCGGTCGACGGCCGGTACGTCTACGAGGCCTGGATCGGCTGCAACCGGAGCATCGGGTTCGCCCGGTCGGCCGACGGCGGGAGGAGCTTCGGGCCGTCGAAGTCGGTGCGCGGCTCCGCGCATCGGCCCGGCGTGCACACCTGGGATCCGGCAATCGCCGTCGCGCCCGACGGCACCGTCTACGTCGCGTACATGGCCGGCCCGGCCGCAGGTGCGGTACGGAGCTCGAGGCCGGCGCAACCGGTCGTCGCCGTCTCGCACGACCACGGCCGGTCGTTCGACCGCGCCTCGAGGCTGCCCGTGCCCGCCACGCACAACCCGGTCGGAAGCTGGGGCGACCGCCCGTACATCGCTGCCGGCCGAGGCGGAGCCGTGTACGTGACGTGGGACTACGGTCCGCGGCGGGACGAAGCGAAGGTCGTCTGTCCCCCGACCGGTAGCTGCTACTTCGAGGCGGGAGACTTCAACGCGGTGATCCAGCGCTCGTCGGACGGCGGGAAGACGTGGACGAAGCTCGCCCCGATCAGCCCGAGCTTCCCGCTCGGCGGTGTGTACAGCGCTCCCATCGTCGCGGAGCCGAGCGGGGCGCTCGACGTCCTCTACTGGCAGCATCCGACGGATCCGACCACTCTCCGTGTCTCGCCCGGCCGGCAGTTCTTCACGCGCTCGACCGACGGCGGGGTCACCTGGTCGGCGCCTGTTGCCGTCGGCGCCACGACCGGCACGATCGCCTTGAAGACCTGGTGGATCGACGGCTCCCTCGACGTCGACCCCAACGGGACGATCTACGCGACATGGGACACGCAGCGAAGCGGCCGCGACACCGGCTGGCTCGCGTGGTCGCGCGACGGCGGCGAGCACTGGTCGTCTCCGGTCGAGGTGGCCTCGGGCCGGACGGAGCACCTGACCGAGGTCGCCGCCGCCGGCCCGGGCAGCGTCTACGTCGGCTGGCAGACCATCGTTTCCGGCAAGGGCTACGCGACCTTCCTGCGCAGCTTCTCGCCGGGCAGGAGCTGGACGTCGCGAGCGACTCGGGTCTCGCCCGCGTACGGGGAACCCAGGGTCTGGCCGGGCGACACGTTCGGCCTGTCGGCGAAGAACGCCTCTGCGATCCTGAGCTGGGGAAGCGCGATCAAGGGCCGCAGCGGCTCGGAGATCTACTCCGCGAGGGTCGCCCCGACGTCGTCGACGTAGATGCGCACCTCGCCGACGAGGGTGAAGCCGAGCTTGGCGAGTACCGGCAGTGACATCCGTCCCGCCTGGACGGTCAACGCAGGCGTGCCGCGCGCGACGGCCTCGTCCCATCTGGCGATGGTCAGCGCGCGATAGACGCCGCGCCCACGCGCCTGCGGGAGAACGGCGCCGCCGAACAGGTTGATGCCTGCCGCACCGAAGACCGCCGTCGCGGTGCCGACGATCTCGTCTCCGATCTGCGCGACGTACTGTCGCCCCGGGTTGCGGGGATCCCTGTACTCCTCCCACCGCGTCGAAAGCTCTGCCTCCGCTTCCTCGCGCATCGCTGCGGGAAAGTCGAACGCGTCCAACACCACCGACGTCGAGACCGAGAAGTCCTCGTACGTCTCGACGGCTCTGACGGAGATCTCGCCGCTGTCGCCGGTCGGCGGCTCGGCGAGCACCATCGCGTTCTCGACCGCCTCGAAGCCCGGCGTGTCCTCGTTCACGAGCCCTTCCCGCTCGAGCGCAGGTCCGAGCTCCGCGTTCTCGGGAGCGATCCACCAGGCCTGCAGCCCTCTGTCGCGTTCCCGCGCGAGCTCGCGGGCGACCGCGACCGCCGAGGGCACGTCGGCTTGGGTCAGCCCGACCGGCTCGACGGGCTGCGCGTTGGGGTACGGATGAAAGACGCACAGCACGTTTGCGCCCTCGATCCGTTCGGTTCCCGGCGCAGACGGAAGCTCTCGAAACGGGTGCAGAGCGAGCGCGAGCACGGCCACGTCCACCGTCACTCGCCGAACCGTACTCGTGGTTGCTCCGGCGCGGATGTCCGTCGGCGTTGACGGGGTCGGCTCGAGGGCGGAGAATCGGGCGTGTCGTGGCGGGTCCTTCGTGTGGCTTGCGTGGTCGACCCGTCGGCTGCGGTGAAGAGGAGGAGTAATGGGTGCGCACCAGGTGGTTCACGCCGGCGACGTGGAGGCGGCGCATGGCGTCTTTCGCGCGCTGACTGATCGACTCGGGGTCGCGGGATTCCGAATCAATCAGCTCGAGTTGGCCGCCGGCGCGGAAGGACCAGAGCACGATCACGTGTCGAACGATCAGGAGGAGGTCTACGCGGTCATCGGCGGCGGTGGAGTGCTTCGTGTGGATGGAGAGGAGATCCCGCTTCGGCCCGGCCATTTCGTCTACTGCCCGCCGGCTGCTCGGCGCCAGATGGTTGCCGGCGAAGGAGGCTTGACCTGGATCGGCATCGGTTCGGTTCCAGACGAAGCCTCCACGGAGTGAGCGTCCAGGCGGCGCCGGGGCAAGTCGTCGTACGGGGGCAGGACCCGCTTTGGTTTCTCGGCACTCTCGCGCGCCTCAAACTCGACGGCGCGCAGACCGGGGGCCGCTTCGCCCTCTGGGAAGGCGTGCTCCCGAGTGGGGCAGCGCCGCCCCTGCACTCACACCCACAAGACGAGACCTTCTACGTGCTCGAAGGAGAAGTGACCGCTTGGATCGTGGACCTCGAACAGGCCGACGATCCTGGTGAGCCGCCGGGATGGGTGGCTGAGTGCGCCCAGCGCGGTGGAGTCGGCATGGTCGCGTTCGCACCGGGCGGCGTACCGCACACATTTCGGGTCGAGTCGGACACGGCCAAGATGCTCTTCCTCAGTACTCCCGCCGGAGTCGAGGAGTACGTCAAAGCACTGGCCGAACCAGCGGCCTGGCCGTGGCTGCAAGCACCCCGAGACGGGCCGCGTGTCCCACCGGAGCGAATCCAGGCCATCGAGCGCGAGCTGGGCATGATCCGCCACGGGCCGCCCCCACCTGCCGCCGAGAGGTAAGCCGCATCGGGCTTCACAGGACCTCGAGCCCCGCGTGCGCGACGACTAGACGCCGGCGGCGGTGACGACGAAGTCCGTGGCGAAGCCGAGCAGGACGCCGGCGACGACCAGCCACGTGACGAGCGCCGTACGGCCGTAGCTGCGGTTGACCGCCATCAGCTCCTGCACGACGTAGAGGATCGAGCCTGCGGCGACCGCGAAGAAGACGACCGAGACCGCTTCGCTCGACCACGCCTGTCCGAGGGCCGTCCCGAGGAACGTGGGAACCCCTCCGATCAGGCCCATCAGGCCGAGGAAGCCCCAGCTCGGACGCGTGCTCTCCCCCGCCAGTGGGCCGCAGATGCCGAATCCCTCCGTTGCGTTGTGCAGCCCGAAGCCGACGATCAGCGTCACCGCGAGGCTGATCGAGCCGGCGGCGGCCGCCTGGCCGATCGCGAGACCCTCGCCGAAGTTGTGGACGCCGATCCCGACCGCGATCAGGAGCGCAAGCTGCTTCCCCGGCGTGAGCTCGTCGATCCAGCGGCGATGGGTGAACTCGTCGACCGCGGCCGCGCCCGGACCGACCATCGTGGTCACGCGGCGGCTCGAGCGCCGTCGCATCCACACGGCGTAGTGGACGAGCCCCATCAGGCCGACGGCGAAGCCGGCCGCGCCGATCCCCGAGAGCCACGCGAACCTACCCCAGTGCCGCGCATTCAACGCCGACTCGATTGGATCGACGGCACCGGTGAGCACGTCCCAGAACAGGAAGAGCAGAATCCCGGTCGCCAGTGCGGACAAGCCCGCGCGCGTGAGCGGCCCGAACGTGTTCACGCGGCCGACCGGCAGGCCGAGGAAGATCGTCGCACCGGCGATCGCGCCCAGCAAGAGGATGTGTCCCGTCGACATCGCTGTGTGACGCCTGCCCGTGTAAGGGCTCCCTTACACGCAGGCTCGCGGGCAATATAGCTGCGTGCCTGCCCCCGGCCACTCGGTAGACGAGTACCTCGAGACCATCTATTTCCTCGCCTTTCCGATCGGCGAGTACACGCCGCACGGCGCCGGCTCCCCTCCGCTCGCCTCGCGTGTCGCCGAGATGCTGCACGTCTCTCGCGCCTCGGCCGGCGAGATGCTGAAGCGCCTCGAGGCCGAGGGCCTGATCGAGCGCGGTGAGAAGAAGGAGGCGCTCCTCACCGAGGCGGGCCGCGAGCGCGCCGAGCGCGTCGTCCGCAAGCACCGGATCATCGAGCGGCTTCTCACCGACTTCATGGGCTACACCGGGTACGAGTCCCACGAGCGCGCCGACGAGCTCGGCGACACGTTCTCGGACGAGATGATCGAGCGAATCGACGACAGGCTCGGCCACCCGCAGCGCTGCCCGCACGGCTGGCCCGTCGACCCGGAGGTCGAGCAGGCGGAGAACGCCGAGCTCGCACCGCTCGCGACGCTGCCGGCCGGGACGCGAGCAACGGTCGTGCGCCTCGCCGAGCACGACGGCGACCTCCTCCACTGGTTCTACGACCAGGGCCTCGTGCCCGGGGCGAGCGTCCTCATCCGCACGGCCGAGCCCGCGGCCGATCAGTTCACGGTCGCGATCGAGAAGGTCGGCGAGCGGGCGATCTCGGAGAAGGCCGCCGCCGGGCTGTTCGTCAGACCGTCGTAGCTGCGGCCAGAGCGGCCTCTCGCAACGTGCCGGCCCGGTCGGTCCGCTCCCACGTGAACTCGCCGTCCTCGCGGCCGAAATGGCCGTACGCCGCCGTCTTCGCGTAGATCGGCCGCCGCAGGTCGAGGTCGCGCAGGATCGCGGCCGGCCGCAGGTCGAAGTGCTCGCGGATGAGCTCCTCGATCCGCGGCACGGGGACCGACTCGGTGCCGAACGTGTCGACGAGAACGGAGAGCGGGTGCGCCACGCCGATCGCGTACGCGACCTGGATCTGGCAGCGATCCGCGAGCCCTGCCGCGACGACGTTCTTTGCGACCCAGCGCGCCGCGTACGCCGCCGAGCGGTCGACCTTCGTCGGATCCTTGCCGGAGAACGCGCCGCCCCCGTGAGGCGCAGCGCCGCCGTACGTGTCGACGATGATCTTCCGCCCGGTCAGCCCGGAGTCGCCCATCGGGCCGCCGATCACGAACTTCCCGGTCGGGTTGCAGTAGACGAAGTCACGCTCGCCGAGCCGGCGCGGGTCGTAGAAATCCTTGGGGAGGATCGGCTCGATCACATGCTCGATCAGGTCGGGCTTGAGCAGCGTGTCGATGTCGAGCCCGTCGCGGTGCTGCGTCGAGACGAGCACGCGCTCGATCTCGACCGGCCGCTGGCGGCCGTGCTCGTCGAGCTCGTAGCGCACCGTCACCTGCGTCTTCCCGTCGGGCCGCAGGTACGGGAGCACGTCCGCCTTCCGCACCTCGGCGAGCCGCTTCGCGAGGCGGTGCGCGAGCATGATCGGCAACGGCATCAGCTCGTCGGTCTCGTTCGAGGCGTAGCCGAACATCATCCCCTGGTCGCCGGCGCCGAGCTCGTCGATCGGGTCGCTGTCGCCGTGCTGGTTCTCGTACGAGTGATCGACGCCCTGCGCGATGTCGGGCGACTGCTCGTCGATTGCGACGACGACGCCGCACGTCTCGGCGTCGAAGCCGAACTTCGCGCGCGTGTAGCCGATCTCGCGGACCCGCTCGCGCACGAGGCGTGGGATGTCGACGTAGGTCTCGGTCGTGATCTCGCCGGCCACGACGACGAGACCGGTCGTGATCAGCGTCTCGCAGGCGACGCGCCCGTGCGGGTCGTCGGCAAGGACGGCGTCGAGGACGGAATCGGAAATCTGGTCGGCCATCTTGTCGGGATGGCCCTCGGTGACGGACTCGGACGTGAAAGAGAAGCTGCGGCTGTTCATGGCGGGCAGGCTAGCCCACACGGGCGAAGAGCTGCGCTCTACGCCTGGGAGCGAAGGAGCTCCGCCAACGGGAGAGCGCGGTTCGGGGAGCAGGTTGCCCGCTCTTCGGGAACGTTCACTCCTCAGTGGGTTCCCGCCCCATCAGGCCCGCGGCGAGCTCGGCGATGTCCTGGCCGGTGAGGACTGCGCAGACGCCTTCCGTGATCGGCAGCTCGACGCCGAGCCGGTGCGAGAGGTCGCGCAGAACCGGTGCCGTCGTCAGCCCTTCCACCGTCTGCCCGATCTCGGCCATCGCCCGCTCGGCCGTGAGACCCTGCGCCATCAGCTCGCCGGCGTGCCGGTTGCGGCCGTAGCGGCTCCAGCACGTGACCATGAGATCGCCGATTCCCGCGAGCCCGGCGAAGGTCTCGGCCCGTGCGCCGGCCGCCTCCCCGAGTCGCGCCATCTCGGCGAGGCCGCGCGCGATGAGCGACGCCTTCGCGTTGTCGCCGAGGCGCAGGCCGTCGACGCCCCCCGCCGCGAGCGCGATCACGTTCTTCGCCGCGCCGCACAGCTCGACGCCCACCAGATCCGGGTTGACGTAGACGCGGAAGAGGTTCGAGTTGATCGCGTGCTGCAGCTCGCCGGCGAGGTCGGCGTCCTCGCTCGCGATCACAGCCGCCGTCGGCAGGCCGTCGGCAATCTCCTCCGCCATGTTCGGCCCGGAGAGGACGGCTACCGGCCGGTTGCTCACACGCATCGAGAGGCGTTCGCCCGTCTCGGGGTCGAGGCCCTTCGCGAGACCGAGCACTGGCGCATTCCCCGGGAGCGCGCCGACCACCGAGGAGAAGGCCCGGCTCGGCACCGCGACGACGACGACGTCGACCTCGGCGGGAGCGTCGGCCAGCGCCACGGGCTCGGCCGCGCGGAGGTCGACACCCTGCAGGTAGTGCGGGTTCCAGCCTGTCGTCGCGATCGCGTCCGCCTGCTCGTGCGAGCGGCAGGCGAGGACGACCTCGTGCTCGCGGTCGAGGAGGACGCGCGTGAATGCCGTCCCCCACGAGCCCGCGCCGACGACGAGGAACCGCATCGGCCGTAGGCTATGCCCGACCGACCGACCGCGCCGCCGCGAGCACCGAGGCAACGAACTCCGACTTCTCCTCCGTGTAGCCGATCCGGTTGTCGCCGAAGCGCTCCGCGAGCTCCCGCTTCAGCGCAGAGTACTCGCGGGCCGTCGCGGGATCGGCGAGCAGGCGGTCCCGAAAGTTCACGTGGTCTCGATACGGCTCGCTGCCGGCCACGACGACGTAGACATGGTGCGGCTCGGAGCTGGCCGGCCAGAGGAACGCCTCGCGCCCCGGAACGCCCTTGTCACCCTGGTAGACGTAGCCAAGGCCCGCGAGCGCCTCGATCGCGCCCGGCACGTCGTCCGGCGATCCGACGACGACGTCGAGGTCCACGATCGGCTTCGCCGCGAGGCCGGGAACGGCGGTGCTGCCGACATGCTCGACACTGGCGCCGGGAAGAGCGACGCGGAGCGGCTCCGCGAAGTGCTCGAACAGGGCCGGCCAGGCGGGGTCGTAGTCGGCGACGACGATCGGGCTGCGTTCCGAACTCGTCTCGGCGAGGATCCGGTCGACCGTTTCCTCAACCCTGAGCGTGGACGTGTCGAGCCAGATCCCGACGCGGAACGCCGCCTCGGCGAAAACGGCGTGCAGCTGCTCCACCGTCCAGGCGCGGTACGCCTTCGCCGCGCGCTCACCATCGCGCTCGGCCAGCGCTTCGGGTGAGGGCAGAAGCACGATCACGTGGCAGGGGCGCCCGCGGATCGACGTGCGCAGCTCACCGAGCTGCTCGGGCGCGAACACGTCCTCGAGCGCGACCGTGAAGCCCGCGTCCAGGTACGCGTCCGCGGCCGTCGTCGCGAGCCGGTAGCGGAGCTGCAGCTGCCCGAGCGCCTCGGCCGATGCGTCCGGCGTCATCTCGACCCGCCCCCGCACGACGCTGCGACGGAAGAGGTCGCCCTCGAGGTGGACGCTACGCTCGAACCGCTCGGCGAGCGCCCGCGCCACGGTCGATTTCCCCGCCGCCATCGGCCCCGAGATCAGGTAGATCGCAGGCTTCGGATCCATCGTCAGGATCGTTTCACGAAGTCGATCGAGACCGGGACGCCGTCCAGGCCGAAGCGCGCACGCAGCCGGTTCTCGACCCAGTAGCCGTAGTCGCGCGTGACGAGGCCGGGGTCGTTGACCGAAAACCGAAAGCGCGGCGGGCGCACGCGGATCTGCGTGCCGTAGAGGAGATTGAGCCTCCGGCCACGCGGCCCGCTCGGAGCCTGCCTCGCTTCGCGCAGCTCGGCGAGCGCGCGGTTCAGCTCGGCGGTCGGGATGCGCGCGGTGTGCCGGTCGAAGAGCTCGGCGATCCCGTCGAGCAGCCGCTCGAGGCCGCGCCCCGTGTGCGCCGAGACCGCGACGAACGGCGGCCGCTGGCGCAGGCGCCTGCGCAGCTCGCCGCGCACATCCTCGACGTCGATCGTGGTCGCGTCCCACTTCGAGAGCACGACGAGCGTCGAGCAGCCGGCGTGGCGTGCGACGTCGGCCACGGCGATGTCCTGCTCCACGATCCCTTCCGAGGAGTCGATCAGGACGAGCGCCACGTCGGCGCGCTCGGCGGCCTCGAGCGCGCGCAGCTCCGAGTAGAACTCGACGTCCTTTCGATGCCGCCGCTTGCGGCGCAGGCCGGCGGTGTCGATCAGGACGAACGTCCGGTCGTCGCGCTCGAGCACCGTGTCGACGGCATCCCGGGTCGTGCCCGGGATCTCGCTCACGATCAACCGCTCGCGGCCGAGAAGCGCGTTGACGAGGCTCGACTTCCCGACGTTCGGGCGGCCGAGGATAGCGACACGGATCGCAGCGTCGGACAGCGCGGGCCGGCCGACGGGTGCGATGCGCTCGAGCTCCTCGACGACACGATCGAGGAGATCTCCGCTCCCGGTGCCGTGCAACCCCGAGATCGGGATCGGATCGCCGAGCCCGAGCCGGTGCAGCTCGAGCGCGAGCGGCTCCTGATTCGGGTCGTCGATCTTGTTCGCGAGCACGAGCACCGGCTTGTGCGACTCGCGCAGGATCTGAGCGACCTCCTCGTCGCCGGGCGTCACCCCCGCGCGCGCGTCGACGACGAAGAGCACGAGATCCGCATCCGTGACCGCCTCCCGCGCCTGCCGCGCGATCGCGCGCGTCATCGGCGCCGGGTCGGCGATGTCGACTCCACCGGTGTCGACGAGCACGAAGCGCTTCCCGGTCCACTCGCAGACGAGCTCCTTCCGGTCGCGCGTCACGCCGGGCATCTCGTGCACGACCGCCGCGCGCGTCTCGGTCAGCCGGTTGACGAGCGTCGACTTGCCGACGTTCGGGAAGCCGACGATCGCCACCGCACCGAGCAGCGGCGGAGGCGGCGGCGCGGGCAGCTCGCCCGCGTCCGGTTCCTCGAGGTCGCTCACCGGACGACCCTAGGCGGCCGGTGAGCGTGTGGAGGGGGTGTGGGGGAACCGGGAGGTTCCCCCACACGAACAGAATGAAGGGGGCAACGTGGGGGAAACATGGTTTCCCCCACGGGAGCGAGCCGAAGGCGAGCGACGCTCACGCGGGAAGCGTGGCGGGCGCGGCGTCCTCGCGGCCGGGCGGAACCGCGTCGCGCGGCCGACCCGCCTCGTGCAGGTCGCGCAGCCAGGCCCAGAGGCGGTGCAGCTCGTCCTCGATCTGCTGCGAGGCCTCGCGGTATCCCTTGCCGCCTCGCGACAGGCCGTCGAAGCGCATCGGCTCGCCAAACGCGACGGAGACCGGCGCGAAGTTGCCGAGCTTCCAGGTCTGCGAGCCGTGGATCGCAGCGCAGATCACGGGGACGTTCTCCTGCAGGGCGACCATCGCTGCGCCGGGTTGCACGTGCCCGGGCACGCCGCTCCGCTGTCGCGTTCCCTCGACGAACACGCCGAGCGTCTCCCCCGCGCGCACGACTTCCCGCATCTGGCGCACGGCCTCGCGGTCGGACTCGCCGCGCCGCACCGACAACGTGCCGAACGTGCGGATCAGTTGGCCGAGACCCGGAACGCTGTGCGCCTCGACCTTGGCGAGGAAGTAGAGGTGGCGCTTGCAGACGAAGCCGACGCACGGGATGTCGATCCAGTGGAAGTGGTTGAACGCCATCACGAGGCCGCCGCTCGATGGGATCCGGTCCGTCCCGTAGGCGTGGAGTCGACTCGTCAGCGCGGCCGAACCGCCGATGAGCGGACGGCCCAGCACCCAGGAGACGTCGTGCGCCTTCACACCGGCGAGCGTTCGTGCACGAGCGCCTCGATCCGGTCGACGACGTCGCCGACCTGGAGGTCCGTCGTGTCGATCTCGGTCGCGTCTGCCGCGGGCTGCATCCGCTCGGCGTCCTTCGCGTCGCGCTTGCGCAAGTCGGTGGAGAGGGCGTCCGCACCGATCCCGGGTCGTTCCGCCATTCGCCGTCGCGCCCGCACGCCACGGTCTGCGACGAGATAGACCTTCACCTCGGCGTCCGGGGCGACGACGGTTCCGATATCCCGGCCCTCCATCACGACATTGCCGTCACGCCCGAGCTCCCGCTGGCGATCACGCATGACTTCGCGCACCGCTGGGTGGCGCGCTACGACCGGGACCATTCGGTCGACCCGGTCGCTGCGAATCGAGGACGTGACGTCGACGCCGGCGATCGAGACGCGGTCCTCATCCGCGAAGCGGACGGGGTTCTCTCGGGCGAGCTGCGCGAGCGCATCGGCGTCGCCGAGGTCGAGCCCGCGTTTCATCGCGAGCCAGGTGAGCGCGCGGTACATCGCGCCGGTGTCGAGATAGCGGAAACCCAGCCGGTCGGCGAGCGCCCGCGCCACCGTGCTCTTTCCCGCGCCTGCGGGCCCGTCGATCGCTATCACCATCGCGTCATCGCCTCGTCACCGACTCCAGCAGCTCGTAGAAGCCGGGGAAGCTTATAGCTGCCGTGTCGGCGCCCTCGATCGCGACGCCCTCGCGCGAGGAGAGGCCCGCGACGGCTCCGAGCATCGCGATCCGGTGGTCGCCGCGGGCGTCGACGCGCCCGCCGCGCAGGCGGGTCGGGACGCCCGTCACCGTCCAGCCGTCGGCCCGCGAGCGGATGCGGGCGCCGAGCGGCCGCAGCCCGTCGGTGACCGCCTCGATGCGATCCGTCTCCTTGACGCGCAGCTCGGTCGCGCCGGACACGCGTGTCTCGCCGCGCGCGTGCGAAGCCAGGAGCGCGACGAGCGGAAGCTCGTCGACGAGCGCCGGCACCTCTCCCGCTTCGATCTCGGTCGCGACGAGCTCGCCGGGCTGGATCTGCACCGAGGCAACCGGCTCGCCGCCGACGCGGCGGCGTTCGAAGACCGAGATGCGAGCGCCCATCCGCTCGAGGACTGCGAGCAGCCCGGTGCGGCGCGGGTTGACGCCGAGATCGTGGATCGTGAGGTCGCTCCCGGGAACGAGCGCCCCCGCGACGAGCAGCGGAGCCGCCGACGAGAAGTCGCCGGGGACGACGACCTCGTCGAGTCGCAGCGCTCCCGCGGGCCCGACCGTCACCGAGCTCGCGCTGCGGCGGACGCGCACCCCCGCGGCCTCGAGCATGAGCTCGGTGTGGTCGCGGGTCGGGATCCGCTCGACGACCGTCGTCGGGCCGGCGGCGTTGAGCCCCGCCAGCAGGATCGCGGACTTGACCTGGGCGCTCGCCGCTTCCGGCTCGATCTCTGCGCCGCGGAGCGCGCCCGAGCCGAGAATCGTGAGCGGCGCGTGACCGTCAGTCGTCTCGACGCTCGCGCCCATCCTCCGCAGCGGCGCCGCGACCCGCTCCATCGGGCGTGTCGCCAGCGATTCGTCTCCGTCGAGTGTGAACTCGCCCTCCTGCCCCGCCTCGACGCCGGCGAGGAGCCGCATGAGCGTCCCGGAGTTGCGGCAGTCGACGCGCCCCGCGAGCAGGCCGCGCAGGCCGACGCCGCGCACGGCGAGCTCGTCGTCGGCGACGTCCTCGATCTCGACGCCGAGCGCCCGCATCGCGTCCACGGTCGCCTGCGTGTCGCCCGAGCGGCCGAAGCCGTGGACGCGCGTCTCGCCCTCGCCGAGCGCGCCGATCAGGACGGCGCGGTGCGAGATCGATTTGTCCCCCGGCACGATCACGTGGCCGACGAGCGCCGCCGCCGGCTCGACGCGCAACTCAGCCAATGGTGCGTCCCATGAGGGACGCGAGCGCGCGGATCTCGTCCGCGAAGTCGCGGAACTCCGAGGTCGGGATCTGCTGCGCGGCGTCGCACAGCGCCTCCTCCGGACGCGGGTGCACCTCGACGATGATCCCGTCTGCTCCCGCCGCGACCGCCGCGCGCGCGAGCGGCAGGACGAGGTCGCGCCGCCCCGCCGGATGCGACGGGTCGACAATCACGGGCAGGTGCGTCTCCTGCTTCAGCACGGGGATGGCGCCGATGTCGAGCGTGAAGCGGGTCGCCGTCTCGAAGGTCTTGATCCCGCGCTCGCAGAGGATCACCTCGGAGTTCCCCTCCTTGACGATGTATTCCGCCGCCATCAGGAGGTCCTCGACCGTCGAGGAGAGCCCCCGCTTGAGGAGGACGGGCTTCGGCGCGCGGCCGACCTCGGAGAGGAGCGAGAAGTTCGACATGTTGCGAGCCCCGATCTGGATCACGTCCGCCGCCCCGACGACCGCCTCGACGTGGCGCGGATCCATCAGCTCGGTGACGAGCGGCAGGCCCGTCTCCTCGCGCGCCTCCTCGAGGATCTCGAGCGCCTCGTCGCCGAGCCCCTGAAAGGCGTACGGCGAGGTGCGCGGCTTGAAGGCGCCGCCGCGGAGCATCGTCACGCCCTCGGCCGCGACGACGCGCGCCGTCTCGAGCGTCTGCTCGCGCGTCTCGACCGTGCACGGGCCCGCGATGAAGCCGAAGTAGCCGTCCCCGATACGACGGCCGCGCACCTCGATCACGGTCGGATCCGGCGAGAGCTCGCGCGAGACGAGCTTGTACGGCTTGAGGATCGGCAACACCTGCTCGACGCCGGCGAAGCCCTCGAGCGGCAGCGTCGCAAGGAGCTCCCGCTCGCCGATCGCGCCGATCACCGTCGCCTCTCGGCCGGGCGTGACGAGCGCCGAGCAGCCCGCCTCGTCGAGTCGCGCGACGACCTCGTCCACCTGCTCCTGGGTCGCGCTGGCGCCCATCACGATCAAGAGCTCGGGTGCGCCTGTGATCGCCATCGAGACAGCTTAGGCAGAATCACCCTTCGTGACCGACGAGCCCCGCATCTTCTCCGGCATCCGTGCGACTGGCGACAAGACGCTCGGGAACTACTCGGGCGGCTACCGCCAGTACGTCGCGACCCAGGAGCAGGGCGAGGCGTTCTTCTGCATCGTCGACCTGCACTCGATCACGACGCCGATCGAGCCCGGGGAGCTGCGCGAGTACACGCTCGCGGGCGCCGCGATGCTGTTCGCCACCGGCCTCGACCCCGACCGCTCGACCGTGTTCGCGCAGAGCCATGTCGTCGCGCACGCCGAGGCTGCCTGGCTGCTGAGCGCCGCGACGAGCTTCGGGGAGCTCCGGCGGATGACGCAGTTCAAGGAGAAGTCCGAGGGCCAGGACTTCGTCTCGGCCGGGCTCTTCACGTACCCCGTCCTGATGGCCGGCGACATCCTCCTGTACCAGACCGACATCGTCCCGATCGGCGACGACCAGCGGCAGCACCTCGAGCTGACGCGCGACGTCGCGGAGCGCTTCAACCAGCGCTACGGCGAGACGTTCCGCGTTCCGCGCGGCGTCTATCCCGAAGAGGGCGCGCGGATTCGGAACCTGCAGGAGCCCGAGCGGCTCATGTCGACGACCCGCGGCGCGCCGCAGGGCGTCGTGCGAATGGTCGACGAGCCCGACGTGATCCGGAAGAAGTTCAAGACGGCCGTCACCGACTCGGGGAAGGAGATCCGGCACGCGCCGGAGACGAAAGCCGGCATCTCGAACCTCCTCGAGATCATGTCGGTCGCGACCGGCCAGCCGGTCGCCGAGCTCGAGCGCCGCTACGACGGCGCCGGCTACGGCCGGTTCAAGGAGGACGTCGGCGAGGCGGTCGTCGCGCTGCTCGCGCCGATCCAGGAGAGATACCGCGAGCTCCGCGCCGACGAGCGCGAGCTGCAGCGCATGCTCGCCGTCGGAGCCGAGAAGGCCAGGCGGGCCAGCGAGACGACCCTCGAGGCCATGTACGACCACATGGGCTTCGTGAAAGCCGAGGCCGGACGCCTCTTCGGCGCAGCCCGGCCGCGCGGGTTATAGGGTCGCCCCGTACCGGGATGCGGCCCGTCCCGGAAGCTGTGACTCAGGCAGAAACCACGACCTAAAAGGGGAGGTCGAATGAAGAAGCTCAGCGCTTTGGCGGCAGTCGCGGCCGCCGCAATCGCGGCGCTCGTCACGGTTCAGATCGCGGGCGCCGACGCCCACCAGGGACAACCCGGAAGCGATCTGCAGCACGTCTTCGTGATCATGCTGGAGAACCACTCGGCACAGAGTGTGATCGGCGATCCGAACGCGCCGTACATCTCCTCGCTCGCGCAGCAATACGCAAGCGCCGCCGACTACTACGGCGTCACCCATCCGAGCGAGCCGAACTACGTCGCGCTGATCTCCGGCTCGAACTGGTGGATCAACAACGACAACCCGGCGAACCGGTTCGATCACGTGAACCTCGTAGACCAGCTCGAGGCCCGGCACAAGACGTGGGCCGGCTACATGGAGGCGATGCCCGCGGACAAGACGGCCGATTACTGGCCGAGCAAGGCCAACGCGCTGTACGCCTCGAAGCACAACCCGTTCGTCCTGTTCAACGACATCCGCAACAACCCGGCGCGGATGGAGAACGTGAAGCCGTACACCGCCCTCTCGACCGACCTGGCGCAGGAGAGCACGACGGCGGACTTCAATCTGATCGTCCCCGACCAGTGCAACGACATGCACGGTGGCGTCTACGGCGCCGTTCCGGGCCATCCCGAGACGCCGTGCCCGTACAACAGCACGAACGACGACCCGGCGGACGTCCAGTTGAAGAAGAACGCCGACGCGTTCGTGCAGCAGACCGTCCAGACGATCATGGGTAGCCCTTCGTGGCATGAAGGACAGGACGCGATCTTCATCGTCTCGGACGAGGGCGACTACACGGGCAACGCGGTGAACGGCGGCTGGGACTCCCCGGCCGGCTGCTGCGACTCGCCGGTGCTGCCGGCGGGCGACCCGGACATCAACGCTGCGTGGCCCGGCGGCGTGTACGGCGGCGGGCTGGTACCGGCCGTCGTCATCGTCAACCGCGGCGGCAAGACGGGCGGGTACGTCAGCCAGACTCCGTACAACCACTACTCGCTCCTTGCGACGATCGAGCAGGCCTGGCACCTGCCGAAGCTCGCATACGCGGCGGACACGTCTCAGGTCACACCGATGACCGAGTTCTTCACGCCGTAGGGAACGACCTCGAGGGCTCGAGTCCGGACACGCGCCGGGCTCGGGCCCTTCGGTTCTTCGTGCAGCGAAGCGTTGGGTTTGAAAGTCTCCGGCCCGGCGGCTGATTCACGGGTTCGTTTCGACCGCGTCACCACCGCGATGCCCACACGGCGGCGCGGGGCGGCGAGGCTCGAGCCGCCGACAAGCGGCCTACGTGAAACCGCAAGAAGAGGGGGAATCGAATGAAGAAGCTGACAGCGGTGGCAGCGCTCGCAGCCGCCATCCTCGCCGTCCTCGCGGGCGTTCAGATCGGCTCGGAAGGCTCGGCGAACGCCGCGCCGTCGGGCTGCAATCTGGGCAACGGCGTGCAGCACGTGATCAACATCGTCTTCGACAACGTCCACTTCTCACGTGACAACCCGAACGTGCCGTCGGATCTCGAGCAGATGCCGCATCTGCTCAACTTCCTGAAGCAGTACGGCACCGTCTTCTCGAACTCGCACACGCCGCTGATCGCCCACACGGCCAATGACAGCCTGGCGATCTACACCGGCCTCTACGGCGACCGGCACGGTCAGCCGCTCACGAACTCGTACAAGGTCTACAACCCGGACGGCACGACCGATCCGGCGGCGTCGTTCGCCTACTGGACGTCGCCGGTCGTCGACACCTCGACCAACCCACCGCACGCGAGCACGACCGACACCGCTCCGACGATGGCGTACGGCGGCGGGGGCGTCACCCCGGCGCCCTGGGTGCCGTTCACGCGCGCAGGTTGCTCGGTCGGCGACTTCTCGACCGCGAACATGGTGCTCGAGAACGCGGGGGTCGACATCCCGACCGTGTTCGGGGCGAGCTCGGCCGAGGCCGGCCAGACCGCCTCAGATCCGAACCCCTACAAGGACGCCGAGGTCGCCCAGTACATCGGTGAGGCGATCCACTGTGCGAAGGGGGACACGGTCTGCGCGAACTCCGCGCGCCCCGTCCCGGACCTCCTGCCGAGCGAGCCGGGCGGCTACAGCGGGTACGACGCGCTCTTCGGCGCGAAGTACATCGCGCCGGCCATCGGCGGCGGCGCCAACTACGTCAACCCGAACGGCTACCGGGTCACCGACGCCAGCGGGAACCTGGTCGACCTGAACGGCAACACCCTCACGGAGCAGTACGGCGGCGGTCCCGGCTTCCCGGGCTTCAACCCGACGGCCACGCAGACGCTCGCCGTGATGGCGGACATGCAGGAGGCCGGCATCCCGGTCACCTACGGCTACATCTCCGACCTGCACGAGCGCAAGGCGGACACCACGCACAACTGCACCTCGGCGACGACGTCGTCGGGCGTCGGCAGGCCGCTCGGCCCCGGCGACGCCTGCTACGTCTCCAACGCGCAGCACTACGACCAGGCGTTCCAGACGTTCTTCGAGCGGCTGAAGGCCGACGGGATCACACCGGCGAACACGCTGTTCGTGGTCAGCGCCGAGGAGGGCGACCAGTTCGCGGGGGCGAACGTGGGACGCGCGACCCAGCCGACACCGGCAGGTTGCGACGGCGTCACCATCCCGTGCAACTACGCCAAGGGCCAGATCGGCGAGCTCCAGGCGAACATCAAGGGCCTGCTCGCCGGCACGGCGAGCGCGAGCACGCCGTTCGACATCGAGCCGCAGGGCGCGTCGATCTACGTGCACGGCCAGCCCGCCGCGAGCGATCCGGCCGTCCGCCAGCTCGAGCGGGACACGGCGGCGATGACGAACCCGCTCGACGTGTACTCGGGGGTCAGCAACGAGAAGATCGTCGACTACCAGGCGGGCGCGCTCGAAGAGCGCGTACTGCACATGCAGACGGTCGACCCGTTGCGGATGCCGACGTACACGATGTTCCCGAAGCCCGACTACTACTTCTCGACGTCGGGCCCGAACATCGGCATCAACGACTACTACGCGTACGACCACGGCTACTACAGCCCGAACATCGACGTGACGTGGGTCGGCTTCGCCGGCAAGGGCGTCAAGGTCGGCGGCGTCGACGGGCCGCAGCCCGATCAGGGAAACCAGCCGAGCGACCCGGAGTCGCACAACACCGTGCCCCAGGCGAGCACGATCGGAACGTGGGTCGAGGAGACCGACATCCGGCCGACGATGCTTCAGCTGCTCGGCCTGACCGACGACTACGAGTCGGACGGCCACGTGATCACCCAGGCACTGGACAACGTGCCGCCCGCCCTGCAGGCGACCGCGGAGCTGGCAAAGGGCTACGACCAGATCGAGTCGAGCGTCGGGCAGTTCGGAACCGATACGCTCATCGCGGACACGAAGGCGCTCGCCTCGGGCTCGAGTTCGAACGACAGCTTCTACACGAGCGAGCAGGCAACGCTGCGGAGTCTGGCGGACGAGCGTGACAGGGTTGCCGCCACGATCAAGACGCTGCTTTCCGAGGCCGCCGACGGCATCACCCCGAACCACGGGCAGGTGACGAGCGCTCTCGCACACGTGCGAGAGCTCCTGAGCCGAGCCCGCGCGCTAGCCGGTTCGTAGCCGGTTCACCTCGAGGGGCTCGAGCTCGCGCCACCGGCCGGGCTCGAGCCCCTCGAGCGTCAATCCGGCGTATTCGCTGCGGTGCAGCCGGGTCACGGGATACCCGACCGCTGCCAGCATTCGCTTGACCTGGTGTTTCCGCCCTTCGTGGAGGACGAGCTCGACGCGGCCCGGGCCGAGGCGCCGGACGCGCGCCGGCGCGGCGCGTCCGTCGTCGAGCTCGATGCCGTCGCGCAGCGGTTGGAGCTCGTCTTCGCCCGGATCGCCCTCGACCTCTGCGACGTATGTCTTCTCGACGCCGTAGCGCGGGTGCGCGAGCCGGTGAGCGAGCGGCCCGTCGTTCGTGAGGAGGAGCGCACCGGTCGTGTCCGCGTCGAGCCGTCCGACCGGGACGACACGCGGCTCGGACGGGACGAGCTCGACGACGGTCGGCCGTCCTTGCGGGTCGCGCGCCGTCGTGACGACGCCCGCAGGCTTGTGGAGCAGTAGGTACGCGAGCCGCTGCCGCGCGACCTCCTCCCCATCGACCGCCACGCGGTCGCGCCGCCCGACCACGGTGTTGAGCTCGCCCGGCTCGCCGTTGACCGTGACGCGGCCGGCCTTGATCAGATCGTCGGCGCGCCTGCGCGACGCGACTCCGGCCCGGGCAAGGAACGCGTTCAGGCGCATCCTGAGAAGATATGTGCGTGCCGCACTACATCTCGCTCATGCGCTGGACTTCCCAGGGGCGCATGGGCCTTCCCGCCTGGCGCGACCGGGTCGAGGACGGCGCCCGGGAGATCGAGGAAGCCGGCGGAAAGCTCGTCGGCGTCTGGGTGACGTTCGGGCGCTACGACGTCGTCGAG
Source organism: Gaiellaceae bacterium (assembly GCA_035310545.1). Classification (GTDB taxonomy): domain Bacteria; phylum Actinomycetota; class Thermoleophilia; order Gaiellales; family Gaiellaceae; genus Palsa-739. The sequence continues at coordinate 50,429 of DATGEB010000044.1, forward strand.
GTCTTCGAGGCGCCCGACGACGAGACGGCCCTCGAGATCGTGACGGCGCTCGCGCGGCACGGCGCCGAGCAGACCGAGACCCTCCGCGCATTCACGCGCGAAGAGGCGGAAGGCATCATCAAGAAGCTGTGACGGCAGCCGTCGTTTCGCTCGCGTTCACCGGCCTCTGCATCGCCTGCCTCGTCTATCTCCACCTCGCGCCCACCGGCTACTCGCCGGTGACGCAGGCGGTGAGCATGTACGGGGTCGGCAGGTACGCCCGCTGGTATCAGACGCAAGCAGCTGCAGCCGGTCTCGCCGCCGTCGCACTCGCCGCCGCCCTCGGAGGGCCGAGACGCGTGGTAATCCTCCTCGCCGTGTTCGCAGCCGCCCGGCTCGCCATCACTCGGGCGCCGCTCGACGCGAAGCCGGTGGCGCACTGGGTGCTGGCTGCACTCGCCTTCGGCGCGGTGACGATTGCGGCAACTCGGCTCGCGGGCGCCGACCATGGCACCTCGGAGCTGGGCTGGACGATGACCGCGTTCGTCGCGCTGATGGCGATCGCCCGGAGAACCCCGGCTCTGCACCGCTGGTTCGGCCTGGTCGAGCGTGGGTTCTACGTCGCGATGCTCGCGTGGCTCACGCTCGTTGCGGCGCGACTCGTGTAGCTCCTAGGCGCTGCGTCGTTCTGCGACCGTGTGCAGGCGGTCGCGGATCTCGGCAGCGTCGGCTCCCACGTCGTCGAGGCGCGGGAGCTCCGACAGGCTTTCGAGCCCGAAGACGCGCTCGAAGAGCGGCGTCGTCCGGTACCGGATCGCTCCGCCGGCGACCGAGTCACGGCCTGCTTCGGCGATCAGGCCCCGGTCGAGCAGGTTCGCGACCGCCGAGTCCGCGGCGACGCCGCGGATCCGCGCGATGTCCGGCCGCGAGCACGGGCCGAGGTACGCGACGATCGCGAGCGTCTCGAGCGCGGCCTGCGAGAGGTTCCTCTGCGCCGGTCGCTCGAAGAGGCGCGCGCACGCCTCCGCCTCCTCGCGTCCGGCGCGAAACGCCCAGCCTCCGGCGACGTGCTCGAGGACGATTCCACTCCGCTCCTCCGCGAACCGGTCGGCGACGAGGCGCAGCGCCTCCTCCACGCGCTCCGGCGCGTCGTCCGCCGCGGCGGCGAGGTCCTCGACCGGAAGCGGCGTCGAGGAGACGACGAGCAGCGCCTCGATCGTCCGCGCGAGCCGGTCGAGCGGGTCGGTGGGAATCAGGCGGAGCGGACGGTCCATGCATCGGTCCTTTCGTCTCGAACGGGGTTCTCCTTCGCGAGCCGGGAGACGCGGATGGGCGCGAACGGCGCAGCCTGGTCGATCGCAAGCTCGCCGGCACGGCGGAGCTCGAGCATCGCAAGGAACGCCGAGGCCTGCTCGAGCCGCGTCAGCTCGGCCACCTCCGTCTCGAAGTCGAAACGCGAGCGGCGGCGGAGCAGCGCGCGGAATCGATCGAGGAACTGGGAGACGGGCGGGAAGCGGAGCGCCATGTGCGAGAGCGAGACGTCGGGCGGCTCCTTGGCGAGCAGCCGGAGGACGTTCGCCAGCTCTGCCGGATCCCGCGGCGCGAGCGGGATCTCGAACTTGGGGGCGAGCGGGGACGGGCCGAGCCGGAAGTAGCGATCGCCCTCCGACGCGAGGCGCTCGCGCAGCCAGACCGCGGCCTCCTTGGCACGCCGGTACTCGACGAGGCGCCGCGCAAGCTCCTCGGCCGCCTCCTCGGGATCGAGCTCCGCGAGCTCGGCCTCCTCTTCGGGGAAGAGCGCCCGCGCCTTCAGCTCGAGCAGCGCCGCGATGAGAACGAGAAACTCGCCACACGCCTCGAGATCGAGCTCCTCTCGGTCGGCCAGCCGCTCGAGGAACGCGGCGACGATGGCGGCGAGATCGACGTCGCGCAGGCCGAGCTCCTCCTTGAGGACGAGCGCGAGTAGCAGGTCGAAGGGCCCCTCGAACGCGTCGAGGTCGAGCTCGAGCTCACGGACGATCACCGGGTGGAGCCTAGTGCCGTTACCGGACGCGGCCCTTGGGGACGGTCATCGTCGGGCCCTTCGGCACCGGCCGCGCCCTCTTCACCTCGGGCTTCTCGTCGCGCTCGCGATCGCGGAAGAACTGCCACCAGACGAAGAACCCGACCGAGAGCACCCAGATCCCGAGCGAGACCCAGAAGTTGATCCGCTCGCCGGCCCAGTAATGCGAGGGGTCGATCCGCAGCACCTCTTCGAAGGTACGGAAGGTCGTGTACCACACGACGTAGAGGGCGAAGAGCGCGGGCCGGCGCAACGTGAAGCGCCGGTCGATCCAGAGCAGGACGCCGACGCCGATCAGATCCCACGTGAACTCGTAGAGGAAGGTCGGCTGGTAATAGCCGTACTGCCCAGCCGACCGGTACTTCGCGAGGATCCCGGTCTGGTGCGCCTGGTCGATGCGGAGCTTCCACGGCAGGCTCGTCGGCCTGCCGTACAGCTCCTGGTTCCAGTAGTTGCCCCAGCGGCCGATGCCCTGTGCGAGCAGGAGCCCGGGCGCGACCGCGTCCATCATCAGCCGGACGCTGTTGCCGGAGCGCCGCACGACGAGGGCGCCCGCCGCCGCGCCGGCGGGAATCGCGCCCCAGATCCCGAGCCCGCCGTCCCACACGGCTGCGAAGCCCCACCATGGATGCGACCCGCCTGGCTGGCCGAGCAGCGGATCCTGGCTCCAGCTCGTGAGGTCGTGGTAGAGACGCGCGCCGACGACACCGAAGATGACGCCCCAGAGAGCGATGCGGAAGACGAGGTCCCAGTCGCCTCCCCAGCTCACCCAGCGGCGGCCCGTGAGCCAGATGCACGCGGCGATGCCGAGGAGCAGCATGACGCCGTACATGTGCAGCGTCAGCGGCCCGAGACTGAAGGTGCCGCTCGACGGCGACGGGATATAGCCGAGGACGACGCCGGTCACGGACCCACATTCTGCCCGCGGGCGAGGACGGGCGGGTGAGGACTAGCTGAGGATGCGGATCGCGAGCTCGGGCGGGCAGCCGCGCTGCACCAACGAGATCGCGTCGTGGAGGTCGATGTCGAACCGAGCTGCGAGCGCGACCGCGTCGTCTCCCGGGAAGCCCACGCGTATCAACTCGCTCGTGCGCCAACGCTCGACGCGCTCAGCTTCCGTTTCCACGATTTCCGGGGCCGCAGGCATGTTCGCAATCTCCGTACCTCACTTTCGGGCGAAAGTGCGACTTGGCTCTCCCCCTCCGGGGGGATTCCGTCAGGACTACTGGACGGAGGTTGCGCCGAGCAGATGGCGCACGGAAGCGAAGAAGTCGGGCTGGGGGTCGACGCGGTACTCCGGGCCCAGCTCCAGCAGCTTCGAGCCGAGCGACGTGACGAGATCGACGTAAACCGGCGCTTCGCCGGGGAAGTCGCGCACGAGACCGGCGAGGTCGCGGATCACCCCGGCGGGGGCACTACGCGCGTCGACCTTGAGGCGAACCTCGCGCCGCTCCGGCGTCGCTTCGAACCGGGTCACCTCGAGCGCGACGAGCTTCGTCTCCCCCTGCTGCTTGTGGTCGACACGGCCCTTGACGACGAGGACGGCGTCCTCCACGAGTAGCTCGCGCGCTGCAGCGTAGGTCGAGTTGAAGACGACGACCTCGACCGAGCCGGTCAGGTCTTCGAGCTGGACGAAAGCCATCGGCTCGCCCTTCTTCGTCATCGTCGAACGCAGCCCGGCGACCATACCGCCGACGAGGACAGTCTCGCCCTCGCGGCGCCGCTCGAGCTCGACGAGCGTGCAGTCGGTACGCCGGCGCAGCTGGTCGCGGATCGCGCCGAGCGGGTGCTCGGAGACATAGAGGCCGAGGCTCTCCTTCTCGAGCCGGAGGAGATCGGCCTTCTCGAACTCGTCGGTCGGCACCGTCGCGTGATGACGCGTCGCAGTCGTGGGCGAATCGCCGAGATCGAAGATCGACGCCTGGCCGAGGAGGCGGTCCTGCTGTTGCTTCTGGCCGTAGGAGAGCGCGTCCTCCAGAACGTGGAGCATCCCCTTGCGCGACGCGCCGGTCGAGTCGAGCGCCCCGCAGCTGACGAGCGACTCGAGCGAGCGCTTGTTCGCCACGCCGGGATCGACACGCTCGGTGAAGTCCCAGATCGAGGTGAACCGGCCGCCTTCCTCGCGCGCCGCGACGATCGCGCGGCAGGTCGCCTCGCCGACGTTCTTCACCGCGTTCAGCCCGAAGCGGATCTTCCCCTCGACGACGGCGAAGTCGACCTGCGACTCGTTCACGTCGGGCGGCAGCACCTCGATGCCGAGCTCGTCGCAGGCGGCGACGTAGAACGGCACCTTGTCCTTCGTGTTCATCACCGAGGAGATGAGCGCCGCCATGTACTCGCGCGGGTGGTTCGCGCGGAGCCAGGCCGTGCGGTAGGAGATGAGCGCGTAGCAGGCGGCGTGCGATTTGTTGAACGAGTAGTCCTGCGCCTGCTCCATGTCGGCCCAGAGCTGCTGCGCGACCGAGGCGGACGTCCCCGACTCGGCGCAGCCCTCGAGGAACTTCGTCTCGAGGGACGCCATGAGAGAGTGGATCTTCTTGCCGATCGCCTTGCGGAGATCGTCGGCCTCGGCCGGCGAGAAGCCGGCGATCTGCTTGGCGATCTCCATGTACTGCTCCTGGTAGATGCAGATCCCGAACGTCGAGGCGGTGATCGCCTTGAGGCGCGCGTCGGGGTACGTGACCTGCTCCTGCTTGTTCTTGCGGCGCGCGTAGTCGGGGATGTACCGCATCGGCCCCGGCCGGTAGAGCGCGACGAGGGCGATGAGATCCTCGAAGTTCGTCGGCTTCACCTGCCGCAACGCCTCGCGCATGCCCGCCCCCTCGAACTGGAAGACGCCGATCGCCTCGCCGCGCGCCAGCATCTCGTACGTCTTCCGGTCGTCGAGCGGAATCGAGCCGATGTCCGCGACGCCGGCAAGCTCGCAGGCCTTGTCGATCACGTCGAGGTTGCGCAGGCCGAGGAAGTCGATCTTCAGCAGCCCGATCGTCTCGATCACGGTCCCGGAGAACTGCGTCACCACCTCCTGGTCGGCGCCCTTCTGCTGCAGCGGGACGAGGTTCAGCAGCGGCTCGGCGCCGATCACGACGGCCGCCGCATGGATGCCGTCCTGACGCGTCAGGCCCTCGAGCGGCTGCGCGAGATCGACGATCTCCTTCGCGACCGGATCGCTGTCGTAGGCCTGCTTCAGCTCGCCGCCCGGCTTCAGGCAGTCGGCGAGCGTCTGGCCCGGCCCTTCGGGGATGAGCTTCGCGATCCGGTCGACGACGCCGTAGGGGTGCTCGAGCACACGGCCGGCGTCGCGAACCGCGGCGCGGGCGGCCATCGTCCCGAAGGTGATGATCTGCGCGACGCGGTCGCGGCCGTAGCGCTCACGCGCGTAGTTGATCACGCGCTCCCGGCCGTCGACGGCGAAGTCGAGATCCATGTCCGGCATCGACTTGCGCCCCGGGTTGAGCATCCGCTCGAACAGCAGCCCGTAGACGATCGGGTCGACGTCGGTGATCTCGAGGCAGTACGCGACGAGGCTGCCGGCGGACGAGCCGCGCCCGGGCCCGACGCTGACGCCGTTCCGGCGGGCGAAGCTGATCAGATCCGCGACGATCAGGAAGTAGTCGGAGAAGCCCATCTCCTTGATCGTCTTCAGCTCGAACTGGAGACGCTCGCGTAGCTCGGGGGTGACGGTGCCGTAGCGCTTCGCCGCTCCAGCCTCGACGAGCTCGACGAGATACTCGAACGCGTCGCGGCCCTCGGGCGTGTCGAAGCGCGGCAGCAGGATCCGCCCGAGCTCGATCTCGACGTTGCAGCGCTGGGCGACCTCGAGCGTGCGCCGCAGCGAATCGTCGCGGCCCGGGAAGTCGGCCGCCATCTCCTCGGGCGTCTTGAAGTAGAAGTGGTCGGTATCGAAGCGCCAGTGGTTCGGGTTCTTGAGCGAGTCGCCCGACTGGATGCAGAGGAGCGCCTCGTGCGCACGCGCGTCCTCGTGGCGGAGGTAGTGGACGTCGCCGGTCGCGACCGTCGGCAGGCCGCGCTTGTCGGCGAGCTCGACGAGCTGCGGGTTGATCCGCTGCTGGACGTCGAGGTGCGCGTTCTGCAGCTCGACGTACACGTTGTCCCGTCCGAAGACCTGCTCGAGCCGATCGAGCTCGGCCTCGGCGTCGGACGGCCGGTTCTCCTCGAGCGCCTTGCAGACGCGGCCGGAGAGGCACCCCGAGAGCGCGATCAGGCCGTTGCCGTGGCGCTCGAGCAGCTCCCAGTCGACGCGCGGCTTGTAGTAGTAGCCCTCGAGGTAGCCGAGCGAGGAGAGCCGGACGAGGTTCCCGTACCCCTCGGTGGTCTCGGCGAGGAGCGTGAGATGCGCCTGCCCCTTCTGCTGCGCGTTGCGGTCGTCGGTGACGTAGACCTCGCAGCCGAGGACCGGCTTCACCCCCTCGTTCCGGGCCGCCTTGTAGAGGTCGATCGCGCCCGCGAGCGAGCCGTGATCGGTGAGCGAGACCGCCGGCATCTCGAGCTCGGCGGCACGCCTGGCGAGGTCCGGGATCCGGCACGCCCCGTCGAGGATCGAGTACTCGGAGTGGACGTGAAGGTGGACGAAAGGCGCTTCGGGCACGGGAGGTCGAGCTTAGCCCTCTCGCCCGACGACGTTACTTTTCGGCGAGCAGCGCACCGAGGGTCGGCTGGAACGCCAGCGCGATCGCTGCGAGCACCGAGACGCCGACCGTGCTCGGGAGCGCTGCGTGGACGGCGTGCAGCCAGACGGGGCGCGACCTGTGCGTCGGCCGGAAGCCCCGCCGGCTCTTGTTGGACACGCCGGACCCGTGGCTCGCGCGGCTCCGACGAACCCGAGCCCCAGCGCGAGCCGAAGCGGTGTGACGAGAAGGAGCCTGAGCCGAACCGACTCGACCAACATTGTCCAAGCGTAAAACGTCACTACAGACGTGACCCGGCGCCGCCTCATCGCACTCGGCCTTGTCGTCACCGCGCTGCTCGCGGTGGTCGCGATCGCCGCGCACGGACGCCCGCTCGGCAAGGGGAGCGGATCGAGCGGCGGGCTGCCCGTGTCGTTCTGGAGCTGGGTCTTCACGACGCTCGTGATCCTCCTGCTCTTCCTCGCCGGTGCCGGGCTCTTCGCGGTCTTCGCGTTCCGCCGGGAGCGCGCCGAGGTCGAGAGCTACCAGCGCCGCACTCTTCGCTCCCTTGCCGTCTTGATCGGCGTCGCCGTCTTCGTGTTCATCCTCGGACGGCACCTGAACCTGCACAAGCTGTTTCATCCGAACGGAACGACGACCCACAACCGAAGCGGCTCGGGGGCAGGTGCGCACGGGGCGCACATTGCGAAGCCGCAGCACGTGCAGTTCCGCTGGGAGGAACTCGTGGTCGTCCTCGTGCTGCTCCTCGCCCTCGCGGCGGTCGCGTGGCAAGCCCGCAGGCAGCTCGGCTCGGGGAGCCGGACCCGCCGGGTGTCGCCCGAGGTGCTCGCGGCCGCGCTCGACGAGTCGCTCGACGACCTGCGCGCCGACCCGGATCTCCGCCGCGCGATCATCGCCGCCTACGCCCGGATGGAGGCCGCGCTCGCAGCCGCGGGCGTCCCGCGCGACCCCGCGGAGGCGCCGTTCGAGTACCTGGAGCGGGCGCTCCTCGCACTCGATACGAGTGCGGCCGCCGTGCACAGGCTCACCGATCTTTTCGAATGGGCTAGGTTCAGCCAGCATGAGCCGGAGCCCGCGATGAGAGACGAGGCGGTCGATGCGCTCATCGCGGTGCGGGACGAGCTGCGGGCCTCGGAGCTGACTCCGGCGTGATCCCCGCCCGGCGACTCATCGTGCCGACGGCGTTCGCGACCGTGGCGCTCGTCGTCCTGCTCCAGATCCACCCGCTCTCGACCGGGCGCGCGCTCGCGATCTGGATCGTGCTCGTGGCCGCGCTCGCCCTGCTCCTCCTCGTCCGGCGGCCACGTCGCGGAGCGAAGCACGCCTCCCGGTTCGAGGCGGCGATGCGCGGACGCCTCGCGAAAGTCACCCAGCCAGTCGAGCTGCTCCGCGTAGAGCGCGAGCTCGAGCTCGGCATCGCGAGCGCGGGCAGCGCGCACCATCGACTCCTGCCGCGCCTGCGAGCAGCAGCCGCCTCGCGGCTCGCCTCGAGGCACGGAGTCGAGCTCGAGCGCCAGCCCGAGGCGGCCCGTTCGCTGCTCGGCGAGCATGCCTGGAGCCTGTTGCGTCCCGACCGGCCCGAGCCCCCGGACCGGTTCGCTCCCGGCATCCCGCGCGAGACGGTCGCGGCTCTGATCGACCGGGTGGAGTCGCTTTGACGGCTCTTGCCGAGGTGCGCGACCGCGCCGAGCAGATCCTCGACGAGGTCGAGAGGGCGATCGTCGGGAAGCGCAAGCCGCTCGAGCTGATCCTGCTGGCACTGCTCAGCAACGGTCACGTGCTGCTCGAGGACAACCCCGGCCTCGCCAAGACGCTGATCGCACGGTCGTTCGCGCAGACGACCTCGCTCCGCTTCGCGCGAATCCAGTTCACGCCCGACCTCATGCCGGGCGACGTCACGGGCTCGCAGATCTTCGACCAGCGCACGACGGACTTCGTGTTCCGCGCCGGCCCGGTCTTCGCCAACCTCCTCCTCGCCGACGAGATCAACCGAGCCCCGCCGAAGACACAGGCCGCGCTGCTCGAGGCGATGCAGGAGCGCCAGGTGACGATCGAGAACGAGACGCACCGGCTCGAGCCGCCGTTCCTCGTACTCGCGACACAGAACCCGATCGAGTACGAGGGCACCTATCCGCTGCCCGAGGCGCAGCTCGACCGCTTCCTCGTGCGCATCTCGATCGGGTACCCGGAGCGCGAGCACGAGATCGAGATGCTCGAGCGCCGGCTCGCGCGCGGCGTGGACGAGGTGCAACTCGAGCCGGTCGTCGACGGCGCGACGCTCGTGCGGCTGCAGCAGGCGCTGGAGGAGGTGCACGTCTCCGACGCGATCGAGGGCTACATGGTCGATCTCGTGAGGGCGACGCGCGAGTCGCAGCGGCTCGCGGTCGGCGCGAGCCCGCGCGGCAGCATCGCCCTGCTCAAGCTGTCGCGCGCGAAGGCGGCGCTCGCCGGACGCGATTTCGTCACTCCCGAGGACGTGAAGGCGGTCGCCGTGCCGGCGCTCGCGCACCGGCTGATGGTGCGGCCCGAGCTCTGGGTGCAGCGCCTCCGCGGCGAGGACGTCGTGGAGGAGGCGCTCGACACGGTGCCGACGCCTCCGGCGGAGGACGGCCTGCGCACCGCCGAGGCGTGACCGGTTTCGTCTCGCCGCGCCTGTCCGCCTACGCGGCGATCGCCGCGTCGGGCCTCATCGCCGGACTGGCCCTCGGCCGCGTCGAGCCGGTCGCGCTCGCAGCCCCGTTTCTGCTCGCGCTCGTCGCGGCCGTGGCCGGGCGCGAGCCGCGCGTCTCCGTCCGGCTGACGGTCGACCGCGAGCGAGTGCTCGAGGGGGACGAGGTCGCGGCGTCGCTCGAGCTGTCGCCCGCGCGCAGCGTCGACCGCTTCGATCTGCTCCTTCACCTGCCGCCGGAGCTGAGCGTGGACGGAGGGACGGCACGCGCGCTCCACCTGCGCGGTCGCGAGACGCGAGCCCTCGAGCTGAAGCTGCGGTGCGAGCGCTGGGGGGCGTTCGCCGTCGGGCCTGTCCTCTTCCGCACCCGCGACGTGCTCGGCCTCCGGTCGTGGGAGGGGCAGGCCGGCGAGGTGCAACGGCTGCGGGTCTACCCGGCCGAGGAGACGCTCCGCTCCCTCGTGCCGCCTCTCGAGACCCGGGCGTCAGTGGGCAACCAGGTCTCGAGGGTGCGCGGCGAAGGGATCGAGTTCGCGGACCTCCGCGAATGGCAACCCGGCGACCGGGTGCGCCGTGTGAACTGGCGCGCGACGGCACTTCGCGGAACGCTCTGGGTGAACGAGCAGTACCCCGAACGGAACACCGACGTCGTGTTGTTCCTCGACACCTTCGCCGAGGCGCGGGCCGAGGGCCGGAGCACGAACGACCGCGCGGTGCGGGCGGCGGCGACGCTCGCGCGCGGCTATCTGCAGCGGAAGGATCGCGTGGGCCTCGTCGGCTTCGGCGGCGTCCTCTCGTGGCTCGTTCCCGAACTGGGAACCCGGCAGCTCTACGCGATCGTCGACACGCTGCTGACGAGCGACATCGTGCACAGCTACGCGACGCGCGGCGTCGACGTGCTTCCGCCGCGGACGCTGCCGCCGAAGGCGCTCGTCCTCGCGCTGACTCCGCTGCTCGACGAGCGCACGGCCGGAGCCCTGCTCGACCTGCGCGCGCGGGGCTACGACCTGGTCGTCGTCGAGGTGTCTCCGGTCGAGCTCGTCGAGCAAGCCGCGCCCTCGTCGGCGCCACTGGCACACCGCCTCTGGCGGCTCTCGCGCGAAGCGCTGCGCTGGCGGTACGAGCAGGTCGGCGTCCCCGTCGTCACATGGCGCGAGGACCTGCCGCTCGCCGCGCCGCTCGAGGAGGTGACGGCATTCAGGCACCTCGCCCGGTTCGCGTAGCAGCCGCCGCCGGCGCGCTGGCCGCGTACGGCGGCGTCCTCGCGGACGCGCTCGCGCGCGCGGGATCGACCGCCGTGTTCCTCGTTCCCGGGGCCTCGGTCGGGACGCTGCTGCTCGTGCTCGCGCTGGCCTTCGGCGGCCGAGGGCTCGGCGCCGCCCTGTGGCTCGGAGGCGGAACCTACGTCGCGTTCGTCGTCAGCGTCGCGCACGACCGAGTGGAGCCGACGGCGCCGCTCGTGGCCACCCTGCTCCTTCTGTGCGGCGAGCTCGCCGCGTGGTCGCTGGAAGAGCGCTGGCGGATCCGGGCCGATCTGTCGCTCGCATGGCGCCGAGGCGCCGCCGTCGTCGCGCTCGCGCTGACGAGCCTCGTCGCCGCAACGGTCGTCGTCGCACTGAGCGCAGTGCCGTCCGGCCACGGCCTGGCGTTGACGGTGGCCGGAGCGGCTGCCGCAGTGTCCGCAGCCGGCATCGGCGTCTGGGTGGCGCGGCAGTAGGCGATGAGCTGTCGACCTCCGTGCAGCAAGCAAGTCTGCGAGCAGGAGCGATGGACTGGCGGACGGACGCTCGTGAACGCCTGACGCACTATGCTCGCGCTCTGGGTGCGGCGATCCCGCGGCACCGTGACTGAGAGGAGACGGGATGCCGACAGTGATCGGACATCACGACGTGAAGGACACCGAGCACTGGCTCGCCTCGCCGAAGCGCGAAGAGGTGTTCGGGCCCCTGGGCGTCACCAACATCCGCACGTTCGTCAGTCCCGACGACCCGACGAAGGTCGCGGTGATGATGGACATCCCCGACATGGATGTCGTGACGGAGTACATGCAAACGCCGGGGGCCGCGGACGCGATGGCGTACGACGGCGTTCTTCCGGAGACACTCGTCTTCCTCGTCGAGCAACGGCCGGCGTAGCGCGTCGCGGAGCCGCGGCCGGGCCGGATCACCAGAGGTCGCTGCCGGTCAGGTCGGGTCGTGCTCGGCTGGATCAACCTCGTCGGGCGGGTGCAGCGCTGAGGAATACTCATCGCGTGGCTCGGGATGACCGTCCGCCGATCTGTCCGACCTGCGGCGTGACGATGGTTCCAGCCGCCCTCAGCGCGAACGACGATCGCGATGGCGAGTGGGTCTGCCTCGAGTGCGAGGAGCTCGACGAGGGCGACAGGTAGCCGCGCGCTCCTCTACTCGTCGGACCACCAGCCGCGCCGGCCGTCCACGTCGCCACGCGGATCGTCGCCGAGATTCGGCGCACCGACGACGAGGAGCTCGAGCCCCTCCGGCCCGGCCTCGTAAACCCGCCACGTTCCGGGCGGAACGCGCACGGCGTCCCATTCGGCGAGCTCGACGATCTCGTCGTCGAGCTTCATCCGCCCGCTCCCGCGCACGACGACGTACACCTCCTCCTGCGTCTCGTGCGTGTGCCCGTACGGAAAGCGGCAGCCGGGCGGAACGTACTGATGGGTCAGGCCGGACTGCGCGAGGCCGAGCGGCTTGGTCGCGGCGTGGAACTCCAGGTCCGGCGGGCCGTCGAACGCGGAGCCGATGTCCTCCAGATCGGCCTTCAGGTTCCTGACCGTGAACGGCACGACGCGACTAGACCCTGCGCGGGTCGCCGAGCCGGCTTCGGTGCCGCCGGAGGTAGTCGTCGAACTCGTGGCGCGGAATGCGGCCCGGCCGGATCCCACAGGCGACCGTCTTCAGCTCGCCCTCCCGGATGAGCGCGCGAACCTCGTCCTCCGAGCAGCCGAGCTCGGCCGAGACCTCGCGAACGGTCAGCGGTGCAGGCCGGTCCATGCCCGCACCATACGCCGAGCGCCAGATCGTCATGCTTCCGGAGATGAGCGACGAGCTCCGGATCGGACGCCGCAGCGTCCGGCTGACGAGCGGCGACCGCGTCCTGTTCCCGCGCGACGGCGTGACCAAGCGCGATCTCGCCGGGTACTACGCGGAGATCGGAGACGCGATCGTCCCGCATCTACGCGAGCGCCCGTTCACGCTGAAGCGCTATCCACACGGCATCGACGGGCAGGCGTACTTCCACAAGCAGGCGCCGAAGGGGAAGCCCGACTGGATCCCGACGCGCCGGTTCCGGACCTGGCCGCGCGAGGGCGAGTCGCGGCTCGTCGACTTCACGCTCGTCAACGAGACCGCTGCGGTCGTCTGGATGGTGCAGATGAATTGCATCGACATGAATGCGTGGTACTCGCGGGTGGACAAGCCGGAGCGCCCGGACTACGTCGTCTTCGACCTCGACCCGCCCGAGTCGCGTAACGGCTTCGCGCAGGCGATCCGGGTGGCGCACCTCATCCGCGAGGAGCTCGAGCGGCTCGGGCTGCAGTCGTATCCGAAGACGAGCGGCGCCGACGGCATTCACGTGATCGTGCCGATCGCGCGGCGCGCGAGCTACCGCGACACCTACGACTTCGCGGAGCTCGTGTCACGCGGGATCGAGGCGAGCAATCCGGGCCTGGCGACGACCGAGTGGCTGAAGAAGAAGCGGCGCGGCGTCCTCGTGGATCACCGACAGAACGGTCACGGGAAGACGATCGCTGCGGTCTACTCGGTGCGGCCGAAACCGGGCGCGCCCGTGTCCACGCCGCTGCGCTGGGAGGAGCTCGGGCCGCACGTCCGTCCGCGCGACTTCGGCATGCGCGAGGCGCTGGCCCGCGTGGCGAAGCACGGCGACCTGTTCGAGCCCGTCCTGCGCGGCGGCCAGACGCTCGGTCCGGCGTTGCGCCGGCTGCGCGCTCGTGGTGAGTCCTGACGAGGAGCCGTGAACAATCTTGCGGGCTAGACGAAGCGGATCACGCTGCGGATGCCGTCCTGGGCCTCCATCAGCTCGAAGCCTTCGTTCACCTCGTCGAGGCTCAGCGTGTGGGAGACGAAGGGTGCGACGTCGATGTCTCCGGCGAGCGCGCGCTCCACGAGCTGCGGCACCTGGTCGCGTCCCTTTACGCCGCCGAACGACGATCCGCAGACGCGGCGTCCCGTGATCAGGAAGCGCGGGACGATGTCGAGGGTCTCGCCCCTCCCGGCGACTCCCGCGACGGTGCACAGGCCCCAGCCCATCCGCGCCGACTCGACCGCCTGGCGCATCACGGTGACGTTGCCGGTCGCCTCGAACGTGTAGTCCGCGCCGAAGCCGCCGGTCATCTCGACGATGCGCTCGACCGCATCCGGCCCGCCGATCATCGTCTCGGTCGCTCCCTGCCCGCGCGCGAGCGCGAGGCGGCCCTCCGAGAGGTCGACGACGACGACCCGCTCGGCGCCCTGCAGGCGGCACCCCGCAACCGCGCCGAGGCCGACCAGGCCGGCGCCGAACACCACGCACGTCGATCCCGCTTCCACCTTCGCGGTGAACATCGCCGCGCCCAACCCCGTCGACAGGCCGCACGCGAAGAGGCAGGCATGCTCGAACGGCGCTTCCCGATCGACCTTCGCGAGCGCGATCTGCGGCATCACCGTGTACTCCGCGAACGTCGAGGTGCCCATGAAGTGGCGGATCGGCGCGCCGTCCCGCTCGAGCCGCGTCGTGCCGTCGGGCAGAAGCCCCGCGTTCTGCTGCTCGCGAATCGCGAGGCAGAGGTTCGTCCTCGTGCTCTGGCAGTGGACGCACTCGCGGCACTGCGGCGAGAACAGCGTGACGACGTGGTCGCCTGGAGCGACCGAGCTCACACCCTCCCCCACTCGCTCGACGATCCCCGCGCCCTCGTGGCCGAGCACGGTCGGCGCGTAGCCGGATGGATCGGCGCCCGACGCCGTGTACAGGTCGGTGTGGCAGACCCCGCACGCCGCGAGCCGGACGAGGACCTCGCCGGCGCGCGGCTCCGACAGGTCGACGTCCTGCACGACGAGCGGCTGACCGAACTCCTCGAGCACCGCGGCGCGCATCTTCATGCGCGCACCGTAAACGTCAGCTCCCGTCGCCGCTCGCGAAGAAGGAGGCGAACGAGCCGGCGATCGCGGTGACGACGAAGATGCCCCACGCCTCGAGCACGACGTCGACGACCTGGCCTGCGTGCGTCACCGGGTTCTTGGCCGACGACGACACGGTGAGGATCTGCACGGTCGCGAAGAAGACGGCGTCGCCGAATCCGTGGATCTGGCTCCCCTCGAGGCCGCGCTCGAATGCCCACATCGCCGTCGCGCAGCCGAGATCGACGACGACGGAGATCCCGAGCGCGATGACGATCCGCGCGAGCAGTCGGCGATGGCGCTCGCTCCAGGTCAGCAAGCGCCGTAGCTCTTCGCCGATCATCGTCCCCGGCAGCTAG
>DATGEB010000045.1:0-18930 GCA_035310545.1 Gaiellaceae bacterium
CATCCGGGAAGAGCGTGCCGCCGCCGAAAACCTCCTCAGTCGCTACCAACTCAACGAAGAGCAGACAGAGCGGGCGCTCAAGACGGCACTCGACCTGACCAACGACATCCAGGCCGCATACCTCAACGCCGATCCGCTCGAAAGACGCCTCCTCAACCAAGCGTTCTTCAAGCACCTCACGATCGACACCGAAGAAGTCGCGGACGACGAACTCAACCCGCCCTTCGCCCAAATCCACGCTCTCCGCACCCTTACCCGCCCCCAGAAGCGGGCCCAGAAGGGAAGAACCCCCGCACCCGCAAAGGCCGGGGGTTCGTACCTGCCACTTATGGTGGAGCTAGCCGTACTCGAACCGGCGACCTCCTGGGTGCGATCCAGGCGCTCTCCCAACTGAGCTATAGCCCCGCGGCGGAGAAGTCTAGCCGTGCTTCTCCATGAGCTTGCCGTCGCGGATCGTCCGCTCCATGTCCTTCGACTGCTCGCGGTACCAGGTGCCATTCTCAAACTGGATCGCGGGATACATCTTCTGGCCGGTTCCCTCGATCAGGACGGTGCGCTTGCTGCGGGCGTGCCCTCCGGGGACGAGCTCGTAGTCGATCCCCATGTCCTTGAGCGCCTTCTCGACCTTCCAGCACGGATGGGCCTTGATCTTCACCCACTGCCCCTTGCAGCGATGGAGCTTGACGGCCATCGGCCTCTCCTCTCAGGCGGCGAACAGGGTCAGATCCGGCTCGCGTTCCCCGCGTAATACACCTAGCTCGACGGCGACGCAACGGATTGCCCGCGACTCCGCCAGGACGACGGCCTGCGGCTTGAGGCGCTGGGCCGCGAGGACGCCGCGGCAACCTGCTTTCGCCGGGTCGCGGCGGATGAAGTCGAGATAGCGCGTGAGCTGCTCGACGGCCTCGATCGTCCCCATCCGCTTGACCTCGACGGCGACCCACTCGCCGTCTGCGTCCTTGCACATCAGGTCGACCGGGCCGATCTCCGTCTGCCATTCGCGACGGACGAGCGTGAGCGGCTCGCCGAGCGACTCGGGCGCGGCGGCGAGCGCCTCCTGAAGGTCGCGCTCGACACCGTCCTTCTGCAACGCGGCCGACTCACCCATGTCGTGCTCGACGTCGCTCAGCACCTCGAGGAGGCGGATCTCGAGCGCATCTTCGCTCTTCGGCTTCGTCACGACGAGGCGGTCGCCCTCGTCGGCGAGGAACGTCGGCGCGGTCATCCAGTTGAGCGGCTTGTACCCGCCGGCGTCGTCGTGGACGAGCACCGAGCCGTCGCCCTTGAGGATCAGGAGCCGCACCGCTTCTGGCAGAACCGCGGAGACGCGGCCGGAGTACGTGACTTCGCAGCGGGCGACGATGAGGCGCACGCCGCGCAACCTACTGTCCGTTTCGGACAGGTGCTCTCAGGCGCTGCGCTCGACGCGCGAGCCGCCGACGGTCGCTTCGCTCCCGTCGTCGTAACGAACCCAGGCCTTGCCCTTGCCGTCGTAGTCCGGCGACCAGACGACGAGCGTCGCGTCGCGCCCGCCGACCCGCACGCGCTCGGTTCCCTCGTTCTCGGCGCCGCTCCAGACGAGGACGAACGGGTTCTGCTCGCGCTCGCGTCCGATCGTGGTCTCGTCGGTATGTCCAGGCAGCACGCGCGTCGAGTCGGAAAGTGCGAGGAGGACATCCATCACGGATCGGCGCACCGCGTCGACGTCACCGCCGCCGACGGCGTCCAGGAACAACGTGTCGCCGGTCGCGACGACCTCGTCGTTGATCACGAACGCGAGCCCGTCGTCGGAGTGCCCCGGCGTTGCCAGGCCCCGCACCTTCAGCCCCTCCCACTCCCACTCGCCCGGCTCGGCGACGACGGGAATCGAGTACCGCGAGGCGAGCTCGTCCTCGTGCTCGACGTGGTCGCCGTGCGCGTGGGTGCGCAGCAGGGCGACCGGCTGGGCTCCCCACCGCGCCACGGCAGCGACGAGCGGGGCGATGTCGGCGCCCGAGTCGACGAAGACCGCCACGCCTCCCTCCCGGTCCGCGATCGCGTACGCGTTCGACAGCCAGTCGGGATGCATGCTTCTCTCCACGAGCATGGCGCTAGGCTAGTTGTCGCTGGGTACCCACGAGGAGGACTGATGGCAGGCCTGATGTCACGCACGGCGCTGATCGTGAAGTCGAAGTACTCGAAGCTCTTGAACCGCGCCGAGAATCCGACCGAGACGCTCGACTACTCGTACGAGCAGATGCTCGAGCAGCTCCAGAACGTGAAGCGTGGCGTCGCCGACGTCGTCACCTCCAAGAAGCGGATCGAGCTGCAGCAACAGAAGCTCGAGCAGAACGTCGTCAAGCTCGAGACGCAGGCACGGCAGGCGGTCGCGGCCAACCGCGACGACCTCGCCAAGCAGGCGCTCGAGCGCAAGGCGATCGCGCAGCAGCAGCTGCAGGACATGGACACGCAGGTGCAGTCGCTGGCGGATCAGCAGCAGAAGCTGGTCGACGCCCAGCAGCAGCTCGAGACCCGCATCGAGTCGTTCCGCTCGCAGAAGGAAGTTTTGAAGGCGCAGTACTCCGCGGCCGAGGCTCAGGTCAAGGTCGGCGAGGCGGCGACCGGAATCGGCCAGCACATGAACGACACCGGGCTCGCGATCCAGCGCGCCAAGGACAAGACCGAGGAGATGCAGGCGCGCGCCTCGGCGATCGACGAGCTCACGTCGAGCGGCGCGCTCGAGGACTTCACGGCGGGCGACCAGACCCAGCTCGACCGCGAGCTCGCGCAGATCTCGTCCAGCTCGCAGGTCGACGACGAGCTCGCGAAGCTGAAGGCCGAGGTCGGCTCCGGCGAGCCGCAGAAGGAGATCGCGGCCGGCGACTCCGAGCCGGCGCCCGCGGACGCAGCGCCGGCGGCCCAGCCCGCCGAGGAAGCAGCGCCCGAGTCCTGACCCGCTTCGGCGACATCCTCTTCGGCCGCAAGAAGCTCCAGGAGCCTGCGGCCGAACGGCTCTTCGCGCTCTCGACCGCGGCGGTGACGCTGCAGACCGAGTGCTCGCTCAGGACGGCGGGCGACGCGGCGCTGATCTTCAAGCCGATGTCGGCCGGCGAGTTCACCTCCACCGAGAGCGATGCAGAGGAGCTGCTGCGAGGCGTCGCGCAAAGCTCCGGCTCGACGATCGACCGCAAGACCGACACGTTCGGCTTCGAGTGGGTGATCGTCCACGACGACGATCTCGACGACCAGGTCGCCGGCGTCCACGCCCTCGCCTCGGAGCTCGAGGAGCACGGCTTCGGCGGACAACTCCTCGCCGCGGCGTTCCGTTTCAACGGCTCGACCTTCGGCGCCGGACATCCGGTCTACTGGATCTACGGCTTCAAGACCGGAACGTGGTGGCCATTCATCCCGACCGGCGAGAAGCAGGAGCGCGACAACGCGCAGGAGCTCGAGCTGAAGGCGAAGCTGGAGAAAGAGCTCCCGATCGAGCCCGACCTGAGTCGGTGGCTCGCTCTCTTCGACGCACCGATCTAGTCGGGCAAGCGGACACTCGCCAGGTGAGCGGCCTCCTGGCTGAACACCACCGCGTGATGGCCTTCGCCTATCGGCGTGGAATGACGCTTCGCCAGCGGATGACGACGGACCCGGTCGGAACGATGCGGGACATCGACCGCACTAACACGGCGTTCGGAAGTTCTACCGGCCGATATGCCTCAGGCGTCCGTGAACTGGCCCAACCGAGGCTCACGTCACCTGGACTTTTACGAGGTATTGCTCGGGAGTCGGATGCTCCCGTCGTCGTTTAGTCCGAAGCCTGGGTTGTGCGCGACCTCCCAGGCGTGGCCGTCGAGATCCCGGAACACCCCGGCATAACCGCCGTAGAAGGTCTCGGCAGGTTCGCGAGTGATCTGGGCCCCGTTCCTCCGCGCCAGCTCGATGACCTCGTGTACCTCCTGGCGGGAGCCGACGTTGTGAGCGAGGGTGATTCCGGCCCAGTCAGCACCCTGGTCGACAACCCCCGTGTCCGGGGCGAGCTTCTCGCGAGCCCAGAGGACGATCACTACCCCGTTTGCCTGGAAGAACGTCGTCTCCTGGTCCTCCAAGGCAGGTGACCATCCCATCGCCTCATAGAAAGACCTCGCGCGGGCGTAGTCGGCGACACCCAGGGTCACGAGGCTGAGGCTCTGCTGCACCGGCAGCCAGCCTACTCCACCAGCCTTGCTAGAGCCGCGTCCGGTCAGGGGTCTCCCAGACGCTGGCAGAGCCGAGAGGCCTCGGCGCACGAAGGCAGCCAAGCCATCGAGAGCATCGGAAGCTGAATCGGCACGGAGCCAACGGGAGACCGCGCTCTCCCGTTGGCGGAGTTCCTTGTCCCAGCTCGGAAACGCGCAGCGTTGCCGAGCTACGCGACGGGCTTCCCCATCTCGCGGGCGATCTCGGCGAGCGCGGCGAGGCGCTTCTCGAGCGGCGGGTGATCCATCATCCACTCGCTCATGTTCGTCTTCCAGTTCGTCGGGATGATGAAGAACGCGTTCATTCCCTGGACCTCGCGCAGGTCGCGCTGCGGGATCTGGGTGATGCCGCTCGAGATCTTCTGGAGCGCGCTCATCAGGTTCTCGGGCGCGCCGGTGATGATCGCAGAGCCGCGGTCGGCCGCGTACTCGCGGTAGCGGGAGATCGTCCGGATCAGGATGAAGCTGATCGCGTAGACGACGATCGAGACGAGGAACACGATCAGCCAGACCGGAACCTGATTGTTGTTGTTGTTGTTCCGGCCGCCGCCGCCGTAGCCACCGCCGAACCCACCGAACATCCCGGCGTAGAGGCCGAAGCGGGTGAGCATCGCGGCGAGCATCGCGAAGAAGCTCGCGACGGTCATCACGAGCACGTCGCGGTTCGCCACGTGGGACAGCTCGTGGGCGAGGACGCTCTCGATCTCCTGTGGCTCGAGCCGACGCCAGAGCCCCTGCGTCACCGCGACCGCCGCGTGCTTCGGGTTCCGGCCCGTGGCGAAGGCGTTCGGCACGTCGCTGTCGACGACCGCGATGCGCGGCTTCGGCAGGTCGGCCATCGCGCACAGCCGCTCGACCATCGCGTGCAGCTCCGGCGCCTCGTCGGCCGAGACGATCTTCGCCCCGGAGGCCGCCAGCGCGAGCTTGTCCGAGGTGTAGTACTGGAAGAAGGCGATGCCGATCACGATCACGAGCATCAGCACGATGCCCGCGTGCAGCGCATAGAAGAGGACGAGCGCGAAGATGACGTAGAGCAGGCCGAGGAGCCCGCTCGTGAACAGCATCCGCAGCGACAGTCCCCGGTCGCGTCCGAACGATCTGCGTTTCATGCTCGAGATGGTACTGAGCGGAGAGGATCCAGCGGTTCCTCGCACCCGCGGTCTTACCGCTTCATTAGAGTCCTGCGCGGTGCGCCGTCCAGCAGTCATCGCCGCCGCGCTGCTCGGCGCCGTCGTGGTCGCCGGGTGCGGGGCCGAGGGCGTCGTCTCTCCGACGCCGAATACGGTCATCGGCACGCTGCCGAAGACCACGACCCCGTCGTTCCCGGTCGTCGCGGCGTTCCACCTCAAGGGGGACGCGACCAAGGGAAAGGCGATCTTCCTTTCGAACTGCGGCAGCTGTCACACCCTCGCCGCGGCGAAGACCACGGGCACCGTCGGGCCGAACCTCGACACGTTCCAGCCTCCGCCCGACTACCGCGCGGCCACCGCGCAGGTGACGAACGGCGGAGCTGTGATGCCCTCGTTCAAGAGCTCGCTCACCACGCAGCAGATCGCTGACGTGGCCGCCTACGTGGTCACTTCGATCGGCGGCAAGGTCCCGTAGCGTTCGAGCTTCCGGCCGGATTCCCGCGGCCCGTCGCCGCCTTCGCCTTCGATCTCGACCGGACGCTGATCGCCGAGGACGGCGTGCTGCACCCGCGAACGCGGGAAGCGCTCGCACGGACGCGCGCGACGAGTGCTCACGTGATCGTCGTCACCGGGCGGATGTTCCGCGCGGTGCGGCCGTACCTCGTCGAGGCGGGCCTCGACGATCTCGTCGTCTGCTACCAGGGCGCAGTGGTCGCCGATCCGGGGAGCGGCGACTGGCTCCTCCACGTGCCGATCCCGCTGGCGGAGGCGCGCGAGGCGATGGACGCCGTGACCGCAGCCGGCTTCCATCTCAACTGCTACGTCGACGACCGGCTCTACGTCGCGGAGGTGACGCCGGAGGCGCGGCGGTACGCCGAGTTCCAGCATCTCGAGATCCACGCCGTCGGAGATCTCCACGCCTGGCTCGACCACGACCCGACGAAGCTCGTCGCGGTCGGCGATCCCGCCGCGCTCGACGAGCTCGAGGAGGAGCTGAAGCCGCGCTTCGAGGGACGGCTCTTCATCTCGAAGTCGCTGCCCTACTTCCTGGAGTTCGCGCATCCCGACGTGAGCAAGGGGAGCGGCCTCGCATTCGTCGCCGACCGGCTCGGCTTCGGGCCGGAAGCGACGGTCGCGTGCGGAGACGGCGAGAACGATCGCGAGCTGCTCGACTGGGCCGGCTTCGGCGTCGCGGTCGCGAACGCGCACGACGACGTGCTCGCGCGCGCTGACCTCGTCGTTCCGTCCGTGCAGGAGGAAGGCGTGGCCGCCCTGCTCGAGGCGTACTTAGACTCACTCCCGTGATCGACGCGCACGCCGCCCGCCACGACCCGGACGAGTTCCGGCGCCGTCTCGCGCGGAAGGGCGCCGGGGAAGCGTTCGACGCGTGGCTCGCCGTCGACGAGCGCTGGCGCGAGCTCGTGCCGCGCGTCGACGAGCTCCGCTCGCGCACGAAGGTCAAGGGCAAGCCGTCGCCCGAGCAGCTCGAGGAGCTGCGCGGCGTGAAGGAGGAGCTACACCGGATCGAGCAGGAGCTCGCGGCCGCAGAGACCGAACGCGACGTGCTCGGGCTGCGCATCCCGAACCCGCCGGCCGACGACGTCCCCGACGGCGCGACGGAGGACGACGTGCGGGTCGAACGACTCGTGGGCGACCCTCCGCAGCTGACGGAGCCGAAGGAGAGCCTCGACCTCGGCCGGTTCGACATGGAGCGCGCCGCCAAGACGAGCGGCGCCCGCTTCGGCTACTGGATCGGCGACACCGGCCGGCTTGCGCTCGCGCTCTACCGCTACGCCCTCGACCGCCTCGCGGAGAAAGGCTTCCTCACCGTCCTTCCGCCGGTGCTCGTGCGCGAGGAGGCGCTGATCGGAACGGGCGCCTTCCCCTCCGACGCCGACAGCGTCTACGCGGTGCCGGGCGACGGTCTCTACCTCTCCGGCACGGCCGAGATCCCTGTCGCGAGCCTCCACGCCGGCGAGATCCTCGAGGCCGATGCGCTCCCGCTCCGCTACGTCGCGTTCTCGCCGTGCTTCCGCCGCGAGGCGGGCGCCGCCGGCCGCGACACGCGCGGCATGTTCCGCGTCCACCAGTTCAACAAGGTGGAGCAGTTCTCGCTGACCCTGCCGGAGCGCTCGTGGGACGAGCACGAGCTCCTGCTCGCGAACACGGAGGAGCTCATGCGCGACCTCGGCGTCCCGTATCGCGTCGTCGTCCTGCCCGCCGGGGACATGTCCGCGGCATCGGCGAAGACGTACGACCTCGAGATCTGGTTCCCGAGCCAGGACCGCTACCGCGAGACCGCGTCGATCTCGAACACGACCGACTTCCAGGCGCGAAGGCTCGGGATCCGCTACCGCGACGGCAGGAGCCCGGAGCCGGTGCACATGCTGAACGGCACGGCCGCCGTCGACCGCATGGCTCTCGCGGTCCTCGAGAACTTCCAGGGGGACGTGCCCGACGTGCTGCGCGAGTACGGCGCGCCCGAGCGCGTCACTCCCTGACGCGTCCGAAAGAGCGCCTCGTGCTGAGCGTCGCCAGGCGCGACCCTCTCAGCGTGACCGAGTCGACGATCTATCGCGAGGAAGTGGTCGGCCTACTATTCACTCTGAACGACATCTCGAGTCCCTTGCGCGACATCGGAGACGCAATGGTGGCGGAGGACGATGGCGACGAAGAGGATGACGACGGCTGACCTAGCTCGCTGGGACGAGAACAACCGGCGCCTTCTCGAGCTCGCCCAGAAGGCTCAGGCGGAGCTCGATCGCCGCAAGCAGGCGAAGTCAGGCGCCTAAAGCCTCGGCCTCTCCGCGCTCCGCGAGCCACTGCTTCGCGAGCCGCTTCTGCGCCCGTGTGAGCCAGGCCTCCTCGACGAGATCGCGCAGCTCGTCGCGGTCGAGCCGGCCGAGGTCGCGGATGCGCAGGAGCACGGCCGAGTAGCCGTTCCAGTGCGGCGTCGTGAAGTAGATGCCACGAGCGTCGCCCACGAGCATCTCCTTCACACCGAGGTCGGCGACGCGGAAGGCGAGAACGTCGTCGAGTCGCTCGCCGGTCTCGGGATCGACCGCGTCAGGCCTGCGACTGCGGTGGAAGCAGAACATCTTCCCGTGCACCTTGTAGGTCGGCCGGCCCTCCTCGACCTCCTTCGTCGCCTCTGGCATGGCGAGCGCGAGCTCATCCAGATCCTGCATGGTCGCCACGGCTGCGACACTAGCTCCGCGCGGCGGGGTGCCGGAGCGGTCGAACGGGGCGGTCTTGAAAACCGTTGAGCCTCACGGCTCCGTGAGTTCGAATCTCACCCCCGCCGCTCGTCTGTAGCGTTCGCCAGCGTGACCACGGGAGACGAGCTGCGCGGATTGATGCGCCTCTGGCCGCACGGGGTCTCGATTCTCAGCGTCGACGTCGAGGGCGACCGGATGGGCGTGACGGTCTCGTCCCTCGTCTCGCTTTCGCTGGAGCCGCCGCTCGTCGGAGTCTCGATCGGTAAGGACGCCTCCTGCTACGAGCTCCTGCGCAGCGCCGGCCGTTTCGCGGTCAGTCTCCTCGGCTCCGAGCAGGAGGAGCTCGCGCGCCGCTTCGCCTCCGGCTACCCGCCGATCGTCCACTGGGAAGGCGTGCCGACCCGCGAGGGACAGGTCGCGCCGCTCATTGACGGAGCGCTCGGCTGGATCGAGGCGAAGACGCTGACCGAAGCGGACGCCGGCGACCACACCTTCTTCATCGCCGCTGTCCTCTCGATCGAGCACGGCCCCTCCCATCACGCGCTCGTCTACCGCGAGAGCACGTACCACTCCGTGTGATCCGGGCGGTCGTCTTCGATCTCGACGGCGTGCTCATCGCCTCGGAGGAGGTCTGGGACGCCGTGCGCGAGCGGTATGTCCGGGAACGCGGCGGGCGGTACGACGCGGAGGTGCAGCGGGCGATGATGGGGATGTCGGCCCCCGAGTGGTCGCGCTATCTCGGCGAGGACGCCGGAGTCCCCGGATCGCCCGAGCAGATCAACGGCGACGTCGTTCGGCTGATGCTCGACGCGTACGCGCGGGAGCTGCCGCTGCTGCCCGGTGCGGCGGCGATCGTGCGTCGAACGGCGGCGGCGTTCCCACTCGCGCTCGCCTCGTCGTCGAATCGCGCGATCTTCGAGGAGGTGCTGGAGCTCGCCGGGATCGCGGAGTGCTTCCGCGCGACCGTCTCCTCCGAGGAGGTCGAGCATGGAAAGCCGGCGCCGGACGTCTACCTCGAGGCGGCGCGGCGGCTGGGCGTCGCACCGGAGGCGTGCGCGGCCGTCGAGGACTCGCATGCCGGCATCCGCTCGGCGCACGACGCCGGGATGCGCGTGATCGCGATCCCGAATCCGAGCTACCCGCCCGACGAGGAGGCGCTCGCCCTCGCCGACGTCGTCCTCGAGTCGCTAGACGAGCTGACGCCCGAGCGCATCGAAGGCGCGTAGGGTCGGCGCGATCGCCGGGTCGAAGTCCTCGCGGAACATGGTGAAGATCGTGACGTCGCGCAGCGGGCCGCCCGCACGCCCGGGCAGGCGTCTGCGCAGAGTCGCCTCCTCGACGAAGCCGAGCTTGCGCGGCACACCCTTGCTCGCCTCGTTGTCCGGCTCGATCCGGATCTCGATTCGATCTGCTCCGCAGATCTCGAAGCCGCAGCGCGTCAGCGCGGCTGTCGATTCCGTGATGATCCCCTGCCGCGTCGCGCTCGCGCGCACGAAATAGCCGATCTCGAGCCCGCCCGGCTCGAGCCGCGGGTGGAGCCCGGTGCCGCCGAGCAGCTCCGACTCGTCCGCGGAAAACACGCCCAGCACGAAGTTGTCGCCCAGATCGAACTGCGAGCGGAACGTCTTCAGCAGCGCGGTCTTCTCCTCGAGCGTCTGAGGCTCGGCCTCCGCCCACGGCATCCACGGACGCAGGTGATCGAGGCTCGAGTCGATCGCGTCCTTGACGAGCGGCGCATCCCGCGGCTCGTAGCAGCGGATGACGAGCCGCTCCGTCTCGATCCGGTAGGGAGCCGGCGGACCCTCCCAGCTCACGAGACGCGCCCGACGAGGACGCAGCCGTTGTGGCCGCCGAGGCCCATCGCGTTCGACAGCGCGACGTCGACCTGCACCCTTCGCGCCTCGTTAGGCACGTAGTCGAGGTCGCACGCAGAGTCGGGATGGAGGTAGTTCATCGTCGGCGGCAGCACGCCCTCGTGGACGGCGCGGACGCACATCATCGCCTCGACCGCGCCCGCGGCGCCGAAGCAGTGGCCCGTGACGGACTTCGTGGAGGAGACCGCGAGCTTGTAGGCGTGGTCGCCGAAGACCTCCTTGATCGCCCGCGTCTCGGCCGCGTCGCCGAGCGGCGTCGACGTGCCGTGCGCGTTGATGTAGCCGACGCGCTCGCGCTCGACACCCGCACGCTCGAGCGCCTGGCGCATCATCTCCGCGACGCCGATCGACTCCGGGTCCGGTTGCGCGAGGTGGTGCGCGTCGTTCGACATCCCGTAGCCGAGGATCTCCGCGTAGATCGTTGCGCCGCGGCGCTCGGCGGCTGCGAGCTCCTCGAGCACGAGGATGCACGCGCCTTCCCCCATCACGAAGCCGGCGCGCGTGGCGTCGAAGGGGCGCGACGCCCGAGGCGGATGCTCTTCCTCGGCGGCGAGCCCTCGCATGGCGCAGAAACCGGCGAGGATGAGCGGCGTGATGCACGCCTCGGCGCCCCCCGCGAGCACGGCGTCCGCGCCGCCGCGCTTGATCAGCTCGGCGGCCTCCCCCACCGCCGTGGAGCCGGTGGCGCACGCAGACACCGGCGCGTAGTTCGGCCCGCGGAAACCGAGCGCGATTGCGAGCTGCCCGCTCGCGGTGTCGACGAGCACATTCGGGATGAAGGTGGGCGCGACGCGATCGGCGCCGCGCTCGCGCATGATGTCGACCTGCTCCACGATCCCCGCGATCCCGCCGATCGCCGTGCCGAACAGGATCCCGATCCGGTCGGACGAGTACGCGCCGTCGAGCCCGGCGTCGGCGACAGCCTCGCGCGCCGCGCCCAGCGAGAGCAGAACGTTGCGGTCGAGCCTCCGAGCCTCCTTCGTCCCGGCAACCTGCGCCGGGTCGAAGTCCTTCACCTCCGCGGCGACGCGCACAGGGAACCCGCTCGCGTCGAAGGAGCGGATGAAGTCTATGCCGCTCTCGCCCGCGACGGCAGCGCGCCACGTCGACGGCGCATCGGCGCCGATCGGCGTCACCGCGCCGAGCCCGGTCACGACCACCCTCCGCATCCCGCGAGGTTAGACGCGCGCTACCGGCGCGGGTTGCGCGCGGCGCGGGTTGCGCGCGGGCCCGCCCACTATGCCGTCTCGGCGACCGCCGCCTCGACGAGAACGGCGTAGACCTTGGTCGGCTCCGTCTTCCCCTTCATCAGCACCTCGCCTTGTGGCTCGATCGCGATCGCGCCGGAGATGCCCTGCCGCGTGTTCTCGTCGATCAGGATCGGGCGGCCCAGCTCCTTCGTGTGAGCCTCGAGACGGGCCGCGACGTTGACCGTGTCGCCCACGCAGGTGTACGTCGCGCGGTTGTTGGTGCCGGTGTAGCCCGCGACCACGCGACCCGAGGCGATGCCGACGCCGATCTCGATCTCGACCTTGCCGTGCGCCGCCTGCTCGGCGTTGAAGAGGCGGATCAGCTCGACCATCTGACGTCCGGCGAGCACCGCGGCCTGCCGGTGGTCGCCCCGTGGCTCCGGCGCGCCGAAGATCGCCATCAGGCCGTCGCCGACCATCTGGTTCACGATCCCGCCCTCGCCGCCGATCGCGTCCATCATCAGCGTGTAGTAGTCGTTGAGCAGCTCGATCGTCTCGGCCGGCTCGCGCGACTCCGAGATGGTCGTGAACGAGCGAATGTCGCAGAACATCGCCGTCGCCTCGACGTACTCGCCGCCGAGCGCGAAGCCCGACGTGAGGAGATCCTCCGCGACTTCTTTCGTGGCGAACTTCGCGATCAGCCCGCGCTGCTGGTCGCGGAGCCGCTTCTTCTCGAGGCTCGCATTGATCCGCGCGTTGAGCAGCACGGGGTTGACCGGCTTCGTGAGGTAGTCCTCGGCGCCCATCTCGAGGCACCGAACGACGCTGTCGATCTCGTCGAGCGCCGACGTGACGACGACCGGGATGTCGCGAAGGTGAGGGTCGTCCTTCAGCTTCGCGAGCACCTCGTAGCCGTCGAGCTCGGGCATCAGGACGTCGAGCAGGATCAGGTCGAACTGCTGCCGACCGAGAAGCTCGAGCGCCTCCGCGCCGTGCTCGGCGAACGTGATCCGGTGGCCCTCTTGCTCGAGGCCTCGCGCGAGCAGGAGCCGGTTGACCCGGTTGTCGTCGGCGATCAGGATGGTGCCGCTCACGACGTCGTTCCTGCTCGGAGCGCGGCGAGAGCTTCCTCGAGCGGCCGGTACTCGGCCTCGATCCGGTCGACGAGCTCGGCGGCGCCGTCGAGCTCGCCCGACTTGGCGCGCTGCTCGAGTGTGCGGCACAGCTCTGCGAATCCGTCGGCTCCGAGCGTCGCGCCGTTCGACTTCAACGTGTGCGCCGCCCGCCGCAGCTCCTCGGCTCTTTGCTCGTCGAGCGAGCGACGGAGCGTCGCCAGCAACTCCGGCGCGTCCCCGAGGAAGGCGTCGATGACCTCGCGGAGGAAGTCGTCCCCGCCTAGATCTCTCAGGTTGCCGAGCGCGGAATCATCGAGCTTCACGTCACCACTCTCCCTGCCGTCGTCCGTGCCCAAAGGCCGTGCGCGCTTCAGCGCGGCGGCGAGCTCCTCGGCGCGGATCGGCTTCGCGACGTAGTCGTTCATGCCGGCCGCGAAGCACGCCTCGCGATCCTCGGGAAGCGCGTTCGCAGTCATCGCGATGATGTGCGGCCGTATCTCCACCGGCCAGCGCTCGACGATCCGGCGCGTCGCGTCGAGGCCGTCGAGCTCCGGCATCTGTACGTCCATCAGCACGACGTCGTACGGCTTCCGCTCGAGCGCCTCGATCGCCTCGAGCCCGTTGTTCGCGATCTCGGCGGCGTAGCCCAGCCGTTCCAGGAGCCGCAACGCGACCTTCTGGTTCATTGCGTTGTCCTCGGCGAGCAGGATCCGCAGCGCCGAGCGGGCGTGCTTTCCGTCGGTCGCCGCCTCGGCTGCCCCCTCCTGGTCGGACGTCCCGGACGTGAGGAGCTGGAGCAGCGTGTTGTAGAGCTGCGACGCCTTCAGCGGCTTCGAGAGCTGGGCCGAGAAGACGCCCTTCGGGAGCTGCGCCAGCCGCCCGAGCGACGTGAGGAGCAGGAGCGGGAGCTCGGACTCGCTGCGGTGCTGCCGGATCTCGCCCGCGAGGGCGAGGCCGTCCATGTCCGGCATCATCATGTCGAGGACGGCGACGTCGAACGGCTCGCCCTTCGCGACGAGCTCGAGCGCGTCGGCCGGCCGCTCGACCGCGACGGGCTCCATCTCCCACGACAGGGCGTGCCGCGTCACGATCTCGCGGTTCGTCGCGTTGTCGTCGACGATCAGGATCCGCTTGCCCGTGAGGATCCGGACGCCGTCGTCGAGCGCGATCTTCGCCGGAACATCGACCTCGGCGACCGGAAGCGAGAGGCGGAACGTCGACCCCTCGCCAGGCTCGCTCTCGACGGTGATGTCCCCGCCCATCAACTCCACGAGCCGCTTCGAGATCGCCAGCCCGAGGCCGGTCCCGCCGAAGCGGCGCGTCGTCGACGCGTCCACCTGGCTGAACGAGGTGAAGAGTCCGGCAAGCCCGCCGGGTGGGATCCCGATCCCCGTGTCGCGCACCGAGAGCTCGATCCGATGCGAGCCGGAACCGCTCTCCTCGGCGTTGACGAACACCATGACCTCACCGCGCTCCGTGAACTTGACCGCGTTCGAGAGCAGGTTCAGGAGCACCTGTCGCAAGCGCGCCTCGTCGCCGACGATCCCGGCCGGCGCCGCGTCGTCGATGAGGCAGCCGAGCTCGAGCTCCTTCTCCCACGCGCGCGGCGCGACGATGTCGAGCGCGCCCTCGACGCAGTCGCGCAGGTTGAACGGAGCCTGCTCGAGGTCGAGCTTGCCGGCCTCGATCTTCGAGTAGTCGAGGATGTCGTCGATCACGTGCAACAGCGCGTCGCCGCTCGTGTGGACGACCTCCGCGAACTCGCGCTGCTCTCCCGTGAGCTCGGTGCCGAGCAGCAGGTCGGTCATGCCGATCACGGCGTTCATCGGAGTCCTGATCTCGTGGCTCATCGTGGCGAGGAAGGCGCTCTTCGCCTGCGTCGCCGCCTCGGCCTCCTGTCGCGCGCGCTGCAGCTCGGTCACGTCGTGGTAGACGCAGAGGAAGCCGACGTGCGAACCGTCGACGGTGAGCGGCACGAGCATCAGCTCGACGTCGACGAGGGTGCCGTCCCTGCGCCGGCGCTGCGTGATCCGCTGCGCGCGACCCGTCGCCATCGCCTCGCGAGTGATCTCCTGGCCGTCGTCGCTGTCGAACCTGCTCGAGCCGAAGACGAGCTCGTCGACCTGTCGGCCGACCGCCTCTTCGGCGGAGTAGCCGAAGAGCTCGGCCGCGGCCGGGTTCCACTCCGTCACCACCTCGTTGGTGTCGATGACCACAACCGCGGCCGGAGTGATGGAGACGAGCGATTCGAGATAGGCGCGCTGGTGCTCGACCTCCGTGAAGAGACGGGCGTTCTGCATCGCGATGCCGACGTTGGCGGCGATCGTCGAGAGCAGGCGAGAATCGGCCTCGCCGAACCGCCCCTCCTCCTCGATGCTCTGGACGCTGATCGCGCCGATCGCCTTGCTGCCGACGAGGATCGGCACGCCGAGGTACGAGAGCGACGGCGTGCCGACCGACTCCTGCTTGGCGAGCTGCTCACGTCGGTTCAGGAGGAGCGGCTCGCGTGAGGCGAGGATCTTGGACGTGAGGCCCTCGCCGTAGTCGAGCGCCGGCTCCGGTCGACGCTCGCCGCTCTCCCAGTAGTAGACGAACTCGATCTTCCCGTCGGCTTCGTCGTGGAGGGCGACGTACGCAATGTCGGCGTCGAACGTCTCCCGCACGCGCTCGCCGACGAGCTCGATGAGCCCGTCGAGCTCGAGCTCCGATGAAAGCGCCTGTCCGACGCTGTTCACGGTCGCGAGCTCGCCGACCCGCTGACGCGTCTCGTTGACGAGGCGCGCGTTTTCGAGCGCGACGCTGAGGCTGCCCGCGAGCGTTGTCAGGAGCTGCCGGTCGGACTCGCTGAAGGCGTTCTCGTGGTCGACGTTCTGAAGCGAGACCACTCCCGTGGCCTTTCCGCCACTCACGAGCGGCACGAACAGAACCGCCTTTGGCGGCTCGCCGACGATCCGAACCTGGTAACCCTCCCGTTCGACCTCGCCGGCGACGTCCTCGTTGATCAGCAGCGGTTCCCGCGTCTCGAGCACGAGCTTCGTGAAACCGCTCGGAACCATCGGCTCCCACTCCTGCCGCACCCCGCGCTCGATCGCATAGGGAACGACGGCGTTCCCGCTCGCCTCGTCGACCATGATGATCATCATGGTCTGGGCGTCGAAGACCTCCTGGATCTTGCTGCCGACGGCCTCGTAGATCGCCTCGGAGTCGAGCTCGCCCGCGATCGCCTCCTGGACGCCGTTGATCAGCGCCAGCTCGGCGTTCCGCTGCCGCGTCTCGTGCACGAGCCGCGCGTTCTCGAGCGCGACGCTCAGACTGCCGGCCAGCGTCTCCAGCAGCTGCTGGTCCGCCTCGTCGAAGGCGTGCTCGCGATCGATGTTCTGGAGCGAGATCACCCCGATCGCGTTGCCTCCTGTCACAAGCGGGACGAAAAGAACTGACTTGGGCGCCTCGCCAGACGACACGGAGCTGCCGTGCTTCTCGGCCTCGGCGGCGACGTTCTCGACGATCAGTATCGGCTCGCGTGTCTCGAGCACGCGCTTCGAGAAGCCGACCGGCGGAGTCGGCTCCTCTTGCAGCCGCTCGCCGCGCTCGATGAGGTAACGCGGATACATGAGGCCCGTCGCCTCGTCGAGCGTGTCGACACGCACGGCCTGCGCGTCGAAGATCTCCTGGATCTTGTCGCCGACAGCGTCATAGATGGCCTGCGGATCGAGCTCGCCCGCGATCGCCTCCTGGACGCCGTTGATCAGCGCCAGCTCGGCGTTCCGCTGCCGCGTCTCGTGCACCAGCCGCGCGTTTTCGAGCGCGACGCTCAGGCTGCCGGCGAGCGTCTCGAGCAGCCGCTGGTCCGCCTCGTCGAAGGCGTGCTCGCGATCGATGTTCTGGAGCGAGATCACCCCGGTCGCCCTGCCACCGCTCAGGAGCGGAACCCAGAGGCCCGACTTCGACCACTCGCCGGCCGTGACCGTGCTTCCGTAGCGCGCCGCCTCGGCGTCCATGCCCTCCCGGACCAGGATCGGCTCGCACGTCTCCAGCACGTGCCCCGTGAAGCCGGACGGCCGCTGCGGCTTCTCGAGCAGCCGCTCGCCGCGCTCGATCAGGTACTGGGTGAAGACGTTCCCAGTCGACTCGAGCGTCGCGATCGAAACGACCTGCGCGTCGAAGATCTCCTGGATCCGATCGCCGACGGCATCGTAGATGGCCTGTTGCTCCAGCTCCCCTGCGATCGCCTCCTGGACGCGGTTGATCAACGCCAGCTCCGCGTTCCGCTGCCGCGTCTCGTGTACGAGCCGCGCGTTCTCGAGCGCCACGCTGAGACTCCCGGCCAGCGTCTCCAGGAGCTGCCGGTCGGATTCGGCGTACGCGTGCTCGCGATCGGCGTTCTGGAGCGAGATCACACCCGTCGGCTTCCCGCCGGTCACGAGCGGGACGAAGACGCTCGACTTCGGCCACTCACCGGCCAGCAGCGCGTTTTCGAACCGGCCGCCCAGCTCGTCGACACTCGTGAGTAGCACCGACTCGCCCGTCTCCAGCACATGCTTCGAGACGCCTTTGGGCGGCGTCGGCTCGGAGTGGAGCCGCTCGCCGCGCTCGATGATGTACGGGAACTCGACAAGTCCGGTCGTCTCGTCGACCGTCGCGATGAAGACGGCTTGCGCGTCGAAGACCGCCTGGATCCGGTCACCCACAGCGTCGTAGATCGCCTGCGACTCGAGTTCGCCCGCGATCGCCGCCTGCACGCCGTTGATCAGCCCGAGCTCCGCGTTCCGCTGCCGCGTCTCGTGCACCAGCCGCGCGTTCTCGAGCGCCACGCTCAGACTGCCGGCCAGCGTCTCCAGCAGCCGCTGATCCGACGCTCCGAACGCGTGCTCGCGATCGACGTTCTGCAGCGAGATCGCGCCGGTCGCGTTGCCGCCGGTGAGGAGCGGGACGAACAGAACGGAGCAAGGCATCTCCCCCGCCACGACGATGCTTCCGTACCGCTCCACCTCCGCCTCGAGGTTCTCGGTGAGAAGCAGCGTCTCACGCGTCTCCGCCACGTGCCTCGCGAACCCGCCAATGGGAACCGGCTCCGCGGCCAGTCGCACTCCGCGCTCGCTGACGTATGCGTAGTGCAAGAGGCCCGAGTCGTCGAACGTCATCAGCGAGACGACCTGCGCGTCGAAGATGTCCCGTATCCGGTCACCGACGGCGTCGTAGATCGCCTGGGGCTCGAGTTCACCCGCGATCGCGTCCTGCACGCTGTTGATCAGGGCCAGCTCCGCGTTCCGCTGCCGCGTCTCGTGCACCAGTCGCGCGTTCTCGAGGGCCGAGCTCAGGCTGCCGGCCAGCGTCTCGAGGAGCTGCTGGTCGGACTCGCGGAATGCATGCTCCCTGTCGACGTTCTGGAGCGAGATCACACCGGCCGGGCGGCCACCGGCGACGAGCGGAACGCCGAGCCACGATTTGGCCTGCTCGCCGGTCAACACGGCCGGATTGCCGTAGTCCTCGACGGCCTCCATGATCTTCTCGTCGATCAGCAGGGGCTCGCCCGTCTCGATCACGTGCCTTCGGAAGCCGATCAGCTCCATCGACTCGTCGGGGAAGCGCTCCCCCCGCTCGATCGTGTACGGGAAGTGGATGAGCCCGGATGCCTCCTCGTAGATGCCGATGTCGACCACCTGGGCGTCGAAGATCTCCTGGATCTTGTCGCCTACGACGTCGTAGATCGCCTGCATCTCGAGCTCGCCCGCGAGCGCCTCCTGCACGCTGTTGATCAGCGCCAGCTCCGCGTTCCGCTGCCGCGTCTCGTGCACGAGCCGCGCGTTCTCGAGCGCCACGCTCAGGCTGCCGGCGAGCGTCTCGAGCAGCCGTTGGTCCGCCTCGTCGAAGGCGTGCTCGCGGTCGATGTTCTGGAGCGAGACGCAGCCGGTGGCGCGCCCCGCGGTCAGGAGCGGAACGAACAGAAGGGATTTCGACAGCTCGCCACTACCCACCCGGTCGCTGCCGAATTCTTCCGCGGCTTCCACCAGAGCCGCCACCTCGTTGATCATCAGGGACTCTCGAGTCTCGAGGACGTGCTTCGTGAAGCCGGCCAACGGAGCCGGATCCTGTTGCTGCCGCCCGCCGCGATCCATGATGTACGGGAAGCGCATGAGCCCCGTCGTTTCATCGACCGTCGCGACCATGACGACCTGAGCGTCGAAGATCTCC
>DATGEB010000046.1:0-45061 GCA_035310545.1 Gaiellaceae bacterium
CACCACTTCAAGATCGTGACGGAGGGGTTTCGCGTCCCCGAGGGCGAGATCTACGTCGCCGTCGAGTCGCCGCGCGGCGAGTCGGGCTGCTACCTCGTCTCTGACGGCGGCCCGAAGCCGTGGCGCATCCACTTCCGCGCGCCGTCGTTCGTCGCGCTCGAGGCGACGGCGACGTGCCTCGAGAACACGCTCGTCGCCGATCTGATCGCGGTCGTCGGCTCGCTCGACGCGGTGATGGGGGACACCGACCGGTGACGACGTTCTACGACGAGGTGCAGGCAATCCGCGCGCGGTATCCCGAGCGGTCGCGCTCGGCCGTCCTGCCGGCGCTCCGCCTCGCGCAGGAGAAGCACGGCTGGCTGTCGCGCCAGGCGCTCGAGGAGGTCGCCGGCGCGCTCGACCTCACGCCGGCGTACTGCTACTCCGTCGCGAGCTTCTACGACATGTTCCAGCTCGAACCGGCAGGGCGGCACACGATCGAGGTCTGCACGAACGTCTGCTGCGGGCTCGTCAACGCGCAGGCGGTGCTCGAGGCGTTCGAGCGCGAGCTCGGAGTCGGTCCCGGCGAGACGACGGCGGACGGCGAGGTCACGCTCCGC
Organism: Gaiellaceae bacterium; assembly: GCA_035310545.1. Taxonomy (GTDB): domain Bacteria; phylum Actinomycetota; class Thermoleophilia; order Gaiellales; family Gaiellaceae; genus Palsa-739. The sequence goes on from DATGEB010000046.1 coordinate 600, forward strand.
GCCGTCGAGTGCCTGGGCGGTTGCTCGACTCCGACGATCGTCGCCGTCGATCACGTCTACCGCCAGTCCGTGACCCCCGAGGACGCGCCGGCGATCGTCGCGGAGCTCGCCGATGGCTGAGACGACCGTCCGTGTCGCGGAGCAGCCGGCCCTCGTCCTCGCGGGCTACGTGGGCGAGCCGCTCCGGGACCTCGAGGCGTACCGGGCGGTCGGCGGCTACGCGCAGCTCGAGAAGGCGCGCTCGGAGGATCCGGCCGCGGTGATCCAGCAGGTCATCGAGTCGAACCTGCGCGGCCGCGGCGGCGCCTTCTTCCCGACCGGCCGCAAGGCGAGCTTCATCCCAACGCCCGACAAGATCGCGAGGCCGATCTACATCACCGTCAACGCAGACGAGTCCGAGCCGGGCACGTTCAAGGACCGCGAGATCATGCTCAAGGTGCCGCACCGCCTCGTCGAGGGCTGCCTGATCGCGGCGCACGCGATCCGGTCGAAACAGATCTACATCTACATCCGCGGCGAGTACCTCGAGGAGTACGAGTCGCTGCAGGGCGCCGTCGACCAGGCGCGAGCGGCGGGCATCCTCGACACGGTCGACATCGTGATCCACCGCGGTGCCGGCGCCTACATCTGCGGCGAGGAGACGGCCCTGCTCGAGTCGCTCGAGGGCAAGCGCGGTCAGCCGCGCTCGAAGCCGCCGTTCCCCGCCATCTCCGGCGTCTACGCGTCGCCGACGCTGATCAACAACGTCGAGTCGATCACCACGATCCCGGCCGTCCTCGCCGTCGGCCCGGCAGAGTACGCGCAGATCGGCGCTCCGCCCGACTCGACCGGCACTCGCCTCTTCTGCCTGTCGGGCAACGTGGAGAAGCCCGGCGTCTACGAGGCGCCGCACGGGATCACGGTGCGCCACCTCATCGACGGCATCGGCGGCGGAGTACCGGGCGGCCACACGCTGAAGGCCGTGATGATGGGCGGCTCGTCGTTCCCGGTGATGACGCCGGACGACCTCGACACGCCGCTCGACGCCGACTCGCTCGGCGCGAAGGGGTACTTCATCGGCTCGGGCGTCGTGACCGTGATCGACGAGCGGTCGTGCATCGTCCAGTTCGCGCTCCGGGTCGCGCAGTTCTACATGCACGAGTCGTGCGGCAAGTGCACGCCGTGCCGCGTCGGCACACGCTGGCTCGTCCAGTTGCTGCGCGCGGTCGAGAACGGCACCGCGGCCGAGCGCGACCTCGAGCTCACGCTCGACGTCTGCGACCGGATCATCGGCAAGTGCCTCTGCGTGCTCGGCGACTCGGCCGCGATGCCGGTCGCGAGCTGCGTGACGAAGTTCCGCGACGAGTTCCGCGAGCACCTCGCGCACGGCGGCTGCCCGTTCGGAGCCGACTCGCAGCTTGCGGGCCTGTTCGCGCCGGTCGACCAGCACGCGCACACGACCGTCCCGCAGGAGGCGAGCGTATGAGCACGCCCGAGCTCGTTCGCGTCCGCGTCGACGAGCGTGAGGTGCACGTCCCCAAGGGGACAGGGCTGATCGAGACGGCGCTCGCCGCGGGCATCGAGATCCCCGTCTTCTGCTACGAGCCGCGACTCGGCGATCCCATCGGCGCCTGCCGCATGTGCCTGGTCGAGGTGGAGGGGATGCCGAAGCTCCAGGCCGGCTGCACGCTGACCGCGCAGGACGGCATGGCCGTGAAGACCGCGCGCAGCTCGCAGCAGGCGGCCGAGGGCCAGAACGCGACGCTCGAGTTCATCCTCGTCAATCACCCGCTCGACTGCCCGGTCTGTGACAAGGGCGGCGAGTGCCCGCTCCAGGATCTGACCTTCCGTTATGGGCCCGGCAACACGCGGATGAGCTTCGAGAAGCTCACCTTCGAGAAGCCGATCCCCATCTCGCCGACGATCTCGCTCGACCGCGAGCGCTGCATCCTCTGCTACCGCTGCACGCGCTTCAGCTCTGACGTGAGCGAGGACGGGCAGCTCGTCGCCGCCAACCGCGGCGCGATGTCGGTGATCACGACCTTCGAGGATCTGCCCTATTCGGGCGCGTTCACCGGCAACGTGACAGAGCTTTGCCCCGTCGGCGCGCTGCTGCCGACGCAGTACCGCTTCGAGGGGCGGCCGTGGGAGATCGTCGACGTCCCAACGGTCTGCGGCCTCTGCCCCGTCGGCTGCAACGTCAACGCGACCGTGCGCGAGGGCAAGGTCAAGCGGATCCTCTCCCGCAACCACCCGGAGGTGGACGAGGGCTGGATCTGCGACAAGGGCCGCTTCGCCTTCACCCACCTGCGCGCCGAGGACCGCCTGACACAACCGCTGCAGCGCGTGCGGCGCCACGGACTCGAAGAGGTGTCGTGGGACGCGGCGGTCGACGAGGCCGAGCGGCTCCTGCGCGAGGCGCGCGGACGCATCGTCACCGTGCTCTCCGGCTCAGAGACGGTCGAGCAGGCCTACGCACTGGCGAAGCTACTGCGCGTCGGGCTCGACTCACACCAGGCGATGCTGCCGGAGGAGGTCTCGGGGGCACTCGACGCCTACCGGCTCCCGCTGTCGGCGATCCGCGACGCCGACGTCGTGGTGGTGCTCGGAGACGTACCCGTCGTCGAGCGCGCGCCGGTCGTCGATCTCTGGATCAAGTCGGCGCGGCGCCGCGGCGCCAAGATCGTCCACGACGCCGGGGACGAGGCTGCCGCCGAGGCGGAGCGCGTCGTCCTCGTCTGGTCGGGGCCGGGAGGGCGCGGCGGCGCAACAGTCGCGAAGCTCGCCGAGAAGCTCGCGCTCGCCGGACGCGAGGGCTGCGGCGCGTTCTATCTCCCGGAGACGCCGAACGGCCGCGGGGTCGCCGACGCGTGGGCCGCGTGCTGCGACGAGGAGGGCGAGCCGGTCGAGTCGATCGGCCTCCTCGTCGTCTCGGGCGACGAGGCGGCAGCCGACGACAACGTCCGCGCGCTCGCGGAGCAGGCGGACGCGACGATCGTGATCTCGATGTACGGCGGGCTCTCCGCCGGCTGGGCGGATCTGCTCCTGCCGGGCACGAGCTACCTCGAGCGCGACGGCACGTTCGTCAACCTCGAGGGCCGGCTCCAGCGGCTGCGCCGCACGGTCGTGGCGCCATGCCCGGACGAGCTCGAGTGGATCTCGCAGCTCGCCGCGCGCTTCGACGTCGACGTGGCGCCGTACGCGGCCGCCGTCTTCGGCGAGATCTCCGAGCGCGTCTACGGCGGACTCGCGTTCGGAGAGGTCGGAGAGCGCGCGCCGCTGCGCGGCTATCCGGAGGCGCCGGAAGACGTCGGCAGCCAGGCGCTCCCCGCGACCGAGCCGAAGGCGCGCCGGGGCGAGATCCGGCTCGTGGTCTACAAGCCGCTCTTCTCGGGCGCCGCCGTCGAGCGCGTCACGGAGCTCCAGTTCCAGCGGCCGCAGCCGGAGCTCGAGCTTTCGGCCGAGGACGCGAAGCGTCGCAAGATCGGGACGGGCGACCTCGTCACCGTCGGCTCGAACGGCAGCGCGATCACGCTGCCGGCCCGGGTGAACCGGCAGCTGCGTGCGGGAATCGCCCGTGTCGCGCTCGAGCACGCGAACGGGTTGGGCGGCATCGTCGAGGTTGCAAAGGCCGAAGCGGAGGTGCGCGCGTAGTGCGGAGTTTCGCCACCTCGGAGATGCTGCTCACGTCGCTGACGCGTCGCTGGCAAGGGAGGCAAGCTCGCGGCGCGCAGGACAGTGCACGTGGCACGGCCAAGCGACGCGAGCGCGGCATCCTGCCGTCCAGCGGCGCGATCCTTCGGCGGAGCCCGGCTCCGCCGGGCGGGAGCCGAAGGAGGTCAGCGGCGTGAGCGAGCCGTGGTGGATCGCGATCATCGAGGCGATCGTCATCGTCAACATCCTGCTCGGCCTCTTCGCGTACCTGACGCTGATCGAGCGCAAGGTGATGGGACGGATGCAGCTCCGCTACGGCCCGAACCGCGCCGGCCCCTACGGCCTCCTGCAGCCGATCGCCGACCTCGTCAAGCTCGTCCGCAAGGAGGCGTTCGCGCCCTCGTCGGCGATCGAGCTCCCGTACATCCTCGCGCCGCTCGTCTCGGCGTTCACCGCGATCGCGGCCTTCTCGTTCATCCCGTTCGGGCCGGGCTGGACGGTGCACGGCTGGCGGATCAACGGCGAGATCGCGAACGTCTCGATCGGCCTCGTCGCGATCTTCGCCCTGGGATCGATCGGGATCTACGGCTTCATCGTCGGCGGCTGGGCCTCGGAGTCGAAGTACTCGATCCTCGGCTCGATGCGCACGTGCGCTCAGCTCGTGTCGTACGAGGTGTCGCTCGCGCTGAGCGTGCTCGGCGTCGTGATTCTCGGGCGGTCGCTCAACCTGCCCGAGATCGTCGCCCGTCAGGGCTCGTGGATCCCGTACGCGGCACCCCAGTTCGTCGGGCTCGTCGTCTTCTTCTTCGCCGGAATCGCCGAGACGAGCCGCGCGCCGTTCGACCTTCCGGAGGCCGAGCAGGAGCTCGTCGCCGGGTATCACACCGAGTACTCGGGGATGCGCTGGGGCCTGTTCCAGATGTCCGAGTACATCAACCTGATCACGCTCTCGGGCCTGATGGTGACGCTGTTCTTCTCCGGCTGGCACGGGCCGTGGGACATCGGGCCGATCTGGTTCCTGCTCAAGCTGCTGGGGGTCCTCTTCGTCTTCATCTGGCTGCGGACGACGCTGCCGCGGCTGCGCTACGACCAGCTGATGCGCTTCGGCTGGAAGGTGCTCCTGCCCGTCGCGACGGTCAACGCCGTGGTCACGGCCGCGCTGGTGGTGGCCTTCGGATGAGTCCGCAGCCCGTCGAGACGCTGAAGGGCTTCGGGGTCACCTTCAAGCAGATCTTCAAGAAGCCGATCACACAGCAGTACCCGGAGTTCAAGCGGCCCGTCTACCCCCGGTTCCGTGGGCGGCACCGCCTCTGGCGGCACGAGAACGGTCTGGAGAAGTGCGTCGGCTGCTCGCTCTGCGCGGCGGCGTGCCCGGCCGACTGCATCCGGGTCGTCGCCGCCGAGAACACGCCGGACAACCGGGTCTCGGCCGGCGAGCGCTACGCGCGCATCTACGAGATCAACCTCAGCCGCTGCATCTTCTGCGGCTACTGCGAGCTCGCGTGCCCGTTCGACGCGATCACGCTCGGCAACGAGTTCGAGATCTCGGAGCACAACCGCGACGACCAGATCTACACGAAGGACATGCTCCTGGCGCCGCCGGTGAAGCAGGTCCCGGTCGCCGACCCGGACCTCTTCGACACCCCGATCCCCTTCTACAAGAGCAACTCGTGACCGCCGCTCGCCTTCGGCTCGCTCGCATGGGGGAAGCCATGTTTCCCCCACGAGCCCCCTTCTTCTTGGCTGCGCACAATCGACGTCCGTCTGCGCTACGGCGAGTGCGCGGTCTCGCCTCCGCGCGTCTAAGGCTGCTCAACCTCGAGCGCGAAGGACAAAGGTCGTGAGCGGGGTCGTCGTCGCGTCCGCGGGAAACGCGCTCGTCTGGGTTGTCTGGGTGGTCGCCGCCTTCTCGTGCGTCGGTTCGGCAGTCGCGGTGATCTCGTTCTCGAACCCGTTCTTCTCGGCGCTCGCGCTGATCGGGAACCTCGGCTCGCTCGCGGTCATGTACCTGCTGCTCTCGGCGGAGTTCGTCGCGGCGGCGCAGGTGCTCGTCTACGCGGGTGCGGTCGTTGTGATGTTCCTCTTCGTCATCGCGTACGTCGGCCCGCGCCGCGAGACGCCGTGGTCGGGCGGGCCGAGCTGGCAGACGTTCGGGGCGGTCCTCGCCGCGGGCGCGCTGCTCGTCGAGATCGTCGTCGCCGTGGGGATGCAGGCGAGCGGGAGCCTGAAGCACGACGGCCACGTCGGAGCCACGTTCGGCACGCCGTCCTGGATCGGGCGGGTCTTCCTCGTCGATCACCTGCTCGCGTTCGAGATCACCTCGGTGGTGTTGCTGATCGCGGCAGTCGGAGGCGTGATCCTCGGCTCGCACACGAAGCGGGCGACCGTCTGATGGCCGGCCCGGACGTCGCCTGGTACGTCGCCACCGCCGCCGTGCTCTTCGGGATCGGCGCGCTCGGCGTGCTCATCCGGCGCAACACGCTCGTCGTGCTGCTCTCGCTCGAGCTGATGCTCAACGCCGGAAACCTCGCGCTGATCGCGCTCTCGCGGCACTGGCACAACGGCGCGGGCCAGATCTTCGCGCTCGCGGTGATGGCCGTCGCAGCGTCGGAGGTCTGCGTCGGCCTCGGCCTCGTCGTGGCGCTCAACCGGCGCAACCTCTCTCTCGACGTCGACACGCTCTCGGAGCTCAAGGGATGAGCGAACGTAGGCTCGACGGAGTTCGCCAGGTAGCGGAGGCACCGGCTTTGCCGGCGGCGGAGCGATGACAGCCGGGAGCTGGCTCTGCCTGCTCGCGCCGCTCGGCGGGACGATCCTGATCCTGCTCTGCGGGACACGGATCCCGCGCGTCGCCGCCGCCTGGATCGCGACGACGAGCGTCTTCGTCGCGTTCGGCGGCGCGATCTGGGCGTTTCTCGGCGTGCGCTCGACGACGGGTCATGTCGGTGAACTCACGACAGCGTGGACCTGGCTGCAATCAGGGAACTTCCACGCCGGCCTGCAACTCCTCGTCGACCCCCTCAGCACGGTGATGATGCTGATCGTCAGCGGCGTCGGCGGGTTGATCGTCCTCTACTCGATCGGCTACATGGACGGCGACGACGAGGAGCGCCGCTACTTCGCGTACATCGCGTTCTTCGTCTTTTCGATGCTGCTGCTCGTCGAGGGCGGAAACCTGCTCATGCTCCTCGCCGGCTGGGGGCTCGTCGGCCTCTCGTCGTACCTGCTGATCGGCTTCTGGCACGACCGGCCGAGCGCGGTGCGGGCCGCGAAGAAGGCGTTCGTGATGAACGCGTTCGGCGACGCGACGATGGCGCTCGCGTTCTTCATCCTCATCGCGCACACGAGCTCGCTCTCGTTCGCGACGGACTTCAACGTCCACCTCTCGTCGACGGCGACGAACCTGATCGCGCTCGGCCTGCTCGGCGGCGCGGCGGCGAAGTCGGCGCAGATCCCGCTCCAGACGTGGCTCCCCGACGCGATGGAGGGCCCGACGCCGGTCAGCGCCCTGATCCATGCGGCGACGATGGTCACCGCGGGCGTCTACCTGATCGCGCGCACCCACCCGATCTTCGAGCAGGCGCGGACGGTCGAGCTCATCGCCGCCGGTACCGGAGCGCTCACGCTCCTCGTCGCCGGCCTGGTCGCGCTCGTCCAGACCGACATCAAGCGCGTCATCGCCTACTCGACGATGTCCCAGATCGGCTACATGTTCCTCGGCGCCGGCGTGGGCGCGTATTCCGCCGGGATGTTCCACCTCGTGACGCACGCCTTCTTCAAGGCGCTGCTCTTCATGACGGCCGGCCTCGCGATCCACGCGCTCGCGGGCGAGCAGGACATCCGGAAGATGCGCGGGCTCGGGCGCGTGATGCCGTTCACGAAGTGGTGCTTCCTCGCGGGCGCGTTGGCGCTCGTCGGCGTTCCGCCGTTCAGCGGCTTCTTCTCGAAGGACTCGATCGTCGCGTCGGCGGCCGCGCTCGGCACCTGGTACGGCTGGATCTTCTGGGTCTGCGGGATCGCCGGCGCGCTCCTCACCGGCCTGTACACGTTCCGGCTCTGGTTCCTCGTCTTCGGGGCTGGAAGCGCCGCCGGCAAAGCCGGCGACGCCCGGCCGGGGACGGGATCGCCTACGGCGATCCCTGGAGGCGAGCCGAGCCCGTTCGTGCGCGAGCACTATCACCGACATGGCCGCTTCGAGGGGCCGCTGACCATGCTCGTGCCGGTCGGCGTCCTCGCCGTGCTCGCGACGGTGGGCGGCTGGCTCCAGTGGGCGCCCAAGTGGCACCCGTTCACGAACTGGCTCGCACCGGCGGCGCAGACGCTCGCCGCCGCCGAGCCGACCTCGACGCAGGAGTACTACACCTCGGCCGCGACCGTGATCGCCGGCCTCGCCGGCATCGGCCTCGCCTGGGCGATCTACTCCGAGAGGAAGCTCGCGATTCCCGCCGCGCCCTTCTGGCGCCGTCTCCTCGAGCACAAGTTCTACTTCGACGAGCTGTACGACGCGCTCTTCTACAGGCCCGGCGTCTCGATCGCCAACGGCCTGCGCCGCGAGTTCGAGGAGCCCGTCGTGCTCCAGACCAGCGCCGACATCGGCGAGGTGACGATGGAGACCGGGAGCCTCGTCCGCCGGATCCAGACCGGCCTGCTCCGCACCTACGTCCTCTTCCTCGCCGGCGGCGCCGCGGCCGTCGTCCTCGCCTTCCTGATCGCCAAGTGATAGCCGAATGAGCGCCTCGTCCCTCACCTCGATCCTGATCTGGCTGCCGGTCGCAGGCGCGATCGGAGTCTGGCTGTTGCCGCTCTCGCGCTACGCGACCGGCGCGCTCGCGATGGTCTTCTCGCTCGCCGAGGTCGGCCTCTGGATCGAGCAGGCAGCGCGGTTCAACTTCTCGCAGTCCGGCCTGCAGATGGAGGAACGGGCGAAGTGGTTCGGCGACCTGGGCGTCTCGTATCACGTCGGCGTCTACGGCTTCTCGCTCTGGCTCGTCGGCCTCACCGTCGTCGCGATGGCCGCCGCGACCGGCTACGGCTTCTGGGTCGGCCGCGACCGCCCGCGAGGCTACTTCGGGCTGATGCTGCTGCTCACCGGCGCGACCGTCGGCGTCTTCCAGGCGCAGGATCTGCTCCTCTTCTACGCCTTCTTCGAGGCGATGCTGATCCCGCTCTACATCCTGATCGGCGTCTGGGGCGGCGCGCGCCGGATGGAGGCGACGATCAAGTTCGTCATCTACACGATGGCGGGCTCGCTCCTCATGCTCGCCGCGATCGTCGTCTACGGCCTGAAGGTCGGGACGTTCGACCTCGTCGACAGCCCGGCGAGCGCGAGCCGCTGGCTCTTCCTCGGCTTCATGGTCGCGTTCGTGATCAAGGCGCCGCTCTTCCCGTTCCACGGCTGGCTGCCGGACTCGTACCGCGAGGCGCCGCCGGAGGTGAGTGCGGTGCTGTCGGGCGTGGTCGCCAAGGCGGGCCTCTACGGGATGCTGCGGATCGCGATCGCGAAGTTCCCCGAGCCGACATCGTTCTACCGGACGGCGGTGCTCGCGCTCGCGGCGGCGGCGCTCGTCTACGGGTCGTTGCTCGCGTTCCGGGCCGCCGACTTCCGAGGCGTCGTCGCGTACTCGTCGCTCGCGCAGTCGGGGCTGATCGCGCTCGGCCTCTTCGCCGGCACCGACCTCGGCTTCGACGGAGCGATCCTGCAGATGGTCGCGCACGGGCTCATCTCCGCCTCGCTCTTCCTCATCGCGGGCGTCGTGGAACGACGGACGACGACCGGGGAGTTCCGGCTGCTCGGCGGGATGGCGAAAGGAAGACCGGCGCTCGCGACCCTGCTGATGACGGTCGGCGTCATCTCGCTCGCGGTGCCCGGATCCGCCTCGTTTGCAGGAGAGTTCCTCATCCTCGCCGGCGTCTTCCAGCGCGCCTGGTGGTGGTCGGCGATCGGGGCCGGCGCGATCGTGCTGGCCGCGATGTACATGCTGCGGCTGATCTCGGCCGTGCTGCACGAGGCGCGCGGCTCGACCGTCTCGGACGAGGCGCTCGACCTGCGGCCGGGTGAGCTCGCGCTCGTCGTGCCGCTCGTCGCGGGGCTGCTCGCCCTCTCCGCGTGGCCGGCGGGAATCAGCCACCACTCGTTCTTCGGCCCGAGCCCGACCGAGACCGTGAAGGCGCAGTTCAAGTGAAGCTTCACACGACCCACGTCGACTGGTTCGGCCTCGCCACCGTCTTCGCGCTGATCGGCGGATCGTTCCTCGCGCTTCTGTGCGCGGTGCTCGTGCCGCAGGCGCTCCGGCGCGCGGCGTCGCTCGGCATCACGGTGACCGGCTTCACCGCCGGCCTCGTGCTCTCGGTCTGGCTCTACGTCGACAGCGCGAACGGCCACACGATCGTCCACGGCGCCTTCTACCGCGACCGCTGGACCGCCCTCGGGCAGATCATCCTCTGCGGCATCGGTCTCGCGACCTCGGTCGTGAGCGCCGACCACATTCCGGTCTGGGGACGGAACGCCGACCAGAGCCACCGCGACGACCACATCGCGGAGTTCTTCGCACTCCTGCTCGCGTCCGCCGCCGGAATGGCGTTCTTCGTCGGCGCCGCGAACCTCATGGTGCTGTTCCTCTCGCTCGAGTGGTTCTCGATCGCGCTCTACGTCATGTGCGCGATCGACTACCCACCGGCTGCAAGCGCCGGCGGCGAAGCCGCCGGCGCACGACCGGAAGACCGGGGCGCCTTCGGCGTCCCGGGCGAGAGCTCGCTCGAGGCGGGGCTGAAGTACCTCATCGTCGGCTCGTTCGGCGCAGGCGCGCTTCTCTTCGGCTCCGCGCTCGTCTACGGCGCGACCGGGCAGATCTCGTTCCACGGAATCGCGCACGCCGTCGCCTCGCGGGGACTGACCGGCGATACGTTCATGGTCGTCGGGATCGCGCTGATCGTCGCAGGGCTCGCGTTCAAGATGTCGGCCGCACCGTTCCACATGTGGACGCCCGACGTCTACGAGGGAGCGCCGACGGCCGTGACCGCGTGGATGGCCTCGGCGACGAAGGTCGCGGCGCTCCTTCTCGCGTTCCGCCTGATGACCACGGCGTTCCCGCACAACGGCCATCTCTGGGGCTGGGCCTTCGCGATCATCGCGGCCTTCTCGCTCGCGATCGGCAACTTCGCTGCCCTCGTGCAGCGGAACGTGAAGCGGATCCTCGCCTATTCCTCCATCTCACACGCCGGCTTCATGCTGATCGCGCTCAGCGCCGGCAGCGCACTCGGCGGCCGAGCGCTCATGTACTACCTCGTCCCGTACTCGGCGATGGCGTTCGGCTCGTTCGCGATCGTCGCGGCGCGCGAGCGGGAGCTCGGGGTTCCCGTCACGCTCGAGAACCTCGCCGGCTTCGGCTGGGAGCGCCCGTTCCTCGGCGTCGCGATGTGGTTCTTCATGTTCGGCTTCGCCGGCTTGCCGCTCGGCGGCGGCTTCGTCGGCAAGTTCTACGTCTTCGCGGCGGCGTACCGGCACGGCTGGGTGTGGCTCGTGATCGTCGGCGTGCTCGCGACGCTCGTCAGCCTCTACTACTACCTCGGGATCGTGCGGGCCATGTACATGCGCCCGGCGGAGGAGCTGCAGGTGCAACCTGGAGGCGGCGTCGCCGTCGGCGGTGGCGCGCCCGCGGCCGAGTGGCTCCTGCATCTCGCCGTCGGCGCGGCTCTCGCCGTCTCGGTCGGCTCCCTCTTCGCCGTACAGCCGCTGATCGACCTCGCGCGGCACGCCGCGAGCGCGCTCCCCCTCTGAGCGGTCCGAAGGCGGTGAGAGGGCGCCATTCCGACCTGAAAAGGTTCTTTAAAGGGTGGTTCGGAACCGGACCCGGCCGGTAACCCCCACTTCGTAGTGCCCAGCGTATTGCGAAGGAGGGGTTGATGAAACGTCTGAACATCGCAGGTGCGATCCTGATCGCGCTCGGCGCGCTGATCGTCGGTGCCGTAGTCGGCCAGCCGGGCAACGGCCGTGCCGCGGGCAGTGGGCCGGTCGCCACCGCAGGCCCGACGATCTCGGGAACGGCCCAGGAGGGCCAGGCGCTGTCGACCAGCAACGGATCGTGGACCGGCAGCCCGACCTCGTACACCTATGCGTGGAGTCGCTGTGACGCGAGCGGAGGCTCGTGCGTCGCGATCGGCGGCGCGGCCGCTGCGACCTACACGGCCGTCACGGCCGATGTGGGCCACACGCTCCGCGTCACGGTGACGGCGCAGAACACCGGCGGATCGGGCACCGCGACCTCCGCGTCGTCCGCCGTCGTCTCGGACAACACCGCTCCGACGCCGGCGACGGCGCCGAGCATCTCGGGCACTCCGTCGGTCGGCGCGACCCTGACCGCCGCCGAGGGAACCTGGTCCGGCAGCCCCACGTCTGTCGCCGTCGCCTGGCTTCGCTGCGATGCGAACGGAGACAGCTGCGCGACGATCTCCGGCGCATCCGGAACCACCTACGTGCTCACGCAGGCGGACGCGGGACACACGATCCGCCTCTCCGTCACCGCGACGAGCCCGACCGGGTCGACGACGTTCGTCTCGAAGCAGACGGCCGCCCTCGCGGCTCCGAACGGCTGCCCGGCTGGCACCGGCACGATCCAGGTCGCCGATCTGGCGATGCCGGCTCGTCTCGACATCTCCGAGTCGTCGATCACGCCGAAGCTCGTGACGCTCTCCACTCAGGCGATCCAGCTCCACATCACGGTGACGGCCTGCAACGGCCGTCCGGTCGAGGGCGCACTCGTCTACGCGATCCCGATCCCGTTCAACCAGTTCGGCGGGAACGAGGAGACGACCGGCGCCGACGGAACGGTCACTGTCACGCAGACGCGCGAGAGAGGCTTCCCGGCCCGGCGCCGGCACCAGCACCTCCTCGTAGAGTTCGTCCGCGCGAGGAAGCCGGGTGACCCGCTGCTCGGCGGTGTCTCCACCCGCAGGGCTGTCGCCTTTCCGGTGAACCTCCCGTAAGCGCACGCAACGGTGGCGCGCCCCGGCCTCGAGGCCGGGGTGCCGCCGCCTCTCTAGGCGGCGCGCGAAAGGAGCTCGTCGACCTCGGCCGGGCGGAGGCGCCGCCGGGTCGAAGCCTCGCGCGACAGACGAGCCGGCCGGAGCACCCAGGCGACGAACGGCACGGCGTATGCGATCAGCGCGAGAAAGAGCGCCCACGTGGCGAGTGGAGACGGGTCGCCTGCGGTCGGAGCGTTCGCCCGGGCCGCCGACGCCATCACGACGAGCGCGAGTGCGAGCCCGCTCGCCACGGCTTGAAGTCGCGAACGCCGTCCCTCCAGCGCGTCGCTGACCGCGACGCAGGTCACGGCGGCGGCCGCGGGAACCGTCAGCAGCCCGAGCCACAGCGCGAGGGTCGCGAGTCCTCCGGCCCCGGCCGCGAGAGCGGCCGTCGCGAACGCCAGGGGCAGGAGCCGCGAGCCGAGCACCCCTGAAGGTTCGTTTCCGCATCGGACGGTCCTTCCTCAGTAGGCTCGGCTCGACCCAGTCGAAGGAGCGCGAATGCCCGACACCACCCTGACCTGGCTCGGCCACGCCACCTTCCGCTTCGACACTCCGGGCGGGAAGCGCGTCTACATCGACCCGTTCCTGAACGGGAACCCGAAGTGCCCGGAATCGGAGGTCGAGCCCGAGCGCGTCGACGTGATTGCGATCACGCATGCCCACGGCGACCACCTGGGGGATACCGTCGAGCTTGCGAGGAAGCACGGCTGCACCGTCGTCGCTCCGGTCGAGCTCGCCGCCTGGCTGCAGGTCAAGCACGAGCTGCAGAACGTCCTCGACCCGAACAAGGGCGGCACCGTCGACGCCGAGGGCATCAAGTTCACGCTCACGAACGCACACCATTCGAGCTCGAACAACGACCTCGAGTACATGGGCGAGCCCTGCGGCATCGTCGTGGAGGTGGAGAACGGCACGAAGCTCTACTTCGCCGGCGACACGTGCGTCTTCGGCGACATGCAGCTGATCGGGCGGATCTACTCCCCCGACGTCGCGATCCTCCCGGTCGGAGATCACTACACGATGGGCCCGCGCGAGGCGGCCGTCGCGCTCGAACTGCTCGGCGTCGAGCGCTGCGTTCCCTGCCACTACGGAACGTTCCCGGCGTTGACGGGCACGCCTCAGGCGTTGAAGGAGCTTGCACCCGGCGTGCAGGTCGACGAGATCGACCCCGGCGACTCCGTGATCATATGAGGGAGCGCTGGTGGGGAGGCAGCGGCCGGCGCGTGCCCGAGCTCGCGGTCGAGGGGGATCCCGCCGTGCCGGCGGACGAGGCGCTCGTCCTCGACGACGTCGCCGACCTGCGGTCGATCGCCGGGGCGTTCGACGCGGGCCGTCCCGTCGTGGTGCGCGCAGCGTCGCCCCAGGAGGTGCGCGCCGCGCTCGCGCGGCCCGAGGTGGCCGCGGTGCTGGTGCCGAAGGATCGGAGCTATCTGCTCGAGCTCGATCTCACCGAACTGACGTATGGCTGAGCCGCTCGTCGCCACGTTCTCGATCGCCGCGTGCGACCTCGAGGCGCGGCAGTGGGGAGTCGCCACGCAGTCGAAGTTCCTCGCCGTCGGCTCGGTCGTCCCGTGGGCGGAGCCCGAGGTCGGCGCGGTCGCGACGCAGGCGTACGCGAACCCGAGCTACGGCCCGAACGGGCTCTCCCTCCTGCGCGACGGTCTCTCCGCAAGCGAGGTCGTCGAGCGCCTGATCGCGGATGACGACGGGCGCGACGACCGCCAGCTCGGAGTCGTCGACGCGCAGGGCGCAAGCGCGAGCTGGACGGGCCCGGGCTGCAACGTGTGGGCGGGCGGCCGGACGGGATCCTGCTATGCCGCGCAGGGCAACATCCTCGTCGGTGAGGAGACGGTTGCAGCGCTCGCCGAGACCTTCGAGGCGACGTCGGACCAGCCGCTCGCCGAGCGGCTCCTTGCGGCGCTCGCCGCAGCCCAGGCGGCCGGCGGCGACAGCCGCGGCCAGCAATCCGCGGCGCTGCTCGTCGTGAAGCGAAACGGCGGCTACGCGGGACTGTCCGACTCCCTGGTCGACCTCCGCGTCGACGACCACGAGCGGCCGATCGAGGAGCTCGCGCGCGTGTACGAGCTCCACGAGCAGCTGTTCGGCCGGACCCCGGAGCGGTTCTGGCTTCCACTCGAGGGCGAGCTCCGCGACGAGGTCGATGAGCGCCTCGGCAGGCTCGGGTACGACTCGCTCGAGACATGGGCCGGCGTCGAGAACCTCGAGGAGCGCGTGCGCGGCTCCGACGCGATCGACCCCGTCGTCCTCGCGGCCCTGCGGGAGACGGACGCGTGAGCGACGGCTACACGATCCTCACCCTCGACGAGGTCGCGACGGCGCGGCACCGCGGCAGCAACCTCATTCCGGTGCGACACACGCTCGGCTTCCGCCCCGCCGGCGTCAACGCGTGGGTCGCCGGCAGCGGGGAACAGCTGATCCCACCGCACGAGGAGGACAGCGGCAACGAGGAGCTGTACGTCGTCGTGCGCGGCCGTGCAACGTTCACGGTCGGCGAAGCGACTTCGGACGCTCCGGCGGGAACGCTCGTGTTCGTGCCGCCGCTCGTCCACCGCACCGCTGTCGCGCAGGAGGACGGCACCATCGTCTTCGCGGTCGGCGGCTCGGTGGGAGAGGCATTCAACGCGGGCGGCTGGGACGCGTTCGCCATCGCCTCGACGTATCTCGAAGCGGGCCGACTCGCCGACGCACGAGCGGTCATGGCGGAGCTGATCGCGGAGAAGCCCGGCCACTGGCCGACGCACTACAACGCGGGTTGTCTCGAGGCGCAAGCCCGCAACGCAGACGCCGCGTTGGAGCACCTGCGCCACGCGAAGGAGCTCGACGCCGACGGCGATTCCGCGGAGTACTTCCGCGGGGACAGCGACCTCGATCCGCTTCGCGACGACCCCCGCTTCCAGGAGCTCCTCGGATGAACCTCGCGCACATCGACGAGCTCGACCGGATCGAGATGCGCGACGGGTTCGTCTGGCGCCCCGTCCGCAGGCACTTCGGCATCCGCGCGTTCGGCATCAACGCGTACACGCCGGGCTCGACGGGTCAGATCGTCGAGGAGCACACCGAGCAGGTGCTCGGGCACGAGGAGATCTACCTCGTCCTGCGCGGACGCGTCCGCTTCACGATCGACGAGGACGAGCACGAGCTCGGCGCCGGGCAGCTCGTCTTTCTCCGCGACCCTTCGCTCCGCCGCGGCGCGGTGGCGCTCACCGACGACGCCGCGGTCCTGGCGATCGGAGGCAAACCCGGCGAGGCGCACGAGATCTCGGCGTGGGAGTTCACCTTCGGCGCCTCCCCGGCCGTGCAAGCGGGTCGGTACGACGAAGCGAGGCGACTCTTGCGGGAAGGGCTGGACGAGAAGCCGGGAAGCCCCGCGATCCTCTACGACCTCGCGTGCGTCGAGGCGCTCGCCGGTGAGTCTGATGCTGCGCTCGAGCTCCTGAACGAAGCGATCGCGAAAAACGAGCGCTTCCGCGAGTACGCGCAGACGGACGAGGACTTCGCCGCGATCCGCGACGACCCGCGCTTCCCTTCCAAGTAACAGACTGTTACTAACTGCGTCGGAAGGGGCCTGATCTCCAACGTTTCGAGGCTCGCCGGGCCATGTTCTTCCTTGTAACAGACTGTTACTAGGAATCTCCGGGCAGCCGAACCTCCGCTGCAAGCTCGCGCAGCGCCGGCACCGGATCCGCTTCCGGTTGGGCGACGAGCAGCACCGCGCCGTGTCCCTCGTCGCGGACGAGTGCGTCGACGAGGAGCTGAAGCCCCAGCGCAAGCGCGAACGCCTTGTGCGCCTGCACTCCGCCGAAGGGAACGAGCTGCTCCTCCTCGGCGAGGCCCGCCACCACGTCGCCCCAGGTCACGGCTCCCATCGAGACGTCGACGACGACCGGATCGCCGCCCCGGATCGTCGAAGGCGATCGGGGCTTCCGGCCGGGCGGCGGCGGCTCCGCCGGCGCCGCTTCCAGCCCCGAGCTCGGGATCCCGATCGCGAGCGGGTTCGTCCCCGCCAGCTTCGGGCCGCCAGACGGATGACCCAGGCGCGCCGGCGACGTCGCCGTGAGCACCGCGACGAGACCGCCGTCCGCGAGCCGGCGAACATGGTGCCCGAGCATCCCGGTCGGGAACGTGCGCTCGCAGACGATGAGTCGCGCGTGCACCGGCGGACGCTCGAGCTGAGCTCGAACGACACGGCCGAGCACCAGGTAGCCGATCGCGCCGCCGCCGTGCCAGCGCTGGAAACCCTCCTCGCTCTCGACGAGCGACGGCTCGGCCGACGAGTCGTACCCCTCGAGCCCTTCGAGCCATGGGATCCGAGCGTGTCCGTGTCCTTGCTTGCCGCGCTGCTCGGCGCCGTCGAAGTGCGCCCACAACTCCTCCACGTCGGCTTCGCCGAAGCCGAGCCCGCGGAGCCGGCTCCGACCCTCGTCAGCGTCCACGCGCCTTCGCGGCGAGCAGACCCGCGGCGCCGGCGATCCCCGCGGCGACGAACGCGGGAGGGATACGCCGGCGTGCATGGGGATAGGCACGCGTGCTGAACTCGAGCGCCGGCCAGCCGCGATCGGCAGCGATCCGCCGCAACTGGCGATCGGGATTCACGGCCACCGGGTGGCCGACAGCCTCGAGAAACGCGAGATCGGTATGACTGTCTGAATACGCGGTGCATCCGCCGAGGTCGAGTCCGTCGCGAGCAGCAAGCGCGCGCACGGCGGCGGCCTTCCCCTCGGCATGGAGCGCCCTCTCGGCCCGTCCGGTGTAGCGGCCGTCGCGCACCTCGCAGACCGTGCCCAGCGCACCGTCGAAGCCGAGATCGTCCGCGATCGCCTCCACGATCTCCTGCAGCGTTGCGGACACGACGAAGACGCGCTCGCCCCGAGCTCGGTGCTGCTCGACGAGTCGCAGCGGCTCCGCGAAGACGAGCGGCCGCAGCACCGGCTCCATCGCGTCGGCGACCACGTCGCGCAGCTCGGCCACCGGGTAGCCGGCGAGCAGGCGAAGGCCGTCTTCCGCTGCGCGACGCACGGCCTCGTGGCTCGCGCCGCGGGCGACAAAGAGGAGCTGCCAGCCGGCCGCTTGGAGGAGCTGCCCTCGCGAGATCAGACCGCGTTCGCGGAACGAGCCGGCCAGCGCGAGAGCCGAGGATCGGCGTAGCAGCGTGCGGTCGAGATCGAAGAAGGCGGCCGCGGCCACGTGCGAGCGCTACCCGACGAGCGGCAGCGACTTGACGATACCGCCGCGCGCGCGGCGAAGCGCTTCGATCTCCTGCGCGATCGCCACGATCGCCCGCGCCGACAGGGCGTCCGGGCGGGCGGATACGACCGGCGCTCCCGCGTCGCCCTGCTCGCGTAACGCCGAATCGAGCGGCACCGTGCCGAGCAGCGGCACGCCCAGCTCGCTCGCCAGCTCCTCGCCGCCGCCGCTCCCGAAGATGTCGCCGGACATGTTCTCGACGACGCCGAGCAGGCGCATGTTCGTCTTCTGCGCCATCGAGGCCGCGCGCGCCGCGACGTCTTGCGCAAGCTTCTGCGGCGTCGTCACGACGAGAACCTCCGCACGGGGAAGCATCTGGCCGAGCGAGATCGAGACGTCCCCGGTCCCCGGCGGCATGTCCACGACGAGTACGTCGATCTCGCCCCAATGGACGTCCGTGAGGAACTGCTCGAGCGCGCGATGAAGCATCGGGCCACGCCACATCACGGGCTCGTTGCCTTCGAGGAAGAAGCCGATCGACATGAGCTTCAGGTCGTCCTTCACCGGCGGCACGATCAGGTCGTCGACGGCGACCGGGCGCTGCCGGATGCCGAGGATGTGCGGAATCGAGTGCCCGTAGATGTCCGCGTCGAGCACGCCGACGCTGTGGCCGAGCTGCGAGAGCGCAACCGCGAGGTTCGCCGACAGCGACGACTTCCCGACGCCGCCCTTTCCGCTCGCGACCGCGAGCACACGGCAGTCGGACGGCAGCCGGATCACGCCCTCTCGCTCGGGCGCGCCGCCGCGGAGCTTCTGCGTCAGCGCCTGCCGCTCCTCGGGAGTCATGACGTCGAACGAAAGCTCGACTCCCGCCACCCCGGGCACGGCGGCGAGCGCCTGCTCGACCTGCTGCTCGAACGAGTCGCGGAGAGGACAGCCGGCGACCGTGAGCACGATCGTGAACGCGACGACGCCGTCGTGGATCTCGACGTCGCGCACCATGTCGAGCTCGGTGACCGGGCGCCGGAGCTCCGGGTCGATGACCTGCTCGAGCGCCTCCAGGACGTCTTCGCGCGTAGGGGCCACGAGAGCGAGCGTAGCGCCTAGGCGACGGGCTCAGGCGGCTCGAACCGGTCCGTCCCGCACGCCGGATCCGGCCAGCGGCCACCACTTCGTCGAGCGCGCGCCGGGAACCGCCCGGACCCCCAGCCCCGGGCTCCGACAATGAGGAGGAGCTCTTGGACGTGCGAGCGAGGCTGCGGCACCGGCTGTTCGAAGCAGTACGAGAGTGCTGAAGAGGCCGCTCGGTACGCCGCTGCGTTCGACCGCGAGGATCGGACGAAGTCGGACGGCGCGCACCGTTCCTCGGGATGTTCCCGCTGCGCACGTGGTGACCTTGCGCGACCGGAACCGCTAGCAGGAGCCCGCAGGCTCGCGGCGAAGCCGCTCGCGATGGCGTCTGAATCCACCACGCGCTGGCCGCTTCTGCGCGAGCCCGCACCGTTCGCGACTGCGCCGGCGGCGACGGCCGTGCTGCCGACAACCCGGCGCAGACTGCCGCGCTCGGCGTGGCTGATCACGGTCCTCGCCTTCCTGTGTGGCGGTCTCGTCAGCGCGGCCGCGTTCTCGATCGGCTGGCGCCACCAGGCTCAACGCGACACCGCGGCCCGCGCGGCACTCGCCGCCGCGACCGCACACGTGAATCGCCTTACTGCGTCCCTCGCCGCGACACGCGAGACGCTTGCGCAGGAGAGACAGACCGCTGCTCAGGCGACAGCAGCGGCCCGTGCGGCCTCGCGTGCAGCGGCCGTCCTCGCGAACAAGGCGTCGGCCGCCCGAACGGCCGCGGACACGGTGTCGACCGACGCGGGGGCTGTCGGCGCGACCGCGACCCGGATCTCGCGCGAGCTGCAGACGCTACTGAGCTATCTGACGACGACGCCGCCGAGCCAGATCGACTCGGGATACGTCGCGAGCCAGGCCGCGTACCTCACGCGCCAACTGACGGCGCTCCAGGACTCGGGCGCCGGCATCGGCAAGGCGGTCACGAGCTTCCAGGCGGCGGTCAGGAAGCTCACCCGCGACGCGCGCTCCGCGCCGCTTCACTGATTCTTCGGCAGGTGCTCGGTTCTTTGGGCACTCTGTGCCAGGAATGAGGGGACTGGCCCCGCGCTCGACCCTGGCTCTCGCGCTCGCAGTGCTCGCAATCGCCTTCCCGACGGCGAGCGGCACGGCAGCGCTCAGTCACGGGCCGATGCTGGGTGTCGTCCCGCACATCGGCGTGCGCGCCGCCTCCCTCGCCGCGGCCGCAACGCCCTCCGGGCCCGTCGTCTACCACGACGGCCAGGTCATGCACACCAACACGGCGTACACGATCTTCTGGTCACCGAGCGGCTACCCCATCAGCACCGTGTACGAAGGGCTCATCAACCGCTACTTCGCCGATGTCGCAGCCGCGAGCGGAACTCAGTCGAACGTGTATTCCGTGGCCACACAGTACTACGACACCTCCGCGGCGATTCAGTACACGTCGGCATTCGGCGGTTCCTACACCGACACCGACCCGTTTCCGGCGAACGGCTGCTCGCAAGCCGCCGTGTGCCTCACGGACCAGCAGCTCCAAGCGGAGATCCAGCGGGTGCTGACCGTAACGGGCTGGCATGCGAACACGAGCACGGTGTTCTTCCTGATGACACCGAACGGCGTCGGCTCGTGCTTCGACGCGTCGGGCGCCCAGTGCACGACGAACACGTACTGCGCGTACCACAGCGACTTCATCGACACGAACAACGAGCACGTGATCTATGCGAACCAGCCCTACGATGGATCGATCCCGGGCTGCGCCGGTGCCACGGGGCAGGGATTTCCGAACGATCACGACGCGGACGCGACGATCAACGCGATCAGCCACGAGCACATCGAGGCGATCACCGATCCGTTCGGCGACGGCTGGTACTCCAACGACGGCCAGGAGGACGAGGTAGCCGACCTGTGCGTCGGGGAGTTCGGCACAGCACAAGGCACGGTCAACGGGCAGCCGTACAACCAGGTGATCAACGGCCACGACTACTCGCTCCAGCTCGAGTACAGCAACGACAACGCCGGCTGCGTCTCGAGCTACACGCCGACGAACGCACCGGTCGAGGTCGCCGAACCGGTGTTGCGCGGAGCCGCCGGTGTGGGCCTCCCCGTTGCGACCTCGACCGGCGCCTGGATGCACGCTCCGAGCGGGTACGCGTACGACTGGCTGCGCTGCAGCGCCGCAGGCACCGGCTGCTCGGCAATCGCAGGCGCCAACTCGTCCACCTACCTCGCGGTGAAGGCGGATGCCGGCCACACACTCGATGCTCGGGTCGTGGCCACGAACGCCGCCGGCGCAACGACGGCGTTCTCCGCGCACAGCGGCGTCGTGGTCGGCGTTCCAGCGGCGAGGAAGGCACCGCGCGTGTCCGGACGCGCGCGCGTCGGACGGAGGCTCTCGGCGAGCAGGGGCGCGTGGAGCGACGCGCCCGCCGGCTACCGCTACCAGTGGCTCCGGTGCAACGCGCACGGCGGGTCGTGCGTCCGGATCGGCGGCGCGACGCATCCGAAGTACCGGCTCACGAAGCGCGATGCGCGACACCGACTGCGCGTCCGCGTCACGGCGAGCAACGTCGCCGGTCGCGGAACCGCGACGTCCCGCACGACGGCGCGCGTAGCGGCCTAGTCCGACAGGGCACGCGCGATCCGCGCGCACCCGTCCGCCGTTCCGGCGGCGACGACGCGCGAGCGCGACTCGAGGTCGAGCGGAGCGAGGCCGAACGGCTCCTCGACGTCGAACAGATCCACCGCGAGTCCGACCTCGCGGCAGAGGAGCTGCCCCGCCGCGATGTCCACGGAGCGCGCCGGCTTGAGCGAGCACACGGCGTCGACACGGCCCGCGGCGAGGTGGCAGAACGAAAGCGCGAGAGAACCCATGATCCGGAGCCGATGCGCGAGATCGGCGACCTTCGGCGCATCGCGCGCAACGAAGGACGTCAGGGTGGCCTCGAAGGAGAGGATCTCGATCTCGTCCTTCGGCCGCACGGCGCCCAGCGGCTCGCCGTCCAGCCAGGCGCCCTCACCGCGCTGCGCCGTCCACTCCTCACGGGAGCCGAAATCGTGGACGAAGCCGAACAGGACGTCGTCCATCGTCTCGCCTTCCGCGACGGCGATCGAGAGCGCGAAGAACGGGATGCCCCGTTTCGCGTTGAGCGAGCCGTCGATCGGATCGATCACGAGGAGTGGTCGTGCCTCCGCGCCGAGCCGGCCGACCTCCTCCGAGACGATCGCGCCTGCGGCCCCGCGAACCCGCGCAAGGATCGCCTCTTCCGCGGCCCGGTCGATCGCCGTCGTGTCGTCGCCGCCGAGCCCCGCCCCGACGACCGGCTCGCGCTCGGCTCGCGTGGGCAGCCGCTCGAGCACGGCATCGACGTCCGCAACCGCCGCGCGGCACAGTTCCAGCCAGTCAGTCAAGCGGCAGCAGCAACAGGCCGGAGGTCAGTTTTGGATAGAAGAACGTGCTCTTCTGCGGCATCACATCGCCGCGGCGCGCGACCGCCCAGACGTCCTCGATCGGCGTCGGGCGCAGGAGAAAAGCTGCTTCGGCGTCGCCCCGGTCCACCGCCGCGACCGCCTCCTCACGGCTGGGCGTGTACGTGACGCCGCTCGGCGAGGCGCGCTCGACGACCTCGGGATCCGGCCCGTCGGTCGCGAGCAGCTCGTAGCGACCGGCGCGGTAGAGCACCGGGCCGGGGAGCCCGTTGCCAGGAGGATCGATCGGCGTCCCGGACGCCGTGCCGGCGCTCTCCGCGATCCGGTGCGTGGGGAAGATCGTCAGCCCCGCCTGACCGGTGGGGACGATCGCGGCCAGTAGCCAGGCAGAAGCCTCGGTGCCGTCCTCCTCGTGAAACGAGAGCGCGGTCTCGTAGCGGTGATGGCCGTCGGCGATCAGCAGTTGCGCGTCGGCGAGCTCCGCCGCGAGAGCGTCGCTGAACTTTGGGTCGAGCCGCCAGAGGCTTTCGCCTCCGCTCCGCAGGTCGGGCTCGCCCAGGCCGTCGACGTCGATCGTCCCGTCCCAGAGGAAGAAGAGCGGCTCGAGCTGGGTGCGCGTCGCGCGCAACAGACGCAGCCGGCCTTCCTTCGGGCCGGCATGCGTTCGCTCGTGCGGCAGGACGACGCGCTCGGCGTACGGCTCGAGCCGCAGCGCCGCGACGAATCCCTCGCGCCGTCGCGCGACGCCGTCGGGGCCGACGTACTCCTGCGACAGCCACCAGCACGCCGGCTCGGGGTCGCGGACCAGGACTGCGCGCTCCTGCCACTCCGCGAGCTCTGCAGCCGCCGCGTCCTCGGAGTCGGGCAGCGTCAGGTGGACGACGTTGTACCGGCTCCGTCCGCGGAGCTCTGCTCGCTCGGCCGGTCCGATGACGTCGTACGGCGGCGCGACGAGCGAGTCGAGCGGCCCCGCGGCAGCCGTGTCGTAACGGAGCGCGCGGAACGGCCGTACGACTGCCACGGCACTGACCGTACCAACCGCACGGCCTCGCCACCGCCACGTCTGCTCGCGCGCGCGACGACGGGCGAGCCTTCGACCCAGGCGCGACGGGCGAGCCGGAACAGATCAGCCGTGAGAGCAGCGGAGATTCCGACGCCGACGACGAGGACACGACGCAGTGCCCGAGCTCCCCAGCGGAGCCGCAGGCTCAGGTCGCGCTTCCGATCGGGCATGAAGCGGCGCCCATGACCGACCACCAAGACCTGCTCGGAAGGCACGACCGCGATCACGGCCGAGGCCGGCACGCGGCGCACCCGGCGTCTGCTCGTCCGCACCTCCAGCAGCGAGGGGTCGTACGGATCGTCGTCCGCGAGGACGCGCTCGACCGTCCCGCGGCCGCCACCAGTGATCGAGAAGCCGACACAGTTGGCGAGCCAGTAGCGGGTGACGGGGCTGGGCGCGGCGAACCGCCGGCTCCGGCGAGATGCAACCGCCATCAAGCCCCGGTACCCCGTAACCCGGCCATGCGAAACTTCGTCCATGACGACGATCGCGGAGCTGGAGGAACACCGCACCATCGAGGGCGTCTACGCGGTCGCACGCAAGGAGCGGCTGCGAACGCGGAACGGCTCGACCTATCTCGCACTCGAGCTCGTCGATCCGAGCGGCCGGATCGGCGCGAGGATCTGGAACGACGTCGAGCTGCTCGACGGACGGTTCGAGACTGGCGACGCGATTCGCGTGCTCGGTCGCGTCGAGCGGTTCCGAAACGAGCTGCAGGTCGAGGTGCGGACGCTCGAGCCCGCGGAGGACGTCGACCCCGCGGGGCTCACCCCGGGCCTCCGCCGCGACGCAGACGAGCTCGAGGGCTTCCTCGAGTTCCTCGTCGCCGAGGTGCACGATGACGCGCTGCGGAACGTCATCGCGCGGGCGCTCACAGCCGCGCCACTCCGCGAGTACCCGGCAACGCCCGACGGCCACCACTCGTACGCCGGAGGGCTTCTCGAGCACACCGTCGGGGTCGCGACACTCTGCCGCGAGCTGATCCAGATTCATCCGCGGCTCCGCGGCGACCTGCTCATCGCCGCCGCGCTCGTCCACGACGTCGGCCGGACGCGAGAGCTCGGCCGTCCGCCGGTCTTCGCGCCGACCGCGGAGGGCCGTCTGCTCGGACACGTCCACCTCGGGCTCCGGCTGCTCGAAGAGCTCGGCGCGCCCGCGGAGCTGCTGCACGCGGTCGCCTGCCACCACGACGCCCGCGCCGCCCGCACAGCCGAAGCGGCGGTCCTCTACCACGCGAACCAGCTCGACGCGGTCGCCGCGACCCGCCCCGTGCCGGATTGATCGGCGTCGTACTCGCGCTCGCCGCGAGCCTTTCGTGGGGCATCGCCGACTTCGGCGGCGGGATCGGCGCACGACGCGCGCACGTGGTCTGGGTGCTCGTCATCTCGCAGGCGGCTGGTCTCGCGCTGGTCGGCACGCTCGCGCTCGCGACGCTGCCGCAACCACCGTCCGGCCGCGAGCTGGCGTGGGGAGCATTCGGCGGCGTCATGGGCGCCGTCGGCCTCGGCTGCTTCTACCGCGCACTCGCCGTGGGGACGATGGGCATCGTCGGGCCGATCTCGGCGACCGGCGCGGTCGTTCCCATCGCCTACGGCCTTGTCCGTGGCGAGCATCCCTCGGTCCTGCAGGGAGTCGGGATCGTGGTCGCGATCGGCGGCGTGATCGCAGCGTCGCTGGAGCCGCTACCCGAAGGGGAGGGTCGCAAGCTCGCAACCGGCGTCGGGCTCTCGCTCCTCGCCGCTCTCGGCTTCGGATCGTCCATCCTCGGCCTGAACCGGGTCTCACAGGCCGGAGTCGTGTGGGGAACGCTGACGCTGCGGCTCACCGTGATCCCGCTGGTGCTGCTCGCGGCGCTCCTCGTCCGTCCGTCGCTCGCCCGAGTACGCCCGACCTTGCCGATCCTCATCGTGGCGGGCCTCTTCGACACCGGCGCGAACCTGCTCTACGGCGCGTCCGCGAGGCACGGGCTGATCAGCGTGGTGTCGGTGCTCGGGTCGCTGTACCCGGTCGTGCTCGTGGTGCTCGCGCGCTTCGTGCTGGCGGAGCGGATCGCCCGCCCTCAGCTGGCCGGTGTCGCCGTCGCGCTCGCCGGCGTCGCGCTCATATCCGCAGGCTAGAGACCTTCTCCTCGATCACGGCACGTAGCTCTCGCACCTCTTCGAGGCATAGGCCGGCCGGATCGGGGAGGTTCCAGTCGACGTACTCCTTGCCGGGAACGACGGGGCACGCATCGCCGCAGCCCATCGTGACGACGAGGTCCGCCCACTCGACGTCCGCACGCTCGAGCCCCTTCGGCTTCCGGCCGGAGATGTCGATCCCTATCTCTTCGAGCGCTTCGACGACGGCACCGTGAATCTCGGCGACAGGTCGCGACCCGGCCGAGCGCGCCTCACCGCCCCGTCGCTCGTAGAGAGCCTGGGCGATCTGCGACCGCCCCGCGTTCTCGATGCAGACGAAGAGCGCCTTCATCCGCCGAGCGCATGTCGGAGCCCGCTCACCGTGTCGGGCACGAGCCGGTAGTAAGCCCAGGTCCCGCGGCGGCTCGACTCGACGAGCCCCGCGTCGCGCAGCACCTTGAGGTGGTGGGAGATCGTGGGCTGGGACAGGTCGAACGCCGCGTTGAGATCGCACACGCAGCACTCCTCGACCGAGGCCAAGCGGTTCACAATCGCGACCCGCGTCGGATCGGAGAGTGCGCGAAAGCGGGCGGCGAGGGTTTCGCTTGCCACCGGGTCGAGCGGCTCGACGCCGGGACCGCAGCAGAGGATGGGCAGTGTCTTCATCGAACTCCCTCAATATACTACATCGATGTCAGTCGATGAAAGGAGGACGCACAATGAGCGGCAAGTGCTGCGAAGGCTGCTGCGGCGGCACCGGCTGCTGCTGAGCGGCGCATGCCGGCGGGGCGTACGACCCGCCGGCTCCAGCCGAGACGCCAGTGGTCGCTCCGGTACGTCCAGTGCCCTTCGGCCGTGCGAAAAGCGGGCAGGCCAGGGACGCAGGGAGGCCGCGTACCCGAAGGTACGCGGCCGACCGAGGACGCCGGCATGCGACGCCTTGCAGCCGGACAAAGGGTGCTGCTTGCCGGAGTGACCACTAGACGTTGAATCGCACGTTGAGGACGTCACCATCCTCGACGACGTACGTCTTGCCCTCGAGTCGCTGCTTGCCGGCCCGCGCGGCCTCGGCATGACTGCCGGCGGCGACGAGATCGTCCCAGCGCACGACCTCGCAGCGGATGAAGCCGCGCGCGATGTCGGAGTGGACCGTCTCCGCCGCATCGATCGCCGTCTCACCGCGCCCGAGCGTCCACGCCCGCGTCTCCTTCTCGCCGGCGGTGAAGAACGTGATCAGGTCGAGCGTCTCAGCCAACCGGCGCACGACTTCGCCGAGAGCAGACTCGCCGGCGCCGCGAAACTCGGCGGCCTCGTCTGGCGAGAGGTCTGCGAGCTCCGCCTCGAGGTGAAGGTCGACGCCGCCGTCGCCCCCGTTGACGACCTCGAGCAGCGGCTTCGTCGTCAGGGGATCGAGCTCGGGCGGCAGCTCGCCCTCCCACTCCGCGAGCGTCCGTCCCGCGTCGAGATGCGCGAGCAGGCGCTCGAGATCGGCCGCCTCGGCCCTGAGACGAGCGTCTCCGGACTTCGCCTGTTTCGCGACCCGCTCCAACCGGCGCTCGACGTGATCGCGATCGGCGACGAGCAGCTCCAGCTTCAGCGTCTCGAGATCGTCGGCGGGAACGCGGGTCCCGGAGAAGCCATCGAGGACGACAAGGAGCGCGTCGACCTGCCGCAGGTTGCCGAGGAGCTGCGGCCCGGTTCCGGGCACGTCGACGACGCGCACCGCCGCGGATGTGACCTTGCGCGCGCCGACGGTCTCGGCCAGCCGGTCGAGCCGCTCGTCCGGGATCTGCGCCATCCCGACGTGCTCCTTCCCGGAGCCGTGCGTCTCGGCGCGAGTCAGCGCGCGGAAGAGCGTCGTCTTCCCCGAGCTCGGCAGACCAACGATTCCCACCTCCAACGCCACGCGCGGAGGCTAGCGGGGACTAGGCGACTCCCTGCTGCTGTATCTGCTTCTGCAGTGAGACGAGCGCGCGGTGCTGGAGCGACTTGATCGCTCCCTCCGTCTTGTCGAGGATCGCCGCGACCTCGGCGTTCGGGAGATTGAAGACGAACTTCAGCGTCAGGACCTGCTGCTGCTCGGGCGAGAGCCGGTCGATGAGCTTCAGCATCGACTCTCGGCCGATCGTCTGCATCGCCTCGAGCTCCGCGGACGGCTCGGCGTCGCCGACCGGCTCCGGGACCTCCTCCTCGGGCTGCCAGCGGCGACGCGCGCGGAAGTGATCCATCGCGAGGTTGTGAGCGATCCGAAAGAGCCACGCCGAGAACGGGGCCGACTGCCACCTGAAGCTGCCGATCTTCTCCAGCATCTTGAGGAACGTCTGCGTCGTCAGGTCTTCGGCGTCGTGCCGGTTGCCGACGCTGACGTGGAGGTAGCTGTAGATCCGGTCGAAATGGATGAGGTACAGCTCCTCGAGCGCGTCGCGATCACCTTGCTGGCCGCGGGCAACGAGCTCGCGGACGTGCTCGGTGGACTCGCGCGCACGCGCCCCTTCGGCTGGAGAAGTCATCCCCTCTTCGTTTCCCCGAGACGCCACCGGAGCTAACGCATCAAGCGGTGCGTTTCGTCAACCGGAGGAGAAACCGACGCGACCGGCGCGCACGACCCGCTTGTAGTACGCGACGTTTCCGATGACCACGTGAAGCGGACCATCCTCGGTTTCGAGCACGACGACCGGCCGGCCTGCTCCGGTCGAGTTGAGCGCCGCTTCGAGCTCGTCGGCCGACCGCGCTTCGACGAAGCTGCCGACGATCTGGCCGCCTTTGAAGCCGACCTCGATCCGAACACGATCGTCAGACACCTGCGCACACCACCTCGGAAAGGACGCCGTGCACGGAGTCCGGATGGACGAAGGCGACCTCGAGACCGAACATGCCGCGCCGCGGCGTCTCGTCGATCAGCTCTGCGCCCGCCTCGGAGAGGTGCGCGAGCGCCGCGCCGATGTCGTCCACCTCGTATGCGACATGGTGCATCCCGGGACCGCGCTTCGCGAGGAAGCGGCCGACCGGCGTGTCCTCGTCGAGCGCGCCGAGCAGCTCGAGCCGGCTCTCGCCCACCCGGATGGACGCGGCCTCCACTCCTTGTTCCTCGACCCGCGAGCGGTGCTCGAGCATCGCTCCGAACAGCCGCTCGTACGTGTCGAGCGCGCCGTCGAGATCCTCGACCGCGAGACCGACGTGATGCACCGAGCGAGGCGTTTCCACCGTCCGATCGTAATGAAAGACTCGCGACGCCGATGCGGGCCCCGTCTCTCATCCTCGTCCTCGCGGCCGTTGCCCTTCTCGCCGGCTGCGGCGGCGGGGGCAGGTCGGCGAAGGCGAACGGAGAGGCCTCGAAGTCGCCCGGGAAGGTCCTGGCCGACGCCAAGGCCGCGGTGTCGAGTGCCAGCTCCGTTCACGTCTCCGGAAGCATCCACTACGGGGGCAACCCGATCACGCTCGACATCTCCATGGCCACCGGCAAGGGCGCCACGGGGTCGATGACGACCAGCGGGTTCGCGTTCGACCTCGTTCAGATCGGCAATATCGCGTACATCAAGGGGAGCGACCAGTTCTACAAGCACTTCGCGGGGCCGGCGGCGTCGCTCCTCCACGGCAAATGGCTCAAGACGCCGACCACGAGCGGACGCTTCGCCTCCCTTGCTGCACTGACCAACATCGGCGTGCTCTTCGGACAGGTCGCCTCCCACCATGGAAAACTCGCCAACGACGGCGCGAAGACCTACAAAGGGCAGCAGGTCGTCGAGATTCGCGACACGTCGGACAACAGCAAGCTGTACGTCGCAGCGACCGGGAAGGCCTACCCGGTGGCGCTCGTCGGCGGAAAGAAGAGCGAATCCGGGACGATCGCCTTCAGCGATTGGAACAAGTCCGTGTCGCTCAGCGCGCCCAAAGGCGCCCTGGACATCTCGAAGCTCGGCGGCTAGGGCAGGCTAGAGCGCGGGGTCGGGATCGCTGGCCACGATCCGCGGCACGCCGACGCTCTCCGACGCGCGTGACTCGGGCTCGACGTCGGTAACCAGCTCGAGCAGCTCGTCGCGCACCAGCGTCTCCTTCTCGAGGAGCGCGGCGGCGATGCGATCGAGCGAGGAGCGGTGCTTGCGCAGCAGCCGCACCGCCTCCTCGTAGGCGCCGTCCGTCAGATGCGCCTGCTCCTCGTCCCGCACGCGCTTCGTCGCTTCCGACAGCGCGTAGTTGTCGGCGCGGAGCGTCCGCGACGAGACCGTGTCGGCCATGCCCCACTCGAACACCATGGAACGGGCGATCTCGGTCACCTTCTCGAGGTCGTTGGCGGCGCCGTTGGTGACGCGGCCGAAGACGACCTCCTCGGCGGCACGCCCGGCGAGCGCCACGATCATCCGGTCGACGAGCTCTTCCTTCGTATGGAGGTAGCGATCCTCCTCCGGAAGGTAGAACGCATAGCCGAGCGCGTTGCCGCGCGAGACGATCGTGACCTTCTGCAACTCCATCACGGCGCCCATCAGGTGCGCCATCAGAGCGTGGCCGCCCTCGTGGTAGGCGAGGATGCGCCGCTCCTTCTCCGTCAGAACCTTGCGCTGCTGCAGGCCGGCGACCACGCGCTCGAGCGCCCAGTCGAAGTCGGCCTGGCCGATCGACGCGTCGCCGCGGCGTCCGGCCTTGATCGCCGCCTCGTTGCAGACGTTGGCGAGCTCGGCTCCGGTCAGCCCGGAAGTCTGCCGCGCAACGGTCCCGAGGTCGACGTCGTCGAGGTTGAGCGGCTTGCCGCGCGTGTGCACGCGGAGGATCGCCTCACGGCCGGCGAGGTCCGGCGGCGGCACCAGCATCTGACGGTCGAAGCGTCCGGGGCGCAGCAGGGCCGGATCGAGATCCTGGATCCGGTTCGAGGCGCCCATCACGACAACCTGCTCGGCTCCCGCGAACCCGTCGAGCTCGACCAGCAGCTGGTTCAGCGTCTGATCCTGCTCGCGGTTGAAGCCGTGGCCGGTGCGCTGCGCGCCGACAGCGTCCAGCTCGTCGATGAACACGATCGCCGGCGCGTTCTTGCGCGCCTCGTTGAAGAGGCGGCGAATGCGGGCGGCGCCGAGACCCGCGAACATCTCGACGAACGACGAGGCCGACGCGCTGTAGAAGTTCGCGCCCGACTCGTGCGCGACAGCCTTGGCGAGGAGCGTCTTGCCGGTGCCGGGTGGACCGTAGAGCAGAATCCCTTTCGGCACTTTCGCGCCGAGCCGCTGAAAGCGCTTCGGGTCCTGCATGAACTCGACGACTTCCATGAGCTCGTGCCTGACCTCCTCGACGCCCGCGACGTCCTCCCAGCTCGTCTGCGACTTCGCGCCGTGCGTCATGTTCGCCGGCTTGACGCGCGGCATCATCCCGACGGTCTTCCAGAGCAGCCAGGCCATCAGGATCAGCAGCAGGAACAACGCCAGGGGGAGCCACGTCGTGGCGAAGTCATTGATGGCGTGGAACCAGTGGCTCACCATCTAGTGGTTGCTCCGGTACGTCCAGTGCCCTTTGGCCGTGCGAAAAGCGAGCAGGCCAAGGACGCAGGAAGCCGGCATGCCACGCTTCGCAGCCGGACAAAGGATGCTGCTACTTCCCGGAGTGACCACTAGCGTCTCATCGGCAGCGTCCAACCCATTCCTTAGCGGAGCGATGCACTCGCCTCTTTGGCGGTGGTGAAGCCGACCCCTGCCTCGCGCCACGCGGCCAGGCAGGAGGCGACACGCGACTCGTCCACGCCGCGGGCCGCATCCTCGACGAACGTGACCCGACGGCCCCGCCGCAGAAGCGCACGAACGGTCGCGTCGCCGCAGATGTCGGTCGCGACGCCGAAGAGAAGGATCTCGTCGGGAGCAAGCGCGTCGAGCATCGTCTCGGCGTTGGGGTTCGTGAACGGGTCGTAGTGCTTCTTCGGGATGAGGATCTCGCGCCTCCCCTCGAGTCGGCGACGCAGGATCGCGGCCGGCACGGGGACGAGCGGCAGCGGCAGCGGGTCGAGCTGCCTCGTCTCGGCGATCTTCTCGGCGCCGGGCGTTCCGCGAAGGCAGTGTGGCGACCACGTACTCTCGAAGTCGGGCTGTTCGGAGATCTCCGGATCGCTGAGCTCGTGGTCGTCGGCCGACGCGACGTGCACGACGCCGGCGGCACGCGCGGCCGCCACGAGCTGCGCCATCGCAGGCTTCGTCTCCTCCGCGCCGGGGACGTGAAGCTTCCCGCCAGGCTCGATGAAGTCGGCCTGCGTGTCGACGTCCCAGAGGATCGTCCCGCTCATCGCAGGGTCCGAACCGCGGGCTCGAGCCGCTGCCTCGTCGTCAGCACACCCGCAAAGAGGTCGCCATGCCTCCGGATCCGCTCGCGCACGACGTCCATCGTGAACGACGTCGCGTCGAGGGTGTCGTCGACCTCGTCCCAGCGCAGCGGCGTCGAGACGGGAGCACCCGCCCGGGGCCGTACCGAGTAGACCGAGGCGATCGTCTTTCCCTCTCCGTTCTGGTTCGCATCGATGAGCACGCCGCGCCGCTTCGCCTTCGACCACTCCGTCGTGACAAGCCCGCGATTCGTACGCGCGAGCGCCCCGGCCACGATCTCGCAGAACTCCCGCGTATCCGCGTACCCGTAACGCCGCTCGACCGGGACGAGCACGTGCATCCCGACGGCGCTGCTCGTCTTCGGCAAGCACACGAGCCCGAGCGCGTCGAGCGCCTGCTTCACCAGGAGCGCAACCTGCACGACCTCCGGGAAGCCGACGTCCGGAGACGGGTCGAGATCGAAGAGGACGAAGTCGGGGCGGTCGGGGCGGTCGACACGCGAATACCAGGCGTTCATGTCGATGCAGCCCATGTTGACCATCCAAAGGAGCGAGTCCTCGTCGTTCACCATCGGCGCCTCGATCCACCGCTCCTTCGGCGGACGCTCGCGCGTCGAGACCTGCACGCGAAACCGTCGAATCCAGTCCGGCATGCCTTTCGGCGCGTCCTTCTGGAAGAACGCCTTGCCGAAGGCGCCATCTGGATACCGGCGCATGGTGAACGGCCGGTCTCGGAGGTGCGGGACGAGCACGCTCGCGACCGCTTCGTAGTAGTCGAGCAGGTCCCCTTTCGTGATCCCCTCGTCCTCCCAGAAGACCTTGCCGAGGTTGGAAGGCTTCACCTTCCCCTCCTTCGCGGCAACCGGTCGCTCGCGGCGCACGTCCACCGCGGGCTTGTCGTCGCGGAGACCCTGAAACGAGGGCGCTCGCAGGTGGCCATCGTGCGTCCACTCCGCGAACTCGACCTCGCAGACGAGCTCGGGCGCGACCCAGACGACGTCGCCCTTCCGCACCTTCGCCATCTTCGGGACCACAGGGAACGGCGACTCGACCCGTCGCAACGGCTCGAGCTTCGCGAGCAGATCGACGATGACGCGCTCCCCGAAGCCGGTGCCGACGTTCCCGACCCACTCCCACCGCCCGCCGCGGTGAACGCCGAGCACGAGTGCGCCGAAGCTCCCGCTGCGACGGCCTTGACCTTTCGTGTAGCCGCAGATCACGAACTCCTGCCGGCCGTGCGTCTTGATCTTCAGCCAGTCGCGGCCACGTCCCCCAGCCTGGTAGCGGGAAGCGACGCGCTTCGCCATCACGCCCTCGAGCTGCAGCTCCCGCGCCGCCTCGAGTAGCGCCTCCCCGTCCTCGAAGGCGCCGGAGATCTGGACGACCGGGTTCCGCGCGAGGAGCGTTTCCAGCCGGGCCCTCCGCTCGGTCAGCGGCAGGTCGACGAGGGATTCGCCGTCGATCTCGAGCACGTCGAACACCTCGTACGCCAGATGGGAGCTCCCCTGCTGCATCGCCGAGAAGCTCGCCTTCCCGGCAGCGTCGAGCGCGACGA
Source organism: Gaiellaceae bacterium (assembly GCA_035310545.1). GTDB lineage: Bacteria > Actinomycetota > Thermoleophilia > Gaiellales > Gaiellaceae > Palsa-739. The sequence continues at coordinate 34,001 of DATGEB010000046.1, forward strand.
TCTCACCGTCGAGGACGGCGTCCGGCGTGCGCAGCGCGTTCACCAGCTCCTTCGCGACCGGCGCGAGCCGCTCCGTCAGGTCGTTGCCCCGGCGCGAGACGAGTTTCACTTGGCCGGCGCGCACGTAGCCGAGCGCCCGGTAGCCGTCCCACTTCGGCTCGAACTGCCAGCCCTCGCCGCGAGGCAACTCCTCCGTCAGCGTCGCGAGCATCGGCTTGTAGACACGCTGGTTCGCCGACGCTGCACTCTTCTCGTCCCGCTTGCGGAGAATGAGCCAGTTCTTCTCCTGGCCGGAGAGATGCGCCGGCACGAGCGTCCACGTTCCCTCGAGTCGCGTGCCGTGCAGGCGCACCGTGAGCCCGCCGTCCCTCTTCTCCTCGACCAGCTCGTACGTGCCGTGATCCCAGATCTCGACGGTGCCGGCGCCGTAGTTTCCGCGAGGAATCTCGCCCTCGAAAGCGCCGTACTCGAGCGGATGATCCTCGACGTGGACCGCAAGATGCTGCTGGCCGGGCTCGAGCGGCACGCCTTTCGGAACCGCCCACGACACCAGAACGCCATCGCGCTCGAGTCGGAAGTCGTAGTGGAGCCGCCGTGCATCGTGCCGTTGTACGACGAAGATCGGCTTCTTCGCCTTGCCGCGCGCCGATCCGAACGGCTCCGGGGTCCGTTTTCGGTCGCGTTTGCGCTCGTATTCGCCCAGCTTCTTCGGCACTGTTTACCGGCCTCGAGTCATACGTCTACCGTTCACACAACGCATACATGGCGGGGATAAGCCTGTGGACGCTGTGGACAGTGCCGACCGATGAGCCGCCGAAATCTGGGTAAAGCTGCCTCAAGTTACTCAGGCGAAGACGCCGAGCGAGCGGAAGCGCGCCCGGCGGCGGCGGCGAAGGTCGTCGCCGGGAACGTCCTGCAACTCCGCGAGCGACGACCGCAACGCCTGCCCGAGCATCCGAGCGGCGAGGTCGTGATCGATCTGCGCTCCACCGACCGGCTCCGACACGATCTCGTCGATCACGCCGAGCTCGAGGCAATGGACCGCGTCGGGGCGGAACGCCGCGGCCGCCTTCTTCGCCTGGCCCGCATCGCGCCAGAGGATCGCCGCGCAACCCTCCGGCGAGATGACCGAGTAGATCGCGTTCTCCTGCATGAGCACCCGATCGGCGAGCGCGATCGCTATCGCGCCGCCCGAGCCGCCCTCCCCGATCACGCAGGCCACCGTCGGCACGGTGAGCCGCGCCATCGTCGCCTGCGACCGGGCGATCGCAGCACCCTGGCCGTGCTGCTCGGCGACGACTCCCGGATACGCACCCGGTGTGTCGACGAGCGACACGACAGGGAACCCGTGCCGGTCGGCGAGCTCCATCGCATGCCGCGCCTTGCGGTACCCCTCGGGGTTCGGCATTCCGAACCGGCGACTGACACGGTCGTGGATGTCGCGCCCCTTTTGCTGGCCGACGAGGACGACCGTGCGGCCGTCGAGCTTGCCGAAGCCGGCGACCATGGCACCATCGTCGCCGAGCGCACGATCGCCACGCAGCTCGAACCAGTCGTCGAGGAGACGCTCCACGTAGTCGAGCGTGTACGGACGGTCTTCGTGTCGGGCGAGCTCGACCTTGCGCCAGATCTCCTCGTCGGTCGCCTCCTCGCCGATTCGCTCGATCTGCTTCTGAAGGCGGGCGAGCTCACCCGAGAGCCGCGCCCCGCCGATCAGCGGAAGGTTCTTCAGGCGGCCGAGGCGCTCCCTCAAACGCAGCTCGTGCTCACTCGGGGGCATTGAACAACCTCAAGAGACGAGCGAGGGTCGGGCGCAGCTCCGGCCTCGGCACGATCGCGTCGATCTGGCCGTAGCGGAGGTTCTGCTCGGCGCGGCCGAAGTCGTCCGGCAGCTTCTCGCGGGTGATCTCCTGCACGACCCGCGGGCCGGCGAAGGACATGAGCGCGTTCGGCTCGGCGAGGAGCACGTCCCCGAGTGTGGAGAAGCTCGCGAGCACGCCGCCCGTCGTCGGATGCGCCATCACGCAGAGAAACGCCTGGCCCGAATCGCGGAGATCCTCCACCGCAGCAACGGTCTTCGGCAGCTGCATGAGCGCCAGGATGCCCTCCTGCATGCGCGCGCCGCCCGAGCTCGTGACGGCCACGACGGGCATACCGGTCTCGGCGGCGGCGTCGCACGCGCGGGAGAACTTCTCGCCGACGACGCTGCCCATCGAGCCGCCCATGAAGGCGAAGTCCATGATCGCGAGCTCGCAGTGCCGCCCCTCGATCGACGCCCGGCCGATCACCATTGCGTCGGCGAGGCCGGTCTCCATCTCGGCCGCGGCCAAGCGCTCCGTATACGGGCGGAGATCGAAGAAGTGGAGCGGATCCTCGGAGTGGAGCTCCGTTGCCTCCTCCGAGAAGGAGCCGGGGTCGGCGAGGGAGGCGATCCTGGCCCGCGCCGGCATCGGAAAGTGGTGCGCGCACTGCTCGCACACCCAGAGGCTGCGCTCGAGCTCGTCGTCGCGGTAGTGCGAGTGACAGCTGGGGCAGGTGTTCGGGTGACTCGGCGGGGGACTTGGCTGGTCGTTTGTCTCGACCGAGAAGTCGATCTTGGCCACGTTGCCAGCTTAGACCGCGCGCCGCTGAAGGAGGTTGCGAAGCTGTCAGTAGCCGAGCGCCGCAGTGAGGCGGTGGAGCTTCTCGACGTTCGCCGGATCGGGTGCGAGACCCGTGAGCCCTGCACCGACGAGCTTGCCGCTCTCCCGCACCTCGCCGAGCAGCTTCTCGATCTCGGCGAGCGACGGCCCGTCGGGCTCGGGCATGAAGACCGCGAGCTCGTCCGGATCCAAGACGTCGCAGTCGAGAGCGACGTAGACCGACTCGGCGCGATCGAGCAGGACACCCGGCTCGTCGCCGATCCCGTGCGCGGCGATGAACTCCTCTTCGGGCAGATCGAGGTTGCGCGCGCCCCAGAGGACGACCTCGGTCGCGTTGACCGTGCCCCTGTCGAGCAGCATGCGAAGTGGCATCCCCCACTCGTTGCCCGTTGGCGACGTCTCGGGGGTGTTCAGGTCCCCGTGGGCGTCGAGCCAGAGAACGCCGACGTGGCCGTAACGGGCCGCGAGCCCTTCGACCGCTCCGACGTGCGAGCAGCAGCAGCCACCCAGAACGAGCGGCCGCACCGGCAGGTCCGAGGCAACTGCCAGCGTCTGCATCGCGAGCGTCTCCTCCTCGACCACGGCGGCTTCCGGATAGTCGAGCTGAAGTGAGGCCGCCTCGACCATCGCCTCGCCACCGTCGCCCCAGGCGCGCGGCACGCGCACGAGGCCTGCGGCGAACGTGCGACCGCAGGAGTGGCACTCGTAGCCCTTGCCCAGGGCGACGGCCGTCAGCGTACGGCAGCTCGGACATTTGGCGCGAAGCAGGCTCACGCGAGAACCTTCTCCCAGACGACCATCTCCTGCTCCGGGTGCATGCCGACGCTGTCGTAGAGGTGCGTCGCGCCCGTTTCGTTGGAGGCGTCGACGCCCAGCGCGGCCCGCGTGTAGCCGCGGCGCTGGAACTCACGGAAGCTGTGCTGGAGCAGAGCCCGGCCGTAGCCACGCCCTCGCCAGGGACGTCGCACGCCGAGGGCGCCGACCCAGCCGGCGGGCGGGCGTGCCTCGCAGCGAGCGACTCCTGCGATCTCGGCGCCGTCCCGGATCACGAACCAGAGCGACGTGTCGAAGTTCTCGCGGCGGCGCTGCCGCTCCCACCAGGCGTCGAACGACTCCGGCTCGTGCTCCCAGTGCTCCGCGAACGACTCCTCCAGAGCGGCGTGAAACGCCTCGGCGTCCCCGTCGGTGTAGGGCTCGACAGGGACGGACGGCTCGGGTGTCTCGGTTTCGAACTCGACAGCCATCTCCCAGAAGCGGCGCGCCTCGCGGTACCCGCGACGTTCGAACAGCGCCTCGGCAGCCTGGTCGCCTGCCACAGCCCAGGTGTGGGTTCGATTCGCTCCTTCGTCGATCAGCCGCTGCTCCATCGTCTCGACGAGCATCGCGCCGAGGCCGCGGCCCCAGGCCGAAGGTCGGACGGCGCCGGCGCAGTTTCCACGCTTGCCGAAACACTGGGCGAACGCGGCCGCGACGAGCTGACCGGCCTCCTCGAAGAACCACGTGTTGGTCTCGAAGGCGACGGTCTGGAGCCAGCCCTCGACGGCGATCGCGTCGAGCCGAGACGGCCGCCCGGTCACCGCCTCCTCGACGGAGCCGAAGAGCTCGGCCATCGCGTCCAGGTCGTCCTTCGTTGCGGGACGGACGTTCACGATACGAGCAAGTCGAGATGCCGAAGCAATTCATCGAGGCTGTGGAGCTCGACGTCGGGCTGCGGCTCGGCCTCCTCGCCGAGGCGGTTGATCCAGACGGTGCGATAGCCCAGCGCGACCGCCGGCGCGATGTCGTGAAAGAGGCTCGCGCCGACGTGGACGTGATGCGCGGACGAGGCTCCGGTGCGGGAGACGAACTCGTCCCAGTGTCCGCGCGACGGCTTGTACGAGCCGATCTCGGACGCGACGATCGAAAGGTCGAAGTCGACTCCTATCCGCGCGAGCGACGCGTCGAGCAGATCGCGGTCGGTGTTGGAGAGCACGGCGAGCTGCCAGCCGCCCGATCGAGCCTCCTCGAGCGCTGCCGGCACCTCCGCGAACGGCTCCCAGCTCGGAAGCGAGCGGCCGAGCGCGTCCTCTTCGTCCGCCGGAGCGCCGAGTCGAGCGAGTGCAACGGCCATGACCTCGCGGTAGCTCCGCCTCGGATCCTCACGCTGGATCTGCGGCTCGAGCTCGTAGTACGAGTGCAGGAGCTCTCCCGCGCGCGCCGCGCCGAACAGGCGCTCGAGCTCGCGCCCGATCCCGCCGTTCCAGTCGATCAGGGTGCCGTAACAGTCGAACGTCGCCCAGCGCTCCACGCCGGGAACCTATCTGCGCTGCGGCGCCTAGTCCTCGAAGCGCCTGAACACGACGCAGGCGTTGTGCCCGCCGAAGCCGAAGCTGTTCGACACCGCGACCTCGACGTCCGCGTCGCGCGCCTCGTTCGGCACGTAGTCGAGATCGCAGGTCGGATCCTCGACCTCGTAGTTGATCGTCGGCGGCAGCTTGCCGTCCCGGATCGCGAGGACCGTGAACATCGCCTCGATCGCCCCGGCCGCGCCGAGGCAGTGCCCGGTGGCGCCCTTCGTCCCCGAGACGGGCGTCCGGTAGGCGTTCTCCTCGCCGAGCGCGTACTTGAGCATCTGCGTCTCGGACGAGTCGCCGACCGGGGTCGAGGTCGCGTGCGCGTTGACGTAGTCGATCTCGTCCACGCCGACACCGGCATCCCCGAGCGCCATCTTGAACGCGTTCACAGGACCGGTCGGGTCGGGCTCGGTGATGTGCTTCGCGTCGGACGAGAGCCCGTAGCCGACGACCTCGGCGTAGACCTTTGCGCCGCGCGACGTCGCGTGCTCGAGCTCCTCGAGCACGAGGACAGCGCCAGCTTCTCCCATCACGAAGCCGTCGCGCTCGGCGTCGAACGGGCGCGATCCTCGCTTCGGGTCGTCGTTGCGCAGCGAGAGCGCACGCATCGCGGCGAAGCCGGCGATGCCGACCTCGTTCACCGCGGCCTCGGTGCCGCCGCAGAGCATCACGTCCGCACGCCCGAGCCGGATCGAGTCGAGCCCGTCGCCGATCGCCATGTTCGAGGCTGCGCACGCCGTGCACTGGGAGCTCAGCGGCCCGCGCGTCCCGAGCTCGATCGAGACCCAGCCGGCGCCGAGGTTCGGGATGATCGCCGGGATGGCGAACGGGTTGACCCGGTCGGGCCCGCGCGTGATCAAGGTGTCGTAGCACTCCTGGAACGAGCGGATGCCGCCGATTCCCGTGGCGATCGATGCACCGGTTCGGTCTGCCTCGCTTGCGATGTCGATGCCGGAGTCCGCCTCCGCCTGCCGCGCCGCGGCGAGGATCAGGTGCGTGAAGCGGTCCATGCGCCGAGCGTCCTTGCGGTCGATCCACTCGGTCGGGTCGAGGCCTTTCACCTCGCATGCAAAGTGCACCTTGTAGTCGGTGTGGTCGAACTGTGTGATCTCTCCCGCGCCTGACTCGCCCTCGAGCAGGTTCGACCACGTGGACTCGACGTCGAGCCCGAGGGGCGTCACCGCGCCCAGCCCGGTGACGACGACGCGTCTGCGTCCGTTGAGAGAACCGTTGCTTGCGCTCACTACATTCCGAGTCCGCCGTCGACGAGTAGCACATCGCCCGTGATGAACGACGCCTCGTCGGAGCAGAGGAAGCGTACAGCGCCTGCGACGTCGTTTGGCTCCCCGAGCCGCCCCAGAGGCGTGTTGGTGAGCATCGCGGCGGTCGCTTCCTCGGGCAGGACGTCGGTGAGCTGCGTCCGCACGTATCCCGGCGCGACGACGTTGGCGCGCACGCCGCGGCTGCCGAGCTCGCGGGCGAGCGACTTCGTGAAGCCGATGATCCCGGCCTTCGACGCCGCGTAGTTCGTCTGGCCCCAGTTGCCGTGGACGCCGACGATCGAGGACACGTTCACGATCGAGCCGGCGCGCTTCTTCATCATCGGCCGGCACACGGCGCGGCAGGTGTAGAAAACGGAGGAGAGGTTCGTCTCGAGCACCGTGCGCCAGTCGTCGTCCGGCATTCTGGCGAGGAGCCCGTCACGCGTGAGCCCCGCGTTGTTGACGAGGATGTCGAGATCTCCGGCCTCTTCGACGAGGCGCGCCGCCTCCTCGGGGCTCGAGACATCCGCCTGCACCGCTCGCCCGCCGATCTCACCCGCCAGCGCTTCGGCTTCCTCGACTCCCGTCCGGTAGCCGATCACCACGTCGGCGCCGCCTCGTGCGAGCTCCTCTGCGATCGCGCGCCCGATTCCCTTCGAGGCACCGGTGACGAGAGCGCGCTTGCCTTCGAGGGTCGCGAAGCTCACGCTTCGGAGAGAAGCTCGGGCAATCGGTCGAGCGCCTCGATGCTGTTCACAGAGATGGCCTTGACACTGCGGTCGATCCGCTTGACGAGCCCCGAGAGAACGTTGCCCGGCCCCACCTCGACGAAGGTGCGGACGCCGTCGCGCATGAGCTCGCTCGCCGCCTGCGTGAAGCGAACGGGCGCGGTGAGCTGGTCGACGAGGAGCGGCCCCATTCGGTGCGCCGACTCGACACGAGCCGTCACGGTCGACATGAACGGCGCAACCGGTTCCTGGAAGCGCACCTTTTCGATCGCCGGCCGCAGGCGGTCGGCGGCGCGCGCGACGAGAGGGGAGTGGAACGCGCCCGAGACCTTGAGCTTGACCGCCCGGCGGGCTCCCTCGTCCTGAGCCTGCTCGATGCACTGGTCGACTGCCGGATTCTCGCCGGAGACCACGATCTGCCCGGGACAGTTGTAGTTCGCCGGCCACACGCCGAGGATGCGACGGCAAAGGCCTTCGACCACGTCGTCGGCCAAGCCGAGAATCGCGGCCATGGAGCCGGGGTTGCGAGCCGCTGCGTCAGCCATCGCAAGGCCGCGCTCGCGGACGAGCGTAATCGCCTCCTCCAACGTCATCGCCTCCGCCGCGGCAAGCGCGGCGAACTCGCCGACGGAATGGCCGATCACGAAGTCCGCCTGGACGCCGCGATCCCGCAACGCTGCGAGCATCGCGAGCGAGGTCGCTACGAGTGCCGGCTGCTGCACCGCGGTGTCGAAGAGCTCCTCGGCTTCCGCGTGGAAGCAGAGCCGCTCGAGGTCGAGGCCGCTCGCCGCGCTGCCGCGCGCAAAGACGTCTCGCGCAGCGGGGATCGCCTCCGCGAAGTCGCGGCCCATGCCGGCCTCGAACGAGCCCTGGCCTGGGAAGCAGAACGCCACCTTGTTCACGCCGCGCCTCCGATCGTCCACCGCATCAAGGCGCTCCCCCACGTGAGGCCCGCGCCCATTCCTGTCATCAGTACGAGATTGCCGGCTCGAAGCCTTCCGTCCGCCTGCGCTTCCGCGAGTGCAAGCGGGATCGAGCCGGAAGACGTGTTCCCGTATCGATCGACGTTGATCACCACCCGATCCGACGGGATCCCGAGCTTCTTGGTTGCGTGATCGATGATACGAACATTCGCCTGGTGGGGCACGTAGACGTCGACGTCCTCGATGCGCATCCCTGTCTGCGCGAGCACGGCGTGGGCCGAGTCGTAGAGAACGCGGGTCGCGAACTTGAAGACTTCACGGCCGTTCATCTTCACGAAGCGATCGGGCTCGTCGAAGAGCCGCGAGCCGCTGCCGGGGAGCCAGAGGTGCTCGCCGCCTCCCCCGTCGGCGCCCAGCTCGAAGGCGAAGAAGCCGGGCTCCGCCGACTGCTCGAGCACCACGGCGCCAGCGCCGTCCCCGAACAGGACGACGGTCGAGCGATCGCTCCAGTCGAGGATCCTGGAGAGCAGGTCGCCGCCCACGACGAGCGCGCGCCGCACGAGACCCGCCGCGATAATCCCGTACGCCTGCGCGATCGCGTACATGAATCCCGTGCAACCGGCCGAAAGGTCGTATGCCGCAGCCTCCGTTGCACCGAGCCGGTCGGCCAGGAGCGCGGAGGTCGACGGGAACATCATGTCCGGCGTGACGGTGGCGACGACGATCAGGTCGATGTCCTTGCCTTCCACACCGGCGTGGCTCAGCGCCGCGTGCGCCGCCGGGAGCGCGAGATCCGAGAGCGCCTGGTCGTCGGCCGCGATCCGGCGTTCCCGGATTCCCGTCCGCTCCATGATCCACTCGTCCGAGGTGTCGACGAGCTCGGAGAGATCGTCGTTCGTAACCACCCGCTGCGGCACGTGAGCACCGAGACCGGTGATCGTGACGTGGACGTCGGTGCGAGCGCTGGCGATCATTCGCTTCCCACGAAGACGGTCAGCATCGCCTCGACGGCGACCTCGCCGTTGACGCTCGCACGGCCCCGGCCTTTCGCGATCGGTCCACGCACGCGCAAGAACTCGCATTCGAGGTCGAGCACGTCTCCCGGCTCCACGACCCGCTTGAAGCGGCAGTCGTCGATGCCGGCGAAGAACGGGATCTTGCCGTTGTTCGCCTCATCGGCGAGGACGGCAACGGCGCCGCACTGCGCGATCGCCTCGACCGTGAGGACCCCGGGCATGACCGGTCGCCCCGGGAAGTGGCCCTGAAACCACCAACCGTCAGCCGGAACGAGATACCGCCCGCGGACCCGGCGGCCGGGCTCGATCTCGAGAACCTCGTCGACGAGCAGGAAGGGGGCCCGGTGCGGGATGATCGACTCGATCGTCTCCCGACCGAAAGGCGGCGGTGGAAGCGTCAAGCGACGTCTCGGCGTTCGAGCCGCTCGCGGAGCCGGTTGCGCCCCCGATGCGCATGACACTTCGCTGTCCCGACGGGCATCCCGGCGGCCGCGGCAATCTCTTCGAAGGAGTAACCCAGCGCATCCTTGAGCACGATCACCTGCACCTGCTCCGGCGAGATGTCGGCGAATGAGTCGCACAGCTCGCGTCGCAGCTCGGAGATCCGGACGCCGCGTGTCGGATCGTGCTCGACATCCGCTCCGAGCTCGTCGGGCAATACGTCGTGCGTTCGAGCCCGCTGCCGCTCCGCGACATCGCGGCACGTGTTGACCACGAGCCGGTGGAGCCAGGTCGAGAACTGCGACTCGCCGCGGAACTGCCGCAGGCGCACACAGAGCTTCGCGAGAGCTTCCTGGGCGGCATCGCGCGCGTCTTCCGGGTCGCGTAGGAGATGCCGGGCGAGCCGCTCGACGCGAGGAGCGTGCCGGACGCAGAGCGCCTCTAGCGCTTCGGCGTCCCCGGCCTTCGCACGCGCCACGAGAACCGGGTCGCCGAGACTCGCGTAGTCGAGGCCGCGCTCGCGCAGCGGCTGCCTGGTCGCCCTCACAGCCGGACTAGTCTAGATGCGGGTGTCGGATCTATCTGCCGGCTCGGTCGAGCCCTTGCTTTGCGGCCGGCTCGGACGCCCGTACCGCTTCGTCGAGGAATGCGCCTCGACGCAGCGTCTGCTCGAGGAGAGCGCCGCCGAGGGAACGACGATCGCGACGGACCGCCAGTCGCACGGACGTGGGCGCCTCGGCCGTCGCTGGGAAGCGCCCGCGGGCCGGGCGCTTCTCTTCTCCGTCCTGCTCCGCCCGACGCCGCCGATGGCGCTGTGGCCGGAGCTTTCACTCGTCGCGGGCGGCTCCGTCGCGACGGCTCTGCGCGAGACGACGGGCGTCGCAGCCGAGCTGAGCCAGCCCAACGACGTCCTCATCGGCGGGCGAAAGGTGGCGGGGATCCTGCCGGAAGCCAGTTCCGGGCGGGTCGTTCTCGGGATCGGCGTGAACGTCAACCAATCGGCCGGGGAGCTGCCTGCCGAGACCGCGAAGCCACCGACCTCGCTTCAGATCGAGACCGGCCGAGAATGGGCGCGGTCGCAGCTGCTCGCCGCGATCCTGCTCGAGCTCGAGCGCGGCTACGACGCCTGGCAGCAGCTCCACACGAACCGCTAGACGACCGGAATGCGGTCGCCGCCGTTCGTGTGGAGGTCCCGGAAGTGCCGTGCGGCCTCGATCGCGGCGCCGAGGTTCAGGCCCTTGTCCTTCGCCTGCTTGATGAGCATCACGGTCTCGAGCGCGTTGATGTCGTAGATCCGCTGCTTCTTGCCCTTGGTCGGAATCTGAGCCTTGTTGGTCCAGTAGTCGAGCTGCATCTTCGAGATTCCCGCAATCTGGCAGACCTGTCCCAGGTAGAGCTCGACCTTGTCGAGGTGCTCCGCCAGATTGATGGGTTCGAGAAGGTCGACCTGCCGGCTGACCGCCACTCCGCCCTCGCCGCTTCGATTCTGACCCCGCGAAGAGTTATAAAGCCCGCGAGCCGCCAATGGAAGGGCGCTCGCGGAAACCGGCTAGTGGCTGCTCCGGAGCAACCACCACTGATATGGAGGTGCCGCGTGTCAAGTGGCAGGCGGCATCGCCCAGTCTGTGATGGGTTGGTTTCGGCGGTGAGGGAGACGCCGGGGCGCTCGACGGCTTCGCCAGTCTGATATTCGGGGGTTGGCTACCCCAGGGCGCT
>DATGEB010000047.1:0-37707 GCA_035310545.1 Gaiellaceae bacterium
ACGCTCGGCGTCGTCCATCCGGTGCTGCCGTGCGGCACGAAGCTCTTCGTCCAGGTCGGAAGCAAGCGTGTCTACACCCAGGTTGTCGACCGAGGGCCGGTCCCGTCGCGCGAGGACTTCGACCTCACCGCCGCGCTCGCCGACCGGCTCGGGCTCGCCGGAACGCGGAACGTGCGCTGGGCATTTGCGCGTTGACGGAATAATTCACGTCTTGACGGCGTCCTGAAGAGGACACGTACGACAAGGGAGGGACAATGGCCCTGCAAATCAACGACACCGCACCTGACTTCCAGGCCCAGACCACGGAAGGTCCGATCAGCTTCCACGACTGGATCGGCGACGGCTGGGCGGTGCTGTTCTCGCACCCGAAGGACTTCACGCCGGTGTGCACGACGGAGCTCGGCTACATGGCTTCGATCAAACCGGAGTTCGATCGGCGCAACGCCAAGATCATCGGTCTCTCGGTCGATCCGGTCGACAAGCACGAGGGCTGGTCGGACGACATCGAGGAGACGCAGGGCGCGAGGCCCAACTACCCGATGATCGGCGACTCCGACTTCGCGGTCTCGAAGGCGTACGGGATGCTCGGCGGCGACGTCTCCGGCGACCCGGCCGACCGCACGGCGGCGGACAACCAGACGGTCCGCAACGTGTTCGTGATCGGACCGGACAAGAAGATCAAGCTGATCCTCGTCTATCCGATGACGACCGGCCGCAACTTCGACGAGGTGTTGCGCGTGATCGACTCGCTGCAGCTCACGGCAAGCCACAAGGTCTCGACGCCGGCCCAGTGGCAGACGGGCGAGGACGTGATCATCGCGGGCTCGGTCTCGAACGACGAGGCGAAGGAGCTGTTCGGAGCGTGGGAGGAGCCGAAGCCGTACATCCGGATCGTCCCGGACCCGTCCAAGGTGCCCGCCGGGGCGTAACCCCTTCCGTTCGACGTGCGCGTCGTCCCGGCTCTCGTCGGGCCGGCCGGCGAGTGGCTGCAGCTACATCGCGACAAGATGTGAATCCCCTGTCCGATGCATTGACGAGGCTAGTGGTGAGGAATCAACGTCGCTGCATTGCCGTCAACCCGAGGAGGGGAACATGTCGAAGCGCCAATTTCGAGCGCCGAGTCCGGCGTTTGTCATCTCGCTGATCGCGCTATTCGTCGCGCTGGGCGGGACGTCGCTCGCCGCGAGCAAGATCATTGCCACGAAGCACAAGGATGCAAAGGCGGACACGACGCTCGTCAAGAAGCTCGCGCCGACGTTGAGCGTGAAGCATGCGAAGACCGCGGCGAGCGCCACGAACGCGACCAACGCCACTCACGCGACAAGCGCCGATTCGGCCACAAACGCGACCAACGCCACGAACGCCACCAACGCCACCAACGCCACGACAGCTTCTTCACCAGGGACGCTTGCCAGCGGCAAGACGGAGGAGGGAGCGTTCGGATTCGGGGCGGCCGGGGCGTCCGACGTGTTCGGTCAGATCTCCTTCCCGTTCCCGCTGTCGGCGGCGCCGACGCTCCACATCGTTCCCAACGGTGGGCCCACGCCCACGGGTTGCACGGGAAGCGTGACCAACCCTGGCGCGACGGCGGGCAATCTCTGCGTCTTCGTGGGCTACACAGAGGGCGGATTGACCCTCCAGAACGCTTGGAACCCGGTCAACGGCGTCCACGGAGGTGCCACCCTCGGCGTCACGCTCTGGGCCAACGGCGGCGGTAGCGGCAACAACGATATTTCAGGCACCTGGGCGGTCACGGCTCCGTGACCTGATCCCCGTCGGTCGCACGCCGGGTAGCGCGAGCGAGGCGCTACCCGGCTGGACCGCACCACACCGTTACCCCGTCCGGGGGACGCCTGCCCGCGTGATCGGGCCGATTCCCTGTGTGTGTCTGCGGTCCCGGTGGATTTCCGAGGCGACGACGGGCGCCCGTCCTCGGACGAGGTCGCTCGCCGCTATCGAACGCTGATCGAGCATCTCCCGCTCGTCGTCTATGTCGACGCGCTCGACGAGGTCAGCTCGAACATCTTCACCAGCCGGCAGATCGAGCCGCTCCTCGGCTACAGCGTCGACGAGTGGGCGGCCGAAGCCGACCTCTTCGCAAAGCTGCTGCACCCCGAGGATCGTGAGCGCGTGCTTGCGGCGCACGCCGAGATCCACAAGACCCACGAGCCGCTCAGCCTCGAGTACCGGCTCATCGCCCGTGACGGGCGCGTCGTCTGGCTCCGCGACGAGGGCGTCGTCGTGCTCGACGAGGAGGGCAAGCCGCTCCATCTGCAGGGGTATCTCCTCGACATCACGCGTGAGCGCGAAGCGGAGCAGCAACTCCGGCAGCTCGCGCTCTACGACCCGCTGACCGGCCTCGCCAACCGCGCCTTCTTCCACGAGCTGCTCCGCCACGCCATCCAGCTCCGCCGCGACGCCGGAGAAGCGACCGGGCTCCTGTACATCGACCTCGACGGCTTCAAGAGCATCAACGACCGCTGGGGACACGACCTCGGCGACGAGGTGCTGCACGAGATCGGACGCAGGATCGAGCGGTCGGTGCGTCCGGGCGACACGGCCGCCCGGCTCGGCGGCGACGAGTTCGCAGTCGTCCTGACCGAGCCCCTCACCGCCGAGGACGCAGTGGGGGTCGCAGCGCGTCTGCTCAAGGAGATCGCGAAGCCGCTGGAGAGCGGATCGGGCTTCCTCCACACGACCGCGAGCATCGGCATTGCCTTCGGGGACAACGACGAGGGGCTGCTCAAAGAGGCCGACATCGCGATGTACCGCGCGAAGAGCCATTCCGACCTCGGCTACGCCTTCTTCGACGCACACCTCGACCGGGTCGCCCTCGAGCGCTCCGAACGCATCGTCGAGCTCCGCGAAGGCATCTCCCGCCAGGAGTTCCGGCTCGACTACCAGGCCGTCGTCGATCTCGACCGCAACGAGATCACCGGCTACGAGGCACTCGTCCGCTGGGAGCATCCGACCGCCGGCGAGCTTGCGCCGGCCGAGTTCATCGCGCTCGCGGAGGACACGGGGCTCATCGTGGCGCTGGGCGAGTGGGTTCTGACCGAGGCGTGCAAGGAAGCGATGCGCCTGCACCGCCTCCACGGCCGCCCCATCCAGATGTCCGTCAACGTCTCGGCGCGCCAGCTCCACCACCCGGACTTCCTCCGCCACATCGAACGCGCACTCGACTCGTCGGCGCTGATGCCGAAGCTGCTCACGCTCGAGCTCACGGAGAGCACGCTGCTCTCCTCCGACGACCGGATCGCCGAGACGCTCCAGGCGATCAAGGACCTCGGCGTCGTCCTCGCGCTCGACGATTTCGGGACGGGCTACGCGTCGCTCTCGTATCTCCGGCAGTTCCCGATCGACGTCGTGAAGATCGACCGCAGCTTCCTGGCGAACGCCGACAGGCAGAACGGCGACCTCGTGCTTCTCAAGGGCATCATCGACCTGGGCCACGCTCTGGAGCTCAACCTCGTCGCCGAGGGAATCGAGACCTCCGAGCAGCACACGATCGTCCGGCAGCTGGGCTGCCATCAGGCTCAGGGCTTCTACTTCGGCCGGCCCTCGCACCCGGCCCAGCTCAGCCCCCCCATCGTCTAGCCGGCTAGCGCGACTTCCCCTCCGGGTAGCGCTCGAGCCCGTCGTCCGGGATCGGCTCCCACTCGCACGCATAGTCGACGAACGTGTGCCACTGCGGACGTATGCCGTGGCCCGGGTCGAAGAGCCCGAGACGGACGCTTCCGATCTCGTTCGTGTCGGGATCCTTGCTCCAGAGTGCGCTGCCGCATGCTGAGCAGAAGCACTTCGGCCAACCGTCGCCCGGTCTGTACTCCCGGACAAGCTCCTCGCCCGCCAGCAGCGTGACAGCTCCGGCCGCGACCCGCGCCTGGGCCGAGGCCGCCGCGCCGGTCCGGCGCTGGCACCGCGTGCAGTGGCAATAGCCCGCGCTCAGCGGCTCGTCGGTGAGCTCGAAGCGCACGCCGCCGCACATGCAGTGCCCGCTGTAGGGAGGCCCGGCCACCGCGGTCAGCTCAGCAGCGGCGACGGTGGAATGCGGGTCTCGCCCGTGACTCCGTCCATCGCGAGCGCGACATCGTCCACGTAGCACCAGCTCCACCGCTCGCCCGGCTCGAGCGACCGGATGATCGGATGTCTCGTGGAGTGGTGATGCGCGGTGGCATGGCGTTTCGGCGAGTCGTCGCAGCAGCCGACGTGACCGCAGGTGAGGCAGATACGCAGGTGGAGCCACTTGCCACCGGTCGCGAGACAGTCCTCGCAGCCCTCCACCTCGGCGGGCAACTCGAGCACGTGAACCTCGTCGAGATGCGTGCACGCGCTCATCCGACTTCCACCGGCTCGGCCGCGAGCTCCGCTAGCCGGGCCAGCTGTGAGGGAGAGAGCGTCGGGGTCGCAGAGCCGACCATCGGCCGAGCGTACCGTCGCACCGTCACTCCGCGTCGTCCGCCGGCGGCTTCCGACCCCCTCCAGCCGATGGCCGTCCGAGTGCCGCCTTCCTGGAGATCGCCGACCGGCGGAGCGCGGAGTGGAGGGCCGCCGGCCCCGCGGCCCTCCAGATCGTGTTTTGCGTCAGTCCCGCCGGGCTGTCTTACGACTCTCGGCTAGGGGTTCCCCGTCACTGGGGCGAGATCGAAGTCACCGGTCCGTGACCTCGATTTCGCGAAGGACCGAGCTAAGGTGCGTCGGTGGCAACGGTCCGCGCCCGCAAGCGCACTGCGACGGCCGCCGAGCGGCTGATCAACCGCGAGCTCTCCTTCCTCGACTACGACGGTCGACTCCTCGAGCTGGCGCACGACCCGACGCTGCCGCTGCTCGAGCGCGTCTTCTTCCTGAAAGTCTCGGCGGAGATGCTCGACGAGTTCTTCATCGTCCGGCTCGCAGGGCTGGCCGGACAAGCGGCGGCCGGGGTGAGCAGGCGGCTGCCGGACGGCCGCACTCCGCAGCAGACGCTGGACGACGCGCGCGAGCACGTCGTCAGCCTGTATCGCAGCCAGGCCGACCTGTGGCGGACACAGCTCTGCCCGGCGCTGGCAGAGGAAGGAATCGTCGTCTCGAACGTCGAGGACCTCGAACCCGCGGAGCTGACGGAGCTCGACGAGCGGTTCGAGCGCGAGATCTTCCCGGTCCTGACACCGCTCGCGGTCGGTCCCGGGCAGCCGTTCCCGTACATCTCGGCGCTCTCGATCAGCCTCGGTCTCTTCGTCGCGGATCCGGAGACGGGCGAGGAGCGATTCGCAAGGGTCAAGGTTCCCGAGGGCCTGCCGCGGTTCTTCTCCCTCGGAGCGCGCGGCCGCTTCGTCCCACTGGAGCGCGTGCTCTCGCACTACTTGCCCGACCTCTTCCCCGGCATGGAGATCCTCGAGCGCTCGCTCTTCCGCGTCACACGCGACGGCGATCTCGAGGTCTCGGACGAGGCCGACGACCTGCTCGAGGCGGTCGAGCTCGAGCTGCGCCGCGCGCGTTTCGGCGAGGTGACCCGGCTCGAGGTCTCGCAGTCGATGTCGCAGGCGATGCGCGAGCGTCTGCAGCACGGGTTGCGCGTCGCCGACGAGCTCGTCTATCCGCTCGACGGGATGCTCGACATGGCAGAGCTCGGCGAGCTTTCGCGGCTCGACCGCCCCGACCTCAAGAACGAGCCCTGGCTTCCGGTGTCCCGGCCGCCGTGGAACTCGATCGAAACGGCGGCCGAGCAGTTCGCGACGATCCGCTCGGGCGATCTCGTCGTCCATCACCCGTACGACTCGTTCGCGGGCAGCTTCGAGTCATACGTCGATCGCGCGGCTGCCGATCCCGAGGTGATTGCGATCAAGTCGACGGTGTACCGCACGAGCGACGACACGCCGCTCGTGCCGGCGCTGATCGACGCGACCGAGCGCGGCAAGCAGGCCGTGTGCCTCGTCGAGATCAAGGCGCGCGGCGACGAGCGCCGCAACATCGAATGGTCGCGATCGCTCGAGCAGGCGGGCGTCCACATCGTCTACGGCTTCCCGGGCCTCAAGATCCACGCGAAGACGACGCTCGTCGTCCGGCGCGAGGCGGGTCGGCTTCGCCGCTACGTGCATCTCGGCACGGGCAACTACAACGCCGTCACCGCCAGGCACTACGAGGATCTCGGCCTCTTCACCGCCGACGAGGACATCGCCGCCGACGTCGCCGACCTCTTCAACCACCTGACCGGATTCGGCCGCCCGGCCCACTTCCGCAAGATCCTCGTCGCACCGTTCACGCTTCGCGAGCGTCTCGTCGAGGAGATCCGCCTCGTCGCGGAGGCGGCCGCCACAGGCAAGAAGGCGCGGATCCGGATCAAGGTGAACGGACTGACGCACCCGCAGGTGATCGACGAGCTCTATGCGGCTTCCGAGGTCGGGGCGAAGATCGAGCTCCTCGTGAGGGGTGTGTGCTCCCTCCGACCGGGCGTACCCGGACTGAGCGAGAACATCCGCGTGCGGAGCGTCCTCGGCCGGTTTCTCGAGCACAGCCGGCTCTTCAGCTTCGACGCAGCAGACCGAACGTCGGTCTTCATGGGGAGCGCAGACTTGATGCCTCGCAATCTCGACCACCGCGTCGAGGTCGTGACACCGGTCGAGGACGTCGCCATCCAGGCCGAGCTCGCTTCCACCTTCGAGGCGCTCTGGCGCGACACGGCCAGCTCCTTCGAGCTCGACCCGACCGGCGCGTGGCAGCGCGTCCACCCGAAGAAGGACGAGCGGGCGCGGTCGGGGCAGCAGACCCTGATGAGGCGCGCTCGGCGCCGGCTCTCGCTCGCTCGCGCTCGCTAGTCACCGGCTCAATCGTCGCCGTTCTGTCACAGGATCGTCACCGGAGTGTTGTTTCGGCCTCCGACGGCGGACCTAGGATTTAGCGGAGATGCGTATCGGGGTTATCGACGTGGGGTCGAACACCACGCGCCTGCTCGTCGCCGAGGCCTGTCGTGACGGGCTCGTTCCGGTCGACAAGGCGAAGGTCCGGCTCTCGCTCGGCGGGGAGATCGAGCGCTACGGCGCCGTGTCCGCAGTTCATCTCGCTGCCGCTGCGAAAGCGGTCCGCGAGATGGCGCTCACCGCGCGGCGCAGGCGCGCCGCTTCGCTCGACGTCTTCCTGACGGCGCCCGGCCGCCAGGCCGGCAACGCCGACGAGCTCGTTGCCGCGCTATCGCGGGCGGCCGGCGTGAAGGCACGCGTGCTCACGAAGGACGAGGAAGGGACACTCGCATACCGCGGCGCAGTTCTCACGGCCGAAATCTCCCTCCCGTCGCGCATCGCGGTCTGCGACATCGGCGGTGCCTCGACCGAGGTCGCCGTGGGCAGGCCCGGCAGCGAGCCCGACTGGATCGAATCGGTCGACCTCGGCTCCGTCCGCCTCACGACCCGGGCGGGCGACATGGAGGCGGAGACGAGCGACGCGTTCGCGCGTCTCGAGCCGCCCGCTGTCGACGCAGCCCTCGTCGTCGGCGGCAGCGCCCGCGCGACGCGGAGGCTCGTCGGCGCAGAGCTCGGCGACGCGGAGCTGGCCGACGCGCTAAGACTCGTGGAGAAGCACTCGCCGCGCGAGATCGCCCGACGCTTCGGCATCGACCGAGCCCGTGCCGAGATCCTTCCGGCCGGTGTGATCCTGCTCGCCGAGGTGCAGCGCAGGCTCGGCGTGCCGCTCCTGCAGGTCTGCAGCGGCGGCATCCGCGAGGGCGCCGTCCTCGCCTCGCTGGACGCGCTCGCCGCCTAGTGGTCACTAGATCTCGCGGATCACCTCGCCGGCCCGCAGCTCGACGGCGGCGGCCTTCTTCAAGCGGCGGCCGATGAACTCGCCGACGACGTCGCCGTGAGTGCAGGAGACGATCCCCGCTTCCTGGACGAGCGCGAACGCCGCCTGGCCCGCACCTTCGGCCAGGCGCTCGTCGAGTTCGACCTCCAGCCCCGCGCTTGGGCCGTCACAGCAGCTCCAGCAGCGGCAGGTCGCGCGGCCAGCTGAGGGTCTCCGCGGCGCGCTCCGGAGTCTCCCAGCGGATCTCGTCCACCTCGTCGTGGGCCGAGAAGCCGCCGGACACCGCCCGCATGCGCCAGTAGCGCACGACCTTCGGCCGACCCATGCCGTCGACGTAGCTCGTTCGACCGGCCTCGCCGAGCAGCTCGCAGCGAAAGCCGGTCTCCTCCTCGACCTCGCGCAGAGCGCACACCTCGTCGGGCTCGCCGTCGTGGCACTTCCCCTTCGGGAAGCTCCAGTCGTCGTACCTCGGACGGTGGACGAGGAGCACGCGTCCATCGCGCACGACCAGCCCACCGGCGGCGCGGACGACCGTCATGCGCCAACGATACGACTAGCGCAGGAGCTCTGCGAGCCGCTGCCGCGTCTGCTCGGCTTCCAGCTCGAGGCCGGGCGCGGTGGCGCCTGCGGCCTCGAGCAGAAGCTGCTGCCGTCGCTGCGCGTCGATCTCGCTGAGGAGATCGTCGATCCGCTGGCGGCGCAGCGCGCGATCGTCGCGGCCGGTCACGCCGCCTCCCCGAGCTCGACCGGCCCGGCTTGCTCGACCCGCTCGCGTGCCGGGCGGAGGAAGACGGCGGAGATGACGATCGCTGCGACGAGCAGGCCGCCGAGCACGTCGAACGACGTCTGGAAGCCGTCGACCACCGCGGGTGCGCTCGAGGCCGCGACCGAGTGGATGTGGGCGTAGCTCGATGCGGCACTCGCGGCGATGGTGCTGACGGCCGCGAGGCCGATCGCGCCGCCGATCTGCCGACTCGTGTTCACGAGCCCGGAGGCAACGCCGGCGTCGGTGCGGTCGACTCCTGTGAGGCTCGCGATCGTCACCGGCACGAAGGAGAAGCCGAGGCCCGTCCCGCCGAGCACGAACGCCGGGAACAGATCCCAGAAGTAGTGGCCGTCGACCGGTAGCCGCGTCAACAGGCCGAGCGAGATCGCCGCGAGCACGAGGCCCGAGACGAGGGTCGCCCGCACACCGACACGCCCGACCACGACCTGCGCGAGGTTCGAGGCGACGACGACGCTGAACGCGAAGGCCACGAAGGCCACGCCGCTCCGAACGGCCGAGTAGTGGAGGACGTCCTGCACGTAGAGCGTGAGGACGAAGAACTCCGAGAAGGTGACCGCTCCGACGAGCGCCATCGTCGCGTTGGCTGCCGAGAGGGCGCGAAGCCGGAAGATCCGCAGCGGCAGAAGCGGCGAACGGGAGCGCGACTCGATCGCGACGAACGCGGCGATCAGCGCCGCGGCGCCGGCCAGCAGGCCGATGGTGACGGGCGAGCTCCACCCGTCGGACGTCGCCCGGGTCAGGCCGTAGACGACCAGCATGAGCCCGCTGGTGACCGAGGCCGCCCCGGCGAAGTCGAAGTGCCGGTGCGCGAGGTCCGCGCGGCTTTCGCGCAGCAGGACCGGCGCGAGAGCGATTGCGGCGACGCCGACCGGGACGTTGACGAAGAAGATCCACGACCAGCCGAAGTACGAGGTCAGGACTCCTCCGAGCAGAACACCCGCGGCCGCACCGCTACCCGAAGCGGCGCCATAGATCCCGAGCGCGAGGTTGCGCTCGCGGCCCTCGGCGAAGGTCGTCATCAGGAGCGAGAGCGCGGCCGGAGCGAGCAACGCTCCGCCGAGGCCCTGCAGCGCACGGAAGCCGACGAGCGAGCCCGACGACCAGGCGAACCCGCTGAGCAGCGAGCTGAGTGCGAAGAGCGCGAGGCCCGCCATGAACATGCGCCGCCGGCCGAGCAGGTCGGCGAGGCGCCCGCCGAGCAGCAGGGTCCCGCCGAAGAGGATGGCGTACGCAGTGATGACCCACTGGAGTCCGGTCTGCGAGAAGCCGAGATCGGTCTTGATCGACGGAAGGGCGACATTCACGATCGCGACGTCGAGGATGACCATGAATTGAGCGGTGACGATGAGAGCGAGGGCGCTCCACCGGCGCCGAGTCGAACCTGGTTGAAGCGTGGGAATCAAGCACTTCCTCCAATCGTTGGTATGACCAACCATACACGAGAGGAACGCTTGGTCGCGGTACCATATTCCGAGAATCGAGAAAGAAGTAGAAAGAAGCGAGGATGGACACCAAGATCGATACAAGGACGAGCGCGCGGCTGCCCGCTGAGCTCGTCGCTTCGAACCTCTTCCTCCTCAAGCGGCTCGGCTTCGCCGCGAAGACCCGCTCGCTGGAGATGTACGAGCGCGAGGGCCTCAACCCCTACCACTACGCGATCCTCGCGCTGCTCGACGCAGGCCTCCCCGAGACCCAGGCCGCGATCGCGGACTCGCTCGGCTACGACCGCGGGACGCTCGTCGGCCTGCTGGACGAGCTCGAGCAGAAGGCGCTCGTCGAGCGCAAGCGGGACCCGGACGACCGCCGCCGCCACATCGTCCGGCTGACCGCCGACGGCAAGGGCACGCTCACCCGGCTCCGCAGGCTCACCGGGCGCCTCGAGGACGAGTTCCTCGCACCGCTCGACGCCGAGCAGCGGCAGGCCCTGCACGCGCTGCTCCTCACGCTGGCCGAGCGGCACGAGCCGCGCTGCGCTCCGCTCGGCTAGCCGCGGAAGCGCCTCAGATCAGGCGGGAACCGCTCTTGCGCAGCCTCTTCCACGCGGCCGGAAGCCGTTCCTGGACGCGCTCGCGGCGCCGGCACTGCCGCTCGGCGAGCCGGCCGGCCGCAAACGCGGCGGCGGTTCGCACGTCCTCGATCGCCACGCCGCGCAGGCGCTGCTCGGCCACGACCGCGTCCTGGTGCTCGCCGAGCAGATCCTGGAGCACGCGGGCGTCGGCGAGGAACCGCTTCCGTACCGCTCCCTTCGGCGTTGCGAGCTCGGAGGCGTAACGGGCGCGCTTGAGCGCGATCCGAAGGCGGTGGATCGCCGCCTCATCGGGCCGCTTGCCGAGCCGGCCGACGAGCCCGGCCAGCCGCTTGAACTCCTTCGCAGCGAGCGCTTCGAGGGGGATCTCGTCGACACCCTCGGCGAGGCGCGGCGGAAACCGAAGACGGGCGAGCAGGAACCGGTAGTCGGAGCCGTCGAGCGTTTCGAGCAGCCGTCCGCGGCAACTTGCGAGCTCGTCCTCCAGCCGCTCCAGGATCATGGCCTTGGCGAGGTGGTCGGTCTCATCGAGGCGGTCGAGCTCTCCGCGCAGGTGGGCGAGCGCGACGTCGAGGTCGCGCACCGGACCGGTCGCGTCGCCGAGATGCTCGAGCGCGTCGGCGAGAGGCCGCCGCCAGGCCGGGTCGAGGTGCGAGCGCGCGGCACGCAGGAAGGCGCGCGCCCGCCTGGCCGCGACGCGATGGTGGTGCAGGTTCTCCGGATCCTCCCCGACCCGGACACCGGGGTCGTGTGCCACCAGCGCCGTCCGCTGGATCTCGAGCATCTCGCGCAGGCGCAGCGCACCCGACTCGCGGCTCAGCGGCGGCCCCGGGACGAGCGACTTGCCCGCCGTCACGCTCCCGATCAACCGGACGATGTCCTCCGGCGGCGCCAGCCCGTTGGTCCCCGGCTCCCACGCCTCGACTCGCTCACCGCGAGCCAGCGTCAGCCGCCATTCGACGCCGGCTTCCGACGGAAGACGCGACAGCGTCATGCCGACCCGCTCGAGATCCCGGTCGGTCGTGTCGTAGTCGTGCGCGACCGTGAACTCACGCTCTGCGCGGAGCCAGTTCTCTTCGGGCGTTCCCGCCTCCGATCCCTGCGCGATCTCGCGCGCACGGTGGCGGATGACTTCGTCCACGCCTCGAAGTTACCGGCCGCCCGGTTGCTTCCTGCATTCAGCGCAGTGCGCCGAGGCGAGCCCTGGCCGTCGCCTCGAGGCCGGACAGCGGCTGGCAGATCAGGCAGTGGTAGACGCGGGCGGTTCCGTCCTCGCTGCCGGTGAGGATCCAGTTGCCGTTGGGACTGAAGCTCGCGCTCGTGAGCGGCGCCGTGTCACGGCCGAGATAGAACAGAAGGTGACCCGTGCGCGCGTCCCAGAGCCCGGCGGTGAACTGGCTCGTCGTGACGATCCAGTGCCCGTCGCGGCTGTAGCTACCGGTGTTCACCCGGAAGAAGTGGCCGATGAGGCTTTGGGACGGGCGGCCGGTGCGGACGTTCCAGATACGCCCGGTGTGGTCTGCGCTGACGGTGACGAGCTCACGGCCGTCCGACGAGAACTCGGCATCGGTCACGAGGGAGGTGTGGCCCTTCAGCGTGTGAAGGAGCTTTCCGCTGGCGGCGTCCCACAGCTGGGCGACGAGTCCCTTCGTCGTGGCGATGGTGCTGCCGTCGCGGGACAGAACCGCATGCTGGATACCGGAGCCGTACGGGCCGGCGACGGTCCCGGCATCGCTCGTCTCGGTGAGGACACCGAATGAGCCCGACTTCTCCAGCGCGAGAATCCTGTGGCCGCCCGTCGACAGGCCGACGACCGGGGCGCCGACGCGCCCGAGCTCCTGGTTCGGGTCGGCAAACCCCACGCTGCCGTCCGCGCGACCTACCACCACACGCCCGCCGGACTGCACGGCGACGGCTGTCACGTTCGAGTCGCCGCGCGCCTGCCACACGACGCCTTTGCGATCGATGAGCAGAGCGCCCGACCGATCGGCGAGCGCGACGGTCGTACCGCGCGCGGCGGAGGCGACGATCGCCGACGGCAACGTCAGCCGTTGCTCGACACGGCCCGAGGTCGAGAGGATCCGTGCCTCGCGGCCCGCGATGCTGACGGCTCTGTCGCCGGCCCAGAGGACCTGCACCACGGTCTTGCGCGTGTCGATCGGCTCGAGCGTCCCTTCCGGTAGCGCATCCCAGAGCCGCGCGCTGCCGTCGGCGCTGCCGGTCACGATCGTTCGCCCGCTCGGATCGAAGCCGATGCTCGTGACGGCCTTGCGATGGCCGGCGAGCGCAGCCAGCATGCGGCCGTCCGAGCTGTAGTAGATGCGCCCGAGCCCGTCTCCCGAGGCCGTGGCGATCTCACTTCCGTCGGGGCTGACGGCGGCCGCATTGTCGGTTCCCAAGGCGCCGACGAGGAGCAGTTCACGCTGTCCGTTCGAGACGTCCCACACGTAGGCGGCGCCGTCTTGGCTCGAGGTCACGAGCGTCTGACCGTCCGGGGAAAAGCGCTCGGCGAGGACGTACCCGCTGTGGGGCAGGGTGTGGACGAGCTTGCCGGTGGCGGCGTTCCAGATCTGCGCCGTGCGGTCGTAGCTCCCGCTCGCGAGCAGTTTTCCGTCGGGGCTGAACGCGAACGAGCGGATCCCCGTGTTGGCGAGCCTTGCGACAACGCGGCCGCTGCGTGGCTCGAGAATCGCGGCGCTCGTTCCCTTCCCGTGACGGTACGCGACGGCGAAGACCGTGCCGTTCGGGTCGAGCACGCCCGCGACGACGGCGCCCGGCAGACGAAGCGACGTGACCCTGCGCGTCATCAGGTCGACGAGACGAACGTGCGTCCCGCTCCCGACGAGAAGCGTGCTGCGGTCGAAGGAGAGCGCGGTGACCGGGGCGTTCGTCGGCACCACGAGTCGCGTTCTCCTGCTGAGCCAGATCGTGGCGTCGACGGTCGAGCCGACGGCGTAGACCCTCCCGCCGGGGCTCCAGGCGGCTGCGGTCAGCGGATGCTGCTGCCGCGGCGGGCTTGCGAGTTGCCCTCCGGAGCGGCTGTAGAGACCGATGCGCCCGTCGTCGCTGGCGACGAGCAACCTCTCGCCGCGTGGCGCGAACGCCGCCGCGACGATGTGGCCGCCGAGACGGATGATGCGGGTCTCGCGCATCGCGCCGAGACTCGCGCGGAGGACGTCGGCCGTCTCGCGGCCGGGAGCGAGCGCCGCCGCGTCGAGCGCGAGGTGGACGCTCACCTGCGGGTTCGTCGCGATGTCCGCGAACGCCCTCTCGGCCAGCGCGCGACCGCGAGCGTGCCGCGCCTGCGTGCGGGCATCGCTCCGCTGGACGAGCGCGTACGCGGCGATCGCAGCGACGACCAGCAGGACGACGAGGATCCCACCGATGATCGCCTGGAACCGCCGACGCTGACGACGGGCACGGATCCTCTCGCGTCGCAACTGGTGCTCGGCCTGCCACGCGAGAATCGGCGGCCCGAGCACCTCGTGGAAGATCTCGTAGCGGATCGGCGCGCCCTGTGTGCCGTTGACGCCGCGGACGATCCGCTCCCGTCCGAGCGTCTCGAGCAGCCGGCGCAGCTCGTCGGGCCGGACGCCGGCGTACTCCGCGAGGTCGGCGGGCTCGTGCGAGACCTTTCGCCCCGACGGCGTGACGAGCTGGCGCACGACACGGGAGGCCGCCTCCTGTTCGGCGAGGGGTAGCGCTTCGAGCGCGCCCTGCACGTGCTCCCGTACGACCGCGCGGGCGCCGCCGAGCTCGCGGAATGTCGAGAGGCGGAGCTCGTGGGAGTCGAGCGACCGCTCGCGATCCCACAGCCGCTCGAGCACGAGCTGGAGGTACGGCGCCTCCACGCCCGCCTCGGTCGAGGCCTCGTCGAGCACGGCCTCGACCAGCTCGTCCTCCGCCGTGAACCGCTCGCCGCTCAACTCGCCGTAGCGGACGAGCGGGCCGAGGATCGCGGCCCGACCGGCGTCGCGATCGAGTCGATCGAGGCGAAGGAGGTTCGCGAAGAGCTCGGGGATCCGGCCGGTGAACTCGTCGAGCTCGGCGAGCGTGTCGTCGCGCAGGGCGAGCAGGACGTTCACGCGAAGTCCCGGCCGGCGGAGCAGCTCGGGCAGCGCGTCGCTCAGCGGCCCTTCGAGGCCGTGGTAGAGCAGGTACTCCTCGAACTGGTCGAGCAGCAAATGGAGCTCGCCGTTCCGCTGCGCGGCGGCGGCGACGGTGTCGACGAGCCCCGCCGTCGGTCCGAGATCGCCGCATTCCGCATGGACGGAGTCGATCAACCGGCCGGCGGGATCCTCTGCCCACGAGTCGTGGAAGACGACGGGCATGCCGCTCTCCTCCCGCAGCCGGCGGGCGACGCCGGCCCCGAGCAGCGAGCTCTTGCCGACTCCGCTCGGCCCGTACAGAACGGTCAGCCGGCTCGCGAGCACGTTCGCCGCGACCGCCGAGACCTCGCGCGCGCGGCCGAAGAAGAGAAGCGCATCGAGCTCGGAGTCCTCGAACGCGGCGAGACCCTTGTACGGGCTTTCGGGGACGGAGCTCATCCCGCCTTCTCCAGCACCCGCTCGAGCTCGGCGACGTAGGCCGCGGGAGCCATGTCGACGACCTCGACGTCGCGACGCCGCCAGAACTCGCGCTCGAGCGGCTGCGGGCCGGCGTGCACCGACCACGAGCGGTACGGCAGCGGCTCGCTCCCCCAGAGCCGGTCGAGCACCACGCGCAGCGTCCAGGTCGAAAGCGTGTAGCCGAGCAGGAGGAGATGCGTGCGGCGCAGCCGCGCCGCGAGCGCCACCGGCAGGCGGCGGGCGACATCGCCGTAGTGGATGAAGTCGTCCTCGGTCACGGCAAAGCTCTCCCAAGCGCGCTCAGTCGAGGAGTCGACGCGTCCCTGGAGGTGGAGGAGGACGGTGCGCTCGTCGAGGTCGAGCCCGGCCGTGTACGCGTTGGGCCGCTCGATCACGTTCGCCGCGCCGCCCGGAAGGATGTGGCAGAAGCTGCCGCGCATCTGTCCCGCGGCGAGGTAGCAGACCGTGTCGTACGACTCGTCCGCCTCCTCGAGAGCTCGCTCGAGCGCGAGCTCGTACCCGGTGGTGACGAGGAGCGGCTGGCTGCTCTGGCGATCGCGCAGAACGGCTGGCAGCCGCGCGAGGAAGCGATGCACCGCGGACGGCTCGCCGTCGCCCTCGACGAGCGCATGCAGCGCGTCGTAGAGAGGACCCGAGCCGTTCAGGACGGCCACGGCCTGTGAGATCCGAGCGAGCTCCGGCGTCACGGCTTCGAGCCCGAACCGGCGCGCGAGCTCCGAGGCGAGCGGCTCGGAGTCCGAGCCGACGACGACGGTGACCTTGCCCGCGACGAGCGCAGCCGCAACCTCCTCGAAGTGCTCCACCTCGGGAATCGCACCGCGGCCGACGGCGAAGGTCTCCTGGCGCAGGATCGAGGCGTGGACCCCGCGCAGGAGCGGGCTCGGCTCGAGGCCAAGCTCCTCGACGAGCTGGTCGCGGCCCTCGCGGTAGACGTCGAGCGCCTGCGCCTGCCGACCGGAGCGGTAGAGCGCGAGCATCAGCTGTGCGCGCAGCCGCTCGCGCAGCGGATGCTTGCGGACGAGC
The DNA here is from genome assembly GCA_035310545.1 of Gaiellaceae bacterium. Classification (GTDB taxonomy): domain Bacteria; phylum Actinomycetota; class Thermoleophilia; order Gaiellales; family Gaiellaceae; genus Palsa-739. The sequence continues at coordinate 16,199 of DATGEB010000047.1, forward strand.
GCTTCGAGCTCCGTGACGAGATGGGCGTGCGCGCCGACTGCGAGTTTCGCCTCCGCCCACTCCTCGAGTAGCGCGAGGTGGAACTCCTCGAGCCGCGCGATCTCCTCCCGCGCAAAGGTCTCGTAGCCGAACTCGGCGAGCGGCTCGCCTCGCCAGAGCGCGAGCGCCTGGTCGAGCAGCTCCGCCCGCCGCGCCGGCTCGTTCGCGCGGGCTTCGTCGACGAGCCGCCGCATCCGAGCCGCGTCGAGCTGCTCGGGCTCCAGCCGCACGAGATAGCCCGGCGGCCGCGTCTCGATCGTGTCCGGGCCGAGCGCCTTCCGCAGCTGCGCGACGAAGTTCTGGAGCGACGCGGTGGCCGTCGCCGGCGGCTCGCCATCCCACAGCGCGTCGACGAGGCGGTCGAGCGAGACGACCCGCCCCGCCTCGAGCAGGAGCATCGTGAGCAGCGCGCGCTGCTTCGGGCCCCCGAGCGAGATCGGCTCGCCGTCTGCACGAACCTCCAGCGGACCGAGGAGGGCGAATTCGACCAATGCCGGAGGGTTGTACCACCCTGGCAGGCGGGTTCCGAGCCGCCGTTAGCCGGCCGTTAGAGCGCGATTGGCGCCCGCTTCGACCCTGGGCCCATGAACATCTCGAGACGTCGCCGGGCCATGGCCGTCGCGGCAGCTCTGATCCTCGCGGGCGGTTCCTTCGCCGCGGGGCGCGCCACCGCGTCCGCCGGGCCTTCGGGCGCGGTTCAAGCGGCCTTCACCGCTCGCAGCTACGCGCCCGGTTCGCTCGCCACGCTCGAACTGAGCGGCGGCGCCTCGAGTCTCACCGTGCGGTTCTACCGGGCGGGCGCCGGCCATACCGGCGTCATGGAGGGGCAGCCCGTCGTCGCGGAGAGAACATTCGCGCGGCCGGGAACCTCGCTCCGGCTGCGACTCGGCAGCTGGCCGAGCGGCCTCTACTACGCGAAGGTCGTCACCCCGAGCAAGGGCTTCTGGTACGCGCCGTTCGTTCTCCGCCCACAGCACCTGGGCACCTCGGACGTCCTCGTCGTGCTCCCCACCAACACGTGGCAGGCGTACAACTTCGAGGGCGGCGACTCCTGGTACGAGCACAGCGACGTCACCCACATCGACCTCGCACGGCCCTTCGTCGACAGCGGCGTGCCGCCCCACTACCACAACTACGACCGGGGTTTCATCCGCTGGCTCACGCTCCACGACTACGAGCCGGACTTCATCTCCGACGACGATCTCGAGCGGCTCTCGAGCGCCGCGACCCTCGCGCGCGACTATCGGCTGATCGTCTTCTCCGGCCACGAGGAGTACGCAACCGAGCATTCGTACGACCTCATCCAGAGCTACCGCAACCTCGGCGGGCACCTCGCGTTCCTCTCGGCCAACGACTTCTTCTACAAGGTGACCAAGCAGGGCAACACGATGACCGGTCGCTGGCGCTGGCGCGATCTCGGTCGACCCGAAGCGGCTCTCGTCGGAGCTCAGTACATCGGCTGGAACGAAGACCGCTACGCGAACCGGCCATTCCGGATCACCGGTGTGCGGAACGCTCCGTGGCTCTTCGCGGGGACCGGACTACACGACGGCTCGACTCTCGGGATCTACGGGATCGAGATCGACGCGCGCACGCCGGCCTCGCCGCCCGGCACGAAGGTGCTGGCCGACATCCCGAACATCTTCGGCCCCGGCAGGACGGCCCAGATGACCTACTACTCGACCGGAAAGGGCGCCGAAGTCTTCTCGGCCGGCGTGATGAACTTCGGGGGCTCCGCCCTCTGGCCTACCGTGAACACCATGCTCGAGAATCTCTGGGTGAAGCTCACCGCGACTTGATGCGGCGGGACCTCGGCTTTCTCCCGCTCGCGCTCGTCGCTGCGACCGGGGCTCTCGCGTCCTGCGGGAGCTCCGGTTCGCGACCGACGGTGACGCTGCCGACGACCACGGCTCCTCCCGCGCCCCCGCCGACGACGGTGACGAAGACGCCGCCGCTCAACGCGTCGCTGCCGTGGCCGACGTACGGAGCCGACAACGCGCGGCTTCGCGCCGTCGCGGCGCCCGGGCTGCGGCCGCCCTTCAGGCGGCTCTGGACGTTCCACGGGCGGGCGCTCCTCGAGTTCCCACCGGTGGTCGGATACGGGAGCGTCTTCGAGGAGGCGTTCGACGGGCGGCTCTACGCCCTCGATCCGGCAACGGGGAAGATCCGCTGGCGCTACTACGCGCGGCGCTGCGGCTGGTCGTCGCCGGCGCTCGCCGACCACCTCGTCTTCGCGACGTTCATCGGCAACTACGAGTGCCATGCCCCGCTGCAGAACGGGGAGCTGCTCGCGTTCTCCCCCGCCACCGGCCGGATCCGGTGGCGGAAGGCGATCGGATCTTCCGAGTCCTCGCCGCTCGCCGCCAACGGCCTCGTCTACGTCGCCGACCAGAGCGGGCGCGTCTACGCGTTCGCCTCCCGCACGGGGAAGCTCCGCTGGACCTACGACACCGGCGCGCCGATCAAGGCCTCACCGACGCTCGCGTACGGCCGCATCTACATCGGCAACTACGCGGGCGAGATGCTCGCGCTGTGGGCGCGCAGCGGCAAGCTGGCCTGGCGCACGGTCGGCTACGGGAACTTCTACTCGACCGCGTCCGTCGACGCCGGCCACGTCTATGTCGGCTCGGTCGACGGACACGTCTACGCGTTCTCCGCGCGGACCGGAGACCTCCTCTGGAGCTTCGGCACCGGCGGCTATGTCTATGCCTCACCCGCAGTCTGGCGGGGTCTCGTCCTCGTCGGCTCCTACGACCGCAACTTCTACGCCCTCGACGGCGGAACCGGCTCGCTCCGCTGGCGCTTCGACGCCGGCGCGCCCATCTCCGGGGCAGCGTCCGTCGTCGACGGCATCGTGTACTTCTCGACGTTCCGGCATCACACGTACGCGCTCGCCGGCGAGAGCGGACGGGTGAGAGAGCGGTGGGCCGACGGCGAGTACTCGCCCGCGGTGGCGGCCGAAGACCGGCTCTACCTCGTCGGGCTCGGCCGGCTCTACGCGCTCGCGCCCCGCTAGGGCCCGAGCTCGCTTGTCGCCTGGGAGAAAGCCGAGCGCGACCGCCCTCTACGGCACGACGGCGGGAACATGGTCGGCGGACAGCGGCCACGGACGTCCGCGCCGCCCCGGAGTGCTTTCCGCCCTCAACCGCCCCGGCCACTTCCCCCGCCCTGGGATTATTCGCTACTAATGGCCGGGTGACGCGTCTCCGCCTGGCAGTTCTGACGCTCGTCACGTTCGCAGCACTTGCCGGCGGTGTGGCCGCAGCGACGTCCAGCCGGGCCGGCTCCGCTGCGGGCCACGTGCGCGAGGACAGCTTTCAGTCGGAAGCCCTGCAAGGAACGATGCGCTTCGCCGTCTGGCTCCCTCCCGGCTACGAGTCGCACACTCACCGGCGGTACCCGGTCCTCTACATGCTGCACGGCCTCCCCGGCGGGAACGGGTCGTACCGCTCGCTCCTGTTCCTGGCCCCGGTCTTGAACCGACTCCACGCTCAGGCGCTCGTCGTGTTTCCGCAGGCGGCCCGCCCGGGAGACAGCGACGACGAGTACCTCGATCTCGGCCGTGGCCGCAACTGGGTGAGAGCGCTCACCCGCGAGCTGCCGGCCGCGGTGGCTGCCCGGTATCGAGCCATCGAGACGAGAGCGGCGCGCGGAATCATCGGCATCTCCGCGGGTGGCTACGGGGCGGCCATCCTCGGGCTCCACAATCTCGACCGCTATCGCGTCATCGAGTCGTGGTCCGGCTACTTCCACGCCACGACCCCGGATGGACGCTCACCGATGCCGCTCGCCCCCAAGGTCGCCCAATGGGCGGACGCGCACAGCCTCGTCCCGCGCCTGGCGGCACGACTGACCCGGAACCCGACGTTCATCGCGTTCTACACCGGCAGGAGCGACCCGTATCCCGGCTTCGTGGCGGAGAACGAGCGTTTCGACAGGGAGCTCAGCGCCGCCGGGATCCCGCACCGGTTCGCGGTCTATCCGGGCGGTCACGACAGCGCGCTCTGGCTGCTGCATGCCCCGGCCTGGCTGCGGCTCGCGTTGCGGGCTCTTGCCCCGGCCCGCTAGCGAGCCGCCGACTTCATCTCCGTCTTAGACACGACGGCAACACTCGGCGACAAGGCTTAGAGCGATGGATTCTCCTGTGAGCTCCCTGACACCGCGACCCTGGGTGCGGACACATCTGGCGGTACTCGCGGCAGTCGTCGGAATATTCGGCGTGCTGGGCGGGATCGGCCTGTACCGCTACGTCGAAGGCTTTTGGCTCTACCGCGGCTTTCCCCCGCCGAAGGACGCGCCCTGGGTGAAGACGCAGGGGCACCTTGAGACGATCAGGGTCGTCAGCCGCGCACTGGGCGGACGCTCGCAGCAGGTCCTCGTCTATCTCCCGCCGGGCTACGACAGCAATCAACAGCGGCGCTATCCGGTGCTGTACCTCCTGCACGGCACGCCGGGTGGACCGACGTCGATGTTCAACGCCCTCGCCGCGGGAGTGGTCGAGGATGAGCTCGTCGCACGACACAAGATGCAGCCACTCATCCTCGTGCTGCCGAACGGCTCGACGAGCTTCTTCGAGGACAAGGAGTGGGCGAACGGCATCGCGCCGGGGCAGGCCTGGGAGACGTTCGTCGCGCGCGACGTCGTGCGGGCGATCGACAAGCGCTACCGGACGATTCCGCGGGCCGCCGGCCGAGCGATCGCGGGTCTCTCGGAGGGCGGGTACGGCGCGCTCAACATCGGCTTCCACCACCCGAACCTGTTCCGCGTTCTCGAGAGCTGGTCCGGCTACATGCGCGCCGACCCCATCGTCTCGATCTTCGGTAAGAGCCCGGCGCGCCTCGCCTACAACAGCCCGCTTCTCTACCTGCCGAAGGTCGCTCGTGCGCTACGTCGTGGCCACGTCCGAATCTGGTTCTACGTCTGCAAACACGACGAGTTCCCGGCCGAGAACTACCGCTTCGCGTCGCTTCTGAACACCTACCGCGTCCCACACACGTTCCTCGTCGTCGCCGGCGGCCACAACTGGGGCGCCTGGAGACGTAATGCGCCCGCCGCCTTCGTCGCGGCGGCGCGCTCGCTCGCGCATGGCTAGCCGACTGCTTCGCGGCGCCGAGCTCGTACTCGCCGGGCTCGCGGCGCTCGTCGTCATCGCGGGAGCCGTGGGTGTTCTGTACCTCGTCCGGCCCTCCACGAGCGGATGGCCCGGCCCCGTGATCCGGGGCGCGCTGCCTCTCGATCAGTTGGCGAAGCACGACGGCGTACGACTACTCGCCTTCGTCGTCGTCTGGGCCGGCGCCGCCCTCACCCTCGGGGCCGTGGCGTACGCGGCACGCATCGAACGGCTCACAGCGGGTCTGCTGGGCGCACTGCTGACGGGCTCCATCCTCTACGTCGCGACCAGCGTCTCGATCCTCGTTGCCCAGCAGATACCGGTCGGCGAGGCCGTCCGAGCCGCCGCTCGTACGCCGGCTCTCTACCTCGCGATCACGTGCGTCGGACTCGGCGCGGCCGCCCTGGCACGACCGCACGTGAGAGTGAGCAAACGGGCGCCCCTCATCCTCGCCGTGTTCGTCGCCGCCTCCGGGATCCTCGACGTGGCGTCCGCGGTGATACCCGGCGTCACCTCTCGGCTCAACGCGATCGAAAGCGTGACGCCGAACGCCGTCCCGCACCTGGCGCGGGCCCTGGTCGTACCGACCGGGCTCGCGCTCGTCATCCTGGCTCGTGGGCTGCGCCGGCGGCGGCGGCGAGCCTGGCAGCTCACGACTGCGCTCGTCGTAGCCGCAGCCCTCCTGCACATCGTGAAGGGACTCGACTACGAGGAGGCTATCGCCTGCACCGTACTGGCAACGATCCTGATCGCCCGGCGTAACGACTTCACTGGCCACGGCGACCCCGACACGCGCCGTACCCTCACGGGGCGCCTCGTCCTCTACCCCGCCGCGATCCTGCTCTACGGGGTCGTCGCCCTCTGGATCAACCGGCTCGCGATCGACCGCCCCTACACACTCGCGTTCGCGATCAAGGAGACGGCCGAGTCGGCGGCGGGAGTCGACATCGGAGGCGCCCGGCACGTGGCCGGCGAGTTCGGCAACTGGTTCCCGACCTCGGTCTTCCTCCTCAGCGTCACCGCGGCGTTCTCGCTCGTCTGGACCTGGATCTCGCCGTGGCGGCGCCGCGTGCCTCCGCGCGAGCGCGACCGCCTGCGCGCGCACGCCATCGTCTCGGGCTCCGCCCACGACACGCTTTCGCCGTTCGCCTTGCGTGCCGACAAGTCGTACTTCTTCGACCAGGACGAGCGCGCCTTCCTCGCCTACACCGTCGTCGCCGGCGTCGCGGTCGTCTCCGGTGATCCGGTCGGACCCGGCGACGCGATCGAACCCCTCCTGCGCGAGTTCCTCGAGTTCGCCCACAACCGGGGCTGGCGCGTCGGCGTCCTCGGCGTCAGCGACGAGTGCGCCGACGTCTATCGCGGGCTCGGCCTTCGGGTCCTCTATCACGGAGACGAAGCGGTGGTCAGAACCCCCTCCTTCTCGCTCGAGGGACGCTCGATCCGGAAGGTTCGGCAGTCAGTGACACGGCTCGAGCGAAACGGCTACCGGATCGAGATCCACTACGCCGGCGAGATCTCCTACGACGAGCGCGCCGATCTCGAGGATGTGGCGGTGGCGTGGCGGGGTAAGGAACCCGAGCGCGGCTTCACAATGGAGCTGGACACGCTCTTCAGACTCGAGGGACGCGAGGCGCTCTTCGTCATCGGCCGCGACCCCGCGGGAGCGATCAAGGGCTTCCTCCACTTCGCAGTCGTCGGCCAGAAGGCGCTCTCGCTCTCCTCGATGCCACGCCTGCTCGACACGCCCAACGGGTTCAACGAGTGGCTCGTGGTCGAGGCGATCGTCTGGGCGAAGAAGAACGGCTTCGCCGAGGTCTCGCTCAACTTCGCGCCGTTCGCCGCCGTCTTCTCGGACGCCGAGGCCGACGCAGGTCGCCGGCTGTTGCGTGGAGCCCTCGAGACACTCAAGTTCCACTTTCAGCTCGACAACCTCATCATGTTCAATCGGAAGTTCCAGCCCGAGTGGCGGCCGCGCTTCGTCGTCTACGAGCAGCTCGGCGACCTTCCCCGCGTGGGTCTCGCCGGTCTCGCGGCGGAGGGCTATCTCGCGCTGCCGGGGACGCGACGGTGAGCGCGACGCTCGCAGGCGGGCTCCTGCTCGCCGCAGCGTCGACCGCCGCCCTCAACTACGGCTTCTTCGTCCAGCACCGTGCAGCGTCGAGCGGCATGCCGTCGCTGTCGCTGCGACGGCCGGTCGCCTCGCTCCGTGCCCTCTTCACGAACCACGGCTGGCTCGTGGGTTTCGTGGTCGGCCTCGCCGGCTGGGGCCTCTACATCGCCGCGCTCCGCATTGCGCCGCTCGCCCTCGTGCAGGCGGTCTCGGCGGGCGGCGTCGGGCTCCTCGCTCTTCTCGTCTCGAGAGTCGCCCATGCGCAACTACGCGAGCGTGAGTGGGCGGGCGTTGCCTTCTCGATGGTGGGTCTGCTCCTGCTCGGCATCTCGCTGATCGGCCAGTCGGCGGGCGACCATCGAGCCCACTGGACGCTCGTCGCTCTCTGGGTCGGCGGCTCGATGGCGCTTGCCGGCTTCTTGGCCGGGCCCGGCCGTCTCGCCCTGGCCGCCGGAGCCGGCTTCGGAGTCGCCGCTGGACTCCTGTACGGCGCCGGCGACGTCGCGACCAAAGCGGCTGTCGCGGGCGGCGCCGCGATCCTCTTCACGGTCGCGGTTCTCGCCTGCCACGGGGGAGCCTTCGTCGCCATTCAGCTTGGATTCCAGCGCGGGGGAGCCATCGCCACGGTCGGCGTGGCCACGCTCTTCACCAACGCCCTGCCCATCGCAGCCGGAATGCTCCTCTATCGGGAGCGGATCCCCGGCGGGGGCCTCGGGATCGTCCGCCTCGCGGCCTTCGGAGCCGTCGTCCTCGGCGCCGCCCTGCTCTCGCGCGGCGAGAGCGCTGACGCCGACGCGCCCGCACCGGTCGCGGCCCAGCGCGGCTAGCTCGATGCTCGCTCGTTAGGCGCGCGGCCGCCGATGGTCTAGCCTCGGCTCGTGGCGATCTGCGCGAGCTGCGGGCGGGAGACGCCGGAGGGCTTCCCCCGTTGCGCGAACTGCGGCGCCGCACTCGACGCAGTGGCGCCGGCGCGTGAGCAGCGCAAGACGGTGACGGCCGTCTTTTGCGACATCACCGGATCGACGGAGCTTGGCGAGTCGACCGATCCGGAGGCTTTGCGTGCGTTGCTCGCTCGCTATTTCGAGCGGATGAAGGGGATCGTCGAAGCGCATGGCGGCTCGGTGGAGAAGTTCATCGGGGATGCGGTGATGGCGGTGTTCGGCGTGCCGGCGGTGCACGAGGACGATGCGCTGCGCGCGTGTCGCGCCGCGGTGGAGATGCGCGACGCGCTTCCCGACCTGGGGATAGCCGGGCGGATCGGCGTCAATACCGGCGCGGTGGTGACGGGAACCGAGGAGCGACTTGCGACGGGGGACGCCGTCAACGTGGCGGCGCGTCTCGAGCAGGCGGCGCAGCCGGGGGAGGTGCTGATCGGCGAGGAGACGCTGCGGCTCGTGCATGCGGCGGTCGAGGTCGGCGAGCAGCGTGCGCTCGAGCTGAAGGGCAAGGCGGAGCCGGTGGCGGCGCATCCGCTCCTTGGCGTGACGGGGCGGCTCGAACGCCGCTTCGCGACGCCGATGGTCGGGCGGGGGCGCGAGCTGCAGGGCCTCCGTGACGCGTTCGCACGCGCCGACGCCGACCGCTCCTGCCAGCTGTTCACGATTCTCGGGTCGGCAGGCGTTGGGAAGTCGCGGCTGGCGGCCGAGTTCTTAGCGGGCCTGGAGGCGCAGGTGGTGCGCGGGCGCTGCCTCTCGTACGGGGAGGGGATCACGTATTGGCCCGTGGTCGAGATTCTGAAGCAGCTCGCCACGCTGCCGGACGGGGACGCGTCGCGGCCGCTGCGGTCGCTGCTCGGGGACACGCAGTTGCCCGCGAGCGCCGAGGAGATCGCCTGGGGCTTCCGCAAGCTGCTCGAGCAGGAAGCCCGAACGCAGCCGCTGGTCGTCGTGTTCGACGATCTGCACTGGGCCGAGGAGACACTGTTCGACCTCGTGGAGCACGTCGCGGACCTCTCGCGCGACGCGCCGGTCCTGCTGCTGTGCATGGCCCGGCCGGAGCTCCTGGAACGGCGTCCGTCGTGGGGCGGCGGCAAGTGGAACGCGACCACTGTCCTGCTCGAGCCGCTCGACGCGGACGAGACGGAGCAACTCCTCGCGGAGCTCGGCCACGTGTCGCCCGATTTGCACGAACGCGTCGTTCGGGTCGCGGAGGGCAACCCGCTCTTCCTCGAGGAGATGCTCGCCCTCGTTCGGGACTCCGGTGGAGCGCACGTGGCGGTGCCGCCGACCATCCAGGCGCTGCTCGCCGCCCGCCTCGACCAGCTCGACCCCGCAGAGCGTTCGGTGCTCGAGCGCGGCTCGGTCGAGGGCCGCATCTTCCACCGCAGGGCGGTGGCGGCGCTGGGCGACGGCGACGGAGAGGTCGACCGGCGTCTCGTCGCACTGGTGCGCAAGGAGCTCGTCCGCCCCGACCGCGCGCAGCTCCCCGGCGACGACGCCTACCGCTTCCGCCACCTCCTGATCCGTGACGCAGCCTACGAGGCGCTGCCCAAGGCGGCCCGCGCGGACCTCCATCACCGCTTCGCGGACTGGCTCGAGGAGCATGGCCGGAGCCTCGTCGAGCTGGACGAGATCCTCGGCTACCACCTGGAGCAGGCTGCGCTCTACCTGGCTGAGCTCGGTCGGCCCGGGCTCGATGTTGCGCGGAAGGCTTCCGGACGGCTGGCGGCCGCCGGCGAGCGAGCGCACTGGCGCGGCGACCTGCAGGCGGCGCACTCGCTTCTGGGGCGTGCGATGAAGCTCGTCGAAGAGCCCGATGTCCATCTGGCGATCGGGTTTGCGATGAGCCATTTCGCCGCGCGCGACGCAGAGCCGCTCCTCGACGAGGCGGCGCGACGGGCCAACGCGGACGCGAACCCGGCCGGGGCTGCGCTCGCGCGCGCGCTTGCGGGGCAGATGAGGCTCTGGACCGGTGAGGGCTCCGCGGACGAAGCGGAAGAGCTGGGCCTCGCCGCATTGCCGCTCCTCGAGGAGAGACAAGATCACGGCGGTCTCGCCGACATCTGGTTCGCGCTCGCCAACGGCGCCTACAGCGTGCGCTGCCGCTGCGACCAGATCGCGCATGCGGCCGAGATGGCGCGACGCTACGAAGCGCTCGTCGGCCGACCACACGACCGCTCTGACGGGCTGTATGCGAGCGCCCTCATGGAGGGATCGACGCCGGTCGGCGAGGCGCTGCGACTGCTCGGCGGACCCGACTCGGCGAAGCCGTCTGATGGGCTGCGCGCGGTCCTGCTCGCCATGAGCGATCGGATCGACGAGGCGCGTGCTCTTGCTCAGGCGGCCGAACAGCGCTCCCGCGAGCTAGGGCGTGAGGCCCACATGCCGAGCGGTCTAGTCGAGGCTCTGTCGGGCGATCACGAGGTCGCGGCGGATCGGATCGGCGCCTGGTGCGCCTGGCTCGAGAAGCGCGGCCAGACGGCGGGCGTTCCCGAATGCACGGGAATGCACGGCCGGGAGCTGGCCCTCGCCGGACGCTACGAGGCGGCTGAACGACGCGCCGCACGAGCCCGAGAGCTCAACCAACGACTCAACCGACAAGACCCCCTCACCCAGTCGCTCTGGCGGCAGGCCGCCGCGCTGGTCGCATCCCACCGAGGCGAGCACACAGAGGCGGAGACCCTCGCGCGAGAGGCGCTGACGTACGTCCTCGAGACCGACTGCCCGAAGTATCAAGCAGATGCCTTCTGCGACCTCGCCGAAGTGCTCGAGGCTGCCGGTCGCCGCGATGAGGCCTCCGCCGCCTGGCACGAGGCGCTCGACCGTTACGAGCGCAAAGGCGTCATCCCGCTCGCCCGCCGCGTGCGGGAGCGGCTCGCCGATCCGCAGCCGGCATGAGCGCGCACCGGAAGGAGATGCTCCCAGCCGGTCACAATCCGAGCCGCACTGTGACGCCTGCGACGAGGCTGCGCCGCGAGTCGGGCGACTCCCGTGGCGGGGCTGGTCAGCGCGGCCGGTAGACGTCGGCTCGATGGTCGATCCGCAGGACGCGGATCTCGTTCGTCGCTTCGACGATCTCGTAGACGACTCGGTACGGCCCGCGACGGGCGGAGTGCAGTCCTTCGAGCTGGCGTTGCAACGCGTGGCCGACGCGGTGTGGGCTGTCGGTCAACGGCCCGAGCAGGAACTCGACGACTGCGGCTGCGGCCTTGTCCGGTAGCCGCGCGAGCGAACGCACGGCGGACGGCGCGACGACGAGCCTCCAGCGAGGCTCGGTCACAGCCTGGTCAGGTACCGGGCTTTCAGCTGTTCCGGGCCGATCCTCTTGCCTTTGGCGATGTCGGCACGAGCTCGCTCGATCTCGCGCACTGCCTTGGAATCGGAGAGGAGGTCGAGCGTGTCTTCGAGTGCGTCGAGGTCCTCGGGGCTGATGAGGACGGCAGCCGGGCGACCGTTCCGCGTCAGTGTGATGCGTTCGTGCTGCTCCTCGACCAGGTCCACGATCTCGGACAGCCTGGCCTTGATCTCGGCAAGCGGCAACGTCTCACTCATGACCATGATTATAGTCATGCGACGAAGCGGGGCAAGACGGAGCGCGGAGTTTCGGATGCCTCACGGACTAGTCTCCCCGGCAAGAATCGAACGATTTGGGAAGTCCTCCATAGTCCGCTGCGTACAGCTCAGTACGTTTGACTGCTGCCGGATCAGGTGTTCTCGCGGAGGTACTGGTGGACGAAAGCGATCGCCATGCTGCCCTCGCCGACCGCGGCTGCGACGCGCTTGACGGGGCTGAATCGGACGTCGCCGCAGGCGAAGATGCCGGGGACGCTCGTCTCGAGTAGATAGGGGTCTCGGTCGAGCTGCCACCGTCCTGCGCTGCGCATGTCCGGGCCGGTGAGCACGTAGCCCTTCGGGTCGAGGGCGATCTCCGGTGGGAGCCACGTGGTTTCGGCGTCCGCGCCGATGAAGATGAACAGTCCACTCGATGCGACCCGGGTCGTCTCGCCGGTCGCGGCGGATCGGAGATCGATCTCCTCGAGCGACCCGTCGCCGTGAGCGGCGACCACTTCGGTCCGACAGAGCGCGCGGATGTTCGCCCGGCTGCCGAGCTGGTCGACGAGATACCGCGACATGCTCTTCTCGAGCGTCTCCCCTCGGTAGAGGATCGTGACTGTCTTCGCATGGGTCGCGAAGAACATCGCCGCCTGGCCGGCCGAGTTCCCGGCGCCGATGATGTGGATGTCTAGGCCGTGGGCGTTTGGCGTCTCGCTGCGGGCGGCGCCGTAGAAGATGCCTTTGCCGGCGAAGCGGTCGAATCCCTCGACTGCCAGGCGCCGCCACGCGACCCCGCAAGCGAGGATGATCGTCCGTGCCCGCAGGACGTCGCCGCCGTCGAGATGTACCTCGCGACTCGCGGCGTCGATTCGTGTGACCGACCGGGTGACGAGGATCTCGGCGCCGAGCCGCCGTGCCTGGTCGAGCGCGCGGCTCGATAGCTCGTCACCCGAGACGCCGGACGGGAAGCCGAGGTAGTTCTCGATCCGTGAGGACGTCCCGGCCTGGCCGCCCGGTGCGTGGCGCTCCACCACGATCGTCTTCAGGCCCTCCGACGCGCCGTAGACGCCGGCGGCCAGCCCGGCGGGGCCACCGCCGACCACCACGATGTCGTACTCGGCCGCGGCCGGCTCGGTCGGGACCTCGAGGAGCTCGGCAACTCGCCGGAGCTGCGGCCGGACGACCGTCTTGCCGTTCTCGGCGCGAACGACAGGGAGGTCGGTCTCGGGCGGCAGCGGCCCCGGCCACTTCTCGGCATCGGCGGGCACGTCCGGCTGGAGCCATCTGAACCGGATCTGGTTGCGGTCGAGGAACTGTCTCAGCTCGGCGCACGACGTATCTCGCCGATGTCCGATAACGAGCGCCCGGTATGGAGCCGGCGCAGATGCGCGAGCCTGCAACCCCTTCGGGCCGCCGAGCCTGTCGAGCGCCGCGAGGCCCACGCGCTCCCCGACCGGCGGCGCGGACGCGACGAGCGCCTGATAGTCGTCCAGCTCGAGCCGGAACACGCGCGTGGTCTCGACTGCCCGGAACCCGCCGGGGTGGAGCATCCCGAACGCGATCGACATCTCCCCGAAAATGTCACCGGGCTTCCGCTCGCCGATCACGCTCTCCACGCCGTCGACCCGCCTCAGCACCTCGAGGCGGCCTGTCAGAACGCCGAAAAGAGCTCGACCGTCTCCCTCGTGCACCGCGAACTCGCCCGGAACGAGCGTGATGTCCGCCACCACCCGGGCAAGCCGATCGAGCTCGACCGGCTCGACGTCCGCAAACACTGCAAACCGCCCAATCTCCTCCGCCGTCACCATGACCGCGCCACGCTAGCTGCGCCCGGGTCGCAGCGTCTTCTACGGACCACTCCCGGACACTCCTCCGTACGAGGTCCGGTCAATCTCGGGCACGGGCCCGGGTCTCCTGCGCCACCTTCGTCTCCATCTCGACCACAGAACTCTGATACCCTGCCTGGGTATCTATCGAAGGGAGCGAAGACCAGTGGAAGAGATCACCTACAGCGTCCCCGGAGTGTCTTGCGCCCATTGTCAGGCAGCGATTACGAGCGAGGTCTCGACGGTCGCGGGCGTCGAGTCCGTCGCCGTCGACCTCGACGCGAAGACCGTCACCGTGACCGGCGATCCGCTCGACGAACAGGCGATCCTTGCTGCGATCGACGAGGCTGGCTACGAGGTCGCCGCGTAGCAATGGCCACTGTCTCTGATCCGCGCACCGAGGCGCGCGAGCAGACGACGCTCGCGCTTGAAGGCATGACCTGCGCCTCCTGCGCGGCGCGGATAGAGCGCACTCTGAACAAGGTCGACGGCGTCGAGGCGAGCGTGAACTTCGCTACCGAGACGGCGTCGGTCGTCTACGACTCGGCGCTCATCGCTCCCGAGCAGCTGACCGAGGCGGTGGAGCGGATCGGCTACCACGCGCATCCGCGCGCGGACTTCCGCGATGAACACGCCGGCCACGAGCACGACGCGCGGCCGACTCGGCTTCTCGTCGCGATCGCCCTGACCATGCCGCTCGTGCCCTTGACGATGGTGCCGCCGCTGCAGTTCTCCGGCTGGGAGTGGCTTTCGCTCGCACTCGCGACCCCAGTGGTCTTCTGGAGCGGCGCCCAGTTCCACCGGGCCGCCTTGCTGAACGCGCGCCACCGGGCGGCGACGATGGACACGCTCGTCTCGCTCGGCACCCTCGCTGCCTGGACATGGTCGACCGTCGTTCTGCTCGGCGGTCTCAACGCCGACAGCTACTTCGAGGTGTCGGCCGTCATCACAGCGCTGATCCTCCTCGGCCGCTTCTTCGAGGCCCGCGCAAAGCGGCGCTCCGGCGCCGCCATACGGGCGCTGCTGGAAACCGGCGCCAAGAAGGCACGGGTGCTCCGCGACGGCGCCGAGGTCGAGGTGCCGGTCGAGCAGCTCGTGGTCGGCGAGCTGTTCGTCGTCCGCCCGGGCGAGAAGATCGCCACCGACGGTGTGATCGTCGAGGGGTCGTCGGCGATCGACCAGTCGTTGCTGACCGGCGAGCCGGTGCCGGTCGAGGTCGGACCGGGAGCGGAGTTGGCCGGAGCGACGATCAACGCCTCCGGCCGACTCATCGTTCGTGCGACGCATGTCGGCGCCGACACCGCTCTGGCGCAGATCGCTCGGCTGGTCGAGCAGGCCCAAGCGGGGAAGGCTGATGTTCAGCGGCTCGCCGACCGTGTGTCGGCGATCTTCGTGCCGGTCGTGATCGCGATCTCACTCGCCACTCTTGGCGGCTGGCTGCTTGCGGGCTCGTCGACGTCGGCGGCGTTCACGGCCGCTGTCGCTGTGTTGATCATCGCCTGCCCCTGTGCGATGGGGCTTGCGACGCCGACCGCATTGATGGTCGGAACGGGACGCGGCGCGCAGCTCGGGATCGTGATCAAGGGGCCGGAGGTGCTGGAGCAAACGCGGCGAATCTCCACGATCGTCCTGGACAAGACCGGCACGATCACCGAGGGCCGCATGCGACTTGTCGACCGGCTTGCCCTGGACGCGGAGCCGCGCGAGTTGCTCCGGCTAGCCGGAGCCGCGGAGGCGGCGAGCGAGCACCCGCTTGCGCAAGCGATCGCGCGCGCAGCAGCCGCGGAGAGCACTCTGCCGCCCGTATCGGAGTTCACGAGCCATGCCGGGCTGGGCATCGAAGCGCTCGTCGAGGACAGGACGACGCTTGTCGGCCGCCCGGCCTTTCTCGCCGACTCGGCGATCGACCTCACCAACGAGGCACGGGTCTGGCAGGCGATCGCCGAGGCGCGCGGCGAGACAGTCGTTGCCATCGCCTGGGACGGTCAGCTGCGCGGGCTGCTCGCGCTTGCCGACACCCTCAAGCCGACCTCGGTCGAGGCGATCCGCGAGCTGAAGGAGTTGGGGCTCACACCGGTGCTCCTCACCGGCGACAACGAGCGCGCGGCCCGGGCGGTCGCCGACGAGGCCGGGATCGAGCACGTGCGCGCGGAGGTTCTCCCATCCGGGAAGGCCTCTGAGGTCGAACGCCTCCAGGCGGGAGGCGCGACAGTCGCGATGGTCGGCGACGGCGTGAACGACGCTCCAGCCCTCGCCCAGGCAGACCTTGGGCTGGCGATCGGCACCGGCACCGACGTCGCCATCGAGGCCTCCGACCTCACCCTCGTCTCGGGCGATCTTCGCGCAGCTGCAGACGCGATTCGCCTCGCCCGGCGAACCCTCGCCACGATCAAGGGCAACCTCTTCTGGGCCTTCGCCTACAACGTCGCCGCCATCCCACTCGCCGTCGCCGGGCTTCTCAACCCGATCGTTGCGGCTGCAGCGATGGCCGCGTCCAGCATCTTCGTCGTCTCGAACAGCCTGCGGCTGCGGCGCTTTCGCACCGCGCGGGAAGGAGCAGCCTGATGGCCACGCAAGAACAGACCGAGCAGCGCTACGGCTACCACGACCGGAAAGACGCTCTCGTCAAGCGTCTACACCGAATCGAGGGCCAGGTGCGCGGAATCGAGAAGATGGTCGCCGAGGATCGCTACTGCATCGACATCCTGACTCAGATCGGTGCAGTCAGCACCGCGCTCGAGAGCCTCGGCTTCCAGATCCTCGACGACCACGTCAAACACTGCGTCGCAGGAGCGCTCGCCTCCGGCGATGAAGCCGAGGCCGAGGCCAAGGCAGCCGAGCTCCTCGAAGCTGTCCACCGCTTCGCCAAGACCCAATAGTCCACTGAGGGGACTGTCCGGCTAACGGTGTAACTACGAGGGCCTGACTTGCCGGCCGTGTGGCCGGCGGAAGGGAGCTCGTAGTGTCTGAGGAGATGACGCCGATCGTGGAGCCGTCGGCGGATGAGCAGCTCGCCAAGGAGCTGGTTGAGCATGCCCGCAGCGAGGGTGCGCAGCTGGTCGGGCCGGGCGGTCTGTTGACCGACTTGACCAAGACCGTGCTGGAGACGGCGCTGGCGGTGGAGCGATCAGGTGATCGTGATTGGGGTGGACGTGCACAAGCACTCCTTGTCTGCTGTCGCTGTTGATGAGGTGGGTCGACAACTCGATGCCCTAGAGACAGATGACGGTGAGGAGCTGGTCTCCTGGTCGAGGCGGGTTGGTCGGCGCAGCTTGTGGGCGCTGGAGGACTGCCGGCACATGACGCGTGGTCTGGAGTGGACGTTGCAGCGTCAGCGGCAGCGCTTGGTGCGGGTGCCGCCCAGGTTGACCGCGCCGGAGCGGCGGCGTGGCCGCAGGCGCGGCAAGTCGGATCTGATCGATGCGCTCGCGATTGCCAGGGCAGCGTTGCGGGAGCCGCTGCTCGATTCGCCACGGCCGGAGGAGCCGCGGTTGCGCGAGTTGAAGCTGCTGGTCGACCACCGCGACGACCTCGTCGA
Organism: Gaiellaceae bacterium; assembly: GCA_035310545.1. Lineage (GTDB taxonomy): Bacteria > Actinomycetota > Thermoleophilia > Gaiellales > Gaiellaceae > Palsa-739. Next base: position 33,318 of record DATGEB010000047.1, read on the forward strand.
CGAGCGACACAGGGCCCAGCAGCGGCTGCGTTAGCATCTCCACGAGCTCGACCCGTCGCTGCGGGTCCCGCTCGGCGCGCTCGACCGCAGCGTCTGGCTGGAGCGGCTCAGCCGTCAGCTCGCCCGCCGCGAGCAGACGATCCAGGTCCGGATCGCGCGCGAGCTCCTCGGCCGCTGTCGCAGCCTCACTCGCTCGATTCTGAAGCTCGACCGCGAACTCGAGGCCCAGACCGCGGCGGCAACCGCCAACTCAACTGCGCCCTCCACCGCATCGCCATCACCCAAAGCCGCGTCCACCCCCAGCAAAGACCTACCTCGAACGCAAACAGGCTGAGGGCAAGAGCCGCCGCGAAGCCCTCCGCCGCCTCAAACGCCAACTCGCCCGAACCGTCTACGTCACCCTCAAAAGCGAGCCGCTATTGACATAGGAGCAACACTGGCTGAGATGTGGCCTGCCTGTCGAATCCCGAGCGCTTCGGAACCCAGGTGGCGCCGATCGTCGAGGCCGAGACGCGACTCACCGCCGAAGTTCCCTAGATCCCGAAGCACGACGAGGAGGCAGCATCGATGGCCACCCTGAGCGAGAAGCAGGCAAAGCTGTTCACCGACCGCAACTGGGGCGTGATCGCAACCATCCGCGAGGACTCATCACCCCAGGCCACCCCGGTCTGGATCGACTACGACGGCGAGAACGTCCTCGTCAACAGCGCCCGTGGCCGAACCAAAGTCACCAACATCGAGCGCGACCCCCGAGCAACCGTCACCGTCCTCCCCGCCGAGGACCAACAATCCGGCTACGTGATGGTCAGCGGCCCGGCCACGATCACCGAAGAGGGCGCCGTCGAACACATCAACATGCTCGCCAAGAAATACCTCGGCCAAGACAAGTATCCCTACCTCGGACCCGGCGAACAGCGCGTGATCATCAAGATCCACCCCGAACGCATCGACGGCTTCGGCGCAGGCGGCTAGGGCTGGAAAGAAACCCGTGGCCCACGGAGCTTCGAACCAAGAATTCGCCGAGCCGGTGGCGGTTTCGTCCACCTCCGAGTAATGCATTCGGCTTCCACCTAGCTCATCGCCCGACAGCTTCGACATAGTCCCGCCCCGTGCTCGGCGCGACGCCCATGCTGCCCCGCACCCCGGCGACCGCCAAGCACGCGAAACGCGCTATTTGCGAACTCCACCTCCCAGAAGCCCCTGGGTGAACTCCGCACTCTTGCGAAAACCTGGTCCAGCCGGGACACCCACCCGCCCGACCATCAGCAGTCGGCATCGTGTTCGCGTTCGGGGCGTTTTACTTCAGGTCCTGCACCACGCATCGTCTGGACAACGCGAGGTAGCGCCACATCCGGGGCCAGTTGCGCGATGACGTTGAAGCGCGCCGATCATGCGAGCCGGTTCAATCCCGGCGGAAACGAGCGCCTGACGGCTGCCGTGGGGCTGCTTGTGCTGGCGCCGATCCTCGTCGAGATCGCCACCGTGCTGCTCGGTGTGCACACGTTCATGTCCTGGCACATCTTCGTCGGCCTGGCATTGATCCCGGCGGTGCTTCTGAAGCTCGCGAGCACCGGCTGGCGCTTCGCCCGTTACTACACGCGCAACCAGGCATACGTCGCTCTAGGGTCGCCGCAGCTGGCGATGCGCCTGCTCGCGCCGCTGTTCGTGGCCGCCACGGCGGCTCGCCCTCCTCGGCCTGCACGTCCTCGTCTACCTCGGACGCGTGCTCAACCGCACTGCCGAAGATGCGCTGCCCGCCAAGCGGCGACGCCTCTCCGGAGCAAGGGCACGCGCGTACGCGGTCGCAGCCGCCGTGATCGTCGGTCTTGCGCTCGGAGCCGCAACCGTGCCGGCACAGCACCGCTGGGTCAATCTCCGCCAAGACCATCACGACCACCGGGCCGCACGAATGTCGACCGTCGTCCACGAGCGCGCTCAGACCGGTTAGCGTGCGGCCGTGGAGTACGTGAACCTTGGCCGGACCGGTCTGCGCGTCTCGCGGATCTGTCTCGGGATGATGAGCTACGGCCGCAGCGAAGAGCGGCCCTGGGCGCTTGACCAGGAAGCGGCCGAGCCGATCGTTCGCCGTGCGGTCGAGAGCGGGATCGTCTTCTTCGACACGGCGGACGTCTACAACGAAGGCGAGAGCGAAGTGATCACCGGCCGACTGCTCAAGCAGCTGTTCGGGACGCGCGAGGAGTACGTCGTCGCCACCAAGGTGCACGGCAGGACGATGCCGGGCGTGAACGGCCGCGGCCTCTCACGCAAGCACATCCTCGCCTCGATCGACACCTCGCTCCAGCGCCTCGATCTCGACTACGTCGACCTATACCAAATCCATCGCTGGGATCCACACACCCCGATCGAGGAGACGATGGAGGCACTGCACGACGTCGTCCGGGCGGGCAAGGCGCGCTACATCGGCGCGAGCAGCATGTACGCCTGGCAGTTCGCCAACGCGCAGACGGTCGCCCCCACAGGTTTCGTCTCCATGCAGAACCACTACAACCTCGTCTACCGCGAGGAGGAGCGGGAAATGATCCCGCAATGCATCGACCAAGGAGTCGCAGTGCTGCCCTGGAGCCCGCTCGCTCGCGGTTTCCTGGCCGGCAACCGCACCCGCGAGGGCGAACGACTAACCGAGCGCGCACGCACCGACTCCTTCGCTGACAGCCTCTACTCGCCGGAGGCCGACTTCGCCGTCGTCGCCCGCGCCGCCGAGGTCGCCGCCGCACGCGGCCTACCGACAGCCCAGATCGCACTGGCCTGGCTTCTACACAAGCCCGGCGTCACAGCGCCCATCGTCGGGGCGACGAAGATCGCGCACCTCGACGACGCCGTCGCCGCCGAGCAGCTCGCACTCGAAGATGACGAGATCGCGCGGCTCGAGGAGCCCTACCTTCCGCACGCGATCTCAGGCCACTCGTAAGCGGCCGGCCGTCTGCGGCGAGCACTGACGATCAGTTCTCGCTCGAGGCGTTTCCCCATAACATCGAGTTGACAGGCCCCTGGTCTCTGTAGGCCAGCAGGCAGCAAGTGCTCAGGCATAAGGACTGTGACTGTGCGGGGGCCCCGTCTGGGGCTGTTGTCAGGTTGGTGCCGGTGTTCTTCGTTTGTGACTCAGCGTAAGGATGACCCCGTCGGGTGTCTTTCGAGCGATTCGTCCGAGCGAGGAAGCCGGTACCGGCCTGGCGCCCGCTTGCTGGCCTGATCAGAAGCCTGTCCGCCCGTAAGGCGTGACCCATCACAGTCCTGCCGTCAGCGGTTTCATCCCCAGACCGGCACCGGAGTTGTCCCCCAACCTGGGCTGGAGGTCGATCGGTGATGCTTGCAGATCAGCTGGACTTCGTTGTCGGCGTCGACACTCACCGCGATACGCACGCGGTCGCAGTCATCGCGGTAGCAAGTGGTGTGGTGGTGCTCGAGGCGAGCGTCGCAGCGGACGGTAGTGGCTATGCGGAAGCGCTTCGCTTGGCGGGTCGGCACGCGCCCGGACGGCGTGCGTTCGCGATCGAGGGCACCGCCTCGTACGGGGCCGGTTTGACCCGTTTCCTGCTCGATCACGACGAGCAGGTGTTCGAGGTCGGTCGCCCTCGGCGAGAGCGCCGCTCGGGTGGCAAGACCGACGCACTCGACGCGATCCGAGCCGCGCGCAGCATCCTCACCCAGAGGCGCGGGGCGATGCCGCGGAGCGCGGGCGAACGAGAGGCACTGCGGGCATTGATGGCCGCTCGCGAAGGCGCCGCGATCGCGAAGCAGGCCGGACTGAACCAGCTCTACGCGCTACTCGTGACAACCCCAGAACCGCTTCGCGCCGAGCTGCGTGCCCTGACCCGGGCGCGACTGCTCAACCGTCTCGCCGCGATGCGCCCCGCGAGTCGACGCGATCCCGAACTGCGGGGCACGCTGCTCGCCCTCCGCGCCATCGCTCGCCGCGTCCAGAGCCTGACCCGCGAGGAGCGCCAGCTCGCTCGCGAGATCGACGAGCTCGTCCGCAAGCTCGCTCCGCAACTACTCGACCAGCCCGGCATCGGCACACTCCTGGCCGCGCAGGTCCTGCTCTCCTGGTCGCATCCGGGCCGACTCCCCAACGAAGCCGCCTTCGCACGGCTCGCCGGCGCCGCGCCGATCCCCGCCTCATCCGGCCAGACGATCCGCTACCGGCTCGACCGCAGCGGCGACCGCAAGCTGAACCGCACCCTCCACCTCATCCTGCTCACCAGGAAACGATCACACGCGCCCACGATCGACTACATCGAGCGCCGAATCCAAGAAGGCAAGACCCGCCGCGAAGCCACCCGCTGCCTCAAGCGCTACCTCGCCCGCAGCCTCTACCGCCTCCTCGAGAACCCACCCCTGCGAGCTTGACAAACATAGAAGCATCGCTCGC
>DATGEB010000048.1:0-33025 GCA_035310545.1 Gaiellaceae bacterium
ACCGTCTTCCCGGACGAGCCGGTAGCGGAGCCGGAGACCCCGGAGCCTCAGCCCGAGCCCAAGCGCGAACGTCCGCGCCCGAGGCCGTTCCCGCTCCCGGGCTCGGCCATGCAGGGCCCGGATCCCGCCAAGAGCTAGCGCAAGCCAGCTCTCTTCGCCGCGTCAGGCGAGGGGACGCTCGCCCAACCCAGGGCCGTTTCACCCTGTCCTTTGGTTCAATGGAGGCTGTGGAGTTGGAGAACCTATCGGCTGACGTGCTCGCCAACTGGGACATGGTGCTTGAGGAGCCGAAGTCGGCGCCCTCGATGGACGAGTCGGAGGCGGCGGTCATTGCGCGCAAGGCAGCGGGAGGTGCTGCCGTCTTGGAGGCGCGTTACGCCTACTGCAGGGTGAGCGGCAGGCATCCGAACATCGAGCAAGACTGCTGGGCATTCTCGCTCGATCCAACCGGCCGCCGTTCAACGATCGGCAGGTTCGAGGCAACCTGCTCACTAGTTCTGGTCGATCCCATCAGCGGAAGTATCCTGCTCGACCGGATTGGTCGGCCGAGTACTGACCCTTCCGTCGTGAAGCGCGATCCACCTCCGGATTCTGCGTAGGCCACGGCTAGGAATAACCGCACTGCTCCGGCCTTGAGCGACGTAGTCGTGGTGTCGTTTCCGCGGATTAATGCGTGTGGTTAAACAAGACCCTTAACCCGCGAGACGGCAGGTGGCTCGCCTAATCGGACGAATCGGTTTCCACCTAAAACGGCTAGCCAGCACGGCTGCCGACTACTTCGAGCTGATCTGGTCGAGCAACACCTTCCCGCTCGTCGGATCAACGAGTATCAGGTACGAGGTGGCCGCTGCGCCAGTCACAGTCATGAACATGCCGCTGGGATTCATAGAGAATGCCCAGCAGTCTTGGTTGATAGCCGGCGCGATTTCCGTGTCGGTGCAATGAGCGTATTGCCCCTGCAAGACGGCGCGACCGTTGGCATTCGGCGCACGATCGGCGAATGCTGCGGCGGCCGCCATGCTTATGGGCGGAGAACTCTGGGGCGCAGTGAGCGTTACACCGCCGGCAGCGAGCGTGGCTGCTGAGATGCTTGAAAAGCTGCGTTGACCGGTGTCTGAGAATACCGCGTTGGCAAGTACCAAAGCGACCGCCGCCGCAGCGACAAGGCCACTCGTAATCACAGCAAGCCGCCGTCGCGCCAGCCGGGGGACCCTTGGCTCGCGCAAGCCTTATCCCATGTCGCGAAGGAAGAAGACGACTCCACAGACGCGGCATAGTAGTTGGTGTTTCCCTGCACGAAAGTGTTAGGCGGATCTGTGTAGTACCACTGTCCGTTGTCTGCGTGCCGCTCCTGAGAAGCCGTGAAGTACTCTGGGTTGTAATAACCGCCAATCATTTGAAACCTTTGCTGATTCAGAGAGGCGCCCTGCAAGATGCTGCAACCATTGTAATAAGGATCGTAATAGGTGAGGTGGATGGTGCCATCTAGGAAGAAATGAAAATTGTAATTTATCCAATCGACTTTGTACGTGTGGCTGACCCCTGGATTGGAGGCGCCAAAGAAGTCTTCGGTGTCGTCTCTACCGGTCTCCATCCAGAAAGTGTTTTCATGCTGAGTATCCCATTGGTAGCCCATCGCGCCGAAATCCGACGACGATGGATCGTAAAGCTCAACCAACGCTCCCGACGCTCCCAGATAGTTGTAATCGAGAAAAGGTTGGTACGTTGGGATACTCGCAAGCGTTCCGTCGAAGCAAATACCACTGCCCGAGGTGGGGGTCTTTCTGATTCCAGCCGAAGCGCTGACGGGCTGGGCCAGGCGGTTGGGATTACACATTGCCGCGGCGGACGCCACCCACGCTAAACCTGCAGCGAGCGCGATCACGAACAACGCGATCCGTCGAGTTGGCATGCGACCAGCATGATGTAAAATCCGCATGACGGAAGTCAACCACGGGCGAGTGTCTTAAGAAATCATCCCCTGGAGTGTCCCGCGGCGAACTACTGGCAGTGCCGCGATTCAGAGCTTGCAGCGCTCGACGACCCGCCCTTCGACTTGCGGCCGGAGGCCGGACTGTGGTCAAGCGCCGCGAGCCATGGGTCGAGGAGATCGAAGGCGCGTCGCAGCACGAAGAGAACCGCGGCTAATCGGCAGCGGCCTCCCTTCCGGCAAACTCGAATCCTGCTCAGGCGTCATTCCGGAACGCTGGCCCAGGCGAGAGTCGGCCACGGGTAGCGTTCGGGCTGTGAGAGGCGCGGGGCCGACTGCCGTGCGAGCGGAGGCAGTGCGGGAACTCGTTTCGGGCCAGCGGACCCGTTAACTGAGGTGAGCGAGTCTTCCGATCGTGTGTTGTGGGATCGGGCGCGCGATGGGGATGTCGCGGCTTTTGGCGTTTTGTTCGAGCGGCATGCAGGTCAGATCTACAACTACTGCTTCCGGCGCACAGCGGACTGGGCGCTTGCCGAGGATCTGACGTCTGCCACGTTTCTGCTTGCCTGGAGAAGCCTCGGTCGCGAACCCCTGGAGGCGGAGAGCGCGCTACCGCTGCTCTACGGGATCGCGACCAATGTTGTGCGCAACCGGCGTCGCTCACTGAAGCGTGGCCAGAACGCTTTCCGCCGCCTACCGCTTCCGCGGGTTGAGGAGCCCGACTTCGCGGAGGAAACGGCGACCCGGCTCGACGACCAGGTTGCAACGCGGCAGCTTCTTGGCCTCTTTGCTGGGCTGCCAGGGCGAGAGCAGGACGTGCTCGCGCTCTGCGAGTGGAGCAGCTTGTCCTACGAAGACGCGGCGGCTGCTCTAGGCATCCCGATCGGGACAGTGCGCTCGCGGCTGGCTCGCGGCCGACGCAGGCTGCGGGAACTCCACATGGCGAGCGGACCCGGAGAAGACAGCAAGATCAACGCGCGGTCGATCGAGGTGAACGACCAGTGAGCGATCGTCTGACCCCAACCCCTGACCGCGAGTTCCCGCAGAGCCGACTCAAGCAGCGTAAGGAGCAGCTCCTGTCCCAGATCCAGGCGGAGCAACGACACGGGCTTCGACGACCCCACGGTCGCCGCCGCCTGACGCTCGCGGTTGGCGCTGCGGCTGCGGCCGCCGCTGCGGCCGTCACGGTTGTGGCGCTTCTCCCTGCCGGGAGTGGCGGCCCGAGCCCAGCGGCAGCAGCGGTTCTCAACCGGCTCGCACGCCTGATCGTGGCGCAACCCCTCACCCCGCAGCCGGGCCAGTACCTGTACATCGAATCCAGGAACGAATACCCCACCTTCGCGGGCGGCACGGCGTGCGAAACCGTTGCCGTCGACCGCCGCCAGATCTGGATCGGGACAGACGGCTCCGGACTGATTCGCGATACGACCGGGCCCCAGCAATACAGCTCACCGGCCGCCGAAGCCGCCTGTCTACAGGCTGATTCCCAACTGCATCTCCGCAGCGGGGGCACGAGCAATGACTGGTTCGCGCCGCAATGTTTGGCTCTCGCGCCGACCAACAACTGGGACAGCCTCTCCCGTGACCCCCACGTGCTCCTCCAGCAGATGCGGCAACTCGACGGCGGCCCACCCACTCCCGGGGAGGACTTCGTGCACATCGGCGACTTTCTCCGCGAAACCGACGCCCCGCCAGCCGTGCGCGCAGCCCTTTACCGGGCTGCGGCCCTCATCCCGGGCATCGAGCTGCTCGGCACCGTTCGCGACCACAACGGCCGACCCGGCCTCGGCATCGCCTACCCCTCTCGAGGACCATACCCTCGGAAGGGATCCAGCTCAGAGCTCATCTTCGACCCGAAGACCGGAGAGCTAAGCGGCGAACAAGGCACCGGACCTACCTACTGGGCCGTCTACCTGAGCCAGAAGGTCGTCAATCAGCTCCCGGGCGCACCGCCGGCACCGCTCAAGCCCCCGTGTGCGAAGGGAGGCGCCGGGTACGGCCACCAAGTTCCGGGTGGCTCCGTAATGAACGGGGCGCCCGTCACGTCACCCTGAGCCCAGACGCCGGCCGATCGGCCGCCCGGGTCGTCCCTGGCCTTCCGGGCCAGCATGGGGGTCACTTCCCGGGCAGTGGTCCGACGGCGTTGCCGTGCCTGTCCTACGCTCCGCTTCGGCCGACGAGCTTGACGGCCACGGCTAGAGCGAGAGCGAGGAAGCCGAGCAGGCCCAGCTCGAGTAGGAAGTTCGTGAGGATACGACCCCCTGCCGGAAGTCGTTCGAATTGCGCCGTGACGATGAGGATTCTTCGCACGACCGCGATCAAGCCGATGAACAGGAACGGCTCGACGGCGATGCGATGGGTGCGGAGCACGAAGCGGAGCGTGTAAGCGAGCTCCGCGATGATCAGCAGGAGCAGGACGCGATCGAGAATCGTTACCCCGGTGCCCACCGCACCGGCGCTCGCAGAGATCGCATGCACCAGCTCGTGCACCGTGCCGACAAGAACGAAGACGGCGGCTGCCGCAAGGAGGACCGCGACGGCTCCATAGAGAACGGCCTCGAAGCCGACCAGTCCGCCGAGGAGCGTCCGACCGAGTGACTGCGCGGCCTCCGGTTCAGACCCGGTCTCGTCAGACGACATAGCGCAGGCTATCGCGTCTGGTCGAGCGGCAAGCGGCTAGGTCGGCCGCGAGCCTCGAGTCGGCGACCGCCGATCAGGGAGGACGCTCCTCCGAGCGGAAGCGTGGCGCAACGCGTCGGCAGGGACGAAGACCGCGCGCCGCCGCTAGTGCTCGAGGCTCAGCCGCCACTCGCTACGCGGACGCACGGGGAACGTCTCGTCGGCACGCGGCTCCCGTCCGAGCCCATCCCGGACGGCCTGCGCGCGCGGCTTCCGCGCCGGGAGACCCGCCAGCGCCCGATCTCGCCGAGCACGCGTCCGGCGTCGGGGCTCACGCCGCGCAGCCTACGCGTGTTCCCGGCGTCTAACGATCGTCGTCGCCGATGGCCATCGGACGCGTCGACGGATCCTTCAGGCGGAGCATCGCTTCGATGTAGAGCTCGCGCACCACGTCCATGTTCGGTCGCGGGTCGTTGCGCCACGACGCCGGAAGCGACTCGCGAAGGCGAGCCCGCGCGGCGCTCTCCCGCGACCAGTGCTCGAGAAGGCGTTCGTCGATCACAAGCCGGTTTGTCGGCACCTGGAGCGAATTGCTTTAGCCGAGCCGGCCGGGAGCATGCTTGGATTCGCGCCGTGATCCCAATCGAGGAGCGGCTTCCGCGGCCGTCCGTGATGGGCGTGATCAACGTCACGCCCGACTCGTTCTCGGACGGCGGCGCCCATCTCGACCCGGAGGTTGCGGCCGCGGCGGCACGTCGCATGGTCGAGGACGGAGCCGCGATCGTCGACCTCGGCGGCGAGTCGACGCGGCCCGGCTCCCGCGGTGTGTCCGTCGAGGAGGAGCTGCAGCGCGTCGTGCCCGTGCTCGAGCGGCTCGGCCGCGAGGTCCCTACCTCGATCGACACGTCGAAAGCTGCCGTGGCGCGTGCGGCTCTCGAACACGGCGCGATCCTCGTCAACGACGTCACGGCGCTGCGCGGCGACTCCGAGCTCGCCGGGGTCGTCGCCGGTTCCGACGCCTATCTCTGCCTCATGCACATGCAAGGCGAGCCGCGGACGATGCAGGAGGAGCCGCGCTACGTCGACGTCGCCGCCGAGGTCGCCGGCTTCCTGGAGGAACGGCTCGGGTTCGCCGTCGCGCGCGGCATTCCCGAGGAGCGGATCTGCCTCGACCCGGGCATCGGCTTCGGCAAGACGGTCGCCCAGAACCTCGAGCTCGTGCGCCGGCTCGACGTCCTGCTCGCGCTCGGACGGCCGGTGCTCGTCGGCTTCTCGCGAAAGAGCTCGTTGCGCAGGCTCACGGGATCCGACGATCTGCTCGGGGCGAGCGTCGCCGCCGCGGTCGCGTCCTTCGAGCGCGGCGCCACGATCCTCCGCGTCCATGACGTCAAGCCTCACGTCGACGCGCTCACCGTCGCGGCGGCGATCGCGTGATCGCAGTCGAGGTCCGCGACCTCCGCGTCTTCGGTCGCCACGGCGTCCACGCCGAGGAGCGCGAGCGCGGGCAGGACTTCCTCTTCGACGTCGAGCTCGAGGTCGGCGAGCGGGGCGCGAGGGACCGGCTCGAGGACGCGGTGGACTACACCGAGGTGGCGCGCGTCGTGCAGGAGGTCTCGAACGGGGAGCAGTTCAATCTGTTGGAGGCTCTTGCGTCGGCAGTCGCCGACGAGCTCCAGCAACGCTTTGCGCCGGAACGCATCACGGTGCGCATTCGGAAGCCGGAGGTCATGCCGGCGGGCCTCGAGGGCACGGTGGCTGTGACGCTCACGCGCCCGTGACGCGCGCCTACGTCGGACTGGGCGCGAACCTCGGCAACCGCCGACGCACGCTACGCGCCGCGGTCGACGCTCTCGGCGCCGAGGAGGGAATCGAGGTCGTCGCCGTCTCGACGCTGCGCGAGACCGAGCCGGTCGGCGTGGGGGAGCAGCCGCTCTATCTCAACGGCGTCGTGGCGCTCGACACGACGCTCGCCGCCTCCCGGCTTCTCGCCGTGCTGCTCGCCGTCGAGCGCCGCTTCGGCCGTGTCCGCGTCCCGGGCGAGCGCGCTCCGCGGACGCTCGATCTCGACCTGCTCCTCTACGGCGGCGAGCAGGTCGAGGAGCCCGGCCTCACCGTCCCGCACCCTCGCCTGCACGAGCGCCGCTTCGTCCTCGAGCCGCTTGCCGAGCTGGATCCCGGGCTGGTCGTGCCCGGACGGGGCGCCGTGACATCCCTACTGAGCGGGGTACACTGACCCGCGATGTCGCACCTCGACGAACTCGACGAGTACGAGGCGGAGCTCGAGCTCGCGCTGAAGAAGGAGTACCAGGCCGTCTTCGCGCTCTTCCGCTTCTGCGTGCTGACGCAGGACGCGACGTACCTCTGCAACAAGCTCGACGTGCAGCAGGCCGAGCCGACCGCGGCCGGCGGGCTCCCCTTCTTCCAGCTGGAGCTCGAGGACGTCTGGGTCTGGGACAAGAACCGGCCGACGCGGATCATCCCGCGAGCCAAGGTCTTCACCTCGGGAGACGTCACCGTCGAGGAGCTGCGCGGCGAGGGCGACGAGCCGCAGCTCACGGCCGAGGCGCTCGCCGAGCGCATCGGCGAGCCGCTCCGCGGCGACGACGAGCTTTAGTCTCCAGCCGCGATGCTGCTCGCGGTCGACGTCGGCAACACGCAGACCGTCTTCGGTCTCTATGACGGATCGGAGCTCGGCGAGCGCTGGCGGATCGCCACCGAGGCGCACCGGACCGGGGACGAACTGGGCGCGCTGCTCGCCGACTTCCTCGATCTCGGCTCGATCGACGGGATCTGCCTGTCATCGACGGTCCCGCGGCTGATCCCGGAGTACGAGCACGTCGCCGAGCGGTGGGCAAAGGCGGAGCTGCTCGTCATCGGGCCGGGCGTGCGCACCGGGATCCCGATCGAGCACGACGCGCCGCGAGACGTCGGTCCCGACCGCATCGTCAACGCGGTCGCGGCGAAGGAGCTCTACGGCGCGCCGGCGATCGTCGCCGACTTCGGCACGTCGACGAACTTCGACGTCGTCTCACCGGCCGGCGCGTACGCCGGCGGCGTCCTGGCGCCCGGCATCGAGGTCTCGATGGACGCGCTCTTCGCCCGCGCGGCTCGCCTCGTCAAGGTCGACTACGTCGAGCCGCCGCAGGTGATCGGCAAGACCACCGCCGGCGCCTTGCAGTCGGGGCTCGTCTACGGCTTCGCGGGACAGGTGGACGGCATCGTCGACGCCATCCGCGGCGAGCTCGGCGCCGAGGCTCCGGTGATCGGCACCGGCGGGCTCGTCGACCTGATCGCTCCGCATTCGCGGACGATCCGCCACGTGGTGCCGTTTCTCACGCTCGCGGGGCTCAGGATTGTCTGGGATCGGAACCGAGAATCTCGCTGAGCCACCGCTCGGCCTCGAAGAAGAGCGCCGGGTTGTTCTCGGGCGTGTAGTACCAGAGCGCTCCCGCGCACTGGAGGAGCGTCCAGCCGCGGGCGCGCATGATCTCGGCGTCGTCGGCGCCGAGTGCCTCCCAGAATTCCCGCCGCGCGCCGGCGGGCAGCATCTTCCAAGCCACTGCTGCGTCGCTCGCCGGATCGCCGGCTCCCGCCCAGCCCCAGTCGAGCACGCCGCTCGGCCGTCCGTCGCGGAAGACGACGTTGCGGAGGTCGAGGTCGCAGTGGCACCAGGTTGGCGCCCCGTCCCACGGCGGCGCGTCGAGGGTCTTCTCCCAGGCCGCGAGCAGGCCCTTGCCGTCGTGGCCGCCGTGGAACTTTGCCACGCCGCTCCGCACCCACTCGTCGTGCTCGCGAAGCGCTCCGCAGCGAAGGCCGGGCGGAGCGTTCGTCGCGTCGAGCCCGCGGAGGGCGAGGATCAGGCCGGCGAGGTCTCCGGCCGTCTCCGGTGCGACCTCGTCGACTGTAACGTTCTCGCCCTCGATCCACACGAACACGCCCCACGCGAACGGGAATCCTTCTGCGGGCTCGCCTCGCCCAAGAGCCCTCGGAACGGTGAGCGGCAGCGACGGCGCGAAAACTGGGAGCCATTCGAGCTCGCGCTCGAGCCCCGCGACCTTGCCCGGCTGCCGCGGCAGCCTCACGAGCTTGTCGTCGCCGAGCCGGTAGTTCGCGTTGTCCGTCCCGAGCGGGAAGACGGGCTCGATCGGCAGATCCGCCCACTCGGGAAAGTTCCCGGCGAGAAGGCGCTGCACGAGGGCTGGGTCGGTATCGACCTCGTCCGCGTGCATCCGCACGGTCAACCTCCGCCGTAGGCGGAGATCGGGAGGCGGTCGAGCAGTACTTCGTCTGCTGCCGGCAGCTCGGTCTCGAGCCGCTCCACGAGCGGGGCTGCGCCGGGGGCCGCCGCGAAGAGGCGCGTCACGACCTCCTCCGTCGAACGCAGCTGGACGAGCTCCTGCTTGAACGGCTTCGGGAACCGGCCGTGACCGAGGTACCAGCTGTAGAACTTCCTCAGGAAGCCGACCGCACGCTGCTCGCCGAGCTCGCGCACGGCCTCGTGGATGAAGACGACGAGCTCCGCGGCGACCTCCTCGCGCGTCGGCCGGAACGATTCGCCCTCGACGATCTCCCGCAGCGCCCACGGGTTCCCCTGCGCGCCGCGCGCGACCATGACGGCCGCCGCGCCGGTCTCTTCCAGCACCGCGAGCGCTTTCTCGCGCGACGTGACGTCGCCAGACGCGATCACGGGAACGTCGACGCGCTCGACCAGCTCCGCCGTGAGGCCGTGGTCGGCCTCGCCGGTGTACATCTGCTGCGCCGAGCGGGGGTGGAGCGTCAGCGCCGCCGCTCCCGCCTCCACGAGCCGCGGCCCGAGCTCGAGGCACGCGCGCGAGCCGTTCCGGACGCCGCGCCGCATCTTCACCGTCACGGGCACGTCGACAGCGCGCGCGACCGTCTCGGTGACGCGGCAGGCGAGCTCCGGATCCTCCATGAGGTGCGCGCCGGCGCCGGTCTTCGTCACCTTGTGCACGGGACAGCCGAAGTTCATGTCGACGATGTCCGCGCCGGCGCCCTCGACCATGCGGGCCGCCTCGGCCATCGCAGCTGGATCTGCACCGAAAATCTGGATCGCGAGCGGATGCTCGTCCGCTGCCACGCGCAGGTAGCCGAACGTCCGCTCGTTGCGGTGCTCGATCCCCGCCGCAGACACCATCTCCGAGCACACGAGGCCGGCGCCGAAGCGGCGTCCCTGCCGCCGGAAGGCTTGAATGCTGACGCCGGCCATCGGCGCGAGCACGATCCGCGACGGCACCTCGACGCCGCCGATCGACCACGCGTCCTGGAGATTTGCCGGCATCGGGCGATGGTATCGGCGAGGAATTGACGGGGGTTGACCGGGGGGGTACCATCCGGCCCCGCCGACGGCCGGTAGCCGCCGGCCGTTTCATGTTTTGGGTCCAGGAGGCAGGTGTGAAGGAAGTAGTCCTTACGCCAGACGGCTACAAGAAGCTTCAGGAGGAGATCGAGCTCCTTTCGACCGTTCGGCGGCGCGAAGTCGCGGAGCGCATCCGCATCGCGCGCGAGTTCGGCGACATCGCCGAGAACGCGGAATACGACTCGGCCAAGAACGACCAGGCCCATCTCGAGGCGCGCATCGCGACACTCGAGGAGCGCCTCAAGAACGCACGCGTCGTGACGCGGAAGGAGATGCGGTCGGGCGAGGTCTCGGTCGGAACGAAGGTCCGTCTGAAAGACATGGGCTCGAACAAGACGGTCGAGTACCACATCGTCGGATCCGCAGAAGCCGACCCGGCCGAGCTGAAGCTCTCGAACGAGTCTCCCGTCGGCAAGGCGATCATGGGCCACAAGAAGGGCGACGTCGTCGAGGCGCCGACGCCGCGCGGAGCCAAGAAGTTCAAGATCATGGAAGTGAAGGCCGCGTAGACTCGCGCGGCGATGACCTTCCCGAAGCGGTTTCCCGATCGCGACGAGGCCGCGGCCGTCCGGGCCGAGGCCGAGCGGCTCGAGCCCGGCGCGACCGCCGACGCGACGACGCGCCGGCTCGCCGGCCGCGTCCTCGCGCGCCGCGACATGGGGAAGCTCATCTTCCTCGACCTCGTCGAGCGGTCCGGTCGAATCCAGCTGATCTGTCCGACCGAGCGGACGGGCGAGCTCGACCTCCACCTCGGGGACATCGTGGGCGTGATCGGCTCGCCCGCGCGGGCGCGCCGTGGCGAGCCGTCGCTCATGGTCGACGAGCTGCACGTGCTCGCACGAATCCGGGCGCCCCTGCCCGACACGTTCCACGGCATCGAGGACGTCGAGCTCCGCTACCGGAAGCGCTACCTCGACCTCCTCATGAGCGAGGAGTCGCGCGACGACGCGATCAAGCGCGCGCGGATGGTCTCGGCGATCCGCGCGTACCTCGACGGCGAGGGCTTCATCGAGGTCGAGACGCCGATCCTCCAGCCGCGCTACGGAGGAGGCTTCGCCGAGCCGTTCGTGACGCGTTCCGAGCTGCTTGACACCGACCTCTACCTCCGCATCGCGGACGAGCTCTATCTCAAGCGGCTCGTCGTCGGGGGGCTCGAGAAGGTCTACGAGCTCTCGAAGGACTTCCGCAACGAGAGCTACTCGTACAAACACTCGCCGGAGTTCACGCAGGTCGAGTGGTACGAGGCGTACGCGGACTACAAGGACACGGCGGCCCGGATGAAGGAGCTAGTGCAGCGCGCCGCCGAGGCGACGAACGGCGGCACGAAGACGACGTTCCGCGGCCACGACGTCGATCTGGCCGGATGGCAGGAGGTGCGCTTCGTCGAGACGCTCGAGGCACACGGCGTCTGGACCCGCGACGAGGCCGAGCTCCGCGCGAAGCTGACCGAGGCGGGTGTCGACGTCTCGAAGGACCGCAGCTGGTCGCAGCTCGCCGACCACGCGTACTCGCATTTCGTCGAGCCGGAGCTGACCCAGCCGACGATCGTCTACGACTGGCCGATCGAGCTCTCGCCGTTCGCCCGCACGACGGACCCGGACGCGACGCTGGTCGAGCGCTTCGAGGCCGTGGTGAGCGGAATGGAGATCGCGAACGCCTTCAGCGAGCTCAACGACTCCGATGAGCAGGCCCAGCGTTTCGCCATGCAGGAGTCGGAGCGGGCGGCAGGAGACGTCGAGGCGGAGCCTGGAGATCCCGACTACGTCGAGGCGATGTCGTACGGTATGGCGCCGAACGGCGGCTGCGGCGTGGGCGTCGACCGGCTGGCCATGGTGCTGCTCGGGAAGGACGCCATCCGCGACGTGATCCTCTTCCCGACGCTCCGCAGCCGCGACTAGCGGCAGAGTTCGGGCTTCGTGGGCGAGGCGGTCAGCCGCTCTTCGCGAACAAGGGGGTTGGCTACGATGGCCGAACCTTCGACCAGTCGACGGCGTTCTACGAGGGAAAGGAGAGTCGAGGGAATTGTTCGAGCGCTTTACCGAACGGGCCCGCCAGGTCGTCGTCCTCGCCCAGGACGAGGCGCGGGCGCTCAAGCACAACTACATCGGCACCGAGCACATCCTGCTCGGCCTGCTCCGCGAGGAGGAGGGTCTTGCGGCGCGCGTGCTCGAGTCTCTCGACATCACCGTGGAGGAAGTGCGCGCCCAGGTCGCGCGCATCGTCGGCCAGGGTGACGAGGTCACGACCGGTCAGATCCCGTTCACGCCGCGCGCGAAGAAGGTGCTGGAGCTCGCGCTGCGCGAAGCGCTGTCCCTCGGCCACAACTACATCGGCACCGAGCACATCCTGCTCGGCCTCGTTCGCGAGAACGAAGGCGTCGCCGCACGCATCCTGCTCGACTTCGACGCCGACGCCGAGAAGATCCGCAACGAGATCATCCGCATGCTCTCCGGCCCCGGACGCCGCCAGGCCGGCGCCGCCGGGCCGGCGGGCGAGAAGTCGAAGTCGTCGAAGCTGCTCGACCAGTTCGGCCGCAACTTCACGAAGCAGGCGCAGGAGGGCAAGCTCGACCCGGTCGTGGGCCGCCAGACGGAGATCGAGCGGATCATGCAGATCCTCGCGCGCCGCCAGAAGAACAACCCGGTGCTGATCGGCGAGCCGGGCGTCGGCAAGACCGCCATCGTCGAGGGACTCGCTCAGCGGATCTCCTCGAATCAGGTGCCCGAGATCCTCAAGGGCAAGCAGATCTACAGCCTCGACCTCGCAGCGCTCGTCGCCGGCTCGAAGTACCGCGGCGAGTTCGAGGAGCGGCTGAAGAAGGTCATGAAGGAGATCCAGCAGCGCGGCGACATCATCCTGTTCATCGACGAGCTCCACAATCTCGTCGGCGCCGGTGCGGCCGAGGGCGCGATCGACGCGGCCTCGATCCTCAAGCCGGCACTCGCCCGTGGGGAGCTGCAGACGATCGGCGCGACCACGCTCGACGAGTACCGCAAGTACCTCGAGCGCGACGCCGCCCTCGAGCGCCGTTTCCAGCAGGTGCGCGTCGAGGAGCCGACCGTGGACGACTCCGTCCAGATCCTGCGCGGCCTGCGCGACCGCTACGAGGCGCACCACCGCGTCACGATCACCGACGAGGCGCTCAAGGCGGCGGCCGAGCTCTCCGACCGCTACATCCAGGATCGCCATCTTCCCGACAAGGCGATCGACCTGATCGACGAGGCCGCCTCGCGGCTCAGGATCAAGTCGATGTCCGCTCCGCCGCGGTATCGCGAGCTCGAGGACGAGATCGAGCGCGTCCGCAAGGAGAAGGAAGCATCGATCGAGAACCAGGAGTTCGAGAAGGCCGCCTCGCTGCGCGACAAGGAACGCAAGCTCACGCAGAAGAAGCGGGAGCTCGAGGAGCAGTGGCGCACCTCTGAAAACCAGGAGGAGCAGCCGCAGGTCGGCGAGGAGGAGATCGCCGACATCGTCTCGATGTGGACGGGCATCCCGGTCTTCAAGCTCACCGAGGCCGAGTCTGCGCGGCTCGTGAAGATGGAGGAGGAGCTGCACAAGCGCGTCGTCGGCCAGGAGGAGGCGATCGCCGCCGTCTCCAAGTCGATTCGCCGCGCCCGCGCCGGGATCAAGGATCCGAAGCGGCCGACCGGCTCGTTCATCTTCCTCGGCCCGTCCGGCGTCGGCAAGACCGAGCTCGCGCGCACGCTCGCCGAGTTCCTGTTCTCAGACGAGGACGCGATGATCCAGGTCGACATGTCGGAGTACATGGAGAAGCACTCCGTGTCCCGGCTCGTCGGCTCTCCTCCGGGCTACATCGGCTACGACGAAGGCGGCCAGCTCACCGAGGCCGTGCGGCGCAAGCCGTACTCGGTGCTCCTCCTCGACGAGATCGAGAAGGCGCATCCCGACGTGTTCAACATCCTCCTGCAGATCCTCGAAGAGGGGAAGCTGACGGACGCCCAGGGCCGCCGCGTCGACTTCCGGAACACGATCGTGATCATGACGTCGAACCTCGGCGCCGCTCAGATCTCGAAGAACACCGGCTTCGGCTTCACGGTCGGCGACGAGTCCGGCCTCTCGTACGACGAGATGAAGAGCCGCGTGATGGGCGAGCTGAAGAAGGTCTTCCGGCCCGAGCTGCTCAACCGGATCGACGAGATCATCGTCTTCCACAAGCTCTCGAAGGAAGAGATCACGACGATCGTCGACCTGCAGCTCCGGCGCCTGCGCGAGCAGATGGTGACGCACGAGGTCTCGATCGAGCTCACGGACGACGCGAAGGAGCTTCTCGTCGACAAGGGCTACGACCCGGCGATGGGCGCCCGGCCGTTGCGCCGCGCGATCCAGCGCTACATCGAGGACCCGCTCGCCGACTTCGTCCTCGGGCGCCAGCTCGAGCCGGGCTCGACGATCCTCGTCGCGCGTACCCGCACCGAGGACGGCGAGCCTGGCGACGAGGTGGACATCACCTTCATCCCCGGCGAGGTCACGCCCGAGAAGGTGACGGTGCCGGCAGACGAGCCCGCGGCTTCCGCCGACGAAGACAGCGAACAGCCCGCGTCCGAAGAGGAATAGCGCTCGGACCGAGCGCGGTGGCCCGGTCCAGCGTCGCTCCAACGAGGGATCCGCGCGGCTCCAGCACTGGGCTCGCGAGTGAAGCGGCCTGCTGAACAACCGGAAAGGGGAGGAATCAAGCGGGCGAGCGATCGCATGATGACTCCTGTAAGCGCTACATACGGTGAGCCCCGATGCGGCGGGGGCTCCCGGCATATCTCCCTCAACGCGCGGAAGCGGCTCCTCATCGGAGCCGCTTCTGTTTTGGCGCGAAGTCGTCGGCACTGCGCGAGGCTCGCGTCCGCCCGCGACCGTACTGTGGAATCGTGGCGAAGACGGCGGCCGTTCAGTTCAGTTGCACCGAGTGCGGCTACAGCGCGGGGCGCTGGTTCGGCAAGTGCCCGGGCTGCGCGTCGTTCGGCACGCTCGTCGAGGAGACGGTCGAGGCGTCCGGAGGCACCGGGAAGGCGGCAGCGAGGGCGCCGTTCCGGCTGGTCGAGGTAGAGGTCGAGGAGGCGGCGCGCATCTCGACCGGCGTCGCAGAGCTCGACCGCGTGCTCGGCGGTGGGCTCGTTCCCGCCTCGCTCGTGCTGCTCGGCGGCGAGCCCGGCGTCGGCAAGTCGACGCTGCTCCTGATGGCGCTCCGCGCCATCGGTGACTCGCGCTCCTCGCTGCTCGTCACCGGCGAGGAGTCGCTCGCGCAGGTCAAGCTGCGCGCCGAGCGGCTCGGCGGCGCGGGCAACGTCCAGATCCTCGCCGAGACCGAGCTCGAGGCCGTCTGCGAGACCCTCCGTGCGGAGCGGCCCAACGTCTGCGTCGTCGACTCCGTGCAGACCCTCCACTCGGCCGAGCTGGGGTCGGCGCCCGGTTCGGTCGGGCAGGTGCGGGAGGCGGCGGCGCGGCTGTTGCGCGTGGCGAAGGAGTGCAACGTCGCGACGATCCTCGTCGGTCATGTGACAAAGGACGGCACCGTTGCCGGCCCGCGCGTGCTCGAGCATCTCGTCGACTGCGTCCTCCAGTTCGAGGGCGACCGCTACCACGCGCACCGCGTCCTGCGCGCGGTGAAGAACCGCTTCGGCTCGACGAACGAGCTCGGCGTGTTCGAGATGACCGGCGCCGGGCTGTCCGGCGTCGCCGATCCGTCCGAGGTCTTCGGCCGCACGGTCCCGGGCGAGCCGGGGGCGGCAGTCGCGTGCGCCCTCGAAGGGACGCGGCCGATCCTGCTCGAGATCCAGGCGCTCGTCGCGCAGAGCGAGCTCGCGATGCCGCGCCGCGTCGCGACGGGCATCGACCCCAAGCGGCTCGCGATGACCGTCGCGGTTCTCTCGCGCCACGCGCGCGTCGGTCTGGGACAGGCCGACGTGTTCGTGAACGTCGCGGGCGGCGTCCGCATCGACGAGCCCGGAGCCGACCTCGCGGTGGCGCTCGCCATCGCCTCCGCCGCGCGGCGAGTCCCGGTGAAGACCGGAATCGCAGCGTTCGGCGAGATCGGCCTCACAGGACGTCTGCGCACCGCCGCGCAGGCCGAGCGGCGCCTGGAGGAGTGCGCGAAGCTCGGGCTCACCTCGGTCCTCGCTCCGACCGGCACGGCGGCGACTGGCAAAATCGAGGTCGAGGCCGCAGAGACGCTGCGGCAGGCCATCAAGGCGGGGCTGGATGGGGACCGACCCGAAGGAGACGACCGAGCGTAGGGGCGATCATCGCCTGGGCGATCTCGGGTTCACGCGCATCCCCTCGGAGGAAGACCCGCGTCGCAAGAACCCGGAGCTCCTCGCCGCGATCGCCAAGATCGCGCCCGGCACTGGACTCCGCGAAGCTGTCGACGACGTGATTCGCTCGCACGAGGGCGCACTGATCGTCGTCGGCGACCCGAACTCGCTCTCGTTTCTCTACTCGGGCGGCATCCAGCTCGACGCGCCGTTCCGTCCCCAGCTCCTCTACGAGCTCGCGAAGATGGACGGCGCGATCATCGTGGACGAGGCCGTCAAACGGCTCGCGTGGGCGAACGTCCAGCTCATGCCGGACCCGACGATCCCGTCGAACGAGACCGGGACGCGGCACCGCACTGCCGAGCGTGTGGCGAAGCAGACGGGCGCCCTGGTCGTCTCGGTCTCGCAGCAGCGCGAGACGGTCACGATCTTCGTCGGGCCGGCGCGCTACCAGCTCGACCCGGTCGCTGACGTGCTGGCGAAGACGAACCAGGCGCTCGCGACGCTCGACACGTACCGGCAGCGGCTGGAACAGGTGCTGACACGGCTCACGGCGCTCGAGTTCCAGAACGCGGTCGTGCTCGACGACGTCCTCGTCGTCCTCCAGCGCGCCGAGATGATCACACGGATGGCGGCGCGCATCATGCGCGACTGCATCGAGCTGGGCACCGAGGGACGCCTGATCAGGCTCCAGCTCGAGGAGTTCGTGGGAGACGTGCCGGGAGAACGCGATGCGATCGTCCGCGACTATCACGTGCTCGGCGTCGGCGAAGAAGCCACGGAGGCACTGGCCGATCTCTCGAGTGTCAGCTACCAGGAGCTACTCGAGTTCGGGAAGCTGGCGGAGGTGCTCGGCTACGAGCGCGGCATCAATCCGCTCGATCAGGCGGTCGTGCCGCGGGGCTACCGTGTCCTCTCGCACCTCCCGCGCGTACCGGAGCCGCTCGTCCGCCGCGTCGTATCCGGCCTCGGGAGCCTCGACGCGGTCGTCCGCGCCTCGCAGCGAGAGCTCGAATCGGTCGAGGGGGTGGGGACGGTGCGGGCGCGCGAGATCCGCGAGGGCCTGCGCCGCCTGCAAGAGCACAACCTCGTCGACCGCTACCTCCAGCTCTAGCCAAAAGGCGCTCTGGCAGAGCAGAATCGGGCGAAATTTGGCTTAGTTACGCCGTTTCTGCTACACTGGCGCTCTGTTGCCGGCGCAGAGGAGCGTGCCGGCTTTCTTGACGGAAGAGTGGCTGTCGGCCATGGGAGGTTCGGCTTGTACGACGTCGGCGACAAGGTGGTCTATCCCCACCACGGGGCGGGTACGGTCGTCAAGAAGGAGAAGCGTGAGGTTCTCGGAGAACAGCGCGAGTACCTGACGATCAAGATCCTGCACAACGACATGACGGTGCAGGTCCCGTCCGAGAACGCCGAGAAGGTCGGCCTTCGGCGTGTGATCGGCGACAAGGAGATTGCGCCCGTCCTCAAGGCGCTCACGGGCGTCTCGACCGAAATGCCGAAGAACTGGAACCGGCGCTTCAAGCACAACCGCGACAAGATGAAGACCGGCGACATCCTCGAGCTCGCCGAAGTCGTCAGGAACCTCGCGCTTCGCGACCGGGAGAAAGGTCTCTCCACGGGTGAGAAGCAGATGTTCGTGAAGGCGAAGAAGATCCTCGCCTCCGAGCTGATGTACGCGAAGGACATGGACGAGGAGACCTGCGCGGACTGGCTCGAAGAGGTTCTCGCCTCCGACAGCCCGCCCACGAAGAAGCCCGCGGCCAAGAAGAAGGCCGCCGCGGCCGCGGCGTAGCCGGGCCGGCTTCCGGACATGTCCGTCTGGGCCATCCTCGTCGCCGCCGGGCGGGGGGAGCGACTCGGACTGGACCGGCCCAAGGCGTTCGCCAACCTGGGAGACGAGCCTCTCCTGGCCGAGCCCTTGCGCCGGCTCGAAGCGTCTCCGTTGGTGGACGGGATCGTGCTCGTCGCGCCGCCCGGCTGGGAGGAGCCGGCGATTCTCCTCGCCGAGGAGGAAGGCTGTGGCAAGGTCCACGCCTGCGTGCCGGGTGGGAAGACGAGAAGCGACTCGGTGCGTTCGGGGCTCGCCGAAGTGCCTGCCGACGCGCTCGTCGTTCTCGTGCACGACGCGGCACGGCCCCTCGTGTCCGACGAGGTCATCGAGCGCGTGCTCGCGCCGCTTTTCGAGGGCTGGGACGGAGTCGTTCCGGGGCTGCCGGTCGGCGACACGCTGAAGCGCGCCGGCGCGGATGGGGGAGTCCGGGAGACCGTGCCGCGCGAAGGGCTCTGGGCGATCCAGACGCCCCAGGCGTTCGCGGCGGACGCGCTGCGACGCGCTCAGGCGGATGGCGCCGAGGCGACCGACTGCGCGGGTCTCGTCGAGGCGGCCGGTGGTCGCGTCAAGATCGTGGAAGGTGATCCGCGTCTGCTCAAGGTGACCTCCCCGGCCGATCTCGAGACGGTGTCCGCATGGCGTTGACCGTCGTCGTCTTCGACGTCGGAGAGACGCTCGTGGACGAGGCCGCCGCGCACGAGCGCTGGGAGGCCGAGGGAACCACGACCTGCGTATTCGCGGATCGAGACCTCCATTCCGACGCGCTGCCATGCCTCGATGCGCTGCGCGAGCGCGGCCTGCGCCTCGGCGCCGCCGGCAACATGCGCACCGTCCACGAGGACTTCCTCCGCGCGCACGTCGACTTCGTCGGCTCGTCGGAGCGGTGGGGCGTCGAGAAGCCGGCGGCGGGGTTCTTCGCGCATGTCGTCGAGGAAGCGGGCGCCGACGCGGCAGAGATCGTCTATGTGGGCGACCGCGTCGACAACGACGTCGTGCCGGCGCTCGCCGCCGGTCTCCGCGCCGTCCGGATCCGTCGCGGCGCGCATGCCGATGTCGACTCACCCACCGGAACGGTCACGATCGACTCGCTCGCCGAGCTGCCGGAGACGCTCGACGATGTTTGAATACCGGGTCGGAACGGGCGTCGATGCGCATGCCTTCGAGGACGGCGTCCCGCTTGTGCTCGGCGGTGCTCGCATCGAGCATCCGCGCGGGCTCGCGGGTCACTCCGACGGAGACGTGCTCGCCCACGCTCTCACCGACGCCGTGCTGGGCGCCGCCGGGCTCGAGGACATCGGCGCCCTCTTCCCGTCAGGCGATCCGGCGCTGGAGGGCGCCGACTCGCTCGAGCTACTCGCGCAGGCATGGGAGCGGGTTCAGGCAGGAGGCTGGCGCCTGGCCAACGCCGACGTGGTCCTCATCGGTGAGGAGCCGCGCCTCGCGCCCCATCGGCAGGAGATGCGGCAACGCCTGGCGAAAGCGCTCGGCGTCGATCCGGATCTCGTCGCGGTCCGCGCCACCACGACGGACCGCCTTGGCTTCACCGGCCGCGGCGAGGGGCTCGCCGCACAGGCCGTCGCGCTGCTCGTGAGATGAAGCTCGCCATCGTCACCCACGCCGAGCACCCGAAGCTGCGAGGGACCCTGCCGAACATCTGGCCCGAGTTCATGGTCCACGATCCGGTCGTCTCGTCGTTCTGGCCGCAGCTCTACGACCAGTTTCCGGACTTCCAGCTCTGGGTCGTCGACCGTGAGGGCGGCGCCCGCCGGACGGTCGGCTACGCGTGCAGCGTGCCCGTCGCCTGGAACGGTACGCCCTCGCCGCGCGGCATCGACTGGGCCCTCACCGACGGAGTCGAAGGGTCGCCGACGACGCTCTGCGCGGTCGTCGCCGGCGTCGTCCCGGAGTACCGCGGCTTCGGAGTCGCGGAGACCATCTTGCGGCGGCTCGCGGCGATCGGCGCGGGTCACGGGCTCGATGCGCTCATCGCGCCGGTGCGCCCCACGTGGAAGGAGCGCTACCCGCTCGTCGCGATCGACCGGTATGTCGGCTGGCGCCGCGGCGATGGGCTCCCGTACGACCCGTGGCTTCGCACGCACGAACGGCTGGGCGGCGAGCTCCTGGAGACGGCGCCGCGGTCTATGACGATCTCGGGCACGCGCGCGGAGTGGGAGGAATGGACGGGGATGGTGTTCCCGGAAGACGGCAACTACGTGGTTCCGGGGGCTCTCGTGCCGATCCACTTCAAGAACGGCCGCGGGGTCTACGTCGAGCCCAACGTCTGGGTTCGACATGCGTTTGCCTAGCGGCGCTTGCGCTGCTTCTCGAGCTGGCGCCGCATCTGCCGATTCGTCACCTCGGGCTCGGCGCCGCCCTGCTGCTCCTGCATCTCCAGCAGCGCCGCCCGCTCCTCGCGTGTGAGGCGTGACATCACTTTCTGCGCCTGCTGCGGATTGGCGAGCTGCTTGGCGTGCGGCTCCACCTTCCGCAGGGCGCTCGCGAGCTCGGGATTCGAGCGCTCGATCGCCGCACGCGACGCCTTCTCGAACATCCGCTTCAGGAACGGCACCTTGGACATCGCTGCCACGACCGGCCGCAGGTAGCGCCCGTTCTGGATCCGACCCAGGAGGCCGAGCAGGAAGACGATCACCACGAGCCCGAGGAGGATCCAGAGCGGGATCAGAAGGATCACGATCGAGGTAGCGAGCATCGGGCGGATGGTACCCCGCTACTGCGGGAGGGACACGACCTCTCCGTCCAGTGCCACCAGGCCGTCGCGCGCAAGGGAAGCCACGGCTTCGACGTCCTCGGGCTGCGCACCGGCCAGGATCTCGCGCAGAGCCGCCGCCCGGCGCTGGCGGAACGAGCCCTCGAAGCGTCCCTGGCGGCGCAGCGGCTCGAAACGGCCGCCGCGCGAGGGACAGCCGGCGGCGAGCGGGCAGATCTCGCAGCGCGGGATGCGGGCGAGACAGAGCGACGCTCCGAGATCCATCAGCGCCTGAGCCGCTGCGGGCGAGAACGCGTGACCGGTGCGCTCCGAGACGCGCCGGACGTTGACGTCCACCGGCAGGACTGCCCGACCGAACGCGAAGCAGGCGACCGCGTCCGCCGTGTAGCGGCCGACTCCGGGCAGCTCGGTCAGGTCGTCGGGCCAGCCGTGCGCCGCAACCTGCCGCGCCGTGCGATGGAGAGCGAGCGCCCGGCGGTTGTAGCCGAGGCCCTGCCACTCGCGGATCACGTCGGCGGCGGGTGCACCCGCGAGCGCCTCGATCGTCGGCCAGCGCTCGAGCCAGCGCCGCCAGCGCGGCGCCACACGTTCCACCTGCGTCTGCTGCGACATGACCTCGCTGACGAGGACCGCATACGGGTCGCGCGTCCCCCGCCACGGCAGGTCGCGGCCATGCTCGGAGAACCAGGTCAGGAGCTGCTCCTCCACGCCGCGACGGTAGCGCGTCGGGTGCATCGCCAACGTAGGCATCATCCCGCGAATGCGCCGCCTCATCGTCGTCGCCGGCGTCCTGGTCGTGCTCGTCGCCGGCGCAGCGGCCTACTACGAGGCTCACCACCGGTTCGGCGGAAGCATCCGAGGGACGTCCACGGAGTTCGATCCGACTCGGGTCGCCGCCGCGCCGACCGACAGCTCGATCGTCTCGCCGATGTTCGGCGGAGAGCCGCAGCATCTGCATGTCGGAGTCGGCAAGCTGCGTCCACCGTTCCGGCGCGACTGGACCTCTGGCGGGACGTCGCTCGTCGAGTTCCCGCCGGCGATTGCGTTTCACTACCTCTACTACGCCAGCCTCAACGGCAACCTGATCGCGGTCTCGACGCGAAGCGGTCGCCGGCTCTGGACGGTGCACGTGGGCCGCTGCGAGGCGGCGTCGCCGGCCATCGACCGACTCGGGCGCGGCTCCGTCTACGAGACGTTCCTCAACCGGCACCCGTGCGGCAGAGACGCCGCAAAGACGGGCGACGGCGAGCTGCTCGTCGTCGCGGCCGGTCCGTCGCACCGGCTCCGCTGGAAGAAGCATCTCGGCGCCAGCGAGACGTCGCCGCTCATCGTCGACAACCGGGTCTACGTCGGCGACGCGCAAGGGGACGTGTACTCGCTCCGCACGGTCGACGGAAGGACGGTCTGGCACGTCCAGGTCGGCGGAGCCGTGAAGGGCGCGCTCGCCTACGACCGCGGGTACATCTTCTTCGGCGCGTACGACGGCGACCTCTATGCGTTGAGGGCGAGCGACGGCAAGCAGATCTGGCGCGCCCAGTCCGCTCGGGACTGGTTCGGCGGGCACGGCGCGTTCTATTCGACCCCGGCTGTCGCCTACTCCCGCGTCTATCTCGGCTCGACCGACGGGCACGTCTACTCGTTCGGCGAGCAGAGCGGGAAGCTGCGCTGGTCGTACCGCACCGGCGGCTACGTCTACGGCTCCCCGGCGGTCTGGCGGAGCCGTGTCTTCGTCGGTTCGTACGACGGCACGTTCTACGCCCTCGACGCGGCGACGGGAACGCTCCTCTGGAAGTTCCACGCGAACGGCCCGATCTCGGGCTCCGCGACCGTCGTCGACGGCATCGTCTACTTCGCCACGCTCCACCGCCGCACGTACGGGCTCGACGCGCGCACCGGAAAACAGGTGTGGACGCTTCCCGACGGCGCATTCACCCCGGTCGTGACCGACGGCAAGCGGCTCTACGTCATTGGCTGGGGGAAGGTGTACGCGTTCAGCCCCCGAACGGGGTTGAAGACCGCAAGTTCCGGGTCATAGACAGAGATGCCGCACGACACGATCGACCTAGACCTCGACGGGAAGGTTGTTCCCGTTCCGCGCGAGCTCGTCAGCACGCTCGCGGCGGCGGCCGCTACGCGCGCCGGAGTCTCCGCGCGGCATCGCGATCTCTCGCTCCTGCTGGGGCGCGCGCTCGAGTCGGGAGGCGCGAGCCTCGACCAGGGAGGCGTACGTGCGCTCTGTGCTGTGATCGAGGAGGAGCAGGGCGATGCCTTGGATCCCGCTTGGCTCGCGCTGCTCCGCGAAGCTGCCGCCTAGCGCTTGCGCAGGAGCACGGCTCCCGTGGCCGCGCCGACTCCGGCTGCGACCGAGCCGGCGAGCCGGCGGTGCTTCGTGAGGCTCGTCTCGAGGCTGTGGGAGTGCGCCCTCCCGTCGAACGGCCCGTGCGAGCCACGATCCGTGTCGGCGTCGACCGGCTCGTACAGGTTGTCGTGACCGGGGCCTCCGTCGAGCGGCTGCTTCGTCATCTGCGAGCCATAACCGGTCTTCGCGAGGTACCAGTCGAGGAACCACGGCACGACGCGCTCGCCGAGGATGTTGAGCACGGTCGGCCAGCCGACGTAGACCTGGCGGCGTTTGTGGTACGCCGCCCAGTGGATCGCGTCCGCCGCGATCTCCGGCTGGTAGATCGGCGGCACGGGCTGCGTCTGCTTCGGCAGCTTGGTGCGGCCCCACGTGAACTGCGTCGTGTTGAAGCCGGCGAGGTGAACCATCGTGAGGTGGATGTTCCAGCCGTGATGCCGCACCTCGGTGATGACCGATTCGGTGAAGCCCTTGCACGCGTGCTTCGCGCCGCAGTACGGCGCCTGGAGCGGAATCCCCCGGAACGCGAGGGCCGAGCCGACCTGGACGATCGTGCCGCGGTTGCGCTTGGCCATTCGCTTCAGCGCCGCCATCGTCCCCCAGACCATCCCGTGGTAGGTGACCTCGGTCGCGCGCCGGTACTCGTCGGGCTCGACGTCGAGGAACTCCGCGTAGATCGTGGCCATCGCGTCGTTGATCCAGATGTCGATTGGCCCCAGCTCCTCCTCGACCGCCTCGGCAGCGGCCTCGACCTGGCCGGCGTCGGCGACGTCGATGGGGAGGACGAGCGCGCGTCCGCCGCGCTTCTCGACCTCCGCCGCAGCGGCGTCGAGACCGCCGCGGCCGCGAGCGAGCAGTGCGACCTTCGCGCCGTCCTGCGCGAACCTGCGCGCGGTCGCGCGTCCGACTCCGCCGGAGGCGCCCGTGATCACGACGACGTCGCCCATCGCGTTCGTCTTCCGGCCTACCAAAGACGCCAAACCTCGCTAGCGGTCGAGAACCTCCACGGTGTCGCCGTCCACTAGCTCGTGCCGCCTGCCGACCTGCTGCCCGTCGAACCGTGCCGACGGGCCCCAGACGCGCGCCCCCGTGCAGCGTTCCCGGAGCGAGTGGTGGATCGAGTCGGCGACGTCGAGCACCGTGACGGGCGGCTCCAGCGCGACCGGGTCGCCGCCGTCGCGCAGGTAGACGCGGACGAGGCCCGTCAGCGCCCAGAGCTCGTCGCGCAGCCTCTCCACGCTTGCGTCGTCGAGAACCGAGACCGGCACCACGGGCAGCTCCGGGTGGTCGGGCGGCGGCGCCTCGTCCGACTTCGTCGCAGCCAGGATGCCGGGCACGTCGATCCCGGCGGCGGCGACCTCGGCGCGGATCGTCTCGAGCTCCTCGACGGGCCGGTCGCACGCGTGGCACCAGAGAATCGCGTCTGCGTTGCGAAGCACGCCAAGGAGCGCGCGGCCGCCGCCCCGATCCGCGGCAGCTCCTGCGATCAGGCCGGGAATCTCGACGAGCTGAACGAGGACGCCGCCGAGGCGCGTGGTCGCCGCGACCGGTCGAGTCGTGGTGAATGCGTAGTCGCCGGTGCGGATCTGGATTGCCGAAAGCGCCTGCAGGAGCGAGGACTTTCCCGCGTTCGGCGGCCCGACGAGCGCGATCTGAGCGGCGCCCTCGCGGCGCACGGCGATCGAGTCGCGGTTGACGACCCGCTTCCTCGTCCGCGCCGCTTCGATCTCGCCCTCGACCCATTTCCGCAGGTCGGCGTACGGACCGTTGCGGTAGCCCGGGAGCTCACCGAGGATCGCGCGGAGCTCGCGGATCCGTTCCGCGCCGTCCTTGCCTACGAGTCGGCGCTTGATCACCTGCTGCTGGGTCCGATGTGGCATCGGCATCGCGACGAACACCTCCGAGTTTTCGGGGCGGGATCGCGTCGCGTCCCGCCGCTTTCCTACGACGCTGTGCTGGAAAGCGGCGGATCAGCCGTTTTGGCGAAGAACAGTTGCGCGCCAGGACTCCATCGCGGGGCGCAGCTTACACTCGCCCGATGGCCCGAGTCCGTTTCGCACCGAGCCCGACGGGCTCGCTCCACCTCGGCAACGCCCTGAGCGCGGTCGCCAATCGGCGACTGGGCGAGTGGATGCTGCTGCGGATCGACGACACCGATCCGGCCCGGAACGTCCCGGGCGGAGAGGACGCGATCCTGCAGGATCTCGAATGGCTCGGGATCGCGTGGGACGAGGGGCCGGTGCGTCAGAGCGAGCGCGCGGAGCGCCACCGGGAAATGGGTGCGCCGCTCGGAGACCGGTTCGAAGGCATCACGCTGCTGCGCGAGAACGGCTCGCCGACGTACCAGCTCGCGTCGGTCGTCGACGACATCGACTTCGGGATCACGCGCATCGTGCGCGGCAACGACCACCGTCCGAACGAGGCGGTGCACCGGCGCCTGTTCGAGGCTCTCGGCGCAACGCCGCCGGAGTTCGTCCATCACGGCCTGATCCTCGGGGAGGATGGACGAAAGCTCGCGAAGCGCGCGCCGGGGGCGACCGTGGCGTCGCTGCGCGAGGCCGGCATCCCGGCCGAGGCGGCGCGTGCCTATCTCGACGAGCTTGGCGTTCCGCGCCATGACGTCCACCTCGACCTCGCGCGCATCCGCCGCCTCTCGACGGAGGTGCTTGCGGCCTTGAGCGACGAGGAGCTCGCTGCGCGGGTCGGGGTGCCGGTCTCGGTCGCGCCCGTCCTGCGGGGCGCGCGCGATCTCGAGGAGGCTCGCACCTACGCGCAGCTCGTCCTCGAGCCGGCAGAGGCGAAAGTCGACTCGCCGGAGACGCTCGCGCGCTTCCGAGAGCTCGTGGAAGCCGACCTGGAGCCGAAGGCGATCGTGCGCGAGCTGAAGGCGGTCGGCGGCGACCTCAAGGCTCTCCGGATGGCGCTCACCGGACAGGAGCGCGGGCCCGAGCTCGCGGCCGTCATCGCCGCGCTTCCGCGCGACGAGCTCTTGCGGCGCACCGCACTAGGCTAGGAACGATGCGCGTTCACGACACCTACACGGGCTCTCTCGTCGAGCTGCCTCCACCGCCGGGCCCGGTTGGGATCTACTGGTGCGGGCCGACCGTCTACCGGCGCATCCACGTGGGCAACGCGCTCGCCGTCACGGTGATCCCGCTCTGGCTGAAGCGCTGGCTCGAGGCCGGCGGCTACGAGACGACCGTCGTCGTCAACATCACCGACATCAACGACAAGATCTACGACGCCGCGCCGGGCAAGAGCGCCCAGCTCGCAGCAGACGCAACGCGTTGGTACATCGAGGACACCGACCGGCTCGGGCTCGGGCGCCCCGACGTCGAGCCCACCGCCGAGGAGACGATCCCTGAGCAGATCGCGCTGATCGAGCAGCTCGTCGAAGGCGATTTCGCGTACGAAGTCGACGGCGACGTCTACTACCGCGTGGCGCGTTTCCCCGACTACGGCGGGCTGTCGCGACAGCGGCCCGACGCGATGGAGGAGCAGGAGCCGAACCCGCTGAAGGAAGATCCCCGCGACTTCGCGCTGTGGAAGGCGAACAAGCCGGGCGAGGATACGTGGTGGGACTCGCCCTGGGGCCGTGGCCGCCCGGGCTGGCACATCGAATGCTCCGCGATGGCGGAGAAGTACCTCGGTGAGAGCTTCGAGATCCACGGCGGTGGGCTCGACCTCAAGTTTCCGCATCACGAGAACGAGATCGCGCAGTCGCGGGCGCTAGGACACGGGTTCGCCCGAATCTGGATGCACAACGGGATGCTGAGCATGCGCGGCTCGGAGATGCACAAGTCGATCGGCAACGACATCTCGCTGAAGGACGCGCTCGACCGCTGGGGTCGCGAGACGCTGCTCTTCTTCTTCATGACCGGCCACTGGCGGAAGCCGCTGGACTACTCGGACGTGACGCTCGAGCAGGCGCGAGCGCAGCTCGAGACATTCCGGAACGTGTTCCGCTCTCCGAGCGAGCCGGTCGGCGACTGGGCCGACCTCGAAACGGCGCTCGACGACGACTTCAACACGCCGGAAGCGCTCGCCGTGCTGCACGGCTGGCGCGATCACGAGCTCTTGCGACGCGCGTTCGAGATCTTCGGGCTCGGATCGCTCGCGGAGCTCGAGGAGGCGCCGGCGGAGCTCGCCGCACTCGCTGCGCGGCGGCGCGAGGCGCGCGACGCGAAGGACTTCGCCGAAGCGGACCGCCTGCGCGACGAAATCGCCGCTGCCGGCTGGGACGTGCGCGACGTGGCCGATCTTCCCGGCTTCCAGCTCGTCCGCCGTCCGTGACACGCGACCTCGTCTACGGCCGCCGGCCGGTTCGGGAGGCTTTACGCGGGCCGCGCGAGGTGCTCGAGCTGTGGGCGAGCGAACGCACGGTTCGGAGCGAGCAGTGGCTGCGAGACGTCGAGCGTCCGCGCCTCCAGACGAAGCTCGAGCGAGACCTCTCCGACGCAGCGGGCACGCGCGACCACCAGGGCGTCGTCGCGTGGTGCGAGCCGTTCCGCTACGCCGACGCCTTCGAGCTGGCTTCCGGCCCGGCTCCGCTCCTCGCGTGCCTCGACCAGGTGAGCGATCCGCGGAACCTCGGAGCCGTGATCCGAAGCGCCGAGGGAGCCGGCGCGAGCGGCGTCGTGGTGCCGGCGCACGGCTCGGCGAGCGTCACGGCTGCCGTCTGTCGCGCGTCCGCCGGCGCCGTCGAGCACCTGCCGGTTGCCGTCGTCCCGAATCTCGCGCGCTATCTCGCGGGGATCAAGAGCGGCGACGTCTGGGTCGCGGGAGCAGTTGGCGAATCGGGAACCCCCATGTGGAACGCGGATCTCTCCGGCGGGCTTGCCTTCGTCCTCGGCGCGGAGGGCAAGGGTCTGCGGCCGCTCGTGCGGCGAACGTGCGACCTCGAGGTCTCGATTCCGCAGCTCGGGCAGGTGGAGTCGCTCAACGTCAGCGTTGCCGCCGCGCTTCTCCTCTACGAAGCGCGGAGACAGCGCGATGGCTGAGCCGACCCTCTACCTCTTCGACGGCTTCAACCTCCTGCACGCAGGCGGGTTCGCATCGCCCGAGGAGCTCCGCGACCTGCTTGCGAGCTGGGTCGCGGCCCAAGGCGCTCGCGGAGTGCTCGTCTTCGACGGCCAGGGGACGAACGAGCGGCATGGGCCCCTCGAAGTGCTCTGGGCCAAGGACGCAGACACGCTGCTCGAGCAACTCGCGGTCGAGCATCGAGGCAGGGGAGAGGTCGCGCTCGTGTCCTCCGATGCAGCCGTCCGTAGCACTGCGGGCATCGACGTCCGGAAGATCGCGTCTCAGACATTCCTCGGCGAGTTCTCCCCGCCCAGTCAGCCGCCGACGCGCCGAGGCGACCTCCGCGACCGCCTCGATCCGGACACGCTGGCCCGGCTCGAGCGGTTACGTCGCGGCGAACGCTAGGAGTCGCTAGCGTCCTGGGTCCGGACCAAGCTGGGTCCATAGCAATTGGACTTGTAAAATTTTGGACCCCTTGCTATCTTCGCCTCGACCACAGGGTGAGACTTCGCCCTCGAGACGCCCGGGAGGCGCCATGGCTACCCGCGCAGCGACAGCACGCTCACCGCAGAAAGTTCAACGAGAGCTAGAGGATCTACAGCTCGTTCTCAAAGCTCGGAACGGCGACAGTGTTGCGATGGACGCCCTCATCCGCCGCTACACGGGCTTCGTGCGCCTCAAGGCCAGCTCGTACTTCCTGGCGGGCGGCGACAACGACGATCTTCTCCAGGAGGGACTGATCGGTCTCTACAAGGCCGTGCGGGACTTCCGGGCGGACAAGGAGACCTCGTTCCGCAGCTTCGCCGAGCTCTGCGTCACGCGGCAGATCATCACGGCGATCAAGACGGCGACCCGCTTCAAGCACGCGCCGCTCAACACCTACGTCTCCTTCAGCCACACGCCGGCCGGCCAGGACGGTGAAGGCGAGTGCACTCTCGGTGACGCGCTTCCGAGCGCCGCCGTCCACGAGCCTCCGCTCGTCGTGATCTCGACCGAGGAGCTACAGAGCCTCGTCTTCAGCCTCGGCACGGGCCTCTCGCCTCTCGAGGCGGATGCGCTGCGTCTGTATCTCGAGGGATCGTCGTACGAGGACATGGCGGAGCGGCTCGGCTGCGACACGAAGACGATCGACAACGCGCTCCAGCGCGTGAAACGGAAGATCCTTGCCCACCAAAAGGGCCGCGAAGTCCTCCTCTAGATCGTGGCAAGTTCGTAAGCGGAGGCGAACCGGATCGATCGCCGTCGACCGTTGCGCGGCAGTGTGACGCGGAGGGCCGCGGTGGCTCGTGTTGGGATAGACGGCGAAGACCACGGCGCCCTTTCCGGAGCCTCCCGGTCTTGCATTGGACGCGAGAGATCTGATCTCCACCTTCAATCAGTAGGTCGCAACGTGTGTGCTCGCCGAACGGCAAGTAGAGCGCGTGGCCGGCCTCGCGCAAGGCAATCAATGATCGCCAGCGTCGAACGATCCCCGATGTGTTTAGGGTGCTCATGTTGTCAGAGTGGCATACGTAGCGGACGGTGTCGGTACCATCCGGGGTCGCCGGAGTAGCTCAGCTGGTAGAGCAACGCCCTTGTAAGGCGTGGGCCGTCGGTTCGAGTCCGACCTCCGGCTTCTTCTAGGCGTTCGCTCTGCTCAGCAGCACCGCGAGCACGCGCGGCAGCTCGTTGGCGAGGCGCGCCTTGCGGACGTAGTCGTCCGCGCCGGCCCGGCGGATCTCGAGGACGCGTTCCTCGTAGTCGTGGCCGCTGACTGCGACGATCGGAAGATCCGGTGCCGCTGCACGCAAGAGCTTCGTCGCCTCGACGCCGTCGAGGACGGGCATCTCGATGTCCATCACGACCGCATCTGGAGCCGATCGCTCGGCGAGATCGACGGCCGCGCGTCCGTCGCGCGCTCGCCCGGACACGGTGAATCGCCTGTCCTGCTCGAGCAGGCCGGCGATCACCTCGAGGAATGCCTCGTCGTCTTCGGCGATCAGGATCCGGAACGGGGTTGCCATCGGCGGCGGGCTGCTTCCCGTCCCTTGAAGACGTGAATCGCGGGGTCAGCCCAGCGCCCGCTCGAGGTCGGCCCACAGTGTCTCGGGATCCTCGAGGCCGACGCTGAGCCGCAGCAGGCCCGGCGGGACACGGTCGCCTTCCCACCGCGATCGGCTTTCGATAGCGCTCGTCACGCCGCCGAGCGATGTCGCGTTGACGACGACCCGCGTCGAGGTCTCGACCTTCCGCGCCGTGTCGGCGTCCGCCACGTCGAACGAGAGCAGACCTCCGAGGCCGGGGTAGCGCACGGTCTCGACCGCCGGATGGGCTCCCAACCGCTCGGCGATCAGCGCGGCCGTTTCCGTCTGTCGCCGCACACGCAGGTCGAGCGTCTTCAGTCCGCGCAGGAGCAGCCATGCGGCGTCCGGCGCGGCGACGATTCCCGTCCGGCTCCGGAACGTCCGCAGCTCCTCTGCAAAGGCGTCGTCACGGCAGACGACGGCGCCGAGGAGCGCGTCGTCGTGCCCGGCGAGGTACTTCGTCGCGCTGTGAAGGACGAAGTCGGCGCCGTGCTCGAGCGGGCGCAGGTGGACGGGCGTCGCGGCGGTGGCGTCGACGACGACCGGCGCTGGATGGGCCGCCGCCGCCTCGAGGTCGGGCATGGTGAGGAACGGGTTCGACGGCGCCTCGAGCCAGACGAGCTGGACGCCCTCGGGCGGCGCTCCGGTCTGGTCGAACTCGACCACCGCGAGACCCCAGCGTGCGAGCGCGGCGAACGTCAGCCCGGTGCCGTAGTAGCAACCCTCGGCCAGCGCGATCGTGTCTCCCGGATCGAGGAGCGAGAGGACAAGCGCCGTCGTCGCGCCGGCGCCGGAAGGGAAGAGCAGCGCCGGGCCACCGTCGAGCTCGCCGAGAGCGGCCTCGGCGGCGGCGACCGTCGGGCTGTTGAAGCGCTGGTAGCTGAACTCCCGCACCTCGCCACGCTCGTCGTACGGCCATCGTGTCGACCTGTCGAGGGGCTCCATCGAGGCGATCCTACGTGGGCTCGGGCCGCAGCTCGTCGAGGCGACCCATCCGTGCGAGCGCCGGGAAGAGGCGGCGCCAGGAGCCGGCCACACCGATCATCACGGCTCCGCCCGCGACGACTGCGGGAACCGTCCCGATGAGGCGGGCCATGGCGCCCGACTCGAAGGCGCCGAGCTCGTTCGATGCGCTGATGAACACCCACTCCACGGCGCTGACCCGTCCTTGGAGCTCGGGCGGCGTGATGAGGAGGACTGCCGTCGCGCGGATGTTCATGCTGATCATGTCCACGAAGCCGCTGACCGCGAGCGCAGCGAGGGAAAGCGGCAGCGAGCGCGAGACACCGAAGACGATCATCATCGCGCCGAACGCGGCCACGACCGCGAGCAGGGTCGGGCCTGCGCGGTAGTGCAACGGGCGGCGCGTGAGGAGCAGTCCGGCGACGAGGGCGCCCGCGGAGGGCGCGGCGCGCAGTGCGCCGAGCCCCACGGGCCCGACGTCCAGTATGGTGCGCGCGAACACCGGGGCGAGGGCGATCGAGTCGCCGAGCAGCACTGCCACGAGGTCGAGCGAGATCGCGCCGAGCAGCATCCGCGTGCGGACGATGAAGCCGATGCCGGCGGAGAGGTTCTTCCAGTTCAGCTCGGTCGCCGGCGCGACGGCGACTCGGGCTGTGACGCCGAGGATCGTCACGCAGGCGACGAGGAAGAGCGAGGCCGCGGTGATGTACACGGCGACCGGCTCGACCGCGAAGATGATGCCGCCGAGGGCCGGGCCGACGACGATTCCCGCCTGACTCGCCACGCTGCGCAGCGCGACTGCGCCCGGCAGGAGCTCCGGCGGCACGATCTCGGGCGTGAGAGCCCGGCCCGCCGGATTCGTCACCGCGGAGGCGATCCCCGTCGCGACCGCGATGGCGAGAAACGGCCAGAGCTCGTGCGCTCCGGAGAGCGTGATCACGACGAGCACGGCGGCGATCGCGACCTGCACCGCGAGCCCGGCCGCGACGATCAGTCTGCGCTCGACCTTGTCGGCGAGCTGACCGGCAGGCAGAGCGAGGATCGGAAGCGGCACGAACTCCGCGAGCCCGACGAATCCGAGGTCGAGCGGGTTGCGGTGGATGGCGTACACCTGCCAGCCGATCGCGACGACGAGCATCTGCAGCGCGAGACCGTTCGCGAGCGAGGAGCTCCAGAGCAGCGAAAAGTCGCGGAGGTGGAGCGCAGGCGGACGGCGAAACCTCACGAGCGCGAACGTTAGGCTCCGACCGGCTGCCCCTGCTCGAACGTTAGGCTCCGCGGCGGTGAGCGAGACGCACGAGACGACCGCGGGGAAGCTCGAGTGGATGCAGGAGGTGCGCGAGCAGGCGCTGCACGCGGGCAGCGAGAAGGCTGTCGCGCGCCGTCGTGAGGAGGGCAAGCTCCTCGCGCGCGAGCGCGCCGAGAAGCTCTGCGATCCGGGCTCGTTCGTCGAGCTCGACCGGTACGTCCGCCACCGCGAATCGAACTTCGGGATGATGGATCGGCGGCCCTACGGCGATGCGGTCGTGACCGGCTACGGCACGATCTTCGGCCGGAAGGTCTTTCTCTTCTCGCAGGATTTCACCGTGTTCGGCGGCTCGCTGAGCGAGGTCTTCGCCGAGAAGATCTGCAAGGTCATGGATCTGGCCGTGAAGTACGGCTGCCCGGTGATCGGCATCAACGACTCCGGCGGCGCGCGCATCCAGGAGGGCGTCGTCTCCCTCGCCGGCTACGCGGAGATCCTCTGGCGCAACGTGCAGGCGTCTGGCGTCGTCCCGCAGATCAGCCTCGTCATGGGGCCGTGCGCGGGCGGCGCCGTCTACTCGCCCGCCATGAC
Source organism: Gaiellaceae bacterium (assembly GCA_035310545.1). Taxonomy (GTDB): domain Bacteria; phylum Actinomycetota; class Thermoleophilia; order Gaiellales; family Gaiellaceae; genus Palsa-739. Next base: position 32,996 of record DATGEB010000048.1, read on the forward strand.
CGACTTCGTCTTCATGGTCGAGGGCTCGTC
>DATGEB010000049.1:0-18452 GCA_035310545.1 Gaiellaceae bacterium
TGCAAGCGATGAAAATCGAGATCAGCCCCGAGCCGAGCGAGGAAGAACGGGCCGCGATTCTCGCCGCACTAGCCGAGGAAACCGAAACGCCCGCGCCGCCTTCGCCGTGGCAGGCGCGAGAGCTCGAATCGCCGTAACCGCAGCGCTCGCCGGATCGTTTACCCGGCGTGGCCGACGAATGCATCCGCTGCAATACCGCGCCGGCCGTGGACGAGCTCGGGTATTGCGGTCACTGCCACTGGGCGGTCCGGGCCGAGATCGAGGAGGGCATGTTCCAACTGCGCGAGTACCTGCGCAGCTGGGCTCGCTTCGACAACTGGTGCGAGTCCCAGGGACTCGCTACGCGCTGACGCGTGGCCGGAACAGCGCCGGCGCGTTACGCGCGTAGTCGAGGCCCGACGCGCAGGTCAAGACGACCGCGACGAGCATCGCCCACCAACCGACGCGGTCGGTCCAGGCGCCGGCCGCCGCGAAGCCCGCGAGCCCCGCCGCGATCGCCTGCGCCCAGGTCTTGAGCTTGTCGAGGTCGCGCGCCGCGATCACGACGCCGCGCTCGATCGCCGCCTGCCGCAGCCCGGTGATCAGCACCTCGCGGACGACGATCGCCGCGACCATCCACGCCGGCGCGACGTGTTGGCCGACGAGCATCACGAGCATCCCCAGCACGAGCACCTTGTCGGCGATCGGGTCGAGCAGCGAGCCGAGGGAGGAGGTGCGGCCTTGCCTGCGCGCCAGCCTTCCGTCGAACCAGTCGGTCGTCATCGCGGCGCAGAAGACAGCCGTCGCCCAGTAGTTGTGGTCGGAGAAGCTCCACGCGTAGAGCACGACCACGAGCGGCACGGATGCGGCGCGCGCGATGGTGAGCTGATCGGCCGCGGTCATGACGTGGAGAGAATACGGGCCCATATGTTCGAGAAGGTTCTTGTCGCCAACCGCGGAGAGATCGCGATCCGCGTCTTCCGCTCCCTCCGCGAGCTCGGGATCGGCGCCGTCGGCGTCTACTCCGAGGGCGACCGCGGTGCGCTTCACGTGGCCTATGCGGACGAGGCGTTCCTCCTCGGGCCGACGCCGGCGGCCGAGAGCTACCTCGCGGTCGAGCGGATCCTCGACGCGGCGCAGCACGCCGGCGCGCAGGCGATCCATCCCGGCTACGGCTTTCTCGCGGAGAACCCAGCGTTCGCGCGCGCCGTGGAGGAGGCCGGGCTCGTCTGGATCGGCCCGCCTCCGGCCGCGATCGAGCTGATGGGCAACAAGACGGCGGCGCGCACCGCGATGCAGGCGGCGGGCGTCCCGATCATCCCCGGCACGACCGATCCGGTCGGATCGGTGGAGGAGCTGCTCTCGCTCGGTGACGAGATCGGCTACCCGCTCCTGATCAAGGCGGCGGCCGGGGGCGGCGGCAAGGGGATGGAGGTCGTCGAGGCGCCGCGCGACGCCGAGCAGGCGTTCGAGCGTGCGCGGCGCCAGGGGCAGTCGTACTTTGCGAACCCGGACGTCTACGTCGAGAAGCTCATCGTCGACCCGCGGCACGTCGAGGTGCAGGTGCTGGCCGACTCGCACGGCAACGTCGTCCATCTCGGCGAGCGCGATTGCACGATCCAGCGCCGCCACCAAAAGCTGATCGAGGAGACGCCCTCGCCGGCGGTCGATGCGGAGCTGCGGCGGCGGATCGGCTCGATCGGCGTCGAGGCGGCACGAGCGTGCGGCTACCGCTCGGCCGGGACGATCGAGGGCCTGCTCACGCGCGACGGCGACTACTTCTTCATGGAGATGAACACGCGGATCCAGGTCGAGCACACGGTCACCGAGATGGTCACGGGGCTCGATCTCGTCCGCGAGCAGATTCTCGTCGCGCTCGGCGAGCCGCTCTCGGTGCGGCAGGAGGACGTCGAGCTGCGCGGCCACGCGATCGAATGCCGGATCAACGCGGAGGACGCGGCGCGCGGGTTCCTGCCCGCGCCGGCCCCCGTGACCGGCTACCGCGAGCCCTCCGGGCCGGGCGTGCGCGTCGACTCCGGGGTCGCGGCCGGCTACGAGGTCTCCGCCGCCTACGACCCGATGGTCGCGAAGCTCATCGTCCACGGGGGCGACCGCGAGCATGCGCGAGAGCGGATGCTGCGTGCGCTCGGCGAGTTCTGGATCGAGGGGCCGACCACGCTGATCGGCTTCCACCGGGCGCTCCTCTCGCACCCGTGCTTCGTCGCGGGCGAGACGTGTCACGGCATCGTGGAGTCGGACGAGCTGGCCGCGCAGGCCGCCGAGCTCGCCGGCGCGGCGCCCGTCGCCGCTCCAAGTAACAGTCTGTTACAAGGAAAGACAGGGCCGGCTCGGACGACGGAGCGCGCTCGTACCGTGGAGGTGGACGGGCGCCGGTTCGAGGTTCGGCTTTCGGAGCCCGAGCCCGAGTGGCGCGCGCTTGCGCAGCGGCGGAGGGAGCGGGTCAGGCGAGGCGGACGCGGCGCAGGCAGTGACGCGATCGTCTCGCCGATGCAGGGCACCGTCCTCTCGGTACCCGTGGCCGAGGGCGACGCCGTCGAGGCGGGCCAGGTCATCTGCGTCGTCGAAGCGATGAAGATGGAGAACGAGGTGCATGCCCAGCACGCGGGCATCGTGCGGAGCCTCTCCGTCGAGCCCGGCCAGCCGGTCACGACCGGCCAGGTCATCTGCGAGCTCGCGGCGGAGTAGCCCCTCGAGAAATCCGCGGCCGAACGCGGTGCGTAGACATCGTCGAACCCAGCAGGAGGAGACGATGCCCACGAAGAAAGTCGTATCGGCCGCCATCGCTGCCCTCGCCCTTGCCGTCGCCGGCGTCGCCGCAGCGGCGGCGGTCACGAATCCCCAGAGCCTCCGCACGCTCGCCGCGGGCAGCGCGAGCGGGACGCTCACGCTCCACAAGACGAAGCTCGGGAACGTGCTCGCCACGCGCCGCGGCATGACGCTCTACCTCTTCAAGAAAGACAAGAGCGGAAGGAGCTCGTGCTACGGCCAGTGCGCCACGTATTGGCCGCCGCTCATCAAGAACGGCAAGCTCACTGCCGGCACGGGCCTCGAGGCGAAGCTGCTCGGCACCACGAAGCGCAAGGGCGGCACACGCCAGGTGACCTACGCCGGACACCCGCTCTACGGCTTCAAGCTCGACAAGCATGCGGGCGAGATCGAGGGTCAGGGCAAAGACTTCTTCGGCGGGAAGTGGTTCGCGGTCTCGGCCGCCGGCCGCGCGATCAGGAAGGCTGCGGCCTCGACGACGACGACCACTCCCACCACGACGACCAGTCCGTACCCCGGCTACTGAGAACTGCGCGGTCCACCGGCGTCGCGTCGTTAGTGTCCGGCGCCGGTGGACCTCTACGAGTACCAGGGCAAGGATCTCTTCGCGAGAGTCGGGGTTCCGGTCGCCGAAGGGAGACTCGCCACCACACCGGAGGACGCGCGCAAGGCCGCCGAGGAGTTGGGCGGCCCGGTCGTCGTCAAGGCGCAGGTGCTCACCGGCGGCCGCGGCAAGGCCGGCGGCGTCAAGCTTGCGGAAGACCCGGACGACGCCGAGGCGAAGGCTCGCGACATCCTCGGGCTCGACATCCGAGGCCACGTCGTCCGCACGCTCTGGATCGAGAAGGCGTCGGACATCGCGCGCGAGTACTACCTCTCGGTCACGTTCGACCGCGGCGCGAAGAAGCCGCTCTTCATGTTCACGACGCAGGGCGGCGTCGAGATCGAGCAGGTCGCCGAGGAGAACCCGGATGCGCTCGTGCGGCTCCACGTCGATCCGCTCGAGGGCTTCCAGCCCTGGGTCGCGCGGCGTCTCGTCTACGGCGGGGGCGTCGAGGATCCGTCCGAGCAAAAGCAGATCGCGGCGATCGTCGAGAAGCTCTATCGCGCCTTCGTCGAGTTCGACGCGATGCTCTGCGAGATCAACCCGCTGATCGTCACGCCCGACGGCGAGGTGAAGGCGCTGGACTCGAAGTTCACCGTCGACGACAGCGGGCTCTTCCGCCATCCCGACGTCGCCGACTGGCGGGATCCGACGGCGGCCGACCCGATCGAGACGTTCGCGCGCGAGAAGGGCGTCACCTACGTGAAGCTCGACGGGGACGTCGGCGTGCTGGCGAACGGCGCCGGTCTCGGAATGTCCACGGTGGATGTCGTCGCCCAGGCGGGCGGCCGCCCGGCGAACTTCTGCGATCTCGGCGGAGGCGGCAGCGCGGAGGGCGTCGTCGACGCCCTCGAGGTGATCACCCGCGACGAACAGGTCCGCTCGATCTTCTTCAACATCTTCGGAGGGATCACGCGCTGCGACGAGGTCGCGCGCGGCATCCTCGCGGCGCTCGACGGGCTCGACATGTCTCGCTATCCCATCGTCGTGCGGCTCGACGGGACGAACGCGGAGGAAGGCCGGCAGATCCTCGCCGACGCCGGCCGCGAGAACATCCATCCCGAGGCGACGATGCTCGACGGGGCGCGGCGCGCGGTGGAGCTGGCGGCGGCGACGTGACCGACCTCTGGAACGATCGGGCGCAGGCCTACCGCGAGAGCGCGACGCACGCGACCGGCGACGATCTCGACCTCGTCGTCGCGTGGTGCGAGCCCGGGCCGGGCGTCACGGTGCTCGACGTCGCGACCGGCGGCGGCCATGTTGCGCGGCGCCTCCGCGAAGCCGGCGCGCAGGTCGTGACTGTGGATGCGGCGCCCGGGATGGAGCCCGACGTGATCGCGCCGGCCGACCATCTGCCGTTCGCCGATTCGAGCTTCGACGCCGTCGCCTGCCGCATCGCGGCGCACCACTTCCCGGACGTGCTCGCCGCCGTGCGGGAGATGGCGCGCGTGGCGCGCCATCGCGTGGTGATCTGCGACAACACGTTCACGAGCGAGTCCGCCGAAGAGGCCGACCGGCTCCGCGATCCGAGTCACGTTCGCAACTACGGCGCCGCCGAGTGGCACAGCTTCTTCGAGCTCGCCGGGCTCGAGATCGCCGACGAGGTGACGTTGCTCCGCGACACCGACTTCGAAGGCTGGCTCGATCGCACCGAGACGCCCGCGGCCGACCGCGACCACGTCCGCGAGCTGCTCGCCGGCCGCATCCACGGCGCCCGCCTCGACCTGCCGGCAGTCGTGCTCAAGGGAACGAAGGCAGCCGCCTGATGGCGATTATCCTCGACAACGACACGCGGCTCGTTGTCGCCGGCCTGACGGGCTCCGAGGGTCGCTTCCACGGCCTGCGCAACCGCGCCTACGGCACGAATCTCGTCGCCGGCGTCACGCCCGGCAAGGGTGGCCAGGACGTCGAGGGCGTCCCGGTCTTCGACACCGTCGCCGATGCGGTCGACAGGGCCGGCGCGAACACGTCCCTCATCTTCGTGCCCGCGCGCTTCGCGGTCGATGCCATCTACGAGGCCGTGGACGCCGGGATCGCGACGGTGATCTGCATCACCGAGCACATCCCGGCGCACGACATGCTCCGCGCGTACACCTACTTCCGCGGCAAGGGCACGACGATGATCGGCCCCAACTGCCCGGGTGTCCTCTCGCCGGGCAAGGCGAACGCGGGCATCATCCCGGCCGAGATCTTCAGCGAGGGAGGCGTCGGGCTCGTCTCGCGCTCCGGCACGCTGACCTACCAGATCGGTCACGAGCTCACCCAACTCGGGCTCGGCAACTCCACGATCGTCGGCATCGGCGGCGATCCGGTCGTCGGCTCCTCGTTCGTCGACGTCATCGCAAAGTTCGAGGCCGATCCGCAGACGGAGCTGATCGTCCTCGTAGGCGAGATCGGAGGCGACGAGGAGGAAAAGGCCGCCGCCTACGTCGCCGAGCACGTGACGAAACCGGTTTTTGCCTACATCGCCGGCTTCTCGGCGCCGCCGGGCAAGACGATGGGCCATGCGGGCGCGATCATCTCCGGCTCCTCGGGGACGGCACAGGCGAAGAAGGAGGCCTTGGAGCAGCGCGGGATAGCGGTCGGCACGACACCGACCGAGGTCGCGCAGATGGTGGCCTCGCGGCTGAAGTAGCAGTAGCCTCGCGGCATGACCGCCTGCGCGAACTGCGGGCACGAGCTGCCGGAGGAAGCGAAGTTCTGCCTCGAGTGCGGCGCGCCGGTCGCGCCCGCCGTGGCTCCGCGCGAGCAGCGCAAGACCGTGACCGTCCTCTTCTGCGACGTCGCCGGCTCGACCGAGCTCGGCGAGTCGACCGACCCGGAGGCGCTGCGTGCGCTCCTCGCCCGCTACTTCGAGCGGATGAAGGAGATCGTCGAGCGGCACGGAGGAAGCGTGGAGAAGTTCGTCGGCGACGCGGTGATGGCCGTGTTCGGCGTCCCCGTCGTGCACGAGGACGACGCGCTCCGCGCCTGCCGCGCGGCGGTCGAGATGCGCGACGCGCTCCCGGATCTCGGCATCCGCGGCCGCATCGGCGTCAACACCGGCGAGGTCGTGACGGGCACCGAGGAGCGGCTCGCAACCGGCGACGCGGTCAACGTGGCCGCGCGGCTCGAGCAGGCGGCGGAGCCGGGCGAGGTGCTCGTCGGCGGGGGGACGGTGCAGCTCGTGCGCGGCGCTGTCGAGCTGGGGGAGGAGCGCCTGCTCGAGCTGAAGGGGAAGTCCGAACCCGTGGCCGCCTTTCCTCTTGCGGCAGTCGTCGGGGAGCTCTCGCGCCGCTCCGACGTCCCCATCGTCGGTCGCGAACGCGAGCGGCGGGCGCTCGACGACGCGTGGGAGCGCGTCGTCTCCGAGCGCGCCTGCCATCTCTTCACCGTCCTCGGCGCCGCGGGCGTCGGCAAGTCGCGGCTCATCGCCGAGTTCGTCGGTCCGCTCAACGTGGTGCCGGTCGTGCGCGGTCGTTGCCTTTCCTACGGCGAGGGGATCACGTACTGGCCGGTCGTCGAGGCCGTGCTCCAGCTCGGCCGGCGGCCGTCGGATCCGCGCGCGGCCGCCGCCATCGCGTCGCTGCTCGGAGAGACGGAGGAGCCCGCGACGGCGGACGAGATAGCGTGGGCGTTCCGTCGGCTCCTCGAGGAGTCCGCGCCCGTCGTCTGCGTCTTCGACGACCTGCACTGGGCGGAGCCGACCTTCCTCGACCTCGTCGACCACATCGCCGACTGGAGCCGAGACGCGCCGATCCTGCTCGTGTCCATCGCGCGGCCGGAGCTGCTCGACCGCCGCCCGATGTGGGCCGGCGGCAAGCTCAACGCGACCACCGTCCTCCTCGAGCCGCTCACGGCGGAGGAGACCGACGAGCTGATCGAACGGCTGCTCGGCGACGCCGACCTCGACGAGACGCTGCACACACGGATCCGGGAAGCCGCCGAGGGCAATCCGCTCTTCGTGGAGCAGATGCTCGCCATGGTCGCGGAGTCGCCGAACGGCGACGTCGTGGTGCCGCCGACGATCCAGGCCCTGCTTGCGGCCCGCCTCGACCAGCTCGACCCCTCGGAGCGCGGCGTGCTCGAGCGTGGGGCGGTGGAGGGGAAGATCTTCCACCGCGGCGGCGTCGAAGCCCTTGCGCCGGAGGAGCCGGACGTCGCGACGCGGCTCATGGCCCTCGTCCGCAAGGAGCTCGTGCGGCCGGAGCGCACGCAGCTCCCCGGGGACGACGCGTTCCGCTTCCGCCACCTCCTGATCCGCGACGCCGCCTACGACGGCCTGCCGAAGGCCGCCCGCGCAGAGCTGCACGAGCGCTTCGCCGCCTGGCTCGAGGGGCACGGCGCGGACCTGGTCGAGCTCGACGAGATCGTCGGCTACCACCTCGAGCAGGCGCATCGCTACCGCGTCGAGCTCGGGCTCGGCGGCGAGGCGACCGACGAGCTCGCGCGGCGAGCGGCGGAGCGGCTCGCGGAGGCGGGCGAGCGGGCCGCCCTCCGGCACGACGGGTCCGCGGCCGTCGTGCTCTACGAGAGGACGCTCGCACTCGCGCCGGACGATCCGCTCGCGCTCGAACACGAGCTGAGGCTGATCCGCGTGCGGATGCAGGCCGGCGACCTTGTCGGATCCTCTCGCGAGGCCGATGCGCTGATCGAGCGTGCGCAGCGGGACGGCGACCGGGCGCGCGAGTTGCGCGCCCGTCTCGTGCGTGCGCTCGTCTCCCTCCAGTCCGAGGCGACCCCTGGCGAGGAGCTTCGCCTGCTCGCGGAGGAGGCGCTCGAGCTGTTCGCAGGCTTGCAGGACGACGCCGGTCTCGCGGACGCGTGGCTGGTAGCCGCGATCGTCGACCATGGCGGGCTTCGCTGGCGCTCTCACAAGCTCGCGCTCGAGCGGATGCTGACGCATGCCGAGCGGATCGGCGACCGCCTTCGCATCGACGATGCGCACGCCTGGATGCAATCGGCGTACATGTGCGGGCCATTCCCGGTCGACGAGGCACTGGTCTGGTACGAGGCGCACCCCTCCGAGCACCCTTTCTTCCTCGCGAATCGCGGGCAGCTCGAGGCGATGCGCGGAAACTTCGCCGCCGCCCGCGAGATGTGCCGGTCGGCACGCGCGCGGGGGCGGGAGCTCGGCCAGCTCTTGCTCGCCGCCGGCGCGTCGATGGAGGAGGCGGAGATCGAGCTCATGGCAGGGGACGCCGAGCGCGCTGCTGAGGTTGCCCTCGACGGGGTCGCCCAGCTGGAGCGGCTGGGCGAGCAGGGCTGGCTCTCGACCGTCGCCGGGCACGCGGCCGAAGCGCTCCACCGGCTCGGGCGCGACGACGAGGCCTGGCGACTCACAGACCGGGCCGAGGAGGCAGGGGCCGTCGACGACGTCGTCACGCAGATGCTCGTCCACCAGGTGCGGGCCAAGATCCTCGCGCGGCGTCGTGAGCTCGCCGAGGCCGAGCGGCTGGCCCGCAAGGCTGTCGCACTCGGCGAGCCGACCGACGCGCTGGAGGTCAAGGCGAACTCGCTGTGCGACCTCGCGATCGTCCTTTCTGCCGCCGGCAACCGCGACGAGGCACTGGCTGCGCTCTCCACCGCGCAGGCGTTCTACGCGGAGAAGGGCCACACGGTTGGAGTCGCGCGCGTCGAAGAGCTGCGTTCCGAGCTGGCCGGTACCGTGCCCGGATGATCTCGTTCGCCCGCGGCGCGCCCGCGCCGGAGTGTCTCGACGTCGAGGAGCTTGCGGACTGCGCGCGGGCGGCGCTCGAGCGCGACGGCGTCTCGATCCTGAGCTACGGCCCAGGCGGCGGCTATGGCCCGCTGCGCGAGCATCTCGCCGAGCAGCACGGCGTCGAGCCCGCCCGCGTCCTGATCACGAGCGGGTCGCTGCAGGGCTTCGCGTTTCTCGCCGAGCAGCTCGTCGAGCCCGGCACCCGCGTGTTGGTGGAGGCGCCGACGTACGACCGGCCGCTCAAGATCCTCTCGCGGCTCGGCGCCGAGATCGTCGGCGTGCCGATGGACGACGAAGGGCTCATCCCCGACGAGCTGCCCGCAGGCGACTTCGCCTTCCTCTACACGATCCCGACCTTCCAGAACCCGAGCGGGCGCACGCTCTCCGTCGAGCGCCGTCACCGACTCGCCGAGATCGCGCGGGAGCGTCGCCTCCTGGTGCTCGAGGACGACCCGTACGGGCTCGTCCGCTACGAGGGCGAGCCGCTGCCGAGCGTGTTCGGGCTCGCAGGCGGAGAGCAGATCGCGTACTGCTCGTCCTTCTCGAAGACGATCGCCCCCGGCCTGCGCGTCGGCTGGTACGTCCTGCCGGCGCAGCTCGCGGCCCAGATCGAGGCGCTCGCAGTCTCGACGTACATCTCGCCGCCGTACCTCACGCAGGCGACCGTCCTCGAGTTCCTCCGGAGAGAGAGTTTTGGGCCGAACCTCGAGCGCGTGAACGGCTTGCTCGGCGCGCGTCGCGACGCGATGCTCGAGGCGCTCGCGCGCGAGATGCCCGACGATGCGAGCTGGACGCGACCGGCCGGCGGGTACTTCGTCTGGCTCGAGCTTCCGTCCGGCCCGCCGAGCGGAGAGCTCCTCGTCGAGGCCGAGGCGGCCGGCGTCACGTTCGTCGAGGGAGCCGACTTCTTCGCCGACCGCGAAGGCGGGCGCGCGCTGCGGCTCGCGTTCAGCTTCGTCTCGCCGGACGAGATCGCCGAGGGCGTGGCGCGGCTAGGTGCCTTGGTGCGAGCGGCGGCGCCGGCGGCGCTCTAGCTGCGCGAGCAGGATCCCGCCGAGCAGCCCGACTCCGAGCGCGAGCAGGATCAGCCAGACGAGCGAGACGCGGGCCGTCGCGAGCACGAAGTGGACGTTCACCTGCGTGCGGTTCTCGAGGACGAACGCGATCGCGTACGCGACGAGCACGCAGAGGACGATCAGGCGCGCGTAGAGCCGCGGCTGCCAGCGGTCGGCAACCTTGTCCGTGTCGATCCGGGGTCGGCGCGCAAAACGCACGACTCGAATCCTACGAGGCGCTACGCGGCAGCGTGTGTGAGGGCGCGCGGAACGAGGCGCGGCTGGGGCGGCGGTGCCAGGCCACGCGCGACCGACTCGACGCGGAATGTCGGGCAGATCGAGTCGGTCTGAAGAGCGCAGAGGCCCGCGCGCCGGAAATAGCAGTCAGCACAGGTTGGAGTGGAACGTTTGCTCAATCTTCTCTTTGCTCTGGTAGACCCCGGTCGTGCCGAGGGTGCGATGATAGGCGGAGAAGCGGCGGAAGCAAGCGTTGTCGCGGACGAAAACTGACGAATTTCCGCCGAGTTTCTACCGGGTCCTCGAGAGCGTTGTCAGAGCTCGCAACGCCTGGTCGAACGTGCGCACCGGAATCACCTCGAGGTTCTTGGCGTAGCGCTTTGCTTCCTTCGCGTTGTCCCCGGCCGGGACGAGCATGACCTGCACGTCGGCCTTGTGTGCGTCGACGACCTTCTGTCTCACGCCGCCGATCGGCGCCACGCTTCCGTTGAGCTCCATCTCCCCGGTCGCCGCCACCCGTAGCCCGTGCGTCACGTTCCGTCCGAGCTTCTGCATCACCTCGAGCGCGAAGGCGAGGCCCGCCGACGGGCCGCCGACGTTTCCGACGTCGATCGAGATCTTGATCGGCAGCTTGAAGGTCGCGCCTTGCTCGGGGGCGAAGCCGACCAGTGCCTGGCTGGGATCCTGGGGGACGGCGACCGTTCGGACGCGCACGGTGATCGTGCTGCCGCCGCGCCTCACGCGCAGCGCGACGACCGAGCCGGGCGTCACGCGTCCCAGGGCCGAGTGCAGCGCCGAGATCGTCGGAGTCGTCGTCCCGTTGACCGCTTCGACGATGTCCATCGGCTGCAGCTTGCACGGGGCGTTCGTGCCGGCGATCAGCTGCGAGACGACGACCCCGGTCGGGCGCACGACCACGTGGTAGCCGAGCTTCCGGAGCGCGACGGTCGCCGCGACCCGCTGGGAGAAGGCCATCTCCTGCAACTGCGCCGCGTCCGCTTCACGCGCCGTCGAGCAGGGCGGCAGGATGTCTCCGGCCGGCACGAGCGTCGCGTTCGACCGGATCCACGGGAAGAGCGCCTCGAGCTCGCTCGCCTTGCGCTCGATCACGTCGAGGAAGTAGACGGAACCGGCGCCCTTCGGCGTGTGCGCGCCCTCGACCTTGACGAGCGGTGCGACCGGGTGCGCGATGTCCGGCAGCAGGATGTACTTGTCGGAGGGGATGCGGAGGAGGATCATGACCGTCAGTGCGAGAAGCACGACGATCCCGCCGAGGACGCGCCAGGGTTTGAGGAGACCTCTCAAAACAGAAACCGCTTGAGTCCGCCGTCGACCACGATCGTCTGCCCGGTGACATAGCGGGCCCGCTCCGAGGCGAGGAAGCAGACGACGTCGCCGAACTCGCGAGGCGTGCCCCAGCGCCGGAGGGCGATCTCCTCCAGTTGCGCGTCTGTCGGCCCGTCGGGATAGAGCTCGTCGAGTCGTGCGGTGGCGATCCGGCCCGGCGCGACGCAGTTGACCGTGATGCCTTTCGGTCCGACCTCCCGGCTGAGGGTCTTCAGCCAGCCGACGAGTGCCGGCCGGAACGTGTTCGAGACGGCGAGATGGGTCGTCGGCTCTTCGGCGGCGAGCGAGCTGAGCGCGAGGATCCGGCCGGCCGGGCTACGCTCCAGATATGGCAGGCCGAGCTGCACGAGCGCCACGGCGGGTCGCAGAACGAGGCGGTAGCCCGCCTCGAGCGACGCGCCGTCGATCTCCCGTGCCGTGCCGGGAGGCGGGCCGCCGCCGTTCCAGATGAGGATGTCGAGGCCGCCGAACCGGTCGACGGCGGTCGTCACGGCCCGCTCCAGATCTGCGTCCTCCCTCGCATCCCCGACGACGGCGACGCCGCCCAGCCGTCGCGCGTTCTCCTCGAGCTGCGCTTGACGCCGGGCGAAGAGAACGACACTCGCCCCTTCCTCGGCGAGCGCCTCGGCGCTCGCGAGGCCGAGGCCGGACGAGGCGCCGCAGACGAGCGCGGTGCGGCCGGCTAGGCCGAGATCCACGACCCACCGGGCGTCTTGGGCGCCCGGGAACCTCGCTGGGCGTCGCCGGCTTTGGCGGCGACGCTTCCAGCCACAGGAACGTCCCCGAAGCTCGCAACGACCCGGGTCGTCATGCCGCCGCGCGCGGCGAACTCGCCTTCGACTTCGACGAAGCGCGGAGCTCCGTCGGCGACGAGCTGCTCGAGCACCTCGTTCACGACCTCCTCCTGGAAGATCTTCCGCTCGCGGAACGAGGTCAGGAAATCGCGCAGCGACTTGAGCTCGAAGAGCTTCCCGTCGGGGACGTAGCGGATCGTGAGCTCGCCGAAGTCCGGCGCGTCCGTGAGTGGGCAGATCGAGGTGAACTCCGGTGCGCCGAGCTCGACGAGGTAGTCGCGCCCGGGGAACCGGTTCTCGATCGTCTCGATCATTAGGTCGAGAGCACGCCGACGACGTCGCGCACCGCTTCGGCGCTCCGGTCGAGCGCCTCCTTCTCGTCGTCGGAGAGGTCGAGCTCGACGATCTCCTCGATCCCGCCGGCGCCGAGCTTGACCGGCACGCCGATGTAGAGGCCGTCGATCCCGTACTCGCCCTCGAGGAGCGCGGTGCACGGGAGGACGCGCTTCTGGTCGAGCAGGATGGCGTCGACCATCTCGGCGCACGCCGCGCCGGGCGCGTACCAGGCGGAGGTCCCGAGCAGCTGGACGATCTCGCCGCCGCCCTTCGCCGTCCGCTCGACCATCGACTGGATGCGCTCTGCCGAGACGAGCGTGCCGAGCGGGACGCCGCCGACCGTCGCCGTCGAGACGATGGGCACCATCTGGTCGCCGTGACCGCCGAGCACGAGCGCCTCGACGTCGCGCACCGACGCGCCCGTCTCCCAGGCGATGAACGTGCGGAACCGCGCGGTGTCGAGGATCCCAGCCTGGCCGAAGACGCGCTCCTTCGGGAAGCCGGACACGGCCTTCGAGACGTGGCACATCGCGTCGAGCGGGTTCGAGAGGATGACGATCGTGCAGTCGGGGCTCCGGGCGACGATCTGCTCCGTCACCGAGCCGACGATCTTCTCGTTCGTCGTCACGAGATCGTCGCGCGACATGCCCGGAGAGCGGGGCAGGCCGGCGGTGATCACGACGACGTCGGATCCGGCCGTCTCCTCATAGCCGTTCGTCCCGGTGATCCGCGGCTCGAAGCCGAGCACCGGGCCCATCTGGTTGAGGTCGAGCGCCTTGCCCTGCGGCAGCCCTTCCTTGATGTCCGTGAGGACGACGTCCGCGTAGTCGCGCGCCGCGAGGATGTGGGCCGCGGTGGCGCCGGTCGCGCCCGCTCCGACGATCGTGATCTTCCTTCTCGTCATGCCGGTACCTCAGCCTCCAGTTTCTCGATGACCGCGTCCGCGACCTCGCTCGTCCCGACGGCGGTCGGGTCGTCGCGGCTCGGCTTCATGTCGTAGGTGACGCTCTTCCCCTCGGCGATCACGGCGGCGATCGCGTGCTCGACGCGGTCGGCTGCGGCGCGCTCGTCGAGGTGGCGGAGCATGAGGACGCCCGACAGCATCTGCGCGATCGGGTTGACCTTGTTCTGGCCGGCGTACTTCGGCGCCGAGCCGTGGGTGGGCTCGAAGACGGCCACGCTCTCGCCGTAGTTCCCGCCGGGAGCGACGCCGAGACCGCCGATCATCCCCGCGACGAGATCGGACAGGACGTCGCCGTAGAGGTTCGGCAGGACGAGGACGTCGTACTCCTCGGGCCGCTGCACGAGCTGCATGCACATGTTGTCCACGATCCGGTCGTCGAACTCGATGTCGGTGTTCGCCGTCGCGACCTCGCGGGCGACGTGCAGCCAGAGCCCGTCCGTGAACTTCATGATGTTCGCCTTGTGCACGGCCGTGACCTTGCGGCGGCCGTTGCGGCGCGCGTAGTCGAACGCAAACTCGAAGATGCGGCGCGTGCCCGTCACCGAGATCGGTTTGATCGAGATCCCGGCATCGTTGTGGCGGAGTTTGCCGCCGCGCGCCTCGATCCACTCGATGAGCTCGGCCGCGTCGGGCGTGCCTTGTTCGTACTCGATCCCCGCGTAGAGGTCCTCGGTGTTCTCCCGGACGATGATCAGGTCGACGTCGTCGAAGCGGCTGCGCACGCCGGGGTAGCTCTTGCACGGGCGCACCTGCGCATACATGTCGAGCTCCTTGCGAAGCGCGACGTTGACCGAGCGGAAGCCGCCGCCCACCGGTGTCGTGATCGGGCCCTTCAGCGCGACGCCGGTCTCACGGACCGCGTCGAGCACCTCGGGAGGCAGGGGGTTGCCGCCGTACCGCTCCATCACATCGGCGCCGGCCTCGCGCACGTCCCAATCGAGCTCGGCGCCGCTCGCCTCGAGAACGCGCCGCGTCGCCTCTGTCAGCTCCGGCCCCGTGCCGTCGCCGGGGATGAGGACGACCCTGTGCGTCATCGGTGGGTGAATCTAGCTGCGCCGACGCTAGAGTCGCGGCAGTGCACGACCGCGAGCTCTTCAGGCAGGCGGCGGATCACGCTGCGGACTTCCTCGAGACGCTGGAGACGCGCCCCGTGCGCGACCAGGCGGACGTGGAGGAGCTGTACGCCTCGCTGGGCGGGCCGCTCCCGGAGGATGGGCTCGACGACCGGGCCGTCCTCGCCGCGCTCGTGGAGGCAGCGGATCCGGGGCTCGTCGCGAGCCAGTCCGGCCGTTACTTCGGTTTCGTCGTCGGCGGCTCGCTTCCCGCCGCGACTGCCGCCGACTGGCTGGCGACGGCCTGGGACGTCAACGCGGGGGGCTGGGCTCTCGGCGGCGCCGCGATGGTGGTGGAAGAGGTGGCGCGCGGCTGGATCGCCGAGCTGCTGGGGCTTCCGTCAGGAGTTTCCGCCGGGTTCGTCACAGGTTGCCAGATGGCTCATGTCACGGCGCTGGCCGCCGCGCGACATCACGTGCTCGCACGCGTCGGCTGGGACGTGGCGGCAGACGGCCTTGCGCGTGCCCCGAGGCTGCGCGTGGTCGTCGGCGAGAAGCGCCACGTGACAGTCGACCGAGCGCTTCGCCTTCTGGGAATCGGCGCGTCGTCTCTTGTCGTCGTCCCCGCAGACGACCAGGGGCGGATGCGTGTCGAAGAGCTGCCGGATCTCGCCGGTGGGCCGACGATCGTGTGCGGCAAGGCAGGCGAGGTCAACACCGGCTCCATCGACGATCTGGAGGCGATCGCGGACGCCGTCGAGGGAACCGGTGCGTGGTTTCATGTCGACGGTGCGTTCGGCCTCTGGGCCGCAGCGTCGCCGCAGTTGCGTCACCTCGTGCGCGGCGTAGAG
This sequence comes from Gaiellaceae bacterium, assembly GCA_035310545.1. Taxonomy (GTDB): domain Bacteria; phylum Actinomycetota; class Thermoleophilia; order Gaiellales; family Gaiellaceae; genus Palsa-739. The sequence goes on from DATGEB010000049.1 coordinate 15,708, forward strand.
CGCGCAGACTCGTGGGCCACCGACTGTCACAAATGGCTGAACGTCCCCTACGACTCGGGCATCGCCTTTTGCGCCCATCCCGACGCGCACCGGCAGGCGATGGCGGTGACCGCCTCGTACCTCGTGCTGCAGGATGACCCTCTCCGTCGCGACGCCCTCGATTGGGGGCCGGAGTTCTCCCGCCGCGCCCGCGGCTTTGCCGTCTACGCCGCGCTTCGCTCGCTCGGGCGCAAAGGCGTCGCCGATCTCGTCGAGCGGTGCTGCGCGCACGCACAGCTGTTCGCGGAGCTCCTCGAGGCGAGCGGGGCGGCGACGGTTCTCAACGACGTCGTCCTCAATCAGGTGCTCGTCCGCTTCGGCGACGGCGAGAGGACCCGTGAGGTGATTCGCCGCGTGCAGGAGGACGGAACCTGCTGGCTTGGCGGAACCGAGTGGCAGGGCGAGCACGCGATGCGCATCTCGGTCAGCAACTGGCGCACGACGCGGGAAGACGTCGAGCGCTCGGCTGCGGCGATCCTGGCCGCGGCTGCGATGCCGGCATGACACTCGCGGAGGCAGCTGCGCAGGCCGACGAGCTCGCGACGAGCGGCGCCGCCCAGGAGCTGGCGACGCTGCGGGGCGAGTGGGACGACGAGCTCGAGGCCGCTGCCCGCAACGCCGACTTCCGAGAGCGGGCGCTCGCGTTCCGCGCGATCGGGCTCTTTCGCTGGCGCGCGAAGGAGGAGTTGCTCCGGCGCGGCCTCGAAGATGCGAGCCCGGCTGCGCGCGGCTCGGCGCTCCTTTCCCTCGAGCTTCTCTCCCGCGACCATCCGAGCACGGTCAACTTTGTCCGGCCGCTTCTGCACAGAATGGCCGCGGACGGCGAGGAGAACTCGGCGGTGCGCCGGCTCGCCGTGATGGCGCTGAAGAACGGCTCCGCACAGCGGGAGACGATCGTGCTGCTCGAAGGGCTCGCAGCCGACGACGAGGTCGACGGCAACCTGCGGCGCGCAGCCGGGACCGTCGCCCAGGGGCTGAAGCGGAAGGCTCAGGCGAAGCGCTAGCTCGAACAGGTGGTGCAGACACGGGCGCGAATCTCCCTCCCGCAAGAGGGGCAGACGCGCCGGCGCCGGCGGTGCTCGAGAGCGCTCTTCGAGAGACCGGCCTTGATCATGAGCCACCCTGCTCCGAGGGTGGCCAGGGCGGCGATAGCGACGTGCGGATCGAGGTGCATGCCTACTTCCTGGCTTGTGTTGCGTGCTTCTTCCGGCGCGCATGCGGGTGCGCCTGGAAGTACAACTCGCGCCGCCTGCGATCGGATACGTGGGTGTAGAGCTCCGTCGTGGCCAGATCGGCATGTCCGAGCATTTCCTGCACCGCACGCAGGTCGGCGCCTCCCTCGAGCAGGTGCGTCGCGAACGAGTGACGCAGGAGGTGCGGGTGGATGCGCGCGGGCTCGAGCCCGGCCTTCTCGGCGACGCGGCGGAGGATGAGGAAGGCGCCGGCGCGCGTCAGCGGGCCGCCGCGCGCGTTGAGGAACAGCTCCTGGTGGGTGCGCCGTTCGAGGAACGGGCGACCTCGCGCGAGGTAGAGACGGAGCGCCTCCGCGGCCTCCCGGCCGATCGGGACGACGCGTTCCTTGCTCCCCTTGCCAATGCAGCGGACCAGCCGGTTCTCGAGATCGACCGACTGGCGATCGAGCCCGACGGCCTCGCTCACGCGGAGTCCTGCGCCGTAGAGCAGCTCACCTAGGGCGCGGTCGCGAAAGGCAACCGGCGTCGTGCCGGCGGCGGCCTCGAGGAGCCGCTCGACCTCGGCTGGCGAGAGCGTCCGCGGCAACTTCCGCCGGCGCTTCGGAAGCTCGACGTTCGCTGCGGGGTTGTCGAGGCGCGCGCCGAGGAGGACCTGGTGCCGGAAGAACGCGCGAACCGCGGCGAGCCGCCGCGCGATCGTCGTCGGCGCGAGCCCGTCCGCGCGGAGCTGCGCGACGTAGGAGGCGAGGTCGGCTGCGCTCGCGTCCGCAGGCGAACGGCCGAGCCAGTCGGCGAGGTGAGCGAGGTCGTGCCGGTACGCCTCGACCGTGCGCGGGGCGAGCCGTGCGGCCGCGAGCGCGAGAAAGCCTTCGACCGCCTGATCGGGCTTCTTCGCCACGTGCGCTGACTTCGGCCCGGCGCACGTGAGGCCTGCTCGAATGTCGCCATGGAGCGCCGGCGTGTCGTCGTGCACGGCTTCGTCCAGGGCGTGGGATTCCGCTTCGCGGTCGAGCGCGCAGCGATCGCGCGCGGCGTGGCGGGCTGGGTCGAGAACCGCACCGACGGGACGGTCGAGGCGGTCTTCGAGGGCGAGTCAGAGGACGTCGAGGCGCTGGTCGGCCTTTGCCGGCGGGGTCCCCGCGGCGCCGACGTCCACCGTGTCGAGGTCGCGGCCGAGTCGCCCGAGGGCGTCAGCGGGTTCCGCGTCCGCTAGTGGTTGCTCCGGGACGTCCAGTGCCCTTCGGCCGTGCGAAAAGCGAGCAGGCCAAGGACGCAGGGAGGCCGCGTACCCCAAGGTACGTGGCCGACCGAGGACGCCGGCATGCGACGCCTTGCAGCCGGACAAAGGGTGCTGCTCCTTGCCGGAGCGACCACTAGTGGTTGCTCCGGGAAGCGGCAGACGCGGCTTCGCTCCTCTCCCGCGCCGACGCGGCGAAATGCGAGGAGAAGAGCGCGGGATCGTTCGCTACCCGGTCCTGACCCCGACGGGGCAGGCGACGCCGGTGCCGCCGAG
>DATGEB010000050.1:0-73868 GCA_035310545.1 Gaiellaceae bacterium
GCCTCGTCGAGGACGACTGGCGGCTTTCCATCCGCTACGACTTCCCCACCATCATCCGCGAGGCGGTCGAGGAACGGCTCGCGGCCGAGGCGGTGCCGGCTACTCGGATTCGATGAGCGTGCGCAGCTCGGCGAGCTTCTCGACGCGGAGCTCGTCCCGCTCGCCGCGGTCGATGCGGTCGAGCAGGTCGCGCACGAGCGGAGCGAGCTCGAGCGGGTTGAACGGCTTCGTGACGTAGTCGACGCCGCCGATGTCGAGCCCCCGCGCTCGGTCGCGAAACTCGGCGCGCGCGGTCAAGAAGATGATCGGAATGCCGCGGGTCGACTCGTCCTCCAGCAGCTCCTCGGCAACCCGCCAGCCGTCGAGGCCCGGCATCATCACGTCGAGGAGCACGACGTCGGGATGCTCGGCCTGGGCGAGAGCGAGGCCGCTCGTTCCATCGGAGGCCTCGAGCACCTCGATCCCCTCGGCTTCGAGGTTCACGCGGCAGAGCAGGCGAATCGGCGCCTCGTCGTCGATCACGAGGACGCACGTCTGACCCCTGTCCGGCATCGGACGCGTATTCCCATTCATCTCCCTAGTCATTCTCGTCCGCCAGCCGCCGATGCTTGAGCGGCAACAGCCGCCGGAAGGATGAACGAGAAGCGGGAGCCCTCTCCCTCCTGCGACGAGACCCAGATCCGGCCGCCCATCGCAGTCACGAGCCCTCGGGCGATGAAGAGGCCAAGACCGGTCCCTCCCGCGCCCGCCCGCAGCTCGGCGTCGGCGCCGCGATAGAACTTGCGGAAGATCTGCTCCTGGTCGGCCTGCGGGATGCCGATCCCCTCGTCCTCGACGCTGACCTCGACGGTGTCCTCGCGTCGGGCGGCGGCAACGGTGACCGTGCCGCCGTCCGGGGAGTAACGGAGCGCGTTGTCGACGAGGATCGTGCAGATCTGGCGGAGCTTCTCCGGGTCAGCCCTCGCCGTGAGCGGCTCGTCGGGGAGCTCGACCACGAAGCGGTGCCCGTCGACGTCGGTCGCGCCGACGGTGTCGAGCACCTGACCGACGACGTCGCGGACGTCCGTCTCGGAGAGGTTGACCTGGAGGTCGCCGGTGTCGAGGCGGGCGACGTTGAGGAGGGTGTCGACGATCGTCGTCAGCCGCTGCGACTCGGACGCGATGTAACGCAGGAACGTCTGCCGCTCCTCCTCCCCGAACATGACGTCCTGGCGGAGCAGCGTCTCGGCGAAGCCGTAGATCGACGTCAGCGGCGTGCGGAGCTCGTGCGAGACCGTGCTCACGAAATCGGACTTGACTTGCTCGACGAGCCGGTCGCCGGAGATGTCGCGGAAGGCGAAGATGCGCCCGGCGACCGCTCCGAGCGGATCGCGCATCACGGCCTCGGTCACCGAGAGCCACACCTCCTCCCGGCCGCGCGTGATCGGGACGAGCCTGTCGCCACGCGCCCCGTCGTCGGGCGCTTCGAGGCTTCGCTGCAAGACGTCGACCGGCGCCCGGCCGAGCGCGACCGAGGCGGGGATGCCCGTGATTCCCTCGGCGGCGCTGTTCCAGAGGACGACCTTGCCCTCGCGATCGACCGCCACGATCCCGTCGGCGATGTTCGCGAGGATCGCGACCGATCGCTCGCGCTCGAGCGCGACCCGCTGGTAGAGCTCGGCGTTCGAGAGCGCGGCCGACGTGCTCGCCGCCACGGCGAGCAGCGCCTCGATCTCCTCCTCGCGCCACTCGCGGGCGACCGACGCGTAGACGGCGAGGACGCCGACGGTCGTTCCTTCCGCCCCGCCCACCGGCACACCGAGGAAGGCTGCGTGACCTGCCTGGAGCATCGGATCGAGGCCGCGCAGACGGTCGTCTTCGCCGGCCCGCGCGAGCGCGACCGGCGCGCCCGATTGCACGACGTCGCCGGACAGCCAGCCTCCCGCCGGGTTGCGGGAGCCGAGCGCGCCCACCGCGCCCATGCCGTCGGCGGCCGTCACGACGAGCTCGTCCCCGTCGAGCAGTCGGAAAGCGGCGGCGTCTGCATTGACGAGCGCCGGCGCCTGCTGAACCACCTCGTCGAGGACAGCCGCCGGATCGAGCTCGCTCGTGAGCAGGCGCCCAGTCCGGGTCAGCTGCTGCGCGAGAGCCCGTGCGCCGCGTTCGGCCTCGAACAGCTCGCTGCGCTCGAGGGCGCCGCGTGTCGCATCGGCGAGGTGCCGCGCGAGCTCGAGGTCGTCGTCCGAGAACGAGCGCTCCTCGGCGAAGAAGATGAGGACGAGCCCGCGACCCGACTCGCGTGGCGACTCGACCGGCACCGAGATCAGCGAGGGGTAGCCGTGCGCGAGGGCTGTCGAGCGCAGGTCGGGAAGCAGCCGCTCGTCGTCCGCGATCGAGGACGAGACGAGGATGCGCCCCTCCTCGGCTGCGCGAAAGAGCCCCTGGTGCTCGGTGGCACGCTGCTCGAAGATGGCTCCGAGGTCGTCCGGCAGCTCGTAGGTCCCGACGGCCTCGAGTCTGCCGCTCGAGGGAACGAGCACCGCTGCCGAGCTGCCACCGAGCGCCTCCGCGGCCGCCTGGGCGATCGACTCGAGCGTCGCCGCGCGGGAGAGGGACTGCCCGAGGACCGACGCGATGCGGTAGAAGCCGCGCTGGATGCTCGCCTGTCGCGCGCGCTGCGTGAACATCTCCGCGTTCCGCAGCGCGAGGGCGGCGAGGCCGGCGAACGCCTCGAGGACATTCGCGTCGCGTTCCTCGAAGCGCCGGCCCTCGCGCCGGCCGACGCCCAGGACGCCGCGCACCTCGTCGCTCCAGAACATCGGGGCCGCGACGACGTCGGTGAAGCCGTCGTACGCGGGATGCGGAACGGGCGCCCCGATCTCGCCGTAGGAGCTGTCGATCAGCGCGCGTCCTTCACGAGCCGCCGCGCCGGCGAGGCCGTGGCCGGACGGGAACTCGAAGCCCACGAGCGAACGGTCGAAGCCGTGCACAGCGACACAGCGGAAGTGGCCGCGCTCGCGATCGAGGAGGTAGCAGTCCGCGGCATCCGCGTCGAGCAGCTCGGCGAGCTGGTCGGCGAGCCGTTGCAGCACGACTGCCAGGTCGAGCTCGCTGCTGAGCACGTGCGCGGCGCGCAGGAGGGCGCTCTGCTGCGCGAGCTGCTCCTCGTTCCGCTTCAGAGCCTCCTCGAGCGCGACGCCGGAGCGCAGGCGCTCGAGCGCACCGGCCGCCTCCGTCGCGAGCGTCTGCATCACTGCGAGGTCCTCGTTCGTGAAGAGCCGGGGCTCGTCGAGCGTGGCGACCGAGATCACCGCGGTCACGCGCTCCTTGGCGAGCAGCGGAACGAACGCGGCGCTCTTCGCTCCCACCCGTGCCGCGAGGCCGGGATTGATGGCGCCGGCGCTCTTGATGTCGTAGACGGTGAAGGCCGTCGCCTCGAAGACCGTGCTGGCGATTCCGGACGGAGCGGCTGTGAGATCGAGACGGACGTCGCGCCACCAATCGACGTCCTCGCCGTTCGACCGCGCGAGGTAGCCTCCCGCTTCGCGCCCGTCGTCGGAGACGAACGTGAGGGCGACGAAGCCGACGTCGAAGAGCACGGCGATCTCGTCGAGCAGCGTTCGCGCGACGCCCTCGATGTCGGCGCTCCGGGCGAGGTCGTCGGCGACGCGGCTGACGCTCTCGAATTCGCGCGTCGTGAAGTCGCGCGGCGTCTCGCGCGAGCTTCCGCGGCGGAGAATCACCCGCAGAAGCGCCGCACCGGCCGCGGCGCGGCCGAGCACGCGAACGGTCGAAAGCTTGTCCGTCGTCCTCACTGGGCGGTTCAGATTGTACGAAGCCGGGCAATCCCGGTCTCGAGATTCGTCTCCGGAGAATGGAAAAGCCCGCCGCTCGGGGGGTCGGTGCGGCGGGCTCTCCCGATTGCTCCCCGCGAAGCGTCCGAAGACGCCGCGGTTCGCATCGCCCAGTGGAAAGGAGGCTAGAGACCGTTTGCGGGACGGACAATGGGCCGTCCGGCCCATCTTTACAACCCGGAAAAGTCGCGCTACGCGGTTCTTCACGCCGTCCTAATGCGGCCCGGCTATCGTGGCCCGGTAGTGGTGAAGCGTCTTCTCCTCGCCTCCCCGCGAGGCTACTGCGCGGGAGTCGAACGGGCGGTCGAGACGGTCGAGCGCGCACTCGCGCTCTACGGCAGCCCGGTCTACGTCCGCAAGCAGATTGTCCACAACTCGCACGTCGTGGAGGATCTCCGTGCGCGCGGCGCAGTGTTCGTCGACGTGCTTTCGGACGTGCCCGAGGGAGCGACCGTCGTCTTCTCGGCGCACGGGATCGCCCCGTCCGTGCGCCGCGAGGCGAGGGATCGCTCGTTGACGACGATCGACGCCACCTGCCCGCTCGTCACGAAGGTGCACGCGCAGGCGCGCCGCTACGCGGAAGCCGGCTATGCCGTCGTCCTCATCGGCCACGAGGGCCATGAGGAGGTCGAGGGAACGCTCGGCGAGGCGCCGGACGCGATCGTCCTCGTCCAGTCCATGGAGGACGCGGAGCATGTCTCGCTGCCGCCCGACCGGCCGCTCGCGTACGTCACCCAGACGACGCTCTCCGTCGACGAGACAACCGTGATCGTCTCGGTGCTGCGCCGCCGCTTCCCGCGAATCGAGGGGCCGGCGCGCGAGGACATCTGTTACGCGACCTCGAACCGCCAGTGGGCGGCGAAGGAGCTCGTGCGCGAGGTCGACCTGTTGCTCGTCGTCGGCTCGTCCAACTCCTCGAACTCGCAGCGGCTCGTCGACGTGGCCCGCGCCGAGGGGACGCCGTCCCACCTCGTCGACGACGTCGGCGACATCGAAGAGTGCTGGCTCGACGGCTGCGAGACCGTCGGTCTCACCTCGGGCGCGTCGGCGCCGGAGAGGCTCGTCGCGGAGGTCTGCGCCTGGTTCGCAGCTCGCGGCGCCGAAGTGCGCGAGCGGAACCCCGTGCGCGAGGACGTGAACTTCAAGCTGCCCGTCGAGCTGCGACGCGCCGAGCGCGCGGCGGCTTAGGTCTTCTCGAGCTTCAGCTCGTCGCCGGCGACGCGGAGCTCGGTGGCGAGCACCTCGCACGCGATCCACGCACCGTGCCGGTCGACGAGCGCACGCTGGATCTCGGGCACCGTCAGCACGATCCGGTCCGTCAGCTCGAAGCCCTGTTCCTTGCGCTTCGAGTTGACGCGGTGGATGAGCTCGTACACCTCCCCCTCGAGCACGAGCTCGTCGTCCAGGCCGAGGTCGAGGGCCACCGTCACGCCGTCGGCGGATGCGACCGCCCAGCCGTCCCGACCGCCTCGCTCGACGAGCACCTCGCCGGAGCCGAGCTCGTGCCCGGCTACGCGGAAGCGGCCTCCATCGAGCTCCTCGAACTCGCCCGCCGCGAGCGCCTGGCGCACGGCGCCGAGCTCCTTGCCGAGCTTCGGGCCGAGCACCGGCAGGTTCGGCTTGACGTGCAGCTCGACCGCCTCGACGGGGCCGAGCTCGACCTGCTTCACGCGCAGCTCGTCCGCGACCTCGTCGGCATGCCCGTCGAGACTCGCCCCCTCGACAACGAGCCGCCGCAGCGGCTGCCGCAGCTTGATGCCGGCGCTCGAGCGCGCCTGCCTGCCCAGCTCCACGACGCGCCGCACCTCGGCGATCTCGTCGAGCAGCGCGCGATCCGGCTCGGCGACCTCGGGCCAACCGGCGAGATGCACCGACTCCGGCCCGTCGAGGACGAGCGTCCGCCACAGGTGGTCGGTCACGAAGGGAAGGATCGGAGCGAGCACGCGCAGCGACTGCACGAGCGCGTACCAGAGCGTCGAAAGCGCCGCCTCGTCGTCCGACGCCCAGAAGCGGCGCCGCGAGCGGCGGATGTACCAGTTCGAGAGATCGTCGACGTATGCCTCGAACTCGCGCATCACCTCGGGCGACAGCCACCGCTCGTAGCCGCGCTCGGCATCCGTGACGAACGCGTGCGTCCGCTCGACGAGCCAGCGGTCGAGAGTCGTCAGCTCGCCTGCCGGCTCGAGCTCGGCCCACGACGGGCGGAAGCCGGCGACGTTGGCGTACTCGACGAAGAACTTCACCGAATGCCAGAAGGTGAGGAGCTTGCGCTTCACCTCCTCCGCAGGGCCGTAGCCGAAGAGGAGGTTGCGGTCGGCCGGCTGCGCCGCGAACTGCCAGCGCATCACGTCGGCGCCCATCCGCTCGAACGCCTCCTCCGCGGGAATCGTGTTGCCCCACGAGGCGTGCATCTCGCGGCCGGCCTCGTCGAGCATCTTCTCGTACCCGAGAACACGCCTGAACGGCGCGCCTCCCGTCAGCACGACGGACATGAAGAGCTGCGAGTAGAACCAGAGCCGGATCTGCTCCCGCATCTCTGAGACCCAGTCGGCCGGGAACCACTTCTCCCAGTAGGCATGGTCGGGTAGGTCGGCCGTCGTCAGGCCCTTGGCAGCACCGGTGCCGTAACCGCCGGGAACCCGCTCGTCGTTGCGCCAGCCGAGCGTCGAGAACGGAACGATGCCCGCGTCGAGCCAGACGTCGCCGACCTCCTTGATCCGCTCGACCGCCTCGCCGCACTCGGCGCACCGCACCGGAACACGGTCGATCCACGGACGCCGGAGCTCCTCCAGCTGCTCGAGCCCGGAGACGGCGCGTTCCTCGAGCTCGGCGCGCGACCCGATGACGCTGAGATGGCCGCAGGCGCAGGGGTACAGCGGTAGCGGCAGACCGTAGTAGCGGCGGCGGGAGATGTTCCAGTCGCCCATGTTGCGGAGCCAGTCGTCCATCCGCTTGCCCATGTACTCGGGCGTCCACTCGACCGTCGCGTTCGCTTCGAGCATCGGCCGGCGGAGCTCACGGACGGAGATGAACCAGTCGTCGGCGATGCGGAAGATCAGCGGCGTGTGGCAGCGCCAGCACTCGGGATAGCGGTGCTCGTGCAACCCTGCCTCGACGAGGACGCCCTTCTCCTCGAGGTTGCCGATGATCTGCTCGGCCGCCTCGGTCGTCGAAAGCCCGTGCAGCCAGCCGAAGCTGTCGTAGAAGCGGCCCGACTCGTCGACCGGCTGCAGCACCTCGAGCCCGTGCACCTGCGCGAGCTCGAAGTCCTCGGTTCCGCAGCCCGGCGCGATGTGGACGATGCCGGTGCCTTCGCCCATCGAGACGTCGTCCCATGGGATGACGCGGTGCTCCATCTGCGTGATGTCGTCGAACGGCCCGCGGTACGTCCAGCCGACGAGGTCCGCACCCGGCCGCCGGTCCTCCAGCTCCTCGCCCGGATAGCGCGCGGCCGCGACCCACTCGCCGTTCTTCCGGCGGGCGTACTCCGCCTCGGGATTGACTGCGGCGGCGACGTTGGCCGGCAGCGTCCACGGCGTGGTCGTCCAGACGACGAGGGACTCCCCGGGCCGCTCGAGCAGCGGGAGACGAACGTACAGCGACGGGTCGGCGCGATCGACGTACGACCCGATCAGCTCGTGCTGGGAGATCGAGGTGCCGCAGCGTGGGCACCACTCGGTCGAGCGGTGGCCGAGGTAGAGCCAATCCCGCTCGTGGACGCTCTTCAGCATTCGCCAGACGTACTCGATGTTCGTGTCGCTGGAGGTGAGGTAGTCGTGGCCCCAGTCCATCCACTGGCCGAGGCGGATCGAGCCGCGGGTCAGCGCCTCGGACGACCGGGCGACGACGTCGCGGCAGCGGCGAGCGAACTCCTCGAGGCCGAAGTCCTCGATCTCGCGCTTCGAGTTGAGACCGAGCTCGCGCTCGACGCCGACCTCGATCCAGAGCCCCTGGCAGTCGAAGCCGTTCTGGTAGCGCTGGTCGAAGCCGCGGAGCGCCTTGTAGCGCTGGAAGACGTCCTTCAGCGTCCTGCCCCAGGCCGTGTGGACGCCGAGCGAGAACCTGTTCGCCGTCACCGGCCCGTCCATGAACGAGAAGGTCGGCCCGCCGCGGTTCTGCTCCCTCAGCTTCTCGAACGTGCCCTCCTCGTCCCAGCGAGCGAGCATGTCCTCCTCGAGCCCGGGATGGTCGGGTTTGTCCGGCAGCGACTGGAAGATTGGCTCGGGCATCGGGAAGCCAAGTCTAGGCTCAGGCGTTCTGACTCCCGGAGGCGTGGGTAGAAGCGCTTCCTCCACTGCGACACCGAAAGGAAACGATGGCAACAGACGTCACCGACACCACCTTCGAGAGCGAGGTCCTGCAGGCCGACGAGCCTGTGCTCGTCGATTTCTGGGCCGAGTGGTGCGGACCGTGTCACGCGGTCGCGCCCGTGCTCGAGCGGATCGCCGACGAGCACAAGCTCAAGCTCGTGAAGGTGAACATCGACGAAAACCAGAATCTGGCGATGCGCTACGGGATCCAGTCGATCCCGAACATGATGCTCTTCGAGGGCGGCGCGCCCAAGGCTTCGGTCGTCGGCGCGATGCCGAAGGGCATGCTCGAGCGCCAGCTCGGATTCGAGAGTTGAGCGACAGAGCGCGACACCACTGTCGCGCTCGCCGCGCCCGCCCGAATGTTCTGCGAGCTACTCCGCCGGCTGCGGGGCTTCGTGCCCCTCGACGAACCGCAGGAAGTCGGCGTGCTTGGCGAGATACGCCTCGAGCTCTCCCAGACCGGCGCCGGCCCAGTCTTCGAGCCATGTCTCGGCGATGTCGTCCTCGATCCGATGCAGCCCGCGCTCGCTCATTGAACGGCATCATCGACGCGATGTCGGCCGATGGCCATGGGCCGTTCGGCTCAACTTCGGGGACGCCCGGACCTAACCCTTCAGGACGGCATCGCCGAGGGCGGGCCAGGCCTCTTTCGCCCAGGCGCCGAACGGCCGGTCGGTGAGGACACCGCAGGCGACGCCCGCCTCGGGATCGATCCAGACGAAGGTTCCACTCGCGCCGAAATGCCCGAACGTGCTTTCGGAGTTGTGCGAGCCTGTCCAGTGGGGCGACTTCGCATCTCGCAACTCCAACGTCAGCCCCCAGTCGTTCGGCTCCATGCGGCCGAAGCCCGGCAAGACACCGGTGAGCCCGGGGAACTGGACGGCTGCCGCCTCGGCGAGCGTCTCGGGGGCTACGAGGGTCGGCGCGAGGAACTCGCGGCCGACGGCCAGAAGGTCGTCGAGCTGGCCGCGGTAACCGTGCGCGGGTGAGCCGGCGAGGCGGCCGGTCAGGCCGAGCGGGCCGACCACCGCTGCGGCGAAGTAGTCGGCGAACGGCATCTCGGCGCGCTCCTCGAGCAGCTTCGCGGCGACCTCGATCCCGGTGTTCGAGTAGATGCGGCGCCGGCCCGGCTCGGCGATCGGCTGCGCGCCGTCGACCGGCAGGCCGGAAGCGTGCGCGAGCAAATGCCGCACCGTCGCGCCCGGGGGGCCGGCGGGCTCGTCGAGGTCGACCGTCCCCTCCTCGAGCGCGACGAGGAACGCGAGACCGGTGAGGAGCTTCGTGATCGACGCCCACGGCAGCTCGGCGTTGCAAGCGCCGTGGGCTGCGACGACGCCGTCCGCGCTCGTGACTCCGGCGGCAGCCGTCCCCGCGCCCCAGCCGTCGATCGCGCGCAGCGCCTCCACCTCGCGGATACTAGGAACGTGGCCCGTGCGTCCGTCCCGGCAGTCTCGCCCTTCGCCCACACGGTCGGCTACTCGCGCGCCGTGCGCGACGGACGCCACGTCTACGTGAGCGGAACCGCCCCGGTCGGCCTCGAGTCGGACGATCCGTACGAGCAGGCGAAACGCTGCCTCACGATCATCGGAGACGCCCTGCGCGAGCTCGGCGCGGCCCCCGAGCACGTCGTCCGCACGCGCAGCTTCATCGTCGACCCGGCGGACTGGGAAGCGGTCGGCCGCGCGCACGGCGAGATGTTCGGCCCGGTGCTGCCCGCGACGTCGATGCTCGTGATCGCCGGGCTGCTCGATCCGGCCTGGAAGGTCGAGATCGAGGCCGACGCGCTCCTCCCGGAATGAGACTGTCCGTTCTCGCGGGGCTGTACGTCGCCGTCGTACTCTCGGCGCAGATCGGCGCGCAGAAGAAGATCGAGCTCCCCATCGTGCATCTCACCGCACGCGGAGGCGTGTACTCGATCGGCGTCGCTCTCGCCCTCGTCCCTGGGCAGGAGTTCGATAGCGCCGCCGGATCGACGTGGCGCATCGTCGCTGCCAGTCCCGTCGCGTTCCTCGCTTCGGAAACGGTGGACAACCTCGTCGGCGCGCCGCTGCGATGACGCGTCCACGGCAGCCTTCGCGTCGTCGTCTCGGCGGGCGCGAGCGCTCCGATCGACAGCGCAATCTTCCTCCTACTCGCGTTCGGCTCGTCCGGGCTGCAGTTCTTCGACGGCCAGCTCGTGGGGAAGGTCGCCTCGTCGGTCGTGATCGGGATTCCGCTCGTCGTGCTGGGCCGGCGCTTTCTTCCTGCAAACAGGGGAGATATCGTCCCCGCATGAGCGGCTCGCTGATTCCGCCCTCGATCACGGGGAAGGGCTCCGAGTTCCCGCCCGGCGGCAGCGTGCTCGACCACGCCTTCGGCACGAGCGATCCGTACACGCTCGGGGTCGAGGAGGAGTACATGCTCCTCGACAGCGAGACCCTCGACCTCGTCCAACACATCGACACCGTGCTCGCCGCCGTCGCGGGGCACGAGCTCGAGCCGCGCATCAACTCCGAGCTCATGCAGTCGGTGCTCGAGGTGGCGACGCCCGTCTGCCACACGCCGGCCGGTGTGCGGCAGCAGCTGCTGCGCATCCGCCGCTACGTCACCGACGTCGCAGGCGAGAAGGGGCTGCGCGTCGGCTCGGCGGGCACGCACCCGTTCTCGCTCTTCGAGCGGCAGCGCATCACCGCGAAGGACCGCTACCGCGCGATGGTCGACCAGATGCAGTACATCGCGCGCCGCGAGCTGATCTTCGGCATGCACGTGCACGTCGCGGTCGACGACGCGGAGAAGGCGATCCGGGTCGTGAACGGGCTCATCGCGCACCTCACGGAGCTCGTGGCGCTCTCGGCGAGCTCGCCCTTCTGGCGCGGCGAGCCCACGGGGCTCCGCTCCTCGCGCCACATGGTCTTCGCCGCCTTCCCACGCTCGGGGCCCCCGCCTCGCTTCCGCGACTACGCCGACTACGCCCAGGTCGTGAACCAGCTCGAGAAGACGGGCTGCATCCAGGACTACACCCACATCTGGTGGGACATCCGCCTGCACCCGCGCCTCGGCACGGTCGAGATCCGGATCTGCGACGCGGTGACGCGGCTCGACGACGTGATCGCGATCACCGCTTACTGCCAGGCTCTCGTCAAGCACTACGCAGAGCGTGTCGCGCGCGGCGAGGAGATCCCGTCCTTCCACCGCATCCTCACGACCGAGAACAAGTGGCTCGCCGCCCGCTACGGGCTCTCCGCGCCCGTGATGGATCTCCAGACCGGCAGACGCAACCGGGTGCCGGTCGCCGCGCTCATCCGGCGCACGCTCGAGACGCTGCGTCCGCACGCGCGCGACCTCGGCTCGGAGGAAGAGCTCGCCGGAATCCAGGAGATCCTCGGCCGCGGCAACGGCGCCGACCGGCAGCTCCACATCTTCAACGCGAACCGCGATATCGTCGAAGTCGTGCGCGAGATAGCGGAGGCGACGGAGGTGGCGACCGACCCGGAACCGGAGCCCGCAGTCGCCACGTAGCATCGCGGTTGTGTTGGACGTCGGCGAGAAGGCGCCGCTCGAAGCGATGGTGTGGACGACGCCGCGCGAGCGCGCGAGCATCGGCGATCTCCTACATGAGCGCCCGCTGCTCCTGCTCTTCTATCTCTTCGACTGGTCCTCCACCTGAACGACCGAGCTCGAGCTCCTGCGTGACAGGAGAGCGGAGCTGCAGGGCGCCGGCGTGGAGCCGTTCGCGATCTCGCGCGACTCGCCGTACACGCACGTCGCATGGATGCAGGCGCTCGACCTCGACTTTCCGCTCCTCTCCGACTGGAATGCGGAAGCGACGCACGGCTTCGGCGTCGCCTTCGAGCACAACGGGATGCGGGACGTCTCGCGGCGCAGCGCGTTCCTTCTCGACACCGGCGGCGTGATCCGCGGCGCATGGGCATACGAGACGAGCGAGCTGCCGGATCTCGACGAGCTCGTCCGCGCCGCCCGTGAGCTGAGCGCTTGACATGTGACTATTTAGTCACCTACTATCGAGGCGTGGACGACGACCACGTCTTCAAGGCCCTCGGCGATTCGACACGGCGCCACCTGCTCGACCGGCTCTTCGAGCGCGACGGCCGCACCCTCACGGAGCTCGAGTCCGAGCTGGAGATGACTCGCTTCGGCGTCATGAAGCACCTCCGCGTGCTCGAGGACGCAGGCCTCGTCATCACCCGTCGGCAGGGTCGGGAAAAGCTCCACTTCCTCAACCCGGTGCCGATCCGCCTGATCCACGACCGGTGGATCGACAAGTACACGGAGCACCGCGTCGCAGCGCTCGCCGACCTCAAGCACGAACTGGAGGAGACCGCATGAGCACGATTGCAGGAAGCGTCGGCGGCGCTGGGACCGCACAGACGACGCAGGTCTACTCCGTCTTCATCCGCGCCACGTCGGAGCAGATCTGGGACGCGATCACGAAGCCGGAGTTCACCGAACGCTACTTCCACGGCGTCCGGGTCGAGCTCCGCGGCGGACGGCGCTTCTCGACGCTCGGCGACCTCGAGTGGGCCGAGGAGATCCTCGAGTCGGACCCGCCGCGCCGCCTCGTCCACCGCTGGACCTCTGCCTACGACCCTGAGCTCGCGGCGGAGGAACCGAGCCGCGTCACCTGGGAGATCGAGCCTCGGGAACACGGGACGACCCTCCTGACCGTCGTCCACGATCGCCTCGACGGCGCGCCGAAGACCGCCGAGAGCGTTTCCGGCACGGGCTGGATGTTCGTCCTGAGCAACCTGAAGACGTTCCTCGAGACCGGCGAGCCACTGCACGCGTGACCGATGACTTTCTCGCGCTTCCGCCGTCTCGAACCATAGATGTCGCCGATCGGCGACACTCTCGACAGTCCCGCGAACGCTAGGAGCGAATCGATGTCGAAGACGCTGTTGACCGTCGCAACGCGCAAGGGCGCGTTCATCCTCGAGAGCGACGACCGCCGCGAGTGGACGCTGCGCGGCCCGTATTGCGAAGGCTGGCCCATCTATCACGCCATCTACGACCCGACCACGGGGTCGATCTACGCGGCCGCCGCCAGCGAATGGCATGGCTCGGGCGTCTGGCGCAGCGACGATCTCGGTGAGACGTGGGAGATGTCGAGCGAGGGCCTGTCCTACGGCGACGACGACGGACGCAAGGTGTCCAAGGTTTCGACGCTCGCGCGCGCAGGCGATCGACTTCTCGTCGGCGTCGAAGCGCCCGGAATCTTCGAGAGCCGCGACAACGGCGAGACGTGGTCGCTGCTGTCGACGCTCTCCGGCCAGCACGGCAGCGAGGCCTGGGACGACCCCGCGAGCCAGCCGCCCGGCCACCTCGGGATCTCCGGCTTCGTCACCGACACCGGCGACTCCGACAACTTCTTCGCGATCGTGCAGGGCATCGGCGCGTTCGAGACCGAGGACGGCGGCTCGTCCTGGACACCGCGGAACAACGGGCTTCGACGCGACTGGCCGTCCGACTGGGACGACGTCGGCTTCTGCGTCCACAAGCTCGTCCGCTCCTCGAACCCGGAACGCATGTACCAGCAGAACCACGTCGGCGTGCACCGCTCGGACGACGCCGGCAAGTCGTGGACCGAGATCACCGAAGGGCTGCCGGGCGACTTCGGCTTCGCCGCCGCCGTCCATCCGCACGACACGGAGACGTTCTTTGTCATCCCCGTCGACGGAGGCCACGGACGGACGATGCACGAGGGCAAGACGACGGTCTGGCGCACCCGCGACGCCGGCTCGAGCTGGCAGCCGATGCGCAACGGCCTGCCGCAGGAGAACGCGCATCTCGGCGTCCTGCGCCAGGGGATGACGATCGACAGGCACGACATTCCCGGCGTCTACGTCGGCACGAGCACGGGCCAGGTCTTCGCGAGCCCGGACGAGGGCGAGACATGGAACGAGATCGCGAGCTACCTACCCTCGATCTCCTCCGTGGACGTCGCGATCGTCGAGTAGCCACGTGCCCGACGTACGGCTTCCGGGGACCCTGAGCCCGCTGTTTCCAGGGCTGCCTCGCCGCCTCGAGCTCGAGGCGGCGGCGAGCGTCCTGGACGCGATCGACGAGCTCGAGCAGCGCTGGCCGGGGCTCCGCGACCGGCTGGTCGCGGAAGGCCCGTCGCTGCGGAGCCACATCCACGTCTACGTCGACGGCGAGCGCGCCGCGCTGGACACTCCGGTCGCGGAGCGCTCGCGGCTCGACGTCATCGCCGCCATCAGCGGCGGCTGAGAGGAGCGCCCAGCCTTCGCGCACATCGCGTACTCGGACGACAACACGGTGAACAAGCTCCGTGTCGCAGATCAGGTGTCCGGGGCGAACGTCCTCGGCAAGTAGCTCCGAGAATCCACGGTGGGCGGCGACCAGGCGGCCGCGGGCCGCATCTCGCCCGACACTCGGACCCACGACCGTCTAGGATCCGGGCCGCTCAAGGGTGTCGCCGGCGCGACATGCTGCGACCGGTTTGGCCTGGCACCGAAAGCGCAGGACGACAGGCTGGAGGAAGACATGAGCCGAGTTTCACCCGGGCGCCGCATCACGGCGACGCTCATCGGCCTCGTCCTCGCCGTCGTGGCCGCCGTCGTGTTCGCGGGATCCGCGGCGGCCAACTCGACGGGGAAGGGAACAAGCGCAATGCCCGGCGCGCTCGATTGCAACGGGTTCAGCCCGATCCAGCAATCGATCAAACCGACGGGGGTCTGTACGGACGTCAGAGGCTTTCCCGGCGTCGAGAACGCGAACAACTACGACGGCCGGTTCTACGACAACGGCCACTACATCGGGCACGACGAGCCCGACCTGGCCTTCCTGTCCAATCGGCCGGGATCGGGCAACAACGTGACCTGGACGGAGACGCTGGGCACAGATCCGGCGGCAGCTCCGACGGTCGGCACCCCCGGTGGCGACGTGACGCACTGGTTCGAGCTGTCGATCGCTCCGTGGTTCGGGATGGCGCTCTGCGACCCGTACTCGTACCCGCAATCGGCGTGCAAGCCGAACAGCGACACGAACGCGCCGGGCCGGCAGTTCCCGGGCGCGCCGCTGAAGGGCAACCCAGGTGGCGGGAGCTCGTTCCTCGAGGTGCAGTTCTATCCGCCTGGCGAGGGGCCGTTCGTCAACAACATCAGCTGTGACAACACGCATTGGTGTGCGTCGCTGCACATCAACGACCTCGAATGCACGCTGAATTTCAGCCACTGCAACAGCAACTGCGAGGAGCCCACGAACTTCGCATTCATCCAGAAGAACGGCGTCCCGACCGGGCCCGCAGGACCGCAGGTCGCAACGCTCGCCAGCTACACGCCGAACGACCAGACGCTGCTGATGAACCCCGGCGACACGGTGAAGGTGCACATCTTGGACGCGCCGCTGCCGGGAGGTGGTGGCAATGCGCTCGAAGTGAGGATCGACGACTTGACCACCGGTCAGAGCGGGTTCATGCAGGCGTCCGCCGCCAACGGCTACATGGCGACGAACATCGGCAACTGCAAGGGCATCCCGTTCAACTACGAGCCCGAGTACTCGACCGCTGCGGCAGGGAACATCGTCCCCTGGGCCGCGCTGCAGATGACCATCAGCACGGAGTACGAGATCGGGCACTGGACGCCGTGCCAGTCCCTGGCGGACGGGATCAACAGCATCGATCCGTTCTTCCTGACGTGCGTCGGCCCGTACGAGTCGACATCCGACGGCGGGGCGAACAACCCAGAGCCCGACGACGGTCCGTGCTTCCCGCAGGGCGACACGCACAGCGGTCTGAACCCGTATGGCATCTTCTCCGACCCGAACACGATGAACGGCTGCCTCAACTTCGACGGCGGCGGCGACGTCGACTTCGACGGAACCTCGTATTGGGCCGACTGGCCGACGGGCATCGCGCCGACCGGCGCCACGCCGGGGAGTTTCGCGCAGTCGACGCCGACTTCGAACGGCCGGCCGTACGAGCAGTCGTTCTTCCAGACGGATCTCGCGCTGAGCGAGACGACCTGCGCGGAGAGCTTCAGCGGCTGCACGGTGCCGCCGAACGGTCCGGGCAACTTCTATCCCTACTGGAGCACCGTCACGAAGGGGAATCAGTGCTCGATCGTGTTCGGGAACGTCTCCGGCGGGCCCGGAGTGAACGACTACGGCAAGGCTGCGCAGTACGGAGCCGATCTGCGCAACGAGATCGGGTACGACGAGTTCGAGAGTACGCCGACGAAGGCACTCTGCTCCTAGGGGACGTGCAGGTGGAGGGTCCGCGTTTGCGGGCCCTCCACGGCTCTACATGCCCATCGCGTGGTAGCCGCTGTCGACGTACAGCGTCGTTCCGGTCACGTTGCCGGCGCCGTCGCCTAGCAGGTAGGCGGCCGCGGCGCCGACGTCGTCCGCGGTGATGTGGCGGCGTAGCGGCGAGCGTTCCTCGACGATGTCCTCCATCGTCGTGAAGCCGGCGATCGACCGCGCCGCGAGGGTGCGAACCGGCCCGGCCGAGATCGCGTTGATGCGGATGTTCTGCTCGCCGAGATCCCAGGCGAGATAGCGGACCGACGCGTCGAGCGTCGCCTTGGCCACGCCCATCACGTTGTAGTGCGGCACGGCGCGCTCGCCTCCGAGATACGTCATCGTGACGATCGAGCCTCCTCCGGCTTGCGCCATGAGCGGTTCCGCGGCGCGCGCGCAGGCGACCAGCGAGTATGCGCTCACGTCCACCGCGAGCCAGAAGCGCTCGCGCGGCGTGTCGGTGAAGCGGCCTTCGAGGTCTTCCGCAGCGGCGAAAGCGACAGAGTGGACGAGCAGGTCGAGCTCGCCGCCGAACGCGTCCCCCACCTCGCCGAACACCCGCGCCACGTCCTCGTCGGAACGAACGTCGCACCCGGTCACGAGCGGCGAGTCGACGGAGGCCGCGAGCTCGCGCACCGTCGGCTCGATCCGCTCACCCTGGAACGTGAACGCGAGGCTCGCGCCGCCGTCCGCGAGCCGCCGCGCGATCGCCCACGCGATCGAGCGCTTGTTCGCGACGCCGAGGACGAGTCCGCGCTTTCCCTCGAAGGCTCCGGCCATCCGCGTGATCCTAGTGGTTGCTCCGGTACGTCCAGTGCCCTTTGACCGTGCGAAAAGCGAGCAGGCCAAGGACGCAGGGAGGCCGCCCGGGGTGACCACTAGAAGGTCTTGGCGGAGCGGTGCTCGCTGGAGCCGCGCGAGGGACGTCGAGAGGCCGGGAAGTACCGCTTCGCCGGGCCTCGTACCAGAGATAGCCTCTCCGTCGTGGGCCGTGTGGCGGTCGTCACGGGGGCATCCTCGGGCATCGGCGCCGAGATCGCCCGCCTGCTCGCGGTCCGCGGCGACCTCTGCGTCCTGCTGGCGCGCCGCGCCAACCGTCTGGAAGCGCTCGCGGAGGAGATCGGCGGGGAGGCCGAGCCGTGCGACGTCGCGGACCGGGCGGCGGTCGATGCGGCCGCCGAACGCATCCTCGCCCGCCACCCGAAGATCGCCGTGCTCGTCAACAGCGCGGGAGTGCCGGGGCGCACGCGGTTCGTCGACGGCGATCCCGACGTGATCGAGCGTTTGATCCGGATCAACTACCTCGGCGGCATCTGGTGCCTGCGCGCGTTTTTGCCTGGGCTGCGGGCGGCAGCCCCTGCGGACGTCGTGAACATCGTCTCGGTCTCCGGCGTCGTATCCGGACCGCCGAGCGGCCCGTACTCCGCCTCGAAGCATGCACAACTCGCGTTCTCGCGCACCGCCGCGGCCGAGCTGCGCCGGGAGGGAATCCGCGTGCAGACCGTGAAGCCCGGCTTCGTCGAGACGGAGGGATTCCCGCAGTCCTGGCTGCCCCGCGTGGTGCAACGAATCGTGATCGGCCCGGACGACGTCGCCAGGCACGTGCTGCGCTCGATCGACGACGATCGGGGCGAGACGACGGTGCCCTGGTTCTACGCGCCGCTCGGCCCGCTGCAGGACGTCTTGCCGAACCTTGCAACACGTGTTCTTTCGCGCATGTCAAAAGCACCCTAGAATCGCCACATGGTCGAAGAGCCGCAGCCAACGATCCGCGATGTGATCGCCGTCGCCGAGTTCAGGTCGGCCCTGCGGCACTTCCTGCGGCGGAGCGAGAAGGTCGCCCGCCAGTCGGGTCTCACCCCGCAGCGCTACACGCTGCTGATGATGATCAAGGGCGCTCCCGGCGGCGCCGAGCAGTCCACCGTGACCGAGCTCTCCGAGCGGCTGCAGCTCGCGCAGAGCACCGTGACGGAGCTCGTGCGCCGAGCCGAGAGCGCGGGGCTCGTCGAGCGCGAGCAGTCACAACGCGATGCGCGCGTCGCCCATCTTCGGTTGACGTCCGAAGGCGAGCGGCGCCTCATGCTGTCGTTCACGGCTCTCGAGACCGAGCGTGCGCAACTACGCGAGGCGTTTGCGAATCTCGACGGCGGCGTCGCCGGCCGCTACTAGCGCTCGAGCAAGTACCAGCCGACGCTCTCGACGAGCAAACCCACGTTCGCGGCGGCGAGCTCTTCGGCGCGCACGCGGCGATCGCCCTCACAGCCGGCGAGATCGAGGTACGCGCCGAGCTCACGCGGCTCCTCGTCGTGGCGCTCCCGGATCAGCTCGAGCCGGTTGACCTCGAACAGCTCTTCGAGCTCTGCGTTGCTGAGCAGGCGTCGATGCGAGGAATCCCGGACGGTCTCGAACTCGTGGAGCGCAGCGGCCTCGGCCGGGTCGAGGGGCGCCAGCTGGTCGACGACGAGCACGTGGCCCCCGGGTCGCGTGACGCGGGCGAGCTCGGCGACGACGAGGCCGGGCCGCCCGACGTGGTGAAGCGTGCGGTGCGTGCCGGAGAGGTCGAACTCGCCGTCGGCGAACGGCAGCGCCGTGCCGTCTCCCTCGACGAACTCGGTGTTTCGCGCGGTGCGCTGGCGGGCGAGCTCGAGGAGCTCCGGCACCGGGTCGAGCCCGACCACCTCCCGCACGAGCGGCGCGAGAGCGAGCGCCAGCGCACCGGCGCCGGTGCCGACGTCGAGGGCGCGCTCGTCGCCGCGCGGCTGAGCGAAGTCGCGCACCTCTTCCGCGAGCCGCGCCGCACGGGAGTCCTGCCGCGCGGCAACGCGCGCCGCCGTGCGGGCGAACCGGTCAGTCATGGACGATGCGCCGTGCTCGGACGGCGCCGGCGTTGATCCCACAGGCAATCTCGTAGCCGATCGTGTCGGCGACCTTCGCATGCTGCTCGACGAGGACGCCGTCCCCGATCACCGTGACGGGCGTCCCGACCGGCAGCTCCCGGTCGAGCTCGACGGCGACCGCGTCCATCGACACCGTGCCGATCGTCCGCCGCCGCTCACCGTCGACCAGGATCTCGGTACCGCACATGTCCCGCCGGAATCCGTCCTCGTAGCCGACGGGAACGATGCCGATCCACGTCGGCCGCCCGGCGACGAACCGCCGGCCGTAGCCCGTGCTCTCGCCCGGCCGGAGCAGGCGCACCTGGGCGAGGCGGCTCCGCCACGAGAGCGCCGGACGAAGCCCGTCCTCGGCCGGATCCGTCTCGAACGGGGAGATCCCGAGCAACGCGATCCCGGAGCGGGCCGCGTCGAAGCGTGCTTCCGGTAGCCGCAGTGCGGCCGCACTGTTCGCGAGGTGGCGCGTGAGGTGGGAGTACGGCTCCGTCGCCTCGCGGAACCGCGCGATCTGCTGCCGCGCGAAGGCGGGGTCGGAGTCGGAGGTCGCGAGATGGCTCATCAGCCCCACGACGTTCGCGGTCGGCGTCGGCAGCTCCGAAAGCCCCCACCGCCCCATGCCGGTGTCGAGCTTCAGGTGAACCGGGATGTCGCCGGGGATCTCGCCGCCCGAGACGACGAGCTCGAGCCTCGCGTTCCGTGCCGCGGCGACCTCGCGCGGCTCGCTCGGCGGGCCCATGATGAGGATGCGCGCTTCCGGCTCACGCTCCCGCAGCTCGAGCCCCTCGTCGACGGTGGCGACGCACAGCGCAGTCGCGCCGGCGCTGAGCGCGGCACGCGCGACGTCGGCGGCGCCATGCCCGTAGCCGTTCGCCTTCACGACTGCCCAGAGCTCGGCCCCGTCGAGCAGCTCGAGCAACCGCCGCGCGTTGTGGCGGATCGCGCCGAGGTCGATCGTGATCTCGCTTCGGTGCACCGGCGGCCAGCCTAGTTGGCCGCGGTGCGAGGAGTACGTTCCGCCGTGCGGAGCCGCCTACGGCATGTCCTTGGGCTGGCGGCCGCAGTCATCGCGTCGCTCGGAGCGCTCTGGCGAGTCGACCGGCTACCGGGCGAGCGCCGACGGCAGCGCCTCGACCACGTCGCTCGCCACGAGCCCGTATCGCTGCGGCGCCTCGCGCGCTGCGAGCTGCTGAGCTGTGCAGGCCGCTGCCGCCGCCCGCTGCGGCTCCACGCCTTTGGCGAGGAACGCAGCGGTGATCCCGGTCAGCACGTCGCCGGTGCCCGCCGTCGCGAGGGCGGGCGGACCGAGCGCCGCGACGAGCACGCCGCTCCCCGGCGCGGCGACGAGCGAGTCCTCGCCCTTGAGGACGACGACGCAGCCGAACGTTTCCGCCGCCTCCTGCACCGACGCGAGCCGGTGAGCTGCTATCTCGCTCGAGTCGCGACCGAGCAGCCGCCCGAGCTCCCCCTCGTGAGGAGTGAGGACGCGCGGCGCGGGCCACTCGGCCGGCTCGAGCTCGAAGAGCGCGTCGGCGTCGACCACCGCAGGCACGCCCACCTCCATGAGCAGCTGGCGAACGAGCCGCTTCGCCTCGTCCCCACGCCCCAGCCCGGGACCAATCGCCACCGCCCTCGCTCGTGCAGCGACGTCGAAGACGTCGTCGAGCGGCCGCTTGACCGCCTCCAGCACGAGCGTCTCGAGGACGGGGATCGATTCCTCGGGGGCCGCGATCGTCACGTAGCCGGCGTCGGCGCGGAGCGCCGCTCGGGCTGCGAGCGCCGCCGCTCCGGTCATCCCCCTCGAGCCTCCCACGACGAGCACGTGCCCAGCCGTGTACTTGTTGTCGCCCGAGGAGCGGCGCGGGATCTCCTCGAGGATCTGCGGCGTCACGAGCCGGTGCTCGGTCTCGGCCTGCTCGAGCCCGATGTCGGCGACGACGACGCCGCCGGCGAGGAAGCGACCGGGCGCGACGGCGAGCCCGACCTTCGGCCCGTGCATCGTCACGGTGATGTCGGCGCGCACCGCGGCGCCCGCGACCTCCCCGGTCGAGGCGTTCACGCCGGAGGGGATGTCGACCGCGAGCACCGGAACGCCGCCACCGTTCATCTGCTCGATCAGACGCGCTGCCTCGTCCCGCGGCTCGCCCCTGAGCCCGGTGCCGAGGAGCGCGTCGATGACGACGTCGGGGCGCTCGTCGACGATCTCGCGCCCCTGCGCGCTCACGATGTCGGCGGCGATGCGCCCGTCGCTGCCGTTCGCGCCACCTCCGGCATGGAGCGCAATCCGGCGCGCGTCGGGGAAGCGGCGCATGAGCTCCTCCGCGACCATCCCTCCCGCGCGCCGCATCATCGTGTCGACGTCATGTCCGGACTCGGCCGCGTGCATCTCCTCGGCCGTGTAGAGCGGCTCGAGCTCAGCCATCGACGGCGACCGCGACCGCTTGCGCAAGCTCGCGGGAGTGCGTCATCGAGAGATCGACCGAGCCGATGCCGAGCGCCGCCGCGCGTTCCGCGAGGCGCCCGGAGAGATGCACGGACGGCTTCGGCCGTCCCACGATCTCGATCTCCTTCCAGGCAAACGCGCGGGCGACGCCGAAGCCGAGCGCCTTGCCGACCGCCTCCTTGCCGGCGAACCGTCCCGCATAGCTTTCCGCCGGATTCGTGCGGGAGTCGCAATACGCGCGTTCGGCCTCGGTGAAGCAGCGCTCCCGGAAGCGCGCATACCTCGCGAGCGAGCACCGGATCCGCTCGATCTCGATCAGGTCGGTGCCGACGCAGACGCTCACGCGATGTGCTCCTCGAGCCACTCGGGGAGATGGGCAATCGAGGACACGATCCCGTCCGGCTTGACCCGCGACGCCTCGACGGAGTCCGGCCGGAACTTCCCGGTGCGCACGAGGACGGCCCGCATCCCGACGCCTCGCGCGCCTGCGACGTCCGCCTCGATGTCGTCGCCGACCATCCAGGTCATGGACGGCTCCGCGTCGAGCGCGCGGCACGCCGCGTCGAAGTAGGCCGCGCTCGGCTTGCCGAGGACGGTGGCCGTGGTCTGCGACGCGTACTCGAGGCCGGCGACGAAGCAGCCGGAGTCGAGCAGCGGCCCGCGCTGCGTCTGCCACCAGCGGTTCCGGTGGAGGCAGTAGAGATCGGCGCCGAGCTCGAGCTCCGCGAACGCGCGGGCGAGGTTCATGTACGAGAAGACGAGGTTCGTCTCGGGCGAGTCGTCCGCGCCGCCGAGCAGGACGGCGTCGACGTTGTCGCCGACGAGCTCGATGCCTTCGAGATCCCCGACGATCGCGTGCATGACGAGGGCGAGAACACGCCGGCCGCGCAGCGCCTCGACGGCCGCGTCCGCGGTCGTCTGCACCTCGTTCTCGTCGAGCTCGATGCCCATCGCCTGCAGGTGCCCGGCGAGCTCGGCCTTCGAGCGCGTCGTCGTGTTCGTGACGAAGCGCAGCCGGTGCCCGTCGGCGCGCAGCCGCCGCACCGCCTCGACCGCTCCCGGGAGCGGCTGACCGGAGACGTGCAGGACGCCGTCCACGTCGAGCAGAATCGCGGCCATGGCCGCCGAGTCTATTCGCGTCACGCGTTCCGTCGTGCTGCCGGTCTCGGAGATCGAGCTGCAGGTCTCCCGTTCGGGCGGGCCGGGCGGCCAGCACGCCCAGAAGTCCGAGACTCGAGTGGTGGCCGTCTTCGACGTCGAGGCATCGACCGCGCTGACGGAGACGCAGAAGCGGCGCGTGATCGCACGCGTCGGGCCGGTCCTGCGCGCCGTCGCTCAGGACGAACGGAGCCAGTCGCGCAACCGGGAGCTCGCGGTCGAGCGGCTCGTGGCGGCACTACGACAAGCGCTCCGCGTCGAACGAAAGCGCGTTCCGACGCAGCCGCGCGCAGCCGCGCGCGAGCGCCGGCTCGAGCAGAAGAAGCGGCGCTCCCAGACGAAGCGACTGCGGCAGAAGCCGGGCTAGCCCGCGGTCCGCAGCTCGGCGTTCGCGCGCGCGAGCTGGCGCCGAGTCGGATGTACCCGGCCGAACCAGACCCAGAGGGCAGGACGTTCCAGCGCGTTCAGCAGCTGGATCACGATCCCGTTCGGGCTGCCGGCCGCGAGCCGACCTGCCAGCCGTGCCCGGCGTGGAAGTGCGGCGGCGCGACGACGAGGAGGAGCGCGAGGATCCCGAACATGCCTCCTCTACGGCCGGCGTGGTCTCAGAGGTCCGCGACGGGCCGCTCGACCTCGACGTGCGGAAGCCAGTCGAGCCAGCGCGGCAGATACCAGCTCCAGTCGTCGAGCAGGCCGAGCATCGCCGGCAGGACGACGGAGCGGATCACCGTCGCGTCGAGCAGCAGGGCTATCGCAACGCCGAACCCCATCTGCTGGAACATCACGAGCTTCCCGGCCGCGAACCCGGCGAAGACGACGACGATGATCAGCGCCGCACCTGTGATGATCCGCGCCGTCGAAGCCACGCCGCCGATGACCGCATCGCGAGTCGAGCCCGAGACGTCGTAGCGCTCCTTGATCCGGCTCATCAGGAACACCTGGTAGTCCATCGAGAGGCCGAACAGCACCGAGAAGAGGAAGAGCGGCACCCACGCGTCGATCACGTGCGTGTGCTGGAACCCGAATAGGCTCGCGCCGTCCCCGTCGAGGAAGACGAGCGTCAGCAGCCCGTACGCGGCGCCGACGGAGAGCAGGTTGAGCAGGACGGAGACGAGCGCGACGACGATCGAGCGGAACGCGACCGTGAGCAGGATGAAGCTGAGCCCGAGCACGAAGAGGAGGACGTACGGCGTCGGGTTCGTCACCGCGTCGAAGTAGTCGACGTTCTCGGCGGTGGCGCCTCCGACGTAGACCTTCGCGCCGCTGTCGCGAAAGATCGACGGGATGATGTGCTTGCGAAGGTCGCGGACAGCGCTGACGGCTGCGCCGCCGGCAGCGTCTCCCCGCACCGGCGCCGTCAGGAGCGCGACACCCTGGCGGGACGTCTGGATCCTGCCCACGCCGAAGTTTCCCTCGTCCGTCATCGCACGGTTGAGCTGCGAGAGATCGCTGCGAACCGCCGAGGCATTGCCGCCGACGGCGACGACTTCGACGGGCACCGGGCTCTGGACCGGGAACGAGCGCTGCAGGAGGAGGTAGCCCTGCTTCGACGGAAGGTTGGACGGAAGCGTGCTCACGCCGTTCGCGCCGATGTGCAGGCCGAAGATCGGCGCCGCGGCCGCAAGCATCGCCGCGGCCGCGATCGCGAGCGAGAGCGCCGGTCGGCGCATCACGCCTTCGACGATCCTCCGCCAGAAGCGTCCTTCCGACGCGCCGCTGCGACCGAGGCTGCGGCCGAGGATCGGGACGCGCAATGAGTCGACGCGGTCGCCCACCACGCTCAGGAGTGCGGGCAGCAAGGTGAGCGCCGCCGCGACGGACACGATGCCGACGAGAATCGCGCCCAGGGCAAGGCTGCGCATGATCGAGGTCGGGACGATGAACATCCCGATCAGCGCGACGACGAATGTGCTGCCGCTGAAGAGGACCGCGCGGCTGGCGGTGGCGCCGGCGAGCGCGATCGCGTCCTCTTTGGCAAAGCCCTGCCGCCGCTCCTCTCGATAGCGCGACACGACGAAGAGGGAATAGTCGATTCCGAGCGCCAGGCCCATGCCCGTGAGCATGTTCACGATGAACACGGAGAGCTCGAACGCCTGCGAGAGCACGGCGACGAGCCCGAGCGCGACGATGATCGCCAGGATCGCCATCAGCACGGGCACGAGCCCCGCCACGATCGCGCCGAAGACGAGCACGAGGACGATCAGGGCGGCCGGAAGGCCGAACGCGAGCTCGCCCGTTTCGAGGTCCGTCTGCGACTGCTTGCCGAAGTCGTGGTTCGCCGTGTGATCGCCGGTGATGCCCACCGAGAACGCACCTGTGTTCGCCTTCTCCACGACCTGCTCGACGGCAGCGGCTCCGGAGTCGCTCGTGATGCCCACGGCGACGAGCGCGGCGTGATGGTCGGGCGAGACAGCCACGAGCTTCAGTCGAAAGACCTTCCCGGTGGCCTGCAGGTCGGCGGCGAGACGCTTGCCGAACGCGCGGAATCGAGGAGAGGACACCGTGTAGCGGCGGGAAGCGGCGACGACCACGTCACCCTTCCCGTTCGGATTCTGGTGGGGGAAGGCGCGGGCAACGGCCTCCTCGGCCTTGGTCGAGTCGGGCTTGCCGACGACGTGCGAGTTCGAGCTCAGCCCGTGCAACGAGGTCGCGACCAGCGCAAGCGCCACGACGACCGCGGCGCCCCAGAACGCGAGGGTGCGGCGCGGACGCGCCGCGGCGGCGCGCGCCAGCCTCTCGGTCAGTCCCAAAGCTCCCAATGGTGGACGGTGAGATCCCGCTCGACGAGGAACGCGTCATCCTCGGGGTAGAAGACCGCCCGCCCGATGTCGTCCCCTGCGAAGCCGCGCACGTCCTCGAGCGAGTCCCAGAGGCTCACGGTGACGAACTCGCACCGGTCTCCGGCGGCGTGCCGCAGGATCCAGGCGCCTCGGTTGCCCGGCGTCGCGCGGTACTCCTTCAGCCCCGTCTCGCGCACGTAGGCGACGTAGGCGTCGGCGTCCTCCGCCCGCGTCGAGCCGCGCCAGGTGCGTACGACCACGCTCGGACCGCTACTCGACGGTGACGGTCTTCGCCAGGTTCCGCGGCTGGTCGACGTTCAGGCCGCGCAGCCGCGCGATCCGGTACGCGAGCAGCTGGAGCGGGATCACCGCGAGCGGCGCCTGGAGGAAGTTCGGCGTCCGCGGCACGTAGATCACGTCGTCGGCGTGGTGCTGGATGTCCTCGTTGCCGTCGGTCGCAATCGCGATCACGTGCGCGCCGCGGGCCCGCGTCTCCTGGATGTTGGAGACGATCTTGTCGTAGACATGGATGTTCGTCGCGACGACGACGACCGGCGTCCCCTCGGCGAGCAGCGCGATCGGCCCGTGCTTCATCTCGCCGGCCGAGTACGCCTCGGTCGGGATGTACGAGATCTCCTTCAGCTTCAGTGCGCCCTCGAGCGCGACGGGCAGGCCGATGTGGCGGCCGAGATAGAGGAAGAACGGATGGTCGTGGAAGCGCTGCGCGATCGACTCGATCGGGTGGTCGCCGTCGAGGAACTCCTGCATCTTCTCGGGCAGCTCGTGCAGGCGGTCGAGGATGAAGTCGATCTCGTCCTGCGGCAGCGTCCGCCGGATGCCGGCGAGCTTCAGCGCCAGCAGGCTGAGGAGTGCGACCTGCGCGGTGAACGTCTTCGACGCGGCGACGCCGACCTCCATCCCGCAGCGCGTGTAGAGCGTCGCCTCGGCCTCACGGGTGATCTGCGTCCCCATGAGGTTCGTGATCGCGAGGGTGCGCGCTCCGTTCTCGCGGGCGAGCTTGATCGCGTTGACGGTGTCGCGCGTCTCGCCGGACTGGGAGATCCCGATCACGAGCGTGTCCTTCGACAGGACGGGATTCCGGTAGATCCACTCGCTCGCGATGTCGGGCTCGACCGGAACGCGCGCCCACTCCTCGATGATGTAGCGGCCCACGACGCCGGCGTGGTACGCGGTGCCGCAGGCGACGATCACGATGCGGCGGAGGTTCCGGACTTCGAGCTCGGTCATGCCGAGCGCCTCGAGCATCAGCTTGTGGCCGCGGACGCGGTCGCCGATCGTCTCGGCCACGGCCTCCGGCTGCTCGAAAATCTCCTTGAGCATGAAGGTCTCGTAGCCGGCCTTCTCCGCGCCCTCCTCGTCCCAGTCGACCTCCTGCGGCTCGGGCGCCCCGATCTCGGCGCCGTCCGCGAAGAAGCGAGCCTCGCTCGGCGTCACCTCGACCACCTCGCCGTCGTGGGGATGGATGACGGTGCGGGTCTCGCTGAGGAATGCGGCAATCGACGAGGCGAGGAAGTTCTCGCCCTCGCCGAGCCCGATCACGAGCGGCGTCTGGTGACGGACGCCTACGAGCACGTCCGGCTGGTCGTGGTGGATCGCGACGATCGAGAAGTGGCCCTCGAGTTGCGGGTAGACGCGGCTCAGCGCCTGTGCGAGATCGCCGTCGTAGGCCTCCTCGAGGAGGTGGACGACGACTTCGGCATCGGTCTCGGAGGTCAGCGTGTGGCCGCGCTCCGCGAGCTGCTCGCGCAGCTCCATGTAGTTCTCGATGATCCCGTTGAGGACGATCGCCATCCGGCTCGGCTCGCAGCCGGTGAGTGGGTGGGCGTTCTGCTCGGTCACGGAACCGTGGGTCGCCCAGCGCGTGTGGCCGAGCCCGTGGCGGGAGTGCGACCCGTTCGGGCCGGCCGCCTCGACGAGGTTGCTCAGGTTGCCGACGGCGCGGACGTAGGCGAGCGAGTCGTCCTCGCGCAGCGCGATCCCCGCGGAGTCGTAGCCGCGGTACTCGAGACGGCGCAATCCCTCCAGCAGGAGCGGCTTCGCCTCACGCGATCCGACGTATCCGATGATCCCGCACACGCCTGCTCCTTTCCCCGGTGGCCCGAAAGACGCTCCCTGAAAACACAAAGAGCCCGGCTGCACGACCCGATCGCTTCGTCGCGTACGGGTCAGCCGAGCTCGCGTATCACCAGGGCGGCGATGGTAGCACAGAGGCTTTCCGCCTCCTGCCGTGTTTCGGCCTCCGCGAGCACGCGGACGACCGGCTCCGTGCCGGACGGCCGAACGACAACACGGCCCGAGCCGCTGAGCTCGTCGTTCGTCGTCTCGACCGCAGCGAGGAGAGCCTCGGGCAGCGCGCCTCGACCGCTTCGCGGCAGACTCTGCATGACCTGCGGGAAGCGCGGCATCACCGCGACGGCCTCGGACAGAGCGCGACCCCGGAGCGCCTTGCACAGGAGGAGCCCGGCGACCAGTCCGTCCCCTGTGACGTGACCGTCGAGCCAGATCAGGTGGCCGGACTGCTCGCCGCCGAGCAGCAGCTCCTCCCGCCAGAGGGCTTCGAGGACATAGCGGTCGCCGACGTCCGTGACGACGACGCGGATGCCCCGTTCCTCCATGAGCCGGTGGAAGCCGAGGTTCGTCATCGTCGTGACGGCGACGCCTTCGACGTCGAGATCGAGCGCGAGCACGGCGAGGATCTGGTCTCCGTCGACCGGCTCTCCTCGCTCGTCGACGGCCAGCACCCGGTCGCCGTCTCCGTCGAACGCGATGCCGAGATCGAAGATGCCGCCGCGAACGAGCTCGGACATTGCGCGGAGGTCGGTCGCCCCGCAGCCGACGTTGATGTTCGTCCCGTCTGGGCTGTTGCCGATCACGGTCACGTCTGCGCCGAGCCGCTCGAACGCCTGCGGTGCGAGGCCGGCATAGGCGCCGTTGGCGCAGTCGACGGCGATGCGGAGGCCGCTCAGGTCGGTGCCGAAGCGCTCGAGCACGTGGTCGAGGTAGCTGTCCGCGGCGACGGCGACGCGATCGATCTCGCCGCCGCCTCCGGCCGACGCGTCGAGAAGAGCCTCGATCTCCTCCTCCGCTGCGTCCGTCAGCTTGCGGCCCTCGCGGTCGAAGAACTTCACGCCGTTGTACTCCGGCGGGTTGTGCGAGGCGGAGATCACGACCCCGAGGTCGAGCCGGAGCAGGGCCACGGCGGGCGTCGGCAGGACGCCTGCGAGCACCGCCGTGCCTCCTGCGGAAGCGACCCCCTCGGCGAACGCGTCCTCGAGCTCCGGCCCGCTGGAGCGTGTGTCGCGCCCGACGAAGACGCGGCCCCGGCCGCACCAGAGGGCCGCGGCCCTGCCGAGCCGCTCCACGAGATCCGTGGTGAACGTCTCGCCGACGATCCCGCGAACGCCGTCCGTTCCGAAGTACTGCCGCGCCACGGCGCGGGACGCTAGCGCTTGGAGAACTGCGGCGCCTTGCGCGCCTTGTGCAGGCCGGCCTTCTTGCGCTCGACCTGACGGGCGTCGCGCGTAAGGAAGCCCTCGCGCTTGAGCGGGACGCGCAGCTCCGGATTCGCCTCGACGAGCGCGCGGGCGATGCCGTGACGCACGGCGCCGGCCTGTCCGGTCAGCCCGCCGCCGTGGACGCGGACGCGGAGGTCGTACTGACCCTCCAGACCGGCGACTTTCAGCGGCGAGACGGCGATCGTCTGCCAGACCGAGCGCGGGAAGTACTCCTCGAGCGTGCGACCGTTGACCCACGTCGATCCCCCGCCCGGCCGGAGGATCACGCGCGCGACCGAGGTCTTGCGCTTGCCGGTGCCGCGGTACTGGGCGAGCTCGCTCACGAGTTGGGCTCCAGCGGGCGCGGGTTCTGGGCCCCGTGCGGATGCTCCGGGCCGGCATAGATCTTGAGCTTCGTGAGCTGCTGGCGCGCGAGCCGGTTCTTGGGGAGCATCCCTTTCACGGCGACGCGAAGCACCTCGGTCGGCCGGCGCTCGAGCTGCTCGCGGAGCGTCCGGCTGCGCAGGCCGCCCGGATAGCCGGAGTGGCGGTAGTACCGCTTCTGGTCGAGCTTGTTGCCGGTCACCTGGATCTTGTCGGCGTTCACGACGATGACGAAGTCGCCGGTGTCGACGTGTGGAGTGAACTGCGGCTTCCGCTTGCCGCGGAGCGTGTCGGCGATCTGGGTCGCAAGCCGGCCGAGTGTCTTGCCCTCGGCGTCGACGAGATACCACTCGCGCGTGACTTCTCCCGGCTTGGCGCTGTACGTCTTCATAAAGAGAGGCGGACAGCTGCCCGCCGGCGGCCGATTGTAGCGAATGATCGTCGCAATCCCGCCTCGAACGCCGCAGCTCCGCCGTGCGATGGATGGCGGACGTACGGCGCTTCGAGCGCGGCTGCCGCGAGCCGGCCGACCGCGATCGTGGTGCGGCCTCGCGTCAGCTCGGCGAGGAACGGCGCCGCGGCTTCGATCTCGGCGCGCGTGGGCCGGCGGTTGGAGGTCGCGCTCCCGGGATGCGTCGGGACGACGTTCCAGAGCAGCAACTCGTCGTCGACGCCGAGCTTCGCGAGCACGCGGTGGACGATCGTCGCGGTCGCCTCGGCGGGGCCGAAGCCCGTGAGCTGCCGCTCGGACGTGAAGGGGATGCCGCTGACCCGCGCCCCGCGATAGCCGGCGGCTTCGCCGACCAGCACGACGCTGGCATCGGCGTGCGCATCGAGGTGGGCGCAAAGACGCCGACGAAGCAGCGCCGAGCGTGCGTACTGGTTGTAGGTCTCGCCGATCCGCGTCCCGGCGAGCCGCTCTACGAGCTCCAGCGGTTCCACTTCACGACCGCGTCGTTCGCCCGGCGACGCTGGGAGAAGACGCTCGTCGAGCGATCCCAATCGGGATCTTCAGCGGGATGGCCGAGCGTCACTCCGACGACGATCGTCAGGTCGTCCGGAATCGCGAAGAGCCGACGCCAGCGTGCATCCTCCTCGACCGGGACGCCGTAGACCGCCGCACCCAATCCCTCCTCGAGCGCCGCGAGCCAGAGAAGCATGAGGGCGGCGCCCGCGTCGACGTGCCAGAAGGGCACGGGCCAGATCACCTCGACGCCGCCGGTGACCGCGAGCTTGTCGGGCTGGTTGTAGCGGTCGTGGTAGTCCTGCTCGCGGGTCAGGACGAGGACGTGCGCAGCGGCCTTGCCGAACCAGGCCCGCGAGCGCTCGTCCTCCTGCCATGAGGCGACCGTCCCGATCGTTTCCCCGTCGTCGACGACAAGGAGCCGGAGCCCCTGGCTGTAGCCGGCGTTCGGCCCGCGCCGCGCTGCGCGTGCGATGCGTTCGAGCGTCTCGCGGGCGACGCGCTCACCGGTGTAGCTGCGAACGGCGCGCCGCTTCTTCAGCAGGTCGTAGAACGACAGGCTCTCCGACATCCCGGCATTATCCGCGACGGTGAGAGCGGTCGAGCTCGTGTTCGCCGTCGGTTGGGGCGTGTTCTGGCTCTACTGGCTCGCGGCTGCGTTCTCCATGAAGCGAGGCCGCATCCCGTGGTCCCGCGAGCTCCGGATCCGAGTGGTGATCGTTGTCGCGGCGATCATCGCAGCTCGGCTCGGAGCATTTCGAGGTCACGGCGTCAGCACGGATTCATGGCGAGCGGGCCTCGGACTCGTTCTGTTCGCCCTGGGATTGCTGCTCGCGATCTGGGCCCGCGTCCACATCGGTCGCAACTGGGGAACACCGATGACGCAGAAGAACGACCCGGAGCTCGTGACCAGCGGCCCGTACCACCTCGTCCGCCACCCGATCTATTCGGGGATTCTCGTCGCGGGCGTCGGTACGGGCGTCGCGCTGAGCTGGTGGTGGCTACTCGTCGTGGCGCTGGCGGCGATCTACTTTCTCTACGCCGCGACCGTCGAGGAGCGCTTCCTGTCGGAGCAGTTCACGGACAAGTATTTGATCTACAAGCGCTCTACGAAGATGCTCGTACCGTTCGTCTTCTGACGCTCGGCGAGCTCTACTCCCACTCGATCGTCGCGGGCGGCTTCGACGTGACGTCGAGCACCACGCGGTTGACTCCCGGAATCTCGTTCACGATCCGGGCCGAGATCGTCGCCACGAGGTCGTACGGGAGCCGGGCCCAGTCGGCGGTCATCGCGTCGTCGCTCGTGACCGCGCGGATCACGATCGGGTAGCCGTACGTCCGCTCGTCGCCCTGCACCCCCACCGACCGCACCGCCGGCAGCACGGCGAACGACTGCCACAGCTCGCCGTAGAGACCCGCGCGGCGCACCTCCTCCTGCAGCACCGCGTCGGCCCGGCGCAGGATCTCGAGCCGCTCCGAGGTGACCGCGCCGATGATCCGGATCGCGAGGCCGGGCCCGGGGAACGGCTGGCGCCAGACCATCCGCTCGGGCATCCCGAGCTCCTCGCCCACGCGCCGCACCTCGTCCTTGAACAGGAGGCGCAGCGGCTCGACGAGCTTCATCTTCATGTCGGGCGGCAGTCCGCCGACGTTGTGGTGCGACTTGATCGTCGCCGCGACGCCCTCGGTGCCGCCCGACTCGATCACGTCGGAGTAGAGCGTCCCCTGCACGAGCCAGCGGACGTCGCCCCCGCTCTGACCACTCAGCTTCCGCGCCTCCTCCTCGAAGACGCGGATGAACTCGCGGCCGATGATCTTGCGCTTCTCCTCGGGCTCCTCGACGCCGTCGAGCAGCTCGAGGAAGCGCTCCTGCGCCTGCACGTGGACGAGCGGGACGTGGAAGTGCTCGCCGAACGTCTCGACGACCTGCTCGGCTTCGTTCTGGCGCAGCAGGCCATGGTCCACGAAGACGCACGTCAGCTGCTCGCCGACCGCTTTGTGCACGAGAAGGGCCGCGACGGCCGAGTCGACGCCGCCGGACAGCGCGCAGAGCACGCGCTCGTGCCCGACCTGCGCCCGGATGCGCGCGACCTGCTCCTCGATCACGGCCGCGGGAGTCCACGACGGCGGAGCCTCGGCGGCGCGGTAGAGGAAGTTCTTCAGCACGTCCATCCCGTGCGGCGTGTGCACGACCTCGGGATGGAACTGCACGCCGTACAACCCGCGCTCCGGCGCCTCGAACGCCGCGACCGGAGTCGCCGAGGAGCTTGCGACCACGCGTGCGCCCTCGGGCGCCGCGACGACCGTGTCGCGGTGCGACATCCAGACCGTCTGCTCGGAAGGCGTGTCCGCGAGCAGCTGCGACTCCTCCACCTCCATCGACGTGCGTCCGAACTCGGAGACGCCGGTGCGATCGACACGGCCGCCGAGCTCGAGCGCCATGAGCTGCGCGCCGTAACAGATGCCGAGGGTCGGGACGCCGAGCTCGAACAGCGCGGGATCGACGCGCGGCGCGTCGTCGGAGTAGACGGAAGCCGGGCCGCCGCTCAGCACGAGTGCGTACGGGTTCCGGGCGCGAACCGCCTCGGGTGTGATCGTGTGGCCGACGAGCTCGGAGTACACGCGGCACTCGCGCACGCGCCGCGCGATCAGCTGCGAGTACTGGCCGCCGAGGTCGATGACGAGAACCGGCCGGTCCTCGTGGCCCGGGAACTGAAGGACACGGGCCTCGTCAGCGGCGATAGTTCGGCGCCTCCTTCGTGATCGTCACGTCGTGCGGGTGCGACTCGCGCAGCCCCGCCGCCGTGATCCGGACGAACCTGGCGCGCTTCATCTCGTCGATCGTCGCCGCGCCGCAGTAGCCCATCGCCTGCCGCAGCCCACCGACGAGCTGGTGGACGACATGCCGGAGCGGCCCCTTGTAGGCGGTGCGCCCCTCGATTCCCTCCGGGATCAGCTTCTCGACGTCCTCGACGTCACCCTGGAAGTAGCGGTCCTTCGAGAAGCCTCGCGCCTTCATCGCGCCGAGGGAGCCCATGCCGCGGTACTCCTTGAAGCGCTCGCCCTGGACGAGGATCACGTCACCCGGGGTCTCGTCGGTGCCGGCGAGCATCCCGCCGAGCATGACTGCGTCCGCCCCGGCGCCGATCGCCTTCGCGATGTCGCCCGACGACGTGATGCCGCCGTCGGCGATCACCGGCACGCCCTCTGCCGCCGCGACGCTCACCACGTCGTGGATCGCGCTGATCTGCGGCACGCCGACTCCGGCCACGACGCGGGTCGTGCAGATCCCGGACGGCCCGATGCCCACCTTGACGGCGTCGGCGCCCGCGTCGAGGAGCGCCCGCGCGGCCTCGGCCGTCGCGATGTTGCCGGCGACCACGTCGACCGGGACCGCGTCCTTGATCCGGCGCACCATCTCGAGCACACCCTGCGAGTGGCCGTGCGCCGTGTCCACCACGATCACATCCGCTCCCGCTCCGACGAGAGCCTCGGCGCGCTCGAGCGCGTCGGGCCCCACGCCGACCGCAGCCGCCGCGCGCAGCCGCCCCTGCTCGTCCTTCGTCGCGTCGGGGAACTCGATCTTCTTCTGGATGTCCTTCACCGTGATCAGGCCGCGCAGCCGACCGTCGGCGTCGACGACCGGGAGCTTCTCGATCTTGTTGCGGTGCAGGATCTCCTCGGCCTCCGCCAGGGTCGTGCCGACCGGTGCGGTGACGAGGTTGCGGGACGTCATGAGCGCCGAGATCGGCTGCGTGACGTCGCTCTCGAAGCGAAGGTCGCGGTTCGTGAGGATGCCGACGAGAACGCCGTCGGCGTCGGTGATCGGGACGCCCGAGACCTTGTAGCGCGCCATGAGCTCGAGCGCCGCTCGCACCGGCGCGTCGGGCGGCAGCGTCACCGGCTCGACGATCATCCCCGACTCCGACCGCTTGACCTTGTCGATCTCCGCAACCTGTGCCTCGATCGAGAGATTCCGGTGGACGACGCCGATCCCGCCCTCGCGCGCGAGCGCGATCGCGAGACGCGCTTCCGTGACGGTGTCCATCGCGGCCGAGACGATCGGGATCGCGAGATCGATCGAGCGCGTGAAGCGGGCGCGGGTCGAGACGTCGTTCGGCAGGACATGCGACTCGGCCGGGACGAGCAGCACGTCGTCGAAGGTGAATCCCTCGCGTCCGAACTTCCGGTCGAGCTCCAGCAGCCGCTGGACGTCATCGGCGCTCAGCTCGGCTGCTGCATGCTCCGTCAAGACGGCCAGGGTACCAAGCCGCCGGGACGAAATCCCTGACAAGGCCCTAACAGGGCGGAGCTACCGTGAACCTCGTGCGGGCCCTCCTTGCGACTGCGGGACTTCTCGTTCTCGCCGGCTCAGCGGCCGCTGGTCCGCCGACGGCGCACACCATCCGCAAGAGCCCGACCGGCCCGATCGAGGCCGTCGCGCAGGACGGCTCGAGCGCGGCCTGGCTCACGGCCGGCGGAACGCAGGGCTGCGACGAGATCCACGTGCTCTCGCCGGGCAAGCCCGACCGCACGCTTCCTCAGCCTTCTTCCGACAGCATGACCTGCAACTGGGACCTCACGGGCGGACAGTCCCAGCTCGCCTTCGCGTCCAAGACGTCCACCGCGCTCTGGACGTTGCACGAGAGCGGTCCCGCCCCGTTCGACGAGGTCCTCGTCGCCCAGGTCGGCGGGCCGGAGCGGCAGATCGAGAAGCTCGCCCACGCGAGCGACGGCACGGGCAAGTGGCTCAGCAGCGTCGCGGGATCGGGCAAGACGCTCGCCTACTCCTGGGGCGACGACGAGTACGTCGACAAGCTCGCGTGCCTCTCGGGCGGGAATTGCCGGCGCAAGATCGCGGACGGTGGGATCCGCATCGTCACGCCGACGGGCTACACGTCGCTGCCGAACGTGGGAGCTGCGCTGCAGCTCGCCGTCTCCGCCGGGCGCATCGCGTACGTTCCTGCAACGCGCGTTCCCGCCAACCGGCCCGGCGCGAGCGCGAACGGCTTCGTGAACATCGTCGACGCCGGCACCGGCGTGCAGCTCGCGCAGGCTCCGGTGCACGGGATTCCGGCCGCGATCGGCCTTTCGCCGCACGTGCTCGCCGTCCTCACGCAGCGCGGGCCCCGCGACCGGATCGTGTGGTTCTCCGCGAGCACCGGGGCGAAGCTCGGCAGCGTCCTCGTCTCGTCGCATGCGTCGACGCAGATCGCGGTCAGCGACCAGGTGATCGTCTTTCGCGTCTACAAGACGCTTCGCACCGTGTCGACCGCGACGGGCCGCATCGAGGTGCTGGCGAACACTCCGCCGACCGCCGTCGGGCTCTCGCTGGCGAACAACCGGCTCCTCTGGGCGGAGAATCGGGGCGAGACAGGCCGTCTCCGCGCGCTCGCGGTCGGCTAGCGGCCGCTTGCCGCGGCCGTGAGCGCCGAACCTCTAGGCCTCGACCGGCGCGAGCTCGACGATCTCGACCCCGTCGGCGAGGCGGGCCGCCTCGCGCGGGTCGAAGCGCCCGGCGCCGAGCTCGACGACCGACGCCGCCGCGCACCCGACCGCCGTCCGCAGCGCGTCGCCCGCCGAGCGTCCGTTGAAGCGCTCGGACAGGTAGCCGCCCAGCAGGACGTCGCCGGCGCCGACCGGAGCGATCGGCTCGACGCGTGAGATCGAAGCACGGAAGCGCTGCACCCGCCGCTCCTCCCGGAACAGCGCAAAGCACGCGGTCTCCTGGGTGATGAGGACATTGCGCGCGCCCATGTCGGCAATCGTGTCGAGGGCCATGACGAAGTCCTCCTCGTCGCTGAACTCCTGGCCCACGAGACTCTCGGCCTCCTGCTGGTTCGGTGAGACGAGGTACGGCTCGGCCTCGACGCCGAGGCGCAGCGGCTCGCCCTCGCAGTCGAGGACACAGTGGATGCCGCGCCGGTTGAGGTCGTGGATCGACTCGGCATAGAAGTCGTTCTCGACGTCGCGCGGCAGCGAACCGCAGAAGACGACGTAGCTGGCGACCCGCGAGAGGTAGTGGAGCTTGTCGGACAGCATCTGCAGCTCCTCGGGACGCACGGCCGGGCCCCATTCGTAGACCTCCGTCAATGCGCCTGCGGTCGGGTCGACGACCGCGATCGAGGTGCGGGACTCGTCGGAGATCCGGACGAAGTCGCTGAGGATTCCCTCGAGGCCGAGGTCTTCGACGATCCGGTCGCCGGTGCGACCTCCCGCCAGGCCCGTGGCGACGACCGGAGTCTCGAGCCCCTTCAACGCGCGCGCGACGTTGAGGCCCTTGCCGCCGGCACTCGTGAGGCTGTTCGACGCGCGGTGCCGGTGGCCGAACTGGAAGTTCGGCACGGTCAGCATCCGGTCGACCGCGGCGTTGAGGGTTACGGTGACGATCACTGCGGGTGCACCACGCCGGGGCTGAGGTTACTGGACGCGGATCTTCTCGCCAACGCTGAGCGCGGTCGGGTCGACGCCGGGGTTGAGGCGCTCGAGTGTCGCGACCGACGTCCCGGTCTTGGTCGCGATCGACTCGAAGGTGTCGCCGGACTGGACGGTGTACGTCTTCAGCGGCTGCCGCTCGTGGCGGTGTCTCGGGGTCGTCTTCGTCGCCGTCGTCACCCTGGTCGTCGGCGTCCCCGAGTGCTGCTTGCCGTGCTCGAAGCCCGCGCGGACGACGAGCGCGCCGATCGTGACCGCCGCGAGGAACGCGACTGGGGCGGCGACGCGCGCGGCGTTCCTTCGGTCCACGGCTCAGCCCGGAACGGCGACCGCGCGCAGCTGATCGGCGAGACGGGCGGCTTCGGCCGCGGCGGCCTCCTGCCAATCCGCGCCTCCGTCGGCGTAGATGACGGAGCGGGACGCGGAGACGAGCCCGCTCGCAGGACCGGCAGCGAAGGCGGCGGAGAGGTCATCCGGCTTCCCCCCTTGCGCGCCGACTCCGGGCAGGAGCAAGACCGCGCGCGGCAGGAGGCTGCGCGCAGTCCCGAGCACGTCGGGATGCGTCGCGCCCACGACCGCACCGAGTCTCGAGAGGCCGCTCGCGCCGACGAGATCTTCTCCCCACCGATCGAGGAGAGACGCGACGTGGTGCCAGAAAGGCCGCCCGTCCGCGAGCGGCAGATCCTGGAGATCCGCGCTGCCGGGGTTGGAGGTCTTGAGGATGGCGAGCACCCCCAGCTCCTCGCGGGCCAGGAACGGCTCGAGCGAGTCGTAGCCGAGATACGGGTTGACCGTGACGGCGTCGGCGAACGGCGCGAAGGCGGCCGCGTAGGCGCGCGCGGTCGATGGAACGTCGCCGCGCTTCGCATCGGCGACCACGAGCAGCCCGGCTTCCCGGGCGTACTCGCAGACCTCGACGAGCGTCGCCCACCCGGTCGCGCCCTGTGCCTCGAAGAACGCCGCCTGGGGCTTCACCGCGACGGCGTGCTCGGCGACGGCGTCGACGATCCCGCGGCAGAACTCGGCGACGCCGACGCCCGCCGGCATCAACGCAGGATCGGGATCGATGCCCACGCAGAGCGGCGCGCCGTTGCGCTCGACGGCTGCTGCGAGCCGATCGGCGAAATGACCCGCGCTCATCGCCACTCAGGATAGGCGCCCTGGAGGCCGCCGAGCCCTCCAGAGACGAAGAGGCCGCCCGAAGGCGGCCCTTTCGATCCTCGGAGGAGACTGGGGCGTCGCTTAGTAGGACGATCCCCCGCTCTTGACGGCCGACTTGAGCCCGCTGCCTGCCGAGAACTTCGGCACGGTGGCCGCGGGGATGTGCACCTTCTCGCTCGGGTTGCGCGGGTTGACGCCTG
Organism: Gaiellaceae bacterium; assembly: GCA_035310545.1. Lineage (GTDB taxonomy): Bacteria > Actinomycetota > Thermoleophilia > Gaiellales > Gaiellaceae > Palsa-739. Next base: position 38,334 of record DATGEB010000050.1, read on the forward strand.
TCCGCGCTGCGCGATTCGCGGTCGAGAACTTGCCGAACCCCGTGAACGTGACCTCGCCTCTCCCCTTCAGCGTGTCCGTAATGGCCTCGAGAAACGCGTCGACGGCCTTGCCCGCGTCGCGATTCGACAGCTGCGCGCGGCGGGCTACCTCGGAAACAAACTCCTGCTTCGTCACTCTCTCCTCCAGTCCTTAGATCGCTTTCTGGGCCTCAACGACCCTACCAACTCCGTGTTTGCGGCTCAACCATGCGGTTTTGCGGGGGTTTTCTCCCCTTGCAGCAAGTCTTTTACCCGGAAGAGCGGACGGAGCCGGACGGCATGGCGCGCCAGAGCATCCGATCCGCCCTCCTCACGGTCGACCACGCAGACGGCCGTACGGACGACGAGACCCGCCGCGCGCACCGCTTCGATCGCCTCGAGGAGCGCCCCGCCGGAGGTCACGATGTCCTCGATCAAGCACACCGTCTCGTCCGGCTCGAAGGGTCCTTCGATGCGGTTGGCCGTGCCGTACTCCTTCGCGGCGTCCCGGATCATGAGGAACGGGAGCCCCGACGCGAGCGACGCGGACGCGGCGAGAACGACTCCGCCGAGCACCGGCGCCGCGAGCCGGGACGCTTCGGGCTCGTGCTCGCGAACCGCGGCGGCGATGTGCTCGCCGAGCGCCGACAGGAGGTCCGGACGCGTCTCGAAGCGGTACTTGTCGAGGTAATAGCCGGAACGCTTGCCCGAGCGGAGGACGAAGTCGCCCTCGAGATAGGCAGCTGCGACGAGCGCCTCGCCGAGCTCCGCCGTGCTCATGCCGGACGCACCGCGGCGAGAACTCGCTGCGCGAGCGGAACGAGCCGCGCCGCCTCCGACGAGCGGCCGGCGAACGTGACGAACGAGCCGTCGTCGAAATAGACGTCGACGCGCTCGCCCGCCGCACCGAACACGCGTCGGCAGAGCACCGTGCCTGCAACGGCGCCGCTCGCGAACCCCGCGAAGCGAAGCAGCTTACGACCCATGGCCGTCCTTCGACTCGATCGCGGCCAAGCACCGCTTGAGGTCGTAGAAGACGAGACCCGCCGCCGTCCGCTTGCCTACGACGGCGACGACGGTCTGCCCCTGCGTGCCGGTCACCGTGAACACCTCCCCGTCGCCGAGCTCGGCGTGGATCTGGGCGAGGCGGGCTCCCTCACTCCGGAACGCGCCTGCGCGTTCGAGCAGCTCATGGACGGCGCGCGCGAGCTCGTCCGCACGCCCCTCCGGAACGCCCACGGAGTCGCCGAGGATGCCGTCGCCGGCGACGACAGCCGCAGCCTCGATGTGTGGCGAGATCTCGACGAGATCCGCCAGCGCCCGTGCGGCATCCACCGCTCCGACGGTATCAAGGTGCAGACTTCGCATCCGTGCGGATCCGCCGGCGTCAGCTCGTGCACAAGTTCTTCGCCGACCGCGGCACCCATCTGGCCGCGATGGTTGCGTACTTCGCGCTCCTCTCGTTCGTGCCTCTGATCTTCCTCGCGCTGTCGCTCTTCGGGCTCGCGCACCGCGCCGAGGCGTCGGACTTTTTCATCAAGGAGCTGAAGCACGCCTTCCCGGGGACGTCGCTCGACAGCATCATCAAGCTCGTCCGCCGCGTGCAGGACAACGCAGCGGCGCTCGGGATCATCGGCGGCATCGGCCTGAGCTGGTCGTCGCTCTCGTTCTTCAGTGCGCTCGAGTCGGCGCTGAACGTCGTCTACGGGCTGCCGAACCGGCGGTTCCTCCGCGGGAAGCTCCTGGCCGCGGCGCTTGCGACGAGCGTGCTCGTGACGCTGTTCTTGAGCCTCGTGGTCGGCTTCCTCGGCGTGACCCTGCTGAAGCACAACCTCGGAGCCTTCGCCGACAGCCCGGTGCTCGCGTACATCGTCTCGATCGGCGCCTCCCTGATCGGCATCTTCTTCTTCCTCCTCGTCATCTACCGCTGGCTGCCGAACACTCGGGTCGACACGCGTGAAGCGCTCCCCGGAGCGATCCTCGGCGCGGCTGCGCTCGAGGCGTCGTTCCAGGGCCTGCCGATCTTCGTCCGGCTGGCCGACGTCAACGTGACGCTGCGGACGCTCGGCGGCCCGGCGATCCTGCTGCTCTGGCTCTACGTGATGGCGAACCTGATCGTGTTCGGCGGCGAGCTCAACTGGTGGTGGCGGGAGCGTCACCGAGCGCGCACAGAAGAGCACGGGCTGCGCGAGCACGATGCGAGTGCTCCGCCTTCCACTCGTTCCCCAGCTGCGCCACCGTCCGCCGCTCGCCGTCCGGAATGAAGACCGGGTCGTAGCCGAAGCCCTCGGCGCCGCTCGGCTCGTGCCCGATGCGGCCCTCGAGAGTCCCGGTGCCCCGGAGCTCGCGGCCGTCGGGCGCGACGAGGACAAGCTCGGAGACGTAGCGCGCTTCGCGCTCCACGCTCCCGGCGAGCTCGCCGAGGAGCTTCGCGATCGCCGGCGCGCCCTCGGGCGCGTAGCGGGCGGAGAGAACGCCCGGGCGGCCGTCGAGCGCGTCCACCTCGAGGCCGGAGTCCTCGGCGAGCACCCAGCCGTCCGTGTGCTCGTGGCCGAACCGCGCCTTGATCGCAGCGTTCTCGTAGTACGTCCCACCGGTCTCGGGCGGGTAGTCGTCCCGGTCGAGGGGCTCGATCGTCCAGCCGGGGAGCAGTGCTTCGAGCTCTCGCGCCTTGTGACGGTTCCGCGAGCAGAGAGCCGTGCTCAGTCCGTCCACTGCACTTCGAGCACGCCGTCGATGTCCGCGACGGACGCCACGACCGCGACTGCCGTCGTCCTGGGCGGGAGCTCGACATCCGCCGCGACCGAACGTCGCTCGCCCTCCTGAGTCACGTCGAGTGAGACGACCCGCCCGCCGACTTGCTCGATCGCGTCGAAGATGCGCAGGAGCACGTCGGGCCAGCCGATGGATTGGAGGGCCGCGAGCACGCTAGGGGAGCTCGCGAGCAACCGCTTCTGCCTGGAGCATTGCGATCTCGCCGATCCCCGCCGCCGCCAGCCCGAGCAGCTCGTCGAGCGTCTCGCGTGCGAACGGGTCGCGCTCCGCCGTCGCCTGCACCTCGACGAGGCGTCCGTCCCCGGTCATCACGACATTCATGTCGGTGTCGGCGCTCGAGTCCTCGGAGTAGTCGAGGTCGAGCAGCGGAACGCCCTCCACGACTCCGACCGAGACGGCTGCGACGGAGTCACGGAACGCGCGGGAGAGACCGAAGCGGTCGAGGGCCCGCTTCGCGGCGACGTAGGCGCCGCAGATCGCCGCGCACCGCGTACCGCCGTCGGCCTGGAGGACGTCGCAGTCGAGCCAGAGCGTCCGCTCGCCGAGCGCCTCGAAGTCGACGACCGCGCGGACGGCGCGGCCGATCAGCCGCTGGATCTCGACCGTGCGGCCCTGCTGCTTGCCGCGCGCGGCCTCGCGCTGCACGCGCTCGCCGGTCGACGCCGGCAGCAGCGAGTACTCCGCCGTCATCCAGCCGCGACCCTGGCCGCGCAGCCAGCGCGGGATGTCCTCTTCGACCATGGCTGTGCACAGCACCTTCGTGCGCCCTTGTGTGATCACGACCGAGCCGTGCGGGTTCTCGAGGTAGTCCGGCTCGAACGTGATCGCGCGGAGCTGATCGGGCTTCCGACCCCCTTCCCTCACGCAGCCGCCCCCTCGAGCATCGCCACGGTGACGTGCTCGACGTCGCGCACCGGGAGCTGGAGAAAACGGCGGCCGAGCTCGCGGAACGCCGCGGGGTCGCCTGTCGTGAGGAAGCGGTAGGCGCCCTCGCGGCCGCGCTCGTTCTCGACGCCCTTGCGCGCGAGCGTCTCCGCCACCTCGCGCGCGGTCTCCTCCGCCGAGAAGACGAGCGTCACCTCGCGGCCGAAGACGCGCTCGAAGATCTTGCGGATCAGCGGGTAGTGGGTGCAGCCGAGGATCACGGTGTCGACATCATCCGCCTGCAGCGGCGCCGCGTACTCGCGAACCGCGCGCTCCGTCTCCTCGCCATACGGGTCGCCGCCCTCGATCAGCGGCACGAGCAGCGGGCAGGCGACGGGATGGAACGAGATGCCCGCGTCGAGCGCATGCACGAGCTCGTCGTAGCGGCCCGCTTCCACCGTCGCCGCGGTGGCGAGGAGACCGACGCGGCGATTGCGCGTTGCCTGCACGGCCGCGTGCGCCTCGGGGGTGATGACGCCGACGACCGGCACGGTCAGCTCCTCCTGCAGCCGCGGCAGCGCGGCCGAGGTCGCGGCGTTGCACGCGACGAGGATGAGCTTCACGTCCTGACGGGAGAGATAGGCGCCGATCTCGCGCGCGAAGCGGCGAATCTCCTCGAGCGGACGCGGCCCGTACGGGAGCCGTGCGTGGTCGCCGAGGTAGACGAAGTCCTCGTTCGGCATCGTCACGAGGCACTCGTGGAGGACGGTGAGGCCTCCGACTCCGGAGTCGAAGACGCCGACGGGGCGCGAGTCCATGGCGAGCATCGTAGAGCCGCGGTAGCGTGCGGCTGTGGGTCGGGCTCGCGTCCTCCTCGCGGTTGCGATCGCCGCGTGCGTCTGCGGCGGATCCGCGTCCGCCGCAGGCTCCTCGGCGCAAGAGCTGACGATCGAGGTCTCGGACGGGACGACGCTCGCGTGCGGGCTGGTCCTCCCGAGCGGCAGCCCGCCGGCAGGAGGCTGGCCGGGACTCCTGCTCTTCCATGGGCTGGGCCAGACGCACGCGTTCATGGAGACGATCGCGACCGCGGTCTTCGCTCCGGCCGGCTTCGCCTCGCTCGCCTGCGACACGCGCGGCACCGGCGACTCGGGCGGCACGTTCGGGCTCGCCGGGCCGAAGGAGGTGCAGGACGCACGCGATCTCTTCAACTGGCTCGCGGCGCGCAGCGACGTCTCCGACACGCAGATCGGAGCGTTCGGCCTCTCGCTCGGCGGCGGCGTGGTCTGGAATGCGGCCGTGGCCGGCGTTCCGTTCAAGGCGATCGTGCCGGCGACCACCTGGACCGATCTCGGCGCCGCCTTGAACCCGAACGGCGTGCCGAAGAGCGGCCTGGTTGCACAGCTCGCCTCGGCCGTGCCTTTCTCCCAGTGGGATCCGTCGCTCACGGAGCCAAGAGCCCTTCTGCTCTCCGGGGCCGTGACTGCGGCGGTCAAGAGCATGGAGGCGGCACGCTCCTCGCGTTCGAGGCTCCACTCGCTCACCGTCCCGACCCTGCTGCTGCAAGGACGGCGGGACTTCCTCTTCGACCTGGACCAGGCGATCGCGGCGTACAAGCTGCTCGGCGGGCCGAAGCGGCTCTATCTCGGCGACCTCGGCCATCCGCCCGCGACGAACCCGGCGTCCGAGGTGCCGACCTACCTCGGCGAGGCTGTCGCCTGGTTCGAGCGCTACCTCGCCGGCGGCGCGGCCGTTCCGGGCGGCGTCGAGATCGCGGACGACCCCTGGGACGGAACGACGACGACGTTCAGGAGCCTCCCGGCCACGAGGCAGGAGAGCGTCAACCTTCCGGGTTCGAAGAAGCTCGGGAAGGACTGCGGCACGGCCTCGCGCTCCGTGCGCCTTCCAGGCGGCCCACTCGAGACGTTCGGCGACGGCTACGTCTCCGTCCGCTACTCAGGTCGGCACCTGTGGACCGGGCTTATCGCGACGGTGGCGATCAAGGGAGGCTCGACGCCGGTGACCGTGGGTGCCGCCCGCCTGAAGAAGCAGGCGGGCGTGCTGCGGATCCCGCTCAGCGACCAGGCCGCTTTGCTCCCGCGCGGCAAGCGGCTCGTCGTCACGGTCGGCGGCCGGTCCGCCGGCGGCGTGTACGGCACGCCGTTGTGCGGCGCGCCGCCGCCGAACGCTGCTCCGGCGATCACGATCGGCCGCGTGACGCTCACCCTCTCGCTGCTCGAGCACACCCTCTCGAAGTAGCGTCCGCGGCATGGGAGCGACCGTCCGGATCGGCACGTGCTCCTGGGCCGACGAGGCTCTCTCGAAGTGGTTCTATCCGCCGAAGCTGCCCGCCGGGGAGCGCCTGGCCTGGTACGCGGAGCACTTCGACACGGTCGAGGTCGACTCGACCTACTACCGGCTGCCGGGCGAGTCGATGGTGCAGGGATGGGCCGAGCGGACGCCCGACGACTTCACGATGCACGTCAAGGCGTTCGGGCTCATGACGCGCCACCCGGTCAGGGCGGAGGCGATCCCGGAGGACCTGCGCGCCGAGATGCCCGTCGACGAGCGCGGCCGCGTCGACCGGCCGCCGCGGGAGCTCCGCGGCGAGATCTTCCGCCGCTTCCTCGAGGCGCTCGAGCCGCTTCGGGCCGCCGGCAAGCTCGGCGGGATCCTGTTCCAGCTGCCGCCGTACCTCGTCTTCAAGGACTCGTCGCTCGACTATCTCGAGTGGGTGCGCGAGCAGCTCGGCGAGGACGAGATGCTCGTCGAGTTCCGCCATCGCTCCTGGCTCGACGACGAGAGCCGCGCCGCGAGCCTCGCCTTCCTCGAACGCATCGGGGCCGGCTACGTCGTCGTCGACGCGCCGCGCTCCGACACGGCGAAGAACCTCGTCCCGACCGTCGTGGCGACGACGTCTCCCACGGCCTACGTCCGCTTCCACGGCCGCAATCTCGGGACGTGGAACAAGCGCGGAGGCTCGGCGGCCGAGCGCTTCGACTACCTCTACTCGGACGAGGAGCTCGGCGAGTGGGTCGAGCCGTTGCGAGAGCTCGCCGGGCAGTCCGAGCGGGCATACGCCTTCTTCAACAACAACGCCTCGTCCGAGGATCCCGACAACCCGCTGCGGCGCGTCTCCCAGGCGGCGACGAACGCACGCCAGCTGCGCAGGCTCCTCGACGTGAACGGGATCTCCGCGACCGGCGGCGCGTAGGGTGCGCCGGTGAACGTCCTCGCGATCGTCCACGGCGACGACGCGGGCCCGGCGCTGTTCGGGCCGCTCGTCGCCGAGGCCGGCCACCGGCTCGACGAATGGAGCTTCGAGTGGGGGACGCCGCCTCCTCGGCCGCTCGAGAGCTACGACGCGGTGATCGTCCTCGGCGGCGCGATGCACCCCGACCAGGACGATCTGCACCCCTGGCTGCGCGACGAGCTCCATTGGCTGCGCGGGCTACTCGGCCGCTCGGCGCCGACGCTCGGCATCTGCCTCGGGTCGGAGCTCCTCGCGCAGGCGGCAGGTGCACACGTTGGCGCGCTCGAGGTGGCCGAGGTCGGCTGGAGCATGGTCGAGCTCACCGACGCTGGGCTTGCGGATCCAGTCCTCTCGGCGCTGCCGTCGCGGTTCGAGGCGATGCAGTGGCACCACTACGGGAACGGCCTGCCCGACGGCGCCGTCGCGCTGGCGGAGAACGCCGCGGCGCTGCAGGCGTTCCGGCTCGGAGAGACCTGCTGGGGCGTCCAGTTCCACCCGGAGGTGACGGAGCCGCAGGTCGGGGGCTGGATCGCCGACCCCCACGACCCCCCGCCCGATCCCGAGCGGCTGCGACGCGAGACGAGCGAGCGGATCGGGACATGGAACGAGCTCGGCCGGCGGCTTTGCCGTTCCTTCCTCGCCGCCGCCGAGCGACTCGCGCCGCGTGCCGGCTGACGCACTCGCACTGACCCTCGCCGCGGCGGTCCTCCACGCGGGCTGGAACGTGTTCCTGCGTGGGTCGGACGACGTCGAAGCCCGCTTTGCGATCGTCCTCGGCGCGTCGCTCGTCCTCTTTGCGCCGGTGGCGGCGGCAACCTGGTCGGTCTCGTGGGCCGTCGCGCCCTACGTCGCCGTCTCGGCCGTGTTCGAGGGCCTGTACTTCGGTCTACTCGTCGCCGCCTACCGGCGACGGGAGCTGTCGGTCGTCTATCCGGTTGCTCGCGGGTCTGCACCGCTCCTCGTCCTCGTCGGAACCGCAGTCGTCCTCGGCCGCCACGTCTCGGTGGCCGCCGCGGTCGGCGTCTGCCTCGTCGCCGTCGGCGTTCTGGTCGTGCGCGGCTTCACCCGGAGCAACGAGGGCGTGCTCGTGGCGCTCGCGATCGGCTGCATGATCGCCGGGTACACACTCGTGGACAAGGAGGGGCTGCATCACGCAGCGGCACTCCCCTATCTCGAGCTCGTGCTCACACCGGTCGGGCTCGTCGCGGTGCCGATCGTCGTGGTGCGACGCGGAGCTCGGGCGCTGCGCGCCGAGCTGACCGTGCCGACGGTGGCCGCGTCGGTGGCGGCCTTTGGCGCGTACGCGCTCGTCCTCGCCGCGCTCCGGCTCGCACCGGCCCCGGAGGTCGCGGCGGTGCGCGAGTCGAGCATCGTCATCGCGGCGCTCCTCGCCGCCGTCTTCCTCCGCGAGCGCGTGAGCCTCGAGCGGCTGGGCGGGGCCGTGATCGTCGCGGGCGGCGTGGCCCTGATCGCGCTTGGCTGAGCCTTCCCCGCCATCCCGCGGACGGTCACGCATCGGTCGACGGGGGTGGTCGGCCGGGTTCGGCCCGTCGGTGCTCGGCTACAACGCGGGAGCGGGATGCAGCCGCCATAGGGGGCAGAGCCGCCGCCCGCCCTGCGCCGGAGGAGTGATTACCGCTCGAGCGGGAGCTCGTCGTGCCGGCTCCACTCGTGCCACGAGCCGGCGTAGTTCCGCGCGGCGTATCCCGCGGAGCGAAGCGCGAGCGTCGCGAGCGCCGATCGCGAGCCGGAATGGCAGTACGCAACGACCTCGGCGCCCTCGGGCAAGCCGACGAGCTCGCGGATGCGCTCCGGCGAGGCCGGCCGGCCCGGGCCCTCGAACAGCTCGCCGACCTCGAGGAGCCGCGCGCCCGGGATGTGGCCCTGGCGCGGGTCACACTGGTTGCCGCGGCGCCCGCTGTACTCGTCCGGCGTTCGGACATCGAGGAGCGTCAGCGAGGGGTCGCCGATCCGGCCGGCGAGCTCCTCCCGCGTCGGCAGCGCACCGGGATTCGGGTCGAGGCTCGCTTCGGCCTCCCGAACCGGCTCGAGCTCGACCGCTCCCTCCTCGAGGTCGTCGCCCCACGCCGCGATCCCCCCGAGGAGGATCGAAACCTGTGGATGCCCCGCGAGCTCGGCCATCTGGGCCGCCGGCATCGCCCCGACCCCGTCTCCCCGATCAGCCAGCACGAGCCGCTCGCGGCCGGTGATCCCGTGCCGCCGCAGCCGCAGGGCGATCTCCCGCGCGAGCGCGCGCGCCGACTCCTCGTCCGCCGCGGGCGGCGGGGAGCCGAGCACGAGCGGGCGCGAGCCGGGGATGTGGCCGCGCATGTGCGCGTTCGGGCCGCGCACGTCTCCGACCACCAGATCCTCCTCGTCGAGGTGCTCGGCGAGCCAGCTTGCGTCGACGACGGCGTTCACAGCGCCGCGACGATACCGGCTTCGGCGGCGATCGAGGGCCGCTCCTCGAGCCGCGACAGCCAGCCGCCGAGAGACGGGAAGCCGTGGAGGTCGACGGCGAGCATGTCGCGCGCCCGCAGAAGCCACGGGATGTACGCGATGTCGGCGAGCCCGTACTCGGCCCCGCCGAGAAACGGCCGCTCGCCCAGCACCACGTCGAGCGCGGCCAGCATCGCCTCGAGCTCCTCACGCGCGCCTTCCTCGCCGCGTCGGAAGGCGTAGTACGGATCGGTCAGCTCGTGATCGCGGAAGATCAGGAGCCGGACGTACGCGCGGCCGGAACGATCCGCGGGCAAGAGCGCCGGCTCCGGGTAGCACTCCTCGAGGAACTCCATGATCACCGCCGACTCCGGCAGCGGCCGGCCGTCCTCCTCGATAACAGGGACGCGGCCGGTCGCGTTCTTCTCGTACAGCCACGCGGGCCGGTCGGAGAGGTCGATCTCGACCGTCTCCACTTCGACGCCCTTCTCGGCGAGGACGATCCGGACGCGCGCGCAATATGGACACCGCGCGGCGTCGTAGAGCGTGATCACGACTTGACTCCCATGACCGCGGCGAGCTGCTCGTACAGCTCCTGCGCCGGAGGCAGGTCGGCGGGAGACGCCGCGGTTCGCGCCACCTCGCGCACGCGCTTCGGGTCGGCGCCTGTCAGCCGCGCGACGACGGTCGCGTTGGCGCCGAGCGCGTACGCGTCGCCCGGCGGCAGCTCCCCGTAGTACTCGGGGACCGAGAGGTACTCGTCGACGTCGGCTCCGCGGTCGAAGAGGTCGTAGCGGACGACGGCTCCGCGCTCGACGCCGAGCGAGAGGACGACCCCGCCGGACGTGTACGAGAGCTCCTTCGCTAGGGCCTTCAGCTTCGCCGGGTCCGCGTCCGTCGCGTCCGAGCGCACCCGCACCCACCCGCTCACCGCCTCGACTTCCGGCTCGAGCCGCAGCAGCTTCCCGGCGTCACGCTTGACCTTCTCGACATCGTCCGTCTGGACGTGCACGGCGCCGAACGTCGGCCCGTCGGCCACCGCCTGGGCGAGCGCCGCGGCAGGGAGAGCAAGCACGCGCTCGACCGTCCGAAAGCCGAGCCGGTCGTAGAGCCGCTTGGCGGCCGCGTTGGACTCGAGAATCTCGAGCGCGAGCATCTCGGCGCCCTGCGCCTGCACGTGCTCGGCCGCGGCACGGAGCAACTCGGTTCCGACGCCCTGGCCTCGCGCGGCGGGTCGAACGTAGAGCAGATCGAGGAGCCACGTACGGTCGGTCTTGCGGTCGAGCGCGGCGATTCCGACGTCGTCCGCGAGAAGCACGACGTCGTGCTCGGCGGCGTCGTCGTCGTCGCCCCAGAGCTCGTCCGGAACCTCGCGCTCGAACTCCGCGGCGAGCGCTCGCACGAGCTTCTGGTCGTCGGCGGTGGCGGGTCGGATCACGGCGTCGAATACTGGGCGAGGAGATAGTGCGCAGTCAGGTTCTGGAAGGGCTCGAACCGCGCGCCCGTCGCGCGGACATCCACCTCACCATAGAGGGCGCGCACCGCCTTGCGCAGCGCGAGGTCTCCCGCCGGCCAGGCGTGCGGACGGCCGAGGTGGCGGGCGAGGAACCAGTCCGCTGTCCACTCGCCGAGGCCGCGGATCGCGACGATCCGCTCCTTCACTTGTCCATCTGGGAGGAGAGCAAGACCGCCCAGGTCGAGGTCGGAGCGCGCGAGCCCGACGACGTACTCGGCCTTGGGCCGCGAGAACCCGAGCCCGGAGAGCTCCTCCTCCGACGCGAGTGCGACGCGCTCGCGGGTCGGGAACGCCCACGCGCGGCCGGCCGGCTCGCCCAAGCGCTCGACGAACCGGTTGCGGATCGCGACAGCCGAGAAGAGCGAGACCTGCTGCGCGGTGATCGAGGTGACGAGCGCCTCGAACGGATCGGGCACGAGCGACGGGCGGAGGCCGGCGAAGCGAGCGACGAGCGGAGCGAGCAACTCCTCGCCGGCCGCCCACCCGGCGAACGCTACGAGGTCGAAGTCGAAGCCGAGCAGCCGCCGTACGACCGGCTCCGTGTCGGCGTCGAGCGGCTCGACGTCGACGGCGGCGTCGCCCGCCGCCGCGATCCGCACCTCCCGCCCGCCGACCGCGCGGTACACCGCCTCGTCCTCCCAGACCGTCGCCCGGTCGAGGCCGAAGGCACGGAAACGGGCCGTGGTCAGCTCGAGGGAGAACGGCTGCGGAACCGGCAGCAGCGGCACGACGTACGGCGCTACTCGTCCGGAAAGCCCCAGACCGAGGCGCCGAGCCCGGTCGCGGGCCGCTCGAGCCGCAGCGCTCCGGCGCCGCCCCGGTCCGGAACCTCGTCCCAGACGTTGTGAACCATCTAGAGGTGCGAGGTGAGACCGGCGCCCGAGGCGTCGGCGCCGTCGGCCGCGTCGGCACTCCCGGCGTTCGCGTACCAGGAGCGCCAGTACGTCCCGTCGTCGAGATCTCGCGCGAACGTCGTCAGGCGGAGCGGATGGAACGTGTCGCACATCACGGCGAGCTCGTGGGTCTCGTGCAACCCGATCGACTTCTCGGCGAGCCCCGGCTGCGGCCCGTGCGGCAGGCCGGACGGGTGGAGCGTGATCGAGCCCACCTCGACGCCCTTGCGCGAGCCGAAGTTGCCGGAGACGTAATAGATCATCTCCTCCGACTGCAGGTTCGAGTGGTGGTACGGGATCGGCACCGCCTGGGGATCGAAGTCGAGCTTGCGCGGGCAGAACGAGCAGATCACGAAGTTCGGTCCCGCGAACGTCTGGTGCGAGGGCGGCGGCTGGTGGATGCGGCCGGTGATCGGCTCGAAGTCGTGGATCGAGAACGTCCACGGATAGAGGTAGCCGTCCCAGCCGACGACGTCGAACGGGTGGTAGTCGACGACGTAGGTCTGGTAGCCGCCGCGAACGCGCACCTTGACCGGGTACTCCCCTTGCTCCCGCACCGTGTGGAGCTCGGTGGGCGGATGGATGTCGCGGTTGTAGTACGGCGCGCCCTCGATCAGCTGCCCGTACTGGTTGCGATAACGCCGTGGGATCTCGATCAGCCCGGGAGTCTCGAAGATGAGGTAGCGCTGGGGACTGATGCTGGAAGCGTCGGCGGCGGAGCCGCCAACGCCCGGCGGGGAGACCGCGGCCGCCTCCGGCGACCGCCCGGCCGGCCGGAAGCGATAGGTCGTGCCGCGCGGCACCACGACGTAGTCGCCCGCGGAGTACGGCAGGTCGCCGAAGATCGTCTCGAGCGTCCCCGACCCCTCGTGGACGAAGATCACCTCGTCGCCCTCGCCGTTCCGGAAGAAGTAGTCCATCGAGCCGGACGGGCGGCAGAGCGAGATCTCGACGTCGTCGTTCCACATCAGGACACGCCGCCCGGTGATCTCGTCGCCTTCGGGCGCGGTGTCGAACGTCTTGAAGTGGAGGTGCGTGTGCTGCTCGGGCACCCATTCCTCGCGCTCGGTCGCCTCGAATCCGCCGAGCTCCATGACGCGGCACGGCGACTGGAGGTGGTACAGGATCGACTCGTTGCCGGTGAAGCCCTCGAGGCCCATCACCTCTTCGGTGAGGAGCGTCCCGTTGTCCCGGAACTGGACGTGGCGCTTGCGCGGAACGTCCCCGAGGCGCTGGTAGAAGGGCATGACCGAAGGTTACTTCAGGGTCAGTGGACGACTTGCCACACGCGGTAGCCGGCCCTGAAGCACCAGGACGAGCAGGCTCCTCACGGCTCGCCATCCTCGCGCGCAAGGGCCAGCTCCGCAAGCCGGCGACCGACCGCGGGCGCGAACTTGAAGCCGTGCCCGGAGCACGCCGAGCCGATCACGACGCGGCCGCGGCGCTCGAGGATGAAGCTCTGATCCGCCGTCGACGTGTAGAGGCACGTCTGCGCCTCGACCGGCGTGGGGTCGACGTCGGGGAACCGCTCGGCCACCCACGACGAGATGCGCTCGACGATCGCGGGGTCGGGCTCGGCATCGTCGCCGGGGTCGGCCGCCGAGCCGCCGTGATGCGCGCCGGCCTTCAGTCCGTGGACGGGATCGTGGAGCGAGTACATCGCGTGGGTGCGGGTCTCGGCGCTCAGGTCGACGATGCACGGCCTCGGCGGGCCGTCATAGCGGAAGTACGCGAGCGTCTCGCGCGTGACCGTCACGGGCAGATCCGGGACGAGATCCCGTATCCACGAGCCCGCCGTGACGACGACGACGTCGGCGTCGAGCTCGTCGGTCGAGGAGATTCGCCGATTCGTCTCGACCTCCACGCCCTCGAGAAATGCGTGGCGCGCCCGGTCGGCGAACACGACGCCGGCGTCCGCGGTGTGCAGTGCGGTCCACCCGGCGGGGAGAGTCGCGCCGTGCGCGAGCACCTCGTCGGAGTCGAGCAGCCGGAACGGGACGCCGGTCTCTTCGAGCGCACGCGTCGACAGGAGCGTCGGTTCCGGCGAGAGCTCGACGAGCCCGTACAGGCCGAGGACTTCGGGGTCGAGCTCCTGCCACCCGGCGTACGCCTCCTGTGCAAGGCGGATCCAGTACGCCTCGGGATAGGCGAAGCGGAAGATGCGCGTCCGCCCGTGGCTCGAGCCTCGCGTGTGGTCGAGCTCGAACTGCTCGTGCACGGTGACGTCGGCGCCACGCTCGCGCAGCGCCCACGCGGTCGCGCAGCCCATCACGCCAGCCCCCACGACGGCGACCCTCATCGAACGATCAGGTCTCCGGGGTAGAGCGTCGTGTTGTTCGCCGCGTAGGCGACGAGCTGCTCCCAGTCGGCTCCCGGCGGCATGCCCTCGTCGGGGGTCGTCACGACGGGGCCGAGCGTGAGCGCGAAGTCGCGCTGCTTCGCGCCCGGCAGCTGCGGCGCGACCCACTCGACGAGCGGCGTGAAGCCGCCGATAGCACCGTCGGCGCCGACGATCGCCGCGACACGTTCCACCTGCTCGGCCCCTGCGACGCCCGGATCCTCCCCGACCGCCTTGATCGCAGCCGGATTCGCGAAGACGAAGTCGCCGGAGTCGTCGAAGATGCGGACGGACGGCGGATGGAGCACCGGCGCGCGAAAGACGACCTCGGCGAGCGGGTACTCCGCGTGCTCGCGGGCCTGCCCGCCGCCGGTGAAGAACGACTGCAGCGTCTGCGCCGCGAGCTGGATCACCGCGTCGCCGTCGATCTGCCCGGGCCAACCGCGCTCCAGGAACGGCTCCTTCGGCGAGAACATGCACAGCCTCACGATGCTTCCTTCACTGCGTCGGTCACTGGGGCTCCGTATGCACGACGACGTCGGCGATCTCGGGCCGCTCGCGCCGGATCAGCTCCTCGATCCGGCTCGCGTCGGCGTGCGCGTCGGCGAGCGTGTCCGACCCGAGCCGCAGCGTGAGGTAGGCGACGAGGCCCTCGTCGGTGTCGACGAAGCGCAGCTCCGCAGGCTCGATACCGAGCTCGGCGAGAACGATCCGTCGGACCGTCGCCGCGTCGCCGGCGACCTCGGTGCCCGCGGCCTCCTCCCCGAGCGGCTCGAGATGGGTCTGCACCGCGGACACCTCGGGAACCGCACGCTTGATCGCACGCTCGACCTGCTCGGCGATCGCATGCGCCTCCTCGAGCGCGAGATCGCCCGGGAGCTTGATGTGAAGCGAGAGCTCGGTGCCGCTCGCGACCGAGACGACCGAGACGTTGTGCACCTCGCGCACGCGCGGAACGTCGAGCGCTGCGGCGTGCGCACGCTCGCGCAGGTCGGCGTCGGCCGCGCCGAGCGGCTCGACGTGCACGACGACGTCCGCCTCCGGCAGCGCCGACTGGACGGCGCGCTCGACCGAGTCGGCGGCCGCATGGCCCTGCCCGACCGCGGCGCCGTAGTCCACCCCGATCACGACGTCGGCGAACACGCGTCCCGCGGCCTGACGCATGCGAAGGCGGCGCAGCTGCACCGCGGGCCTCACGTCCACGATCGCCTGGCGCGCGGCCTCCTCGGCGGCCGCGGGGGCGCGATCCATCAGGACGTCGACATTCCGCCTCATCAGCCGCGCGGCGGCGAACAGGACGAGGACGGCGACGAAGAGCGCGGCGACGGCATCCGCTCGAGGATGTCCGGCGCGCACCAAAAGCAGTCCGACCAGCACGGCGAGCGAGCCGCCGAGATCGCTGCCGAAGTGGAGCGCGTTCGACGCGAGCGCGGGGCTTGAGTACTGACGTGCAGCGCGCCAGGACGCGGTCGTCCGGGCGAGATCGATGCAGATGACGATCCCGACGACGAGGAGCGCGTACCAGGTCGCGTGCACGGACGTCCCGCCGCCGACGAGCCGTGCGATCGCTCGCCAGACGATCAAGGCACTGGCGAGCACGAGGATCGACCCCTCTGCGAGCGCCGCGAGATGCTCGGCCTTGCCGTGGCCGTACTGGTGGCCCGGGTCGGCGGGACGAACCGCGACGCCGACGGCGAGGAAGGTCAGCAGCGCGGCGATGAGGTCCGTGCCGGAGTGCGCCGCCTCCGAGATGAGGCCGAGACTGTGTGTCGCGAGCCCGGTGCCGAGCTTGAGCGCGATGAGCGCGAGCGCGGCGAAGACCGACCAGAGCGCAGCTTTCCGCTGGGCCTCCACGCGCCGAAGCGTACGTAGGCCTCAGGTCTGAATGGGCTCGGGCGGCCAGATGAGCGCGTCCTGGCGGAACGCGAAGTGGCAGCAGCGCGGCTCGCCGCCGAGCGCAAACGGCGCGATCGACGAGAGCTCGACTTCGGCTTCCGCAGGGCTGAGAGCCCAGCGGTCGTGGTGCATCTCGGCCGTCGCGTCCGCCGCGAAGAGGCGGTAGCGCTCGGTCAGGAACCACTCGAGCGAATCGGGCTCGGCGTGGAAGGTCTCCCCCGTCGGCCGGTAGCGCGCCGCGAAGACGCGTCCCGGCTCGCCGATCCGCACGCACTCCGCGTCCTGCCAGTCGTCCACCCGGTCGAGCGTCATCCGCGCGAAGAAGGCGGGGACGCGATAGATGCGGCGCACGCCGAGCGCGGCAAGCCGGCTCGACGCGTCGATGCTGAAGAACCAGACGCCCGGCAAGCCGTCGGGGCCGCGCACGTAGGTGCGGACGTTGAGCTGAAGAAACGACGAGATGCCCGGCACCGGCAGTGCGCCGCGGGCCCTCAGGGCACGCACGCGAAAGAAGACGAACGAGAGCCAGGCGCTCCCGTCGTGCTCCTCGATCTCGAGCTCGTCGGGGACCCGGGCGCGAACCTCCTCTCTTGGCACGGCCCAGTGCGCCCAGAACACCTGCTCCCACGTCTGCCCGAGCGTCCAGCGACTCTCGGGAAGAGGAAACGGGCGGTGGCCGACGCTGCGCAGCGAGCGCGCCTGCCGGCTCGCCGCCCTCGCGTCGTCCCACATGCTCAAGCGAGCGTCCTAGAGGTTCCCCCGCAAGGCCTGCTCGCGCTCGATCGCCTCGAACAGCGCCTTGAAGTTGCCCTCGCCGAAGGTCGTCGCGCCGTGGCGCTCGATCACCTCGAAGAAGACCGTCGGCCGATCCTGCGCGGTCTTCGTGAAGATCTGGAGGAGATAGCCGTCCTCGTCGCGGTCGACGAGGATCTTGTGCTGCTGGAGCACGGCGTAATCCTCGGCGATCTCGCCGACGCGGTCGGGCGCCTCGTCGTAGTACGAGTCGGGCGTGTCGAGGAAGAGGAAGCCGCGCTCCTTCATCGCCTCGACGGTGCCGACGATGTCCGCCGACGCGAGCGCGATGTGCTGCGCGCCGGCGCCGCCGTAGAACTCGACGTACTCCTCGATCTGGCTCTTGCGCTTGCCCTCGGCCGGCTCGTTGATCGGGAACTTGACCTTGCCCGAGCCGTCCGACATGACCTTCGACATGAGCGCGGAGTATTCGGTCTGGATCTGGTCGTCGCCGAAATGGAGGATGTTCGTCATCCCGAAGACGCGCTCGTAGAACTCGACCCAGTGGTTCATCCGGCCGAGCTCGACGTTGCCGACGATGTGGTCAATGTTCAGGAGGCCGACGCCCCGGCCGGTGTGGCCGTTCTCCGACGCGGAGACGTACCCGGGCAGGAAGGGGCCGCTGTAGCCGGAGCGGTTGACGAAGGTGTGGATCGTGTCGCCGTAGGTCGAGATGGCCGCGCGCTCGATCGTCCCGAACTCGTCCTCGTCGGTGCGCGGCTCCATCACGCCGCGTGCTCCGCGCGAGACCGCCTGGCGGTACGCCTCGGTCGCGTCCGGCACGGTGAGCGCGATGTCGCGGACGCCGTCGCCGTGCTTCGCGTGATGCTTCGTGATCTCGTGCTCCTCGCGCAGCGCGCTCGTGACGACGAAGCGAACGTCTCCCTGCTCGAGCACGTAGGAGGCGCGATCACGGACTCCCGTCTCCGGACCGGCGTACGCGGTGCGCGTGAAGCCCATCGCGTGCTCGTAGAAGTAGGCGGACTGCTTTGCGTTGCCGACCCAGAGCTCGACGTGATCCCAGCCCTCGAGCGGCATGAAGTCTTCGGCCATGAGCCGATTATGCCTCTAGTGGTTGCTCCGGTACGTCCAGTGCCCTTTGGCCGTGCGAAAAGCCAGCAGGCCGAGGACGCCGGCATGCGACGCCTCGCAGCCGGACAAAGGGTGCTGCTACGTGCCGGAGTGACCACTAGTCAGAGCTGAGGACACGCCGGGCGGCGAAGGCGATCAGGAGGAGCGCAACGCCGGCGAACAGGGCCGTCTCCGTCAACTGGAGGGGCCAGTAATGGCTCTGAGGTTGGTAGACGGCGTGGAAGACGGCGTTGTTCAGGTTCGGCGCCTGGAGCTTGACCCCGCGCCCGTGAAGCCGCCTCCCCTGACCACCGTATGCCCGTGCAGCGTCGCGACCACGCTCAGGACCTTGGCGTTGTCGAACGAGGCCCGTGGCCTGCCTTTCCACGTCGCCGTGACCGCAGCCGCGAGGTGATCGCGAAGCTTGAAGTCGACCATGAGGCGCGCCGCGAAATAAGCAGCGAAGGCGACGACGGGCGCCGCCGCGGTGCCGGCAGGCCGAGCCGGTACGTCCCGTGCTCGAGGTCAGCGACGAAGGGCGCGGCGAGGAGGACGCCGATCAGGCCTCCTCGATGGCGCCCGCGAGCTGCGTCCGCCCGGTCGCGAGGATGACGAGGCGGTCGCAGACTCGCTCGAGGTCGGCGTTCGGCGACGGCTTCGAGCACCGACTGCATGAACTCGCGCCGGGCGAGCGGGTCCAGCGACGCACCGGCTCGTCGAGCAGGAGTAGCTCGGGACGCTTCGCGAGCGCGAGCGTCAGCGCGACCTGAGCGCGCTGCCCGCCCGAGAGGCTGGATACCTTCTTTTTCAGCGGCAACCCGAGCTCGCGGATGCGGGCGCGCGCCGGGTCGTCGTCCCAGCCCGGGTTGAGCTTGCGGCCGACGTGGAGCATCTCCGAGACCGTGAATCCGCCGTAGAGCGGGTGCTCCTGGGCGAGGAAGCCGACTCGTTGGCAGCGTCTCGCGGGCGTCGGCGTGGGGATCGAGCCCGAGCACGCGCACCCTTCCGGCGCTGGGGCGAGTCAAGCCGACGGCCATCCGCAGCAGCGTCGTCTTCCCGGCGCCGTTCGGGCCGACGAGCGCGGTCACGCTGCCGCACGGGATCTCGAGCGTGCAGTCGCGGAGCGCCCATTGCGAGCCGTAGCGGCGGCCCCAACCGTTGCGTCTCGAGAGCGGCAGTCACGCAGCACGCTCCGCCGAGCTGCGCTGCTCGGAGAGAAGCGCCTCGATTGCCTGGTCGTCGAGCCCGGCGGCCCGCGCCTGCCCGAACCAGTTCCGGAGCGAGCGCCGGAGCTTTCCGACGTCGTCTCCGAGCGGCGAAGGCGCGGAGCTCGTCACGAACGTCCCCTGGCCGCGACGGCCCTCGGCGATCCCCTCGCTCTCTAGGGCCCCGTACGCCTTGAGAACCGTGTTGGGATTGATCGTCAGGCTCTTGACGACTTCCTTCACAGTCGGCAGCTGGTCGCCCGGCCGAAGGATCCCGAGCTGAACGCCGTGCCGCACCTGCTGCACGAGCTGAAGGTAGGTCGGCACTCCGGATCGTGCGTCGAGGTGGAACTCGATCAATGCCATATATCTAGTTTTATAGATAAACTACGGAGGATTGTCAAGCGCGGCGCCCGCAGGCACCCGTCGCCGGACGCGCTCGAACGCGATCCCGGCGAAGATCAGGACGCCGCCTGCGATCTCGAGCGCCTGAAGCGACTCGGAGAGGATCAGGAGCGCGAAGAACACCGCGAAGAACGGCTGCATGTTGTTGAAGATCGCCGCCCGTGCGGGCCCGACCCGGTCGACCGCGGTGAACCAGAGGATGTTCGTGAGGAAGAGCGGTCCGATGACTGCGTAGGCGAAGCCGATCCAGACCGTCCCGGAGAAGTGGAAATCCTGGCGCCCTACCTGCGCGATGCTCGCCAGCGCGAGCGGCGCCCAGCCGAGCGCGAGCACGACCGCGCTGATCCGAAACGGCGAATAGCGGCGCATCAAGGGCGCGATCGCGACCGTGTAGCCGGCCCAGGTGACGGCGAGCGCGATCGCGAGCAGGTCACCCTTCCAGCCCGACACGAGCCCTCCACCGGCGCCGGCAGCGATGAGGGCCACGCCTGCGAAGGTCAGGCCGGCTCCGATCCAGAACGACCGCTGCAGCGTCGCGTGCTGAAACACGATCGCGAACAGCCCGATGAACATCGGGCAGGAAGCGAAGAGAAGCGACACCGTCGAGGCGTGGGCGAACTCGAGGCTGTAGACGAAGCAGAGCTGATTGAGGAAGATCGCAACCGCTGCGATTCCGACGTACTTCCAGTCGGCGCGCGCGATCCGGAACGAGCGCTCGCGCCACCAGGTGTAGACCCAGAAGATCGTGATCGCGACGAAGTACCGGATGGTCGCGTACGCGAGCGGGAGCCAGCCATGCTCGAACACGTACTTCGTGACCGTGATGTTCAGCGCCCAGAGCAGGACGGCACCGAGCAACATGGCATCGACAACGGAGGGGCGCCGCACGTCCTCGAACGTACCTTCAAGCTGGAAGCGTCGGCGGCAAAGCCGCCGACGCTTCAGCCAGCAGACCGAGCCACCTGTGGCGGCTCTGGCGTTAGGCTCCGCTGCGATGCCCGAGCCGACCATCTCCGACGTCGACGAGCTCGTCGGGCCCGCCACGCCGCATTTCGCCTACCAGCTCCGCGCGCGCGTCCGTGAGCTCGTGCTCGATCTGCCCGACGAGCATCCGGTGCGTCGGTACGCGGAGGAGAAGATCGAGCTGCTCGACCGGCTGGGGCATGCATCCTCGAAGGCGGAGGACGGCAAGCGCGAGCCGCGCTCACGCCCGGGCTGGAGCGAGCTGCCGAGCTCGGCGCCCGCCGACGAGCCGCTGCCGAGACTGCAATGAGCCTCCAGGGCGCGTCGGTCCTCGTGACCGGCGGGACGCGGGGGATCGGCCGCGCAATCGCGCTCCGACTCGTCGCCGACGGAGCCACGCGAGCGGTGCTCGGCTACATGCGCAACGACAAGGCCGCGGAAGAGGCCGCCGCGCTCGTCGAGGAGGCGGGGGCCGAGCCGGTGCTCGTGCGCGGCAACGTCGCGGATGAACGCGTCGTCGCGGAGCTCGCGGCCGCGGGCCCGTACCGGGTCGTCGTCCACAACGCCGCCACAGGCGTGATCCGCGCCGCGCTCGAGACCGAGGACAAGCACTGGGACTGGACGCTCAATGCGAACGCGCGCGCCCTTCTGGCGCTCGCGCGCGCGGCCGCGCCGGAGATGGAGGAAGGCGGCTCGATCGTCGCGATCTCGAGTCTCGGCTCGCAACGCGTGCTCCCGAACTACGTCCTCGTCGGCGCCTCGAAGGCGGCGCTCGAGTCGGTCGTCCGCTATCTCGCCGTCGACCTCGCGCCGCGCGGGATCCGGGTCAACTGCGTCTCGGCGGGCGTCGTCGACACCGAGGCGCTCGACTGGTTCCCGAACAAGGAGCAGATGCTCGCCACGGTGAAGCGGACGCCTGCCGGACGGCTCGTCGAGCCGGCGGACGTCGCGGCCGCGGTCTCCTTCCTGTGCTCGCCCGACGCGGCGATGGTCTGCGGCCAGACGCTGATCGTGGACGGCGGCTACTCGCTCGGGGTGTAGCGCGCGTGGAGCCGACCGAGGAGAACCTCCGAGCCTGGGACGACCGGCACCGCGTCCGCGCCGAGCCCGTCGAGCTGCCCGCGTACGTGCAGCGGACGCTCGGCGAGCTGAAGGGGAAGAAGGTGCTCCACCTCCTCTGCGGGTCGGGCGAGGCAACGGCCGCTCTGGCCGAGCTCGGCGCCGTGGCGACCGGCGTCGACCCGCGCCCGACCCTGCTCGAGGCGGCACGCGAGCGGTGGCCCAAGATCCTCTGGGTGGACGGCGACCCGCAGTCGCTGCCGCGCCAGCTCCGCCGCGGCCGCTTCGACCTCGTCTACTCGGGCGAGGGTGTCGTCGGCGGGCTCGGCGACCTCGACGGGTGGGCGACGGGAGTTGCGGCGGCTCTGCGCGCGGGCGGGGAGCTGCTCGTCTTCGACGACCACCCCGTCGCCGACTGCGTGGACGGCCTGCTTCGCTGGCGCAGCGACTACTTCCGCGACCCGGCCGGCCCCGACCGGCTGTGGCGGATCGGCCAGGTCGTGAGCGCGCTCGCCCGCGCGGGGCTGCACGTCAAGGCACTCGAGGAGTATCCGGGCGGCACGTCGCGCCTCCGCCACGACCGCCGCATCCCGGCGACGTTCCTCCTCTACGCCCGGCGCGCCGCCTAGCTCAGCTTCTCGAACGCCTCGTCGAGCTCGGCGTCGGTGATCGTCAGCGGCGGCGTTGCCTGGATCAGCGTGCCGTCGAGGCCGGCCGGGACGACGAGCACACCCTGCGCCAGCGCCTCCTCGGCGTCGCCCTCGCGTGCGCGGAGGAGACCTCGACCGCGCCATCCCGTCCGCTCGAAGCGCTCGCCCGCAGCACGCACGCGCTCGAGGAGCTTCGGCGCCTCGTCCAACACGACAAGAGCCGCGGCGCAGGCGAGCGGGCTCCCGACATTGGTGTGCGTGTAGACGTCTTCTGGCCCGAGCTCCCACGCGTCTTCGAGCCCGTCGCGATAGAAGAGCGCCGCCGAGAGCGGCAGGCCGCCGCCGAGCGCCTTGCCGACGCACAGCACGTCCGCGACCTCCTCGCCCGGCCACATCTCGCCGACGCGGCCGAGTCCCGCGAAGATCGAGTCCACGACGAGAAGCGCACCGGTCTCGTCGCAGCGGCGGCGCAGGGTCTCGAGGAATCCGTCGGGCGGAACGCGCGAGCCCGCTCTCCCCTGCACCGGCTCGACGATCACGCAGCCGGCGTCGTCCGGCAGCGGGCCGGGATCCTCCCCGTACGGCCGACGGTGCACCGGCCCCGGAAGCCACGGCGCGAACGGCTCACGGAACCGGTCGAAGCCCGTCGCCGCAAGCGCGAGCAACCCGGTGCCGTGATACGCGCCCTCGAACGCGACGATGCCCGGCCGCCCGGTCGCGAGCAGTGCCGTGCGCAGCGCGATCTCGACCGCGTCCTCCCCCGTCACGCCGAGCTTCGCGGGACGCGGCAGCGCCTCGCGGAAGCGCACCGTGACCTGGGCGTCCGCCAGATCCCCGAGTGCGTGCACGACGTCCTGCTCGCGCCACGCTTCGAGGATGCGCGGATTGCGGTGGCCGAGCGAAGCGACGCCGAAGCCGCCGGTGAGATCGAGCAGCTCACGTCCGTCGGCGAGCGTGACGCGGCAGCCCTCGGCCTTCGCCCAGATCACCGCGAGAGCCCGAGCATCCGACCCGCCGTCGCGCGCGCGATCGTCCCCGCCATGGCGGGGTTCTCCTGCAGCCGGCGCAGCGAATAGCGGTACCAGTGCTCGCCGAACGGAACGTAGACGCGAAGCCGCTGGCCCTCCGCGACCAGCTGGTCGCGGCGCTCCTCGCGCACTCCGAGCAGCATCTGCAGCTCGTACTCGAGCGGCTCGAGCGCGCTGCGCGAGATGCGCGCGAGCGACTCCTCGATCAACCACTCGTCGTGCGTGGCTACCCCCACGTAGCAACCGGCGGCGAAGAGCGCGTCGAGGCAGCGGAGGAAGTTCGCGCGCACCGCTTCGTCGTCGGTGAACGCGAGAGATGCCGGCTCGAGGTAGATCCCCTTGCAAAGTCGTACGCTCGGCCGCAGGTCGGCGAGCGAGCCTATGTCGTCGAGCGTCCGCCGCAGCCGCGCCTGGAGCGCGACGCCGAGATTGTCGAGCCCGGCCTCGCGCAACTCGCGGTACAGCCGGAGCGTGTCGTCAGTCGTCGACGAGTCCTCCATGTCGATCCGCACGAAGTTGCAATAGCCCGCCGCGGTGCGGACGACGTCGAGCAGGTTCTCGCGGCAGAGGTCGTACGACAGGCCGAGCCCGAGCGCGGTGAGCTTGACGCTGACGTTGGAGTCGAGCTCTGCGTCGTGGATCGCGCCGAACACGTCCCGGTACGCCTGCGCGATCGCCCGGGTCTCGTCCTCGCGCGTGATCTCCTCGCCGAGGACGTCGACCGTGGCCATCTTCCCGCCTGCATTGAGCCCCCGGACGCACTCGACGGCATCCTCGAGCGTCGCGCCCGCGATGTACCGCGACGAGAACATCTGCACGACCGGCTTCGGCACCGCCGGCAGGAGTCGAACGAGCGCGGAGTCGAACAGCGACACGGGCGCGGCGATTCTATGCGGGGACGCGCTTAGGTCTCGCGCATGAACCCCTGGCGCGCGGCGCTGACGAGCGCCACGGCCTCGGGGAAGAGCACGCGCATTGCGTCGCGGAGCGCAATCGCCTGCTCGTCGACGCCGCCCTGCGGCTGGATCTGCTGCAACGCGGCGGTGGTCAGCTCGACGGCGGTGTTGAGCGTGAGCGTCGCGAACTGCTCGCGCTGCGCCTCCTGGACGCTCTCCGCCTGCTGCTCGGCGAACTCGCGCAGTCCGCGCATCAGGTCCTCGGGGTCGCCCCCGAACGGGAATCCGAAGCCTCCACCTTCCATGCCGCAAGGGTAGCCGCGCCTCGCGCAGCTACGTCAGCGGAAGCTTGTGGCTCCGCTCCACCTCGGCGGCCAGCTCCTCGACGGATCCGAGGGCGGCCTGCATCGCGGTCGCGAAGGGAGAGACGTTGCTCTCGCCCAGCGCCTGCTCGAGCCGTCGCGAAGCGGCGCCGATGACGTCGAGGTATGCGCCGCTCGCCACGCGCGGCTCAGGCTGCAGCGCGTCGGCAAGGGCCGCCGCCGCGGCCTCGGCCTCCTCGACTCCGGCGGGGTTGTCGGTCTCGCGCAGTTCGGCGAGCCGGGTGCGTAACTCCGGCAGGTGCCCGCCGCCGGCCGACTCCTCCGCGACCTCGCAGAGCCCCGCGAGCGACGCCGCCTCGCGCACGAGCCGACCGTCGGTCAGCGGCTGCGCGTCGCCGCCCAGTGCGAGCCAGGTTCGGCCGTCCGCGGACTCGAACGCGCAGAGATAGACACGCAGGCCGAGTGTCTCCGCGACGAGCACCCCCGCCAGCTCCTCGCCCGGCGTCGAGAACGGGGCAGCAGCGGCAGCGATGCGACCGACGTCCTCGGCGACCGACATAGCGCCAGAATAGGCCCGTGGAGGCCAGCGCCCGTACGCGCCACGCACGCGAGCTGTTCGCGCCGCTCGGGCCGACGTACGACCGCTACGCGTGCCTTCTCTCCTTCGGGCAGGACCCGCGCTGGCGTTCGTTCCTCGTCTCGCGGATCCCTCCGGCCGCGCACCGGGTACTCGACGTCGCCTCGGGAACCGCGGCGGTGGCCATCGGGCTCGCGCGGGCTCAGCCGGGCCGCACCGTGGTCGGCATCGACCAGAGCCCGGAGATGCTGGCGGCAGGACGCGAGCGAGTCGAGGGTGCAGGCCTCGCGGAGCAGATCGAGCTGCGCGAGGGGCGCGCCGAGTCTTTGCCGTTCCTCGACGGAGAGTTCGACGCGCTCACGTTCACCTACCTCCTCCGCTACGTCGACGACCTCCCCGCGACACTGAGTGAGCTCGCGCGCGTCGTCCGGCCGGGCGGCACCGTCGCGATGCTCGAGTTCGGCCTGCCGCGTGGAGTCTCGCGGCCACTCTGGGAGCTGTACGTGCGCGTCGGGCTGCCGGCGGCCGGAGCAGTCGTCTCTCCGGGCTGGCGGGATGTCGGCGGGTTCCTCGGTCCGAGCATCCGGGGCTTCTGGCGCGACTGGCCAGAGCCTCGGCTTCTCGACGCCTGGCGCGAGGCGGGCATCGGCGAGGTCGCCGCGCGCCGCCTGAGCCTCGGCGGCGGAGTCGTGGTGTGGGGTCGGCGCCCGTGACGGCGGCTCGTCCGCGTCCCGCGTTCTACGCGCTGCGTTCGGGAGGCTGGCGCGACTACGTCACCCTCCTCCATCCGCCGTACACGCTCTGGCATCTCTCGTACGTCGCGGTCGGCGCCGCGCTCGCGCCGCGGATGAACTGGGGGCTCCTCGGCTGGACGACGCTCGCCTTCGCGCTCGCGATGGGCGTCGGCGCACACGCGCTGGACGAGATGAAGGGGCGGCCGCTCCAGACGCGCATCCCGCAGCCGGTGCTCGCGGCGCTGGCGGTCGTCTCGATCTCCGCCGCCTCGGCGCTCGGCATCGCGGTCGCCGCCTCGCGCACGTGGTGGCTTCTCGTCTTCGTCGCCGCCGGCGCGTTCATCGTCGTCGCGTACAACCTCGAGCTGTTCGGCGGCACCTTCCACGGCGGGCTCTGGTTCCCGGCTGCCTGGGGGGCGTTCCCGGTTCTCACCGCCTACTTCGCCTCGGCGCGGACGCTGCACGGAGCCGCATTCGCCGCCGCCGCGTACGCGTTCGCCTCGAGCTGGGCCCAACGGCGGCTCTCCACACCGGTGCGACTCGCGCGTCGCCGCGTTCTGGCGGTCGAAGGAAGGATGGTGCTCGACGACGGGACGACGGTGCGGCTCGATCGAGATGCCCTCGCGGCCGAGCCCGAGGCGGCGCTCAAAGCGCTCGCCGCCGCCACGGTGCTCATCGCCGCCGCGCTGCTCCTTCTTCGCGCAAGCTAGTGGTCCTCCGGCAAGTAGCAGCACCTTCTGTCCGGCTGCAAAGCGTGGCATGCCGGCGTCCTCGGCTTGCTCGCTTTTCGCGCGGCCAAAGGCACTGGGCGTACCGGCGCAACCACTAGACGATTGATTCCTTAGTGGTCGTAGGCGGTGAGGTTGCGGCCGGGTTGTCCGAGTTGCCAGTTGTGGAGGAGGATGGCGGTGAGGGCGAGGAGGCGGCGGGCGATTCGGCTGATGAGGCCGGTGAGGGTGCGGCCTGCGTGGCGTTCGAGTGAGAGTTGGTCTTTGAGGGTGTCGAAGGTTGATTCGATCCATTGGCGGATGCGGCCGAGCGATCCGAAGCGTGGTGGTTCGTTTTTGCGGTCGGGGCGTAGCAGCGTGGCGCCGAGCGAGCGGACGTGCTGTTCGAAGTCGCGGCCTGCGAACCCTTTGTCTGCGATGACGATCTGGCCGGGCTCGAGGACGCGTTCGAGCAGTTCGGCGGCGACGACGCGTTCGGGTGCGTTGGCGGGGGCGAGCTCGAAGCCGACCGGCAGCCCGTCCGGTGAGCACACCAGGTAGAGCCGGAACCCCCAGAACCAGCGGCTGTGCGAGCGGCAGTAGCCGTAGCCGCCGATCCCGGCCAGAGCGGAGCGGCGCACGGTCTCACGCGAAGCGGCACACGGAACCGGTGTCGAGTCGAGCAGCCTGAACCGATCACAGAACGAGGGAGACAGCCGCGCGAGCAGCGTGACCGCCTCGACCAGCTGCGGTGCGAGTGCGCGCAGCCGCTTGTTGAAGCCCGACTGTCCGGGGATATAGGGGAACAAGTGCCCGAGCCGCTGCCGCGCGAGCCGCAGGAAGCGCCGTTCGTTGGGGCAGTCGAGCAACACCTGCGCGATCGCGAGACAGATCAACTCGCTATCAGAGATCCGCGGCGGACGGCCGAAGCGCCGTCTGGCCGGCAGGAGATCATCAACCAGCACGTAAAGGCTGATCAGCAGAGCGTCGAGGTCGGCGGACACAATCGGCCTCCTTCAGTCGACGGTGAACAGACACCGCCGACTTCGGCGCTCGCCTCACGCTCCCTACGACTTTGGAATCAATCGTCTAGCTCTACACTCAAGCGGTGACGCTGACGACGATCGCCGATCTCATCTTCGCCGGCGGCGTGGTGCTGGCGGCGCTCACACTCGCCGGCGCGGCGCTTCAACGTGCGGCGACCTCGTTGCTCGCCTCCGCAGCCACCCTCGAAGCCGTTGCGGCCGTCGGGGTCTGGGTGGCGTTCGCCCTCCGCCACGACCGGCCGCTCGCAGTCGCCGCCGGCGGGCTTACGGCTTGCGCGCTCGTTGCCGCGGCGGCGATGCTCCTGCGTCGAGCGCTGCGACGGGTCGGAGCGATGGACGCCCGCCTCGCCGAAGCACGAGCGGATCTTCTCGCCGCCGTCGAGCAAGAGAAGGGCACCCTCTCGGCGGAGCTCGAGCTCACCCTCGCCCGCGCCCGCGCCGACTCGCGATCCCTCCTCGAAGAGCAGGAGCGGCGGATCGCCGAGGAACGCCGGTCAGTCGTCGAGGAGAAGGAGCGCAACGCGGCGGCGACGCTCGGCGAGAAGCTGAACCACGTGGAGGCACAGATCGAGCTGCGGCTCGCGGAGTGGTCGCAGGATCTCGATCGCACCGCCGAGGTGACGAAGAGCCGGATCGGGGAGCTCGGGCAGCGCCAGCAGCAGCTGCTCCGCGAGATCGAGCTCCGGCTCACTGCCGACGCGGAGCGGCTCTCCGCCGAGAGCGAGGAGCAGCGAGCCGGTGTGGCTCGGCTCCGCGCAGAGCTCACGCGCACGGTCGACGACGCGCTCGGAGTGGTGAGGAGCGAGCTCGAGACGCACGCGGCCGAACGCCGCCGTGCGCTTCACGACCTCGAGACTCGGCTCGCTCGCCGGGAACGCGAGCTGGCCGAGCAGGCCCAACGCGAGGAGGCCGACGCGGCCCAGCGAGTGCGCAGCGGGTTCGAAGACATCTCGCGCCGCCAGATCGAGCAGCTCGAGCGAGCCGTCGACCGCGCGGTGGCGTCCCATGCGGACGAGGCCGCCCAGCGGTTCGCGCAGCTCGTGAAGAGCTCACGCGAGGATGCGGCGAAGCGGCTCGCTCGCGAGCTCGACCGCGCGGTGAGCGCGTTTTCCCGGGAGGCCGAGACGGTGCTCGCGGAGCGGCTCGCGCACGTCGGAGATGCCGGCGCGCAGCGGATCGAGTCGCGCGTCTCGAACGTTGCCGGCGAGCTCGAGCGAAAGCACGGCGAGCTCGTCACGGCGCACGACCTTCGTCTCGGCGAGCTCGAGTCCGAGATGCGGCACCGGATCGACGAGCTTCGGGCCGACCTGGACGCCGCGCGCGGCGTGCTCGAAGCACGTTTGCAGGAGCTCTCGAGGCGTTTCGCTGCGACCGCCGGCGCCCGCACGTCCTAGCAAACCCTTTACACCGTGCGCTCTAACAAAGCCCAGGAGGGTTCGTCGGAAGCAGCACGAACCTGTTGCGGCCATGAGCGAGACGACGACCGAAATCCTCGAACCACTCTTCGACGAGCGCTCGAAGGTGGAGAGCTGGCGCCTCCATATCCTGATCGAGGCCGGCTATCCCCTCCCGCTCGCAGAGCGGCTCGCTGTGAGCGAAGCCGATCTTCACCTCGCCTGCGAGATGCTCGGCCTCGGCTGCACGCCCGCGACGGCCGCCGAGATTCTTCTCTAACTCCCTCGTCAGTACGCTGCGACCGTGGCCAAGGTCGAAGCGCTGCCGTACGACGATCGGACGGTCTACTCCGTCGCCGCGTTCAACCGCGGCGTCGGCCAGTGGCTCGGACGGCTCCCCACGATCTGGGTCGAAGGTGAAGTCACCGAGCTGAGGCGGCACGAGCGCTGGGCGACCGTGTTCTTCACGCTCAAGGATCCGGCCGACGGATCCTGCGTCGGCGTGACGATCGGCCGCGGGAAGTTCGACGCCCTCAGGCTCGACCTCACGGACGGCGAACGCGTGCACGTCTTTGGCCGGCCGGAGCTCTACGAGCAGCGCGCCGAGTTCAAGCTCCGTGCGCTCACGATCGAGCGCTTCGGCGTCGGCGCGCACCTCGCCGCCCTCGAGCGGTTGAAGGCGAGCCTCGCGGCCGAAGGACTCTTCGCCGAGACTCGCAAGCGGCCGCTGCCGTTTCTGCCACGCCGCATCGGTGTCGTGACCGGCAACGACGCGGCCGCGAAGCGCGACGTCGTCACGACGATTCGCTCCCGCTTCCCCGCCGCTTCGGTGCTCGTTGCGGAGACCTACGTGCAGGGCCCACGCGCGGCGGCCGAGATCGTCGCGGCCATCGGCGCTCTCTGCGAAGAGCCCGACGTCGACGTCCTCATCGTCACCCGCGGAGGCGGGAGCTTCGAGGACCTGCTCCCATTCAGCGACGAACGGGTCGTTCGTGCGGTGGCGGATTGCCCAGTCCCCGTCGTCTCGGCCGTGGGGCACGAGCAGGACACACCGCTCTGCGATCTGGCCGCGGATGTCCGCGCATCGACCCCGTCGGCAGCCGGGGAACTCGTGGTTCCGGAGCTGACCGAGTTGTTCGGCAGGCTCGACCGCTCCCGCGAGGCTCTTGCGCGCAGCGTCCGGCGCTCGCTCGAGCACGACCGCCAGCGACTCGCGCGTTTCGGAGAGCGGCTACGAACCGGACCGAGAGTCGCAGTTCAGCGCGAGAGCGTTCGTCTCGAACGCTCTCGCGAACGGCTGCGGCTGGCGCCGGCCCTCGCGGTCGAGCGGAAGCGGGCGGCGCTCGAGAGGACCGAGGCCAAACTCGTCGCGTTGTCACCAGCGCAAACACTCGAGCGAGGATACGCGGTCGTCCGGACGGAGTCCGGCAGCCTCGTTGCCTCGGTCGAAGACGTCTCGGCCGGCGCCCGCGTGGACGTCACCCTCGCCAAGGGCGGCTTCGGCGCGCGGGTCGAAGAAGTGACGCCGTGACGGAGCGAGCGGAGCCGACGTTCGAGCAGGCGCAGGCCGAGCTCGAGCAGATCGTCGAGCGGCTCGAGCGCGGCCAGGCTCCGCTCGACGAGGCGCTCAGGCTCTGGGAGCGTGGTGAGGAGCTCTACGCGTTCTGCCGTTCGAAGCTCGATGCTGCGGAGGGGCGGGTCGAGGAGCTCGCCCGCCGCGCCGAGCAGTCGCGACCCGAAGCCGGCTAGCGCGCTGCCGCGCTCTCGGCGGCCGGGCGGCGCACGTCGTCGCCTGCCCGCTCCTCCGGAAGCTCGGCCTGGCTCGCCGACGGCATCACGCGCAACATGGCGAACGACAGCCCTTCTCGCGCGAGAAAGAGGAGCCCGACTCCGATGCCGACAGACGCCTCGATCGCCTGCAGACCGAACCCATACGCGACTCCGACGCTGTACGACACGCCGTAGCCCACGAGCGTCGACGCGATCGCGACCTGGAGCAGGCCGACGTTGCCCGGCCAGAACGGGAAGATGGTCACGACGTTCATCACGAGCAGCACGACGCCGGCGGCGGGAAGCGAGGCGTGGATGTCGAACGCCCGCATCGCCGTGTAGACGGCAAAGATCTGGCAGGTCCAGCCGGCGATCTGGAAGCAGATCGCACCGGCGGCTCCCACGGGCGAGCGCATCACGCCCAGACCCGCTCGACCCATCATGAGCAGCCGGCGCACCGGGCCGAGGCCGTCGAGCGAGATCAGCGTGTGCCTACGAGCGGTGAGGAAGGCGAAGACGAAAAGCCCTACTCCAGCGCCGATCAGGGCAAGCAGGCTCGCACGCGCGAAGGAGCTCGGGATGCTCGCGGTGACGACGACATAGACGATCAGCAAGAGCACCGGCACGATGTCGAAGACGCGGTGTGCGAAGACGGTTCCCACCAGCGTTGCCCACGTCCCCTTTCGCCTGGGCAGCTTCCGGGTCAGCACCGCGACCCGCGCCAGCTCCCCGATTCGGCCGGGTAGGACGGCATTGGCGAACAAGCCGACCGAGAAGGCCGAGAAGACGAGCGGCACGCTCGGGCGGGGCTCCTCCATCGCCGAGTGGATGACGGTCGTCCAGGCCAGAGCCCGCGCCACGACGGACAGCAGGTTGAGCGCGATCGCGACGACCACCCACTCCCAGCGCACTGCACTGAACGCGCTCCCGATCGAAGAGAGGGTGTCGTGCCTCCACCAGAGGATGCCGGCGATCGCCGCGAGAAAGAGGAGCGCCGCAGCTGCGCGGACTGCCCGGTTGAACGGGAGCCGCATCAGGCGGTTGGTCCCGGGTTGTGTCTCGTTGCCCTGCAGCATCGCGTCATTATCGTCGGCGATCCGGTGCGCTTTCGTTCCCCTCACGATCGCGAGATCGTCCGTCTCGCGCTGCCCGCCCTCGGCGCGCTTGCGGCGGAGCCTCTCTACGTCCTCGCGGACACGGCGATCGTCGGGCATCTCGGCCGGCCCCAGATCGCGGCGCTCGGCCTTGCAGGGACCGTCCTCGCCGGCTCGTTCACGATCTTCAACTTCCTTACGTACGGGACGACAGCGGTCGTGGCGCGAGCCTCGGGGGCGGGACGCGAGGACGAAGCAGCGCGGCTGGCCGCGCAGGCGCTGTGGGCGTCGCTCGGAATCGGAGTCGCGCTACTGGTCGGCTGTGAGATCGTCGCCGGGCCGCTACTCGGTGCGCTCGGCGGCCACGGCCGCTCCGGGCACTACGCGCTCGTCTACTTCCGGATCGCCGCGATCGGACTTCCGGCCGCGCTCGTCGCGCTCGCGGGACAGGGGTACCTGCGCGGCGTCTCGAATCTCCGCAGGCCGCTCGAGATCGTCGTCGCCGCGAACGTCGTCAACCTCGTGCTCGAGCTGCTGTTCGTCTACGGCTTCCACTGGGGTATCGCCGGCTCGGCCGCGGGAACGGCGATCGCGCAGGCCGGGATGGGGATCGCGTTCGTCGTCGAGCTTCTCCGCCCGCATGCGCCGTCGCGGCGGCCGAGCTGGCGCGAGATGCAACCGATGCTCCGGGTCGGCAGACAGATCTTCGTCCGCACGGCGGCGCTCTACGCGTCGTTTCTCGTCGCCGCGTCCGTCCTCGCGCGCATGGGCGACGCGCAGATCGGCGCGCACCAGATCGCGTACGAGATCTTCCTCTTTCTCGCGCTCGTCCTCGACGCGATCGCAATCGCAGGCCAGGTGATCGTCGGCCGGATGCTCGGTGCCGGAGAGGCCAACGGCGCGCATGCGGCGGCCGCCCGCATGATCGAGTGGTCGGTCGCGATCGGGCTGGTGTTCGCACTCGTGCTCGCGCCGCTCTCGCACGCCATCCCGCGCGTCTTCACCGGCGATCCGCGCGTCCTCCAACAGGCGGCGCTCCTCTGGCCGTTCCTCGCTGCGATGCAGCCGCTCGGCGCAGCCGTCTTCGCGCTCGACGGGATCCTCATCGGCGCGGGCGACACGCGCTACCTCATGTGGTCGATGCTCGCGGCGAGCGGGCTGTTCGTCACGCTCGCTGCGCTCGCACTCTCCTTCGGCTGGGGCGTCATCGGCGTCTGGGCCGCGCTCGACGTCCTCATCGCGGCGCGGCTCGCGCTGCTCGGCCCGCGCTTTGCACGCCGCCGCTGGGCGGTCGTGGGCTGGGAGTAAGATCCGTCGATGGAAGGCCTCGCCGAGCTGCACACCCACCTCGGGGGCTCGGTCTCGTCCGACATCCTCTGGTCGCTCGCCCACGAGCAGGGCATCGCGCTCCCGGTCAAGGACTACTGGGACTTCGACCGGCTCGTCACGGTGTCGGATCCACGCGGCGTGCCCGATCTCGACGCGCTCGACGCGATCTACCACTGGACGGAGCTGATCCAGTCGAGCCCGCTTGCGGTCGAGGTCTCGGTGCACGGTGCGATCGGCGGCGCGTATCGATCGCAGGGGATCACGACGCTCGAGCTCCGCTTCAACCCGATGAAGAGGAACCGCGGCGGCGAGCGCGACCTCGACCACATCATCCTCGCCGCGATCCGCGGGCTGGACGTCGCGAGCCTCGAATACCCTCAGGTGCGCGCCGGCCTGATCCTGATGATGGACCGGACGTTCTCGCCGCACCAGAACGAGATCATCGTCGAGAAGGCGATCCGCTGGGCGCCGCGCGGCGTCGTGGGAATCGACATCGCGGGGCCGCGTCCCGGCGGAGAGCGCTACGACTACGCGCGGGTGCAGCCGATGGTGGAGGAGGCGCGCGCCGCCGGCCTCGGGGTGACGATCCACGTCGGCGAGGAGGGAGGCGAGATGGGCCGCGCCGAGATCGGCGAGG
Organism: Gaiellaceae bacterium; assembly: GCA_035310545.1. Taxonomy (GTDB): domain Bacteria; phylum Actinomycetota; class Thermoleophilia; order Gaiellales; family Gaiellaceae; genus Palsa-739. Next base: position 72,003 of record DATGEB010000050.1, read on the forward strand.
TGCTCGAGCTCTTGCGGCCCGACCGGATCGGCCACGGGATCCTCGCGGCCGGCGACGCCGAGCTGATGCGAGAGCTTCGCGAGAGCGAGGTCGTCCTCGAGATCTGCCCCACCTCGAACCTCCTCACGAAGTCGCTCGCCAACGAGGACGCGGTACGGGACGTCTTCCGCACCTTCGTCGAGAACGGCGTCCGCTTCACGATCGCGACGGACGGGCCGGAGATGATGCGGACGCACCTTCGCGACGAGTTCGACCTGCTGCTGCGCAGCGGCGCGCTGACGCAGGACGAGCTGACCGAAGCGAACGCGCGCGGGCACGAGGCGAGCTTCGTCGGCGGATCACATGCCGCCCGGACGAATACTCCCGTCGGCCGATAGCTCAGGCGCCGCGCCGGCCGTAGCGTGCCGGGCCATGAGAGACACCGACGAGACAAGACCCGACCTGACCGAGCGCCAGCTCCAGATCGTCGTGCTGATTGCGCGCGGGTGCTCGAACGACGAGGTCGGAGAGCGGCTCGGCATCTCACCGAGAACGGCGAAGGCGCACTGCGACGTCCTGCGCCAGAAGCTCGGGGTGCCGAGGCGGCGGCAGATCCCTGCCGCATTCAAGGCGCTCACCGGCGAGGACCCCCTCGCAGGCGAGCTTGCGCCGGCTCTGTCCGGCGCCGGGGGCTGACGGCGACCCGCGCTCGGGCCCTACCCCGAGCGCGGGCCCCCCGCTTGCAGCAGTCGTGACGAGCACTTGGAAGAGGAGTAGGGTCCTCGGATCCCGGGCTGGATGCGGCCCGGCAGGGGAATGGTGGAGACGATCACAGCGGCGGCCTCGCCCGCGCTCGATCACATCATCGAGCGCCCGCGGCTGATCGCGCGACTCGACGAGGGAGGCGGGGCGCGTGTCTCCGTTCTCGCTGCTCCCGCCGGCTACGGAAAGACGACGCTCGCACGCCAGTGGTCCAGCCGGCACGACGGGCCGGTGGTCTGGTACCGCACGACGCGCGCGTCGGGAGATGTCGCGCTGCTGGCAGTCCAACTCGACGAGTTGCTTGCCTCGATCGCGCCGGATCTGCCACGGGAGCCCGGAAAGGTCGCATCGATCGCGTCGGTCAACGCGAGCCCGGTACCTCTCGCCGGCGCGATCCTGCGGACGTTCGAGAGCCTGACGAAGGATGTCCTTCTCGTCGTCGACGAGTGGGAAGCCGCCGGCACCGAAGAGGCGGAGGAGCTCTTGTCGACGCTGGTCGAGGGCCTCGGCATCCGGTTCCTGATCACGACGAGAACGAGGCCGGATTGGTTCGCCCCGCGGCTCGAGGTATACGGGGAAGGCCTCGAGATCGGGGTCGACGAGCTTGCGATGACCGATGCCGAGGCGACGCGCGTGCTCGCCGCGTTCGGAGCAGTCGCCGGCCGGGCACGGTTGATGCGCACGGCGGATGGGTGGCCCGCGGTACTGGGTCTTGCCGCGATGAGCGGTGATGTCGACTTCACCTCGAGCCACCTCCTTTCCCGCACGCTCTACGACTTCCTCGCGAGCGAGCTTCTGGCCGCCGCTAGGCCGGAGACGCAGACGGCGCTCATGCTGCTAGCAGTCGCCTCGGTAACGGAACTCGAGACGGCGCGCACAGTTCTCGGCCCCGCGGCGGATGAGCTGATTCAGGATGCGGTGGCACGGGGTCTGCTCGTCGTAACGGATCGCAAGGCGCTCTCTCTCCACCCGCTCCTCCGCGAACTCTTGATCCAGCGCTTCGGGGAGGCAGATTCAGACGCGCGCGAGGAACTGCTCTCGCGACTTCGGAAACTCTTCGACGCGGGCCGATGGGACGAGGCGCTGAGCGTCGCGGAGGTTGCGCATGACGCGCCATTCGCCACC
>DATGEB010000051.1:0-26828 GCA_035310545.1 Gaiellaceae bacterium
AAAGACGTCGGCCGTCTCGCCGTGCACGGCGCCGAAACCCCGGTAGGTCGGTGGCTCCATGGCCAGCAGCGCGACGATCTGGAATAGATGGTTCTGCACGACATCGCGCAGGCAGCCTGCCGTTTCATAGAACGCGCCCCGGCCAGCGACGCCGAAATCCTCGGCGAGCGTGATCTGCACGCTGGCCACGTAGTTGCGGTTCCAGATCGGCTCCAGGAAGGCATTGGCAAACCGGAAATACAATATATTCATGATCGCCTCCTTGGCCAGGAAGTGATCGATGCGGAATATCGCATCTTCCGGGAAGGCCGAGCGCGCCACGCGATTCAACTTGCGCGCCGAAGCCAGATCGCGCCCGAACGGCTTCTCGACGATGACGCGCGCGTGTTCCGCGAGGCCCGCCGCATCCAGGCCCTTGATGACAGTGGCGAACAGCGCGGGCGGAATGGCGAGATAATGCGTCGGGCGCCGGGCTTCTCCCAGCGTTTGCTTGAGCGCCTTGTACGTCGCCGTGTCGTTGTAGTCGCCATCGACATAGCGCAGCAGGGAAAGCAGGTGCCGCAGCGCCGGCTTGTTGTCGATCGCGCCCGCTTTCCTGATGCCGTCCTCCGCGCGGTTGCGCAATTGCGCGAGCGTCCACTTCGAGGAGGCGACGCCGATCACCGGCATGCCGAGCACGCCGTGCTTCGCCATGGCATAAAGCGCGGGGAAAATCATCTTGTGCGCGAGATCGCCGGTGATGCCGAACAGCACCAGCGCATCCGCCGGCGCTGCGCCCGCGTTCGTGCCGTTCATCAGCTTTTCCTTTTTTTCTTCTCTGCGTGGCCACCGAACTGCTTGCGCATCGCGGACAACACCCGGTTGGCGAAATCCGCTTCGCCGCGCGAGCTGAAACGCTCGAACAGCGCTGCGCTCAACACCGGCACGGGCACGCCTTCGTCGATGGCCGCCGCGATGGTCCAGCGCCCTTCGCCGGAATCCGACACGCGGCCGGCGAAGCTCTTCAGCCGCGGATCATCCGTGAAAGACGCCGCGGTAAGATCCAGCAACCACGATCCAATGACGCTGCCGCGGCGCCAGAGTTCCGCGATCTGCGGCAGGTCCAGGTCATATTGGTAATACTCCGGGTCGCGCAGCGGCGCGGTTTCCGCGTCGGCCTCGCGCGTGTGCTTGCCGGCTCCGGCCTTGTGCAGGATGTTCAAGCCTTCGGCATAAGCGGCCATGAGGCCATACTCGATGCCGTTGTGAACCATTTTCACGAAGTGCCCCGCGCCGCCCGGACCGCAATGCAGCCAGCCCTGCTCCTCGGGAGTGGCGTCGCCCTCGCGGCCGGGCGTGCGGACGGCCGAGCCGACCCCCGGCGCAAGCGCCTCGAGTACCGGGGTGAGCCGGCCGACGGCCTCGTCGTCGCCGCCGACCATGAGGCAGTAGCCGCGCTTCAGGCCCCAGACTCCACCGCTGACACCGACGTCGACGTAGTGGATCCCCTTGCCCCGGAGCTCCTTCGCACGGCGGAGGTCGTCGACGTAGTACGAGTTGCCGCCGTCGATGATCGTGTCGCCGTTCTCGAGGTGTGGCGCGAGCTCGCCCACGACGGAGTCGACGATCCCCGCGGGAACCATCAGCCAGACCGAGCGAGGCGCGTCGAGCTGCCCCACGAGCTCTGCGAGGGAGGACGCCGTGCGCGAGTCCACGTTCGGGTCGAAGGTCTCGAGGTCGTGACCGGCCGCCCGCAGGCGCTCGGTCATGTTCGCGCCCATCCGGCCGAGGCCGACCATCCCGAGCTGCATCGCTACAGATCCTCCAATCTCACTCTCGCGACGCGCCGGCCGCGCTCCTTCAGGGTCTCGAGGTCGCCGGCGGCCTGCGCCCGGATCAGGCGCCGGAAGCCGAACGGCTTCCCCGGGATCGGCAGCTCGTCGCCCTCGTCGTCGACCACCTGAAGGAAGAGGCCGGTGTTCGGGCCGCCCTTGTGGAGCTGTCCCGTCGAGTGCTGGTAGCGAGGGCCGTAGCCGTGCGTGACGACGAGCCCGCTCTCACCGCGGAGCCGCTCGACGAGCGCGTCGATCCTGCCGTCGTTCTCGGGTGTCGGCTCGATGAACGCCTGCACGCAGGCGTAGTCGCCCTCCTGTTTCTGAGCGAGCAGCTCTTCGATCGAGCTCTCGGGCTCGAGCGCGGGCTCCTCTCCGGTCGCCAGCACCTCGTTCGTCTTGTCCTTGGCCGCCTGCACGTCGGGCTGGTCGAACGGATTGATCTCGAGGTACGCGCCCGCGACGGCGATCGCGAACTCCCAGCGGAAGAACTCCGCGCCGAGCGCGTACGGGTCGGGAAGCTCGGGAATGGCTGCCTGGCGGTCGGGGCCGTCGGGCGACTCTCCCGGTGCCGGGACGAGCCCCTTCCCCTGCTTGCCCGTCGACTCCGCGATGAGCTGCTCGGCCCACAGCCCGAAGCCGCCGGCTGTCTCGGCGATGCAGATCTTGTCGCGGGACTCGCGCCAGCCCTCGCCGAACTGCCGGCCGAGCTCGTAGCCGGGATTGCCGTCGCCGGAGCGGCAGGCCTCGCGCATCTCCTGCGCCCGCTCGAGAAGCCTTGCCGCGTCGGCGCCGATCAGCACCGCGGGCACGATCCCGAACGGCGAGAGCGCCGAATAGCGCCCGCCGATCGACGGCTCACCGGAGAAGACCGCGCGGAAGCCGCGCTCGCGGGCGAGGTGCTCGAGCTGGGAGCCGGGATCCGTGATCGCGACGAAACGGTCGCCGCGCTTCCCGCTCTTCTCCCAGAAGTAGTCGGTGTGCGAGCGCGTCTCGAGCGTCGACCCCGACTTCGAGGACGAGACGAAGAGCGTCCGCTCGAGATCGAGCTCGGTCTCGAGCGCCCTGATCGCGCTGGGATGTGTCGTGTCGAGGACGTGGAACCAGTCGACGCCGAACGTGCGCCGCAGCACCTCGGGCGCGAGCGACGAGCCGCCCATGCCGCAGAGGACGACGTGGTCGACCTCGTCTTGGAGGTCTTCTGCGAAGCGCAGAATGCTGCCGAGCTGCTCCTGGATGTGCAGCGGCTCGTCGAGCCATCCGAGCCACTGAGCCTCGTCGCTGCCGGTCCACGTCGTGGCATCCCGCGCCCAGATGCCTTCGATCAGACCGTCGCGGCTCACGAAGCCACGAGCTCTCCGCGCTTCGCCTTCACGCCGTCGAGCAGCTCGGCGAACGAGTCGGAGAACTTCTGCACGCCCTCCTTCTCGAGGGTCGCGACGACGTCGTCGTAGTCGACTCCGATCGCCGGCAGCTGCTCCTCGAGGAGCGTGTGCGCCGCCTCGAGGTCGTCGTCGACGGTGTCGCCGCGCACCTCGCCGTGATCCTGGAAGGCCTCGATCGTCTCCTCCGGCATCGTGTTCACCGTGTGCGGGCCGACCAGCTCCTCGACGTACAGGACGTCGCGGTACTCGGGGTTCTTCGTGGAGGTGGACGCCCATAGGCAGCGCTGCGGGAAGGCGCCCTTCGCCTCGAGCGCCTCCCAGCGCTCGCCGCTGAAGACCCGCTTGTAGTGCTGGTACGCGATGCGCGCGTTCGCGATCGCGAGCTTGCCGCGCAGCGCGAGCGCTTCCACGGTGCCGATCGCCTCGAGCCGCTTGTCGGTCTCGGTGTCGACCCGTGAGACGAAGAAGCTCGCGACCGAGCGCACCTTCGTCAGCTCGCCGCCGCTCTGGGCGAAGCGCTCGAGCCCGCGCACGTAGGCCTCCATCGCCTCCTTGTGCCGCTGCAGCGAGAAGAGGAGCGTCACGTTGATGCTGCGGCCCCCCGCAATGCAATCCTCGATCGCCTTCAGGCCAGGCTCGGTTCCCGGGATCTTCACGTAGAGGTTCGGCCGGTCGATCCACTCGTGCAGCCGGATCGCCTCGTCGTAGGTCGCCTTCGTGTCGTACGCGAAGGTCGGGTCGACCTCGATCGAGACGTAGCCGTCCTGCGCGTTCGCCTCGTGCACCGGCGCGAGCAGGTCGAGCGCCGACTCGACGTCGCGCACGGCCAGATGGAGGAAGATCTCCTTCGCATCCTGCTCGTGCTCGAGCAGCCCCTTCAGCTGCTCGTCGTAGGCGTTCCCCTGCGAGATCGCCTTCTGGAAGATCGTCGGATTCGAGGTCACGCCGACGACTGCGTCGTCGTGCATCATCCGCTTCAGCTCGCCCGTCTGGAGCAGGTCGCGCGACAGGTAGTCGATCCAGACCGACACCCCTCGCGCGCTGAGCCGGTGGAGTCTCGAGTCAGCCATTCCGCATCCCTTCTTCCATCCTTCGGATCTTCTCCAGTCTGGCGACGTAACGCTCTCCTCCGTCGAACCGTGCCGCGAGAAACGTGCGCACGAGGTCGGCGGCGAGGCTCGGCCCGATGACCTCCGAGCCGAAGCAGACGACGTTCATGTCGTCGTGCTCGACGCCCTGGTGTGCGGAGTAGACGTCATGACAGATTGCTGCCCGGATTCCGACGATCTTGCACGCGGCGACCGCGGCGCCGACGCCGGAGCCGCAGACGAGAACGCCGCGCTCCGCCCGGCCGTCCCCGATCGCGGCCCCGAGCTCGGCCGCCTTGTCCGGATAGTCGATCCGGACCGCGTCGGTGTCGGTGCCGAGGTCGACGATGTCGTGGCCTTCCTCTCGCAGCGTTTCGAGGATCGCATCGCGCAGGTGGACGCCTCGATGGTCGAAGGCAACGGCGACGTTCATGCGCGGACCGTACCCTCTCCGTCCCTAGAATCGACTCATGAACGACGTCGAGCTCTGGCAGGAGCTTGGGCAGCAGCTCCGTGTCGACGCGATCCGCCCGGCGGCGAAGGCGGGCTCCGGTCATCCGACCTCCGGCATGTCGGCGGCCGACCTGATGGCCGTCCTGCTGGCGAAGTACCTGCGCTACGACTTCTCCAACCCGCACGACGCGCACAACGACCGGCTCGTCTTCTCGAAGGGTCACGCGTCGACGCTGCTCTACGCGATGTTCCGCGCCGCGGGCGCGATCTCGGAGGAGGAGCTCCTCACATACCGCCAGTTCGACTCGATCTTCGAGGGTCACCCGACCCCGCGGATCAAGTGGGTCGACGTCGCGACCGGGTCACTCGGCCAGGGCCTGCCGTACGCGGTCGGGATGGCGCTCGCCGGCAAGAAGCTCGACCGGCTCCCGTTCCGCGTCTGGACGCTCTGCGGCGACAGCGAGATCGCCGAGGGCTCGCAGTGGGAGGCGCTCGAGCACGCGGCGTTCTACGGGCTCGACAACCTCGTCGCGATCTTCGACGTGAACCGGCTCGGTCAGCGCGGCGAGACGATGCACGGCTGGGATCTCGACTCGTACGCCAACCGCGCGCGCGCGTTCGGGTGCCACGCGATCGAGATCGACGGCCACGACGTCGAGGCGATCGACGGCGCGTATGCCGAGGCGCTCGAGGTCTCGGGTCGGCCCGTCGTGATCGTCGCGAAGACGGTCAAGGGCAAGGGCGATCCCGCGGTCGAGGACAAGAACGGCTTCCACGGGAAGGCGCTCGACAACTCCGAGGAGGTCATCGCGACGCTCGGCGGCGTCCGCAACCTCGAGATCGACGTCGCGAAGCCGGAGACCGGCGGCGCGAAGCACGAATTCCCCGGCGGCGCGCTCGAGCTGCCGCAGTACGAGCTCGGCTCGGAGGTGGCGACGCGGAAGGCGTACGGCGACGCGCTCGCGGCGCTCGGCAAGGCGCGCGGCGACGTCGTCGCGCTCGACGGCGAGGTCTCCAACTCGACCTTCGCCGACGAGTTCCGCAACGCGATCCCCGAGCGCTACTTCGAGATGTACATCGCCGAGCAGCAGATGGTCGCGACCGCGGTCGGGATGCAGGTGCTCGGGTGGCGGCCGTTCGCGTCGACCTTCGCCGCGTTCCTCTCGCGCGCCTACGACTTCATCCGCATGTCCGCGATCAGCCGCGCGAGCTACTGCCTGTGCGGCTCGCATGCCGGCATCTCGATCGGCGAGGACGGCCCGTCGCAGATGGCGCTCGAGGACATCGCCTCGATCCGTGCCGTCCACGGCTCGACCGTACTGCACCCGTGCGACGCGAACCAGACCGCGAAACTCGTCGCGCGGATGGTCGACACCGAGGGAGTCGTGTACATGCGGACGCTCCGTCCGAACACCGCGGTGATCTACGGGCCGGACGAGGAGTTCGAGATCGGCGGCTCCCGGACGGTGCGCGAGGGCGACGACGTCGCGATCGTCGGGGCCGGGATCACCGTCCATGAAGCGCTCAAGGCTGCGGACGCGCTCGCGGGAGAGGGAATCGAGGCCCGTGTGATCGACCTCTACTCGATCAAGCCGCTCGACGCGGAGACGCTCCGCTCGCTCACGTGCCCGATCGTCACCGTCGAAGACCACTGGCCGGAAGGCGGTCTCGGCGAGGCCGTGTTGTCGGCGGTGGCCGACGCGGACGGCCATCCGCCCGTCACGCAGCTCGCTGTGCACGGGATGCCGCACTCGGGCAAGCCGGCGGAGCTGCTCGCCGAGGCCGGCATCGACGCCGACGGGATCGCGGCAGCGGTCCGCAAGCTCGTCCGAGACCGCGTCAGCGCGTCCTAGAGCAACTCGAGCGCTTCGGCGAGCCAGACCCGGGCGCGGTCGACGTTCGGGCCGCTCGGGGCGAGCCGCACCGTTTCGAGCTGGAGCTCGCTCAGCAACCTCAGCGCGGTGCGCGGATCCGGTTCCGCGAACGCCTCGTCGATGCGTTCCGCGAGCCTGTGCGGCTTGACGGAGAGCGGCTCGACCCGTGCGGCTAGCCGCTTCGTAGTGGGCTGATGGACGCGATTGAGCGCGAACGCGATCGCCAGGATCCGCTGTGCGCTCTCGACCATCCACTCCATGCGCGCGAGGGAGCAGTCCGGGCGGACGATCGTGAGCAACCCGGCCGGAGCGAAGCCGCCCCAGCGCTCGGCGGCCTTCTCGATCCGCTCGACGGCCAGCTCCTCGGGATAGTCTGCGAGCTGCTCCTGCCAGCGTGCGAGCAGTCCGCTCGTCCGGAGCGCGACGCCGCCTGCAATCGCCTCCGCCGAGCCGCCGCTCTCGAATCCCTCCTCGGCGAGCCCGCGCGACCACCAGACCGTCTCGACCGGCTGTCCCTCGAGATAGCCGAAGACGCGCCGGGTCGGCGTCGCCGGGTCTCCCCAGCTGTCCCGCTCCTCGAGGCCGGCGAGGCGCGCGAGCTCGAACGCCTGCTCGAGTGAGATCCGCTCCTCCGTGACGCAGAGCATCTCGATGTCCGAGACGTCGTCGGCGACGCCGCGCGAGACGCTGCCGGTGAGGACGACCTCGATCACCTCCGGCGGGAACGCGTCGGCGATGCGCCGGGCCAGGGCTCGCAGCGACTCGCTCTGGGAGGTGCTCATCCTCCGGAGTAGGAGAACGTCGCCGCGTAACCGCATGTGCCCTCGTAGGCGAATGCGAGCTGTCCGTCCTCGACGCGGAGCTCGTCGGCGACGAGCTCCTCGCCGTCCCGGTCATGACCGGGAATCACGCAGGTGACCGTCTCCTCGCCGGGAAAGCGATCGCGGATTCGCACGGTCACGTGGTCGCGAATGCGGAGCCACTGGCGGCGGCGGTCGTGGTCGAGCTCGATCGCCACCGGGCGCACCGCGAGCAACTCGCTCGCCTTCCACGCCCAGGGAAAGTGCTTCAGCGCGTCGCCTCCGAGCCGGCCCGTGAAGATCGCCTCGAGGGCCTCGCGCTGCTCGGCGCTTCCGCGCTCGTCGAGGTAGAGGACCCACGTCCAGGGCGACCCGGGTTCGTCGTCGTCGTACCGGATCGCGAGAGCGACCGCGACCCCGGCCAGGTCCGTCTCGCCGGCGCTTCCTTCCTCGATCAGCCACGAGAGGACTCCCGCGCACACGCCGTGGGTCGAGCGCCCGCCGGCGGCGCCGTCGACGCGGCGGCAGGGGCAGATCGGGTCGCAGTTGCAGGACTCGAAGTACGTGCCGCGGACGTGCCACCGGGTAGCCACTGCCACGCGGGCGAATCTACAGTGGCTTCCGGCCATGGCAGTCGTGATCGCATCCAATCTCCGCAAGGAGCTCGCGGGCTCGCTTCTCTTCGACGGCGTCTCGTTCTCGGTCGAGCGTCGAGACCGTGTCGCGCTCTCCGGGCCGAACGGCGCCGGCAAGACGACGCTGCTGCGGATCCTCGCCGGCGAGACCGAGAAGCACGGCGGCGAGCTCGCGTTCGCGAAGGGGACGCGTGTCGCGCTGCACGACCAGCGGCCGCCGCTCGAGCAGGAGCTGACGTTGCGTGAGTACGTGCTCGCAGGTGCGCGCGACCTCGTCGCGCTCGAGGAGGAGCTACGGCGCCTGGAGGACGCGATGGCGAAGGGCGATCACGCGCAGGCGACGCTCAATCGCTACGCCGAGGCCCAGGCTCGGCTCGAGCACGCGGGCGGCTATGCCTGGCGCGACCGCGCGACCTCCGTCGTGCGCGGGCTCGGCTTCGGGGATGCAGATCTCGACCGGCCGCTGCGGACGTTCTCGGGCGGCGAGCTCACGCGCGCGTCGCTCGCTCGCGCGCTCGGCGGCGATCCAGATCTGCTTCTGCTCGACGAGCCGACGAACCACCTCGACGTCGCGAACCTCGAGTGGCTCGAGCGCGAGCTCGCCTCGCTCGACGCGGCGGTGATCCTCGTCGCCCACGACCGCTGGTTCCTCGAGGCCGTGACGACAGCGACGCTGGAGCTCGAAGCCGGACGCGCGACGTTCTTCCCCGGCCCCTGGCACACGTGGCGGCGCGAGAAGGCGGCGCGGGCCCTCCATGCGCAGAAGGAGGTGCAGCGCGTCCAGGCCGACATCGCGCGGCTCGAGCGCTTCGTCGAACGGTTCCGCTCCAAGAAGAACAAGGCGAAGCAGGCGCAGGCGAAGCTGACGCACATCGGCCGGCTCCAGCAGGAGCGTGCCGCTGCCGCCGACGAGGTGGCGTTGCTCTCGCGGAAGACGCGCGGGCTCGGCTTCGAGTTCCTCAAGCCCGCGCGCAGCGGGCGCACCGTCGTTGAGGCGGACGGCCTGGACGTGTCCGTGCCGGGAAACCGCGTGCTGCTCAGCCAGGCGTCGTTCGCGCTCGAGCGGGGCGAGCACGTCGCGCTCGTCGGCCCGAACGGCTCCGGCAAGACCACCCTGCTCGAGCAGCTCGTGCGTGGCGACGGCGTACGCATCGGCCACGGCGTTCAGGTCGGCTACTTCTCGCAGCAGGAGGTCGAGCTCGACGCGCGCGGCTCCGTCCTCCAGTGCGTGCAGAACATGACCGGCCTCTCGCGGCCGGACTCGCAGTCGCTGCTCGGCCGCTTCCTCTTCTCGGGTTGGGACGCGCACGAGAAGCAGGTCTCGGTGCTCTCGGGCGGCGAGCGGCGGCGGCTCGCTCTCGCGGTCACGGTCGCCTCCGGCGCGAACCTCCTTGTCCTCGACGAGCCGACGAACCATCTCGACCTCGAGAGCCGCGAGGCGCTCGAGGCTGCGGTCGACGCGTTCCCCGGGACCGTGCTGCTCGTCTCGCACGACCGCGCGCTGCTCGACGCGATCGCCGAGCGTACGCTGGCGATCGAGGACGGGAAGCTGCGCGCGTACGACGGCGGTTGGGCCGAGCTGCTGCGGGCGCGCGAGGAACGCCAGGCGCGCGCAGCGAAGCCTCCGCAGCCCATCGAGCGCTCGAAGTCCGTACCGAAGCCGGCCGCGCCGAAGGGGAAGCCGCGGCGCCCGTCGGTTCTCGAGCGACTCGAGGTCGAGATCGCGGCGCGCGAGACCGAAGTCGCAGAGCTCGAGAAGAAGCTCGCCGAGGACTGGAGCAACGTCGACGTCCTCGCGGCCCACAAGCGAAGCCGCGACGCCCTCGCCGCGCTCCTCGAACGCTGGGAGCAGCTGTTCGAGCAGGCGCAGGCGTAGATACAAAGGCGGTGCCGTGGACGTGCAGCAGTCAGTGCGCTGCGCGACCGGGAGGCGGTCCGCGGCTGGTGGGCCGGGGGGCGCAGGCGTGGGTGGGTGTCCTCGTACCTCCGTCATCGGAGCCGCCGCGCAGAGAGGGCTCAGGCCCAAAACCGCTCGAACGCCGAGTCGAGCGGAACCGCCGTCACGTCCTGCCAGAGCCCGTCCGCGACCCGGATCACGAGGGCCTGCTCGACGTCGAGGACGATGCCGTTCCGGCTGCCCATCGCGCGGTAGATCGCGACGGCCCAGTCGTCGTCCGCGAACACCGTGTGCAGCCGGCTGTGGTAGGTGCCGCTCGTCTCGAGCCCGGTGCGGCGGAGGAACTCGACGACGGCGCGGCGGCCGCGGTATTCGCCGCTCATCACGGTGTTGCCGGGGACGCGCCACACGATGTCGCGCGCGAACGCGGCCGAGACCGCCATCGCGTCCTTGCCGAACGAGGCGAAGACACGCCGGACGAGCGCGGCGTTTGGATGCTCGGCGGCGCTCATCCCTCGGAGGTCAGTGTCGTGACGACCGCCTCCGCGATCACCTTGAGCGGCCGGCCCGACGCCTGGCTGGCCTTGCGCAGGCGCGCAAACGCCTCCTGCTCGGTGAGCTGCTCCTTCGCCATCAGGAGGCCCTTCGCCCGCTCGATCACCTTTCGCGCGTCGAGCGCGTCGGCAAGCGATTCGGCCTCGGCGCGCAACGCTTGCAGCTCGTCGTGCCGCGCCCGCGCGGCGGCGATTGCCGGGAGGAGGTCCTGCTCGCGGAACGGCTTCACGAGATAGCCGAAGACGCCCGCCTCGACCGCCCGCGCCACGAGCTCGTCCTGGCCGTACGCAGTCAGCATCACGATCGGGATCGGCCGCTCATCGAGGATCCTCCGCGCCGCCTCGATCCCGTCGAGCTTCGGCATCTTCACGTCGAGCACCGCGAGATCCGGCTGCTCCCGGCGCGCGAGCTCGACCGCCTCCTCGCCGTCCTTCGCCTCGGCGCACACCTCGAACCCGGCGCTCTCGAGCAGCGCTCGCAGGTCGAGCCGGATGATCGTCTCGTCTTCGGCGACCAGGATCCTCACGTCCGCACCGCATTCCTGAGCCGGATGCCGCTGAAGTCGAGGGTCGTCTCGATCACGTCGTCCCAGAGCGGATAGAGCGCGGGGGCGATGCGCAGCTCGTTGCGCGCGTCGGCATGCCGCGCCAGCAGGTCGCCGAGCTCGACGCAGTCGAGCGGCATGACGGTCTCACGCGAGACGAAGAACTTGTCCCACGGCTCAAACGTCTCCTGAGGGAGCTGGTACGCATAGAGCGTCGCGCTGCGCATGCGCGCGAGCCAGCCGGTCTCGATCACCGCAACCCTGCGGTCGCGGTCGCCGTCGAGCCAGCGCTCGACGTCCTCGTCGCTCGTGTCCGCATTCGCCTCCCAGCACGCGCGGGCAGTCACGTGGGAACCAGTAGAGCCACTGGTAGCTCACGGCAGCGACCGGAGCACCGCCGCCGGCTCGGGCCAGTAGAGGAGCTCGGCCGCCTCCTCACGCGGCAGCCAGCGGTGGTCGTCGTGCTCCCAGTCGAGTGTCGGCTCCCAGCCGGCCGGCGCCTCCGCGAGGAACGCCTCGACGTGGACCGTCTCGTAGACGAACGGTGCGTCGAGATGCTCGAGCTCGGCTTCGAGCCCCGTCTCCTCGCGCAGCTCGCGTACCGCGGCCTCGGCGAACGTCTCGCCCTCCTCCACGCCGCCCGCGATCTGGTGCCAGTACGCGTCGTTCTCCGGCGAGCGGTGGACGACGAGGAACTCCTCCCCGCGGCGCACCACGATGAGCACCTCCTGCGTCCTCACGCGGGGAAGACCACCTCGGCGCGTGCTCCCGCGAAGGCGAAGCTGCCCTGGAGCTCGTCCGCGACGAGCGCGCGGACGATCGAGAGCCCCGTGCCGCTCGGCGCGCCGTCGGCGCCGGAGCCTTCGTCGGCGATCGCGAGGAGGACCTGGTCGTCGCGGCGCGTGAGCTCGATCCGCACCGTGCCGGCGCCGTGCTCGAGCGCGTTCTGGAGCAGCTCGGAGAAGACGAGCGCGAGCGCGGTCGCGCGGGTGCCGGCCAGCGACACGGGCTCGAGCTGCGCCTGGACGTCGCGCCCTCCGCCGAGCCCCTGCACGAGCATCGCGCGCAGCCGGTCGATCAGCTCCGCGAGCTCGACGTCCTCCTCGCGCTGCTCGGTGAGCGCCTCGTGCACGGCGGCGATGGCGAGGATCCGGTTGACCGAGTGCTCGAGTGCCTCGCGCGGGTCGACGCCGTCTGCGCGCGCCTGCAGGCGGAGCAGCGAGGCGACGGTCTGGAGGTTGTTCTTCACGCGATGGTGGATCTCCTGAGCGAGGACGCCGCGCATCACCGCGCGCCCGTGCTCGAGCGCGACGGCCGCGTGGTGGGCGATCGCCTCGAGCAGCGCGCGCTCATCGTCGGTGAACGGGACGTCCTTGTCGGCGACGAGCTCGCCGATCTCGCGCCGCTTCCAGCGAAGCGGCGTGCGGACGGCGTGCTTGCCGGCGCGTCCTTCAGGCCAGGCGATCCGGCCGTCCTCGAGGACGAGCGCTGCGCCGGTCGCCTGTACGGCGTCCATCGTCGTCTTGACGATCGCCTCGAGCGACTCCTCGAGATAGAGCGACTCGGAGACGGCCTCGGAGATCTTCGCGAGCGCCTCCAGCTCGAGGACGCGGCGCTGCGCGTCGGCGTAGAGCTTCGCGTGGACGATCGACTGCGCGACCTGGCTCGCGATCGCCTCGAGCAGCCCGATCTCGTCCGGGCGGAACTCGCGCGGCTCCCGGGTGCGGACGTTGAGCGCGCCCGCGAGCTGCTCGCGCGCGAGGATCGGGACGGCGAGGATCGACTCGAACTCCGACTCCGGCAGGTTCGGGAACTCCTTCCAGCGCGGGTCGAGGTGGGCCTCGGCGGCGATCGCGACCGGGCGGAGCTCGGCGGCGGCGGCGCCGGTGATCCCCTCGCCGGGGCGGAGTCGCGGGCGGCGCGTCATCTCGTCGAGCGGGGTGCCGTGCGTCGCGCGGAGGACGAGCTCGCCGGCGGACTCGTCGTAGAGGTAGACGAAGCACGCGTCGGCCTCGAGCGCGGCCGCGACCTTGTCCGCGACGCGGTGGAGCACCTCCTCGAGGTCGAGCGTCGAGTTGACGGCGGCGCTCGTCTCCGTGAGGAGCCGCAGGTGTCGTTCGGACGCGTCCATGCCGCTCTATCGTAGGAGGGTCGTGGCGTTGACCCACGTCCTCCTGTTCTTCCACCTCCTCGGCGCAATTTGCTTCTTCGCCGGCGGCGCGGTCGTCGGAGTGCTGCAGCTAGCTGCGATCCGGCGGGAGAAGCCGAGCGAGATCCACGCGCTCCTGCGCCTCGCGCCCTTCGGCGCCGCGCTCGTCGGCAGCGGGGCGCTCCTCACGATCGGGTTCGGGATCGCGCTCGCCGAGCACGAGGGGCTCGGCCTCTCGCCGGCGTGGATCCAGGCTGCGCTCGGGCTCTGGGTCGCAGCGATGGCGCTCGGCGGCTACGGCGGTCGGACGGCCCGGCAGGCGCGGCACCTCGCGGAGAAGCTCGCGGCGGAGAGAGACGAACCGAGCCGGGAACTGCGCGCGCTCGTCTCTGCGCGCGGCCCGCTCTGGGCGAGCTATGCGAGCTTCCTCCTGCTGCTCGCGATCGTCGGTCTGATGGTCTGGCAGCCGGGCTCGGCAAGCTCCGCGATTCCAGCGGCGTTTCAGAAGCAGATCGTGGCCGGCGATGCGCGGATTGACTATGTGCCAACTCGCATACCCGCCGGCTATTCGGTTGCCGACTACACGTATTTCGGCACCGGGTACGACCTCGTATTCATGATAAATCGGAACGGCGTGACTGCGATCGACTTCTCGGTCCACATCGGATGTCGGGGTCAGATGACCGGCGCGCAGAAGAGGCTCAGGCTGAACGGCGCTGTCCTCCTCTATCACTACGGCGAAGACGGCCAGCAAGTGTGGGACTGCCGGAGTGGCGTTCTTCGGCAGGCGGTCGCGTTCTCGAGCGGCTACCCGACGAAGAGCCGCGATCTCGCGACGCTCGTCGCCTATGCGGAGCCACTCCGCTAGGTCGGAGTGACGAAGAAGAGGCCGGCTATGCCGATCGCGAAGACGGCGAGCGCGACGAGCGAGTCCGGTCCCAGTCGCGCGCGGCAGCGGTCGGGCCGGATGATCACGCCGAAGCCGTAGATCGCGGTCAGCGCGATGCCGAGTGCGGCGAGCAAGGCGTTCTGGGGGCCGGCGGACTGCAGCACCGGTTGTCCGGCCACGAGATCGGCGACGAGGAAGAGGCAGACCTGGAAGGCGTTGCCGCCGAGGATGTCGCCCATCGCCAGCGCGTGGTCGCCGAGCGCCACGGCCGCGATCCCGGAGGAGATCTCGGGGAGCGCGCTCGCCGCCGCGAGCACCGTCGCGCCGAAGACCACGCCGTTCACGCCCACCCGGTTCGCGAGCTCGTTCCCACTCTCTTCGAGCATGACCCCCGCGCCGAGTGTGACGGCGGAGGCGAGTCCGAACAGCCCTGCGACGCGCGCGGTCGTCCAGCTCGCGAACGGGTGCGGCTCGGCGGGATGTGCGCGCTCGTGCCGGTGGCGTCCGGGGTGGCTGCCCGGCATCTCGATGCTCCAGCGCGGGTTCTTCGAGGCGCGGTTGATGACGAAGATGCCGACGACCCAGACGACGACGATCCCGATCGACGCCGGGTTGATCCGACCGGCGATGGCGGTGGACGGCTTGAGGAGCGAGCCCATGTCCACGCCCGCGACGAGGATGATCACGAGCAGCCCTTCGAGCACCGGCGTCAGGCGCCCGACGAGGTACGTCAGCGGCCTCGAGGGCCCGACCGCGTAGTCGCAGATCAGCAGGACCATCGTCTGGATCGCGATGCCGCCGATCAGGTTTCCCGCGGCCAGCCCGAGGTTGCCCGACGCGGCCGCCGAGATTGTGATCGCGAGCTCCGGCAGGCTGCCCGCGAGCGACAGGAAGATGAGCCCCCCGATGTCGTCGCCGAGCCCGAGCCGCGCGTCGAGGGCGTCGGTCGTCTTCGAGAGCATCGTCCCGGCGGCCCAGGTCGCGACGGCACCGCCGAGGAAGATCAGGAGAAGAAGCGCGGAGGAGAGCCCGCCCACGCCGGAAACGATGCGGGCCGCGGCGGACGGAGGAGGCTCCCCGCCGCGGCCCGGTCGCGCTGGATGCGTCTAGCGGCCTAGAGGACGGCCAGGTACTTCTTCATCTCCCAGTCGGTGAGCTGCACGCGGTACTCGTCCCACTCCTTCCGCTTCAGCTCGACGTAGCGGTCGAAGATATGCGGGCCGAGAGCCTTGCGCATGAGCTCCGACTGTGCGAACTCGTCGACCGCCTCGCCGAGCGTCTCGGGGAGCGAGACGATGCCGCGCTCCCGCCGCTGCTCGGAGGTGAGGTGGTAGAGGTTCGTCTCCATCGGGTCGGGTAGCTCGTAGCCCTTCTCGATCCCCTCGAGGCCCGCGTGCAGCAGCGCCGCGAAGGTCAGGTATGGGTTGCACGCCGGATCCGGGCAGCGGATCTCGGCGCGGGTCGCCTGCTCGGAGCCCGGCTTGTAGAGGGGGATCCGGATCAGCGCGGAGCGGTTCCGCTGCGACCACGCGACGTAGACCGGAGCCTCGAAGCCCGGTACGAGCCGCTTGTACGAGTTGACCCACTGCGCGAAGACCGCCGAGAGCTCGCGCGCGTGGCGGAGCTGGCCGGCGATGAACGCCTTCGCGACGTCGGAGAGGTGCCACTTGTCGTCCCCGTCGAAGAACGTGTTGTGGCCGTCGGTGAAGAGGGACATGTGCGTGTGCATGCCCGAGCCGTTCTCGCCGAAGAGGGGCTTCGGCATGAACGTCGCGTGGTAGCCGTGCTCCTTCGCGACCTCCTTCACGACGAGCCGGTACGTGAGCATGTAGTCGGCCATGTCGAGTGCGCCGGCGTAGCGGATGTCGATCTCGTGCTGCGACGGGCCGACCTCGTGGTGGTGGTACTCGACCGGGATGCCCATCGACTCGAGCGCACGGATCGTGTCGCGGCGGACGCCGGTCGCGGCGTCCTGCGTCGTCTGCGCGAAGTAGCCGCCCTCGTCGAGGGTCTCGGTGCCGGTCTCGTCCTGGAAGAGGAAGTACTCCGCCTCCGGGCCGATGTTGAACGTGTCGAAGCCCATCGACTCCATCCGCTCGAGCGCGCGCCGGAGCGTGTAGCGCGGGTCGCCTGCGTACGGCTCCCCGTCGGGCGTCACGACGTCGCAGATCATCCGGCCCGTCCTGCCGTCCGGAAGCACCCGGAAGGTCTCGGGATCGGGAATCGCGACCATGTCCGACTCCTCGATCGCGTTGAAGCCGGTGATCGACGAGCCGTCGAAGCCCATTCCGTCATCAAGTGCGCCCTCGACCTCGCCGATGGTGATCGCAAAGCTCTTGAGATGACCTTCGAGATCGGTGAACCAGAGAAGCACGTCCTCGATGCCGCGGGCCTCGATCTCCGCGATCACCTCTCTGCGTGTCCCCGGATCGGATGTCGCCCGGTTCCTGCTCTCCACGAAACTCATTCTCCCTCCTGACTCCCTATGGAAGTTGGCCCTGAAAATGCAAAAAGCCCCGGCCGCCACCTTCTGTGGAGACCGAGGCTGCGTCGCCTCGCAAATGTCGGGCCGAAGTGTACAGATCGGTTCGGCGGACCGGTCGCTACCCTGGGGCTCCCTGTCCGGACTCGCCCTCCGATGACTCGGATCCTTGCCGCACTCCCCGTGCTCGTCGTCGCCGTCTCGTTCGTCTCGGCGCCGCACGCGGCGCGCTCCTCTGCCGCCAAGCAGTACGTCGCGCCCGCCGGCTCCGGCGCGCTGTTCCTCGTCAGCGGCCACGGATACGGGCACGGCGTCGGCATGGGGCAGTGGGGCGCGCAGGGCTACGCGCTGCAGGGATACACGGCCGATCAGATCCTCTCCGCGTACTACCCGGGCACGATCATGGGTCAGACGACCGTGACGCCGATCCGCGTGCTGCTGGCGAACGGAAAGAGCAAGCTGACGATCTCGTCTCAGAAGGACATCTCGGTCGAGGACGCCGACGGCTTCGAGTACACGCTGCCGGCCGGCAAGACGACTCTGACGCCGTCGCTCGCGCTTGCGGTCGACGGCGAGCCGCCTCAGACGCTCACGCCGCCGCTGACGTTCTCGCCGGCGGTCGGGACGAATCTGACGCTCGGTCGCACGTACCGCGGGCAGCTCGTCGTCGACGTCGTCAACGGCAAGCTCCGCGCGATCAACGTGCTGCCGCTCGAGCAGTATCTCTACGGCGTCGTGTCGGCGGAGATGCCGTCGACGTGGCTGCCGGCGGCGCTCGAGGCGCAGGCCGTCGCCGCCCGTTCGTATGCGCTCGCGAGCCGTCGCGCGGGGGCGCCGTTCGACGTCTACAGCGACGGTCGCAGCCAGGCGTATCTGGGCGTCTCGGCCGAGACTCCCGCGGCGACCGAGGCGGTGGACGAGACCGCCGGCGAGGTTCTCCTCTACGACGGGAACGTCGCCGACACGCTCTTCTCGTCGAGCACCGGCGGGCGGACGCAAGCGGCGGCCGACGCATTCGGGCCCCCGGGCCGGCCGTATCTCGTCTCGGTCGCGGATCCGTACGACACAATCTCCCCGTACCACGACTGGGGGCCGGTGGCCGTCACGAGCAAGACGCTCGGCAGCGCTCTGGGTGTTGCGGGCCGCGTCGTGGACGCGACCGTCAAGCGCAATCCGTCGCGGCGCGTGAAGACGCTCACGGTCAGCTCGCTCGCCTTCGGCGCGCCGGCGACGACGGCCGTCGGCGGCGCGGCGACGCAGTCGGCGCTCGGGCTCCGCTCGGACTGGTTCAGCGTCGGTGTCCTCTCGCTCCAGCCACCGGCGCCCAACCCGGCGGTCGCCGCGGGCACGAGGGTCACGCTGACCGGCATCGTTCGAGGAGTCCGCGGGGTCGTCGTGCAGGAGCGGACGGCCGGGACGCCATGGACGCAGTTCGCGTCGCTGGCTCCCACGACGACGGGTGCGTTTCGCGTGGTCGTCTCGCCGACGTCAACGACTGACTACAGGCTCGCAACCGCGCACGATGCGGCGGCGTTCGTCCGTGTCCGGGTTGCGCCGGGCGGCTGAAACTCCGGCTACCGTGAAGCCGTGATGAAGCTGAGGCTGGCGCTGCCCTGCGCTGTGGCGGCCGCGCTCGTCGCGGCCACCCCCGCTGCGGCCTTTACCCCGACGAACCAGTACTACGCGAAACAGTGGTATCTCGCGCAGGATCAGGCGTTCAGCGCCTGGCCGACGACCCCGCCGATCTTCCAGCCCGTCAAGGTCGCGCTCATCGACTCCGGTCTCGACTGCGCGCTCCCTGATTTCGCGGGGCAGATCGCGCAGCAGAAGAGCTTCGTCGGCGGCAGTGCGTGTCAGGACAGCGAGGGACACGGGACAGTCGTGGCGGGGGAGATCGCGGGCGCGCTCAACTCGGCCGGCGTCGTTGGCCTCGCCTACGGCGCGCAGCTCGTCGTGGCGAAAGTCGTCGCTCCCGACGGCACGATCCCGCTCCAGGCCGAGGCCGACGCGATCCGCTGGTCGGTGCAGCAGGGCGCGAGGGTGATCAACCTGAGCTTCGGCGCCGTGAGGGATCCCATCGCCCCCTCGCTCGACGCCTACTCGAAGCTCGAGGCCCAGGCGGTTGCGTATGCCGTGAGGCACGGAGCGGTCGTCGTCGCCGCGGTCGGGAACTCCGACGAGGCCTACGCGACGCCGTGGCCGTATGCGAGTTGGCCGGCCGCCCTGCCGCACGTGATCGGCGTCGGCGCATTGACCCGCTCGGGCGACGTTCCCGCCTTCTCGGATCAGGATCCGCGGTTCGTCGACATCGCCGCTCCGGGCGTCGGCATCTTCTCGACGTTTCCCAGGAAGCTGACGGACCCGCAGGCCGGTTGCACCGCGCAGGGCTACACCGACTGCGCGAGCGGCGACTACCGCAGCCCCGAGGGAACCTCGTTCGCGGCGCCGCAGGTGTCGGCGGCCGCGGCCGTTCTTCTCGGCCTGAACCCGGCGCTCACGAGCAGCCAGGTCACGACGATCCTCGAGCGCTCGGCCGATGACGTCAACCCGGCGACGGGATGTCCCCTGTGCCCCGTGGGGCGCGACAAATTCAGCGGCTGGGGAAGCCTCGACGTCGCGAAGGCCGTGGAGGCCGTGAGCCCCGGCGTTCCGCTTCCGCCGTCCGATCACTTCGAGCCGAACGACAGCGTTTCGCAGGCATTCCGTCTCCGAGGAAGCAGGCCCGTCGTCGGCGCGACTCTCGACTACTGGGACGACGTCGTGGATTTCTACCGCGTGAAGCTCGCGCGCGGGCAGCGGCTGCTTGCACGGGTGCGTGCGCGGCCGACGGTCAGCCTGATCATCCGTGGCAGCTCGAGGCGGCTCGCGCAGACTGCGAGCCCGGGCCAGAACGAGCACCTCTCCATCCGGGCGCGCCGGACCGGCTGGTACTACGTCGAGGTGCGCATCGCGCGCCCCGGCGCGGGCCGCTACACGCTGCGGCTGAACAAGACCTCGTAGCCGGGCGGCTACTGGTTCTCGAGCAGCTCGTCCTCGGCGACGGGCCGCATCACGCGCGCGGGACTGCCGACGACGAGCATCCCAGCCTCGACGTCCTTCGTCACGACTGCGCCGGCGCCGACGAACGCGTCCTCCCCGATCTCGATGCCCGGGAGGAGGATCGCGCCGCCGCCCACGCGCGCGCCGCGGCGAATGGTCGGGCCCTTGATCAGCTCGTGCCGCCGCTCGGTGCGTCCCATGAAGTTGTCGTTCGTCGTCACGACGCACGGCGCGATGAAGACGTGCTCCTCGAGCGTCGAATAGGCCGTGATGTACGCCTCGGCCTGGATCTTCGTCATGGCGCCGATCGTCGTGTCGTTCTCGACGAGCGAGCCGCGGCCGATCACGACGTCGTCGCCGACCGTGACGCGCTCCCGCACACAGGACTGGTCCCCGAGGATGACGCGAGCGCCGACCTTCGAGCCGGCGAAGACGACCGCTCCGGTGGAGACGATCGTCCCATCCCCGATCTCCGTCGGGGGCAGCTCCTCCCGCTTTGCCGTCGAGCGCGGCGAGAGCGACGGCTGTTTGCCGACGACCGCGTGCTCGAGCACCTTCACGCCGTCGCCGAGCACCGTGCCCGGGTAGACGATCGCCGTCGGGTGGATCTCAGCCATGCAAGCTCGCCGTGAGCAGCTCGAGCGCGCGCACGACCTCGAGCCCGTCGTGCATCTCGCGGCCCTCCCAGCCCTCCTCGACGAGCCGGAGGAAGTGCTGGCACTCGAGCCGCAGCGGCTCGGAGTTCGAGACCTTCGGGCTGAAGATGTCGCCGGTGCGCGTCCTCCACTCGCCGTACGTGTCGGTGGGCTGCTCCGGCGCCTTGTCGTAGACCGTGATCTTGCGGTCGAGCTCCATGTCGTCGAACACGGCCATCTTGTCGCGACCCACGACCGTGAGGCGCCGCATCTTGTGGGGGTCGAGCCACGACAGGTGCATGTGCGCGATCTTCCCCGAGGCGAAGCGGAGGTAGCAGAAGACGACGTCCTCGACGCCTTCGTTGAGGAAGGCGTGGCCGTGCGCGGCCGCCTCCACGATCTCCTCCTGGATCAGGTAGAGGATCACCGAGAGGTCGTGGACGCCGAGCGACCAGAGCGCGTTCTCGTCCTTGCGGATCTTGCCGAGGTTCTGGCGGTTGCCGTAGACGACGAGGACCTCGCCGAGCGCGCCCTCCTCCACGAGCTCCTTCAGCTTCTGCACGCCGGGGTGGTAGAGCAGGAGGTGGCCCGGCATGAGGACGAGCCCATTCGCCTCGGCGATCGAGATCAGCTCCTCCATCTCGGCCACGCGCATCGCCGGCGGCTTCTCGACGAAGACATGCTTGCCGGCCTCGAGCGCGGCCTTGGCGAGAGGGAAGTGCGTCGGCACGGGAGTCGCGATCACCACGGCGTCGAGCTCGGCGTCGGCGATCATCTCCGCGAAGTCTCCCGTCACGCGCGCATTCGGGTAGCGGCGTGCGAACTCCTCGCGCAGCGCGTCGCTCGCGTCGCAGAGCCACGCGAGATCGGCCTCGTCGTCGAACACGCGCGCGAGGTTCCGGCCCCAGTAGCCGAGCCCGACCTGTCCGACCCGCAGCGTCACAGCTTGAAGACGTGCTCGGCGGCGGTGCCCTTCACGCCGGTCGCGTTGCGGAGGTCGACGATGAGCCGCGCGTCGTCCACGAGCTTGTCGTAGTCGAGCGAGGAGTGGTCGGTGACGATGACGACGCAGTCGTACGTCCCTGGATCGAAGGCGACGGAGTCGAGCTCGATTCCGTTGACGCGGATGCCCGGGACGTGCGGGTCGTGGTACGAAACCGCCGCGCCCGCGTTCTGCAGCAGGGAGATGAGCTTCAGCGCGGGAGACTCGCGCAGGTCGCCGATGTCCGGCTTGTACGAGACGCCGAGGACGAGGATCTTCGAGCCCTTCATCGCGCGCTGCGCGTGGTGGTTGAGCGCCTGCGAGACGAGCGAGCGGCAGAAGTACGGCATCTCCTCGTTGACCTTGCCGGCGAGCTCGATGAACTCCGTGTAGAAGCCGAACTCGCGCGCCTTCCAGCTGAGGTAGAAGGGGTCGATCGGGATGCAGTGCCCGCCGAGGCCGGGCCCCGGGCTGAACCGCATGTAGCCGAACGGCTTCGTCGCCGCCGCGTCGACGACCTCCCAGATGTCGATCCCCATCCGGTCGCAGAGGATCGCGAGCTCGTTGACGAGCGCGATGTTGACCGAGCGGAAGATGTTCTCGAGGAGCTTCGTCAGCTCGGCGGCCTCGGGGCTCGAGAGCTCGTGCACGGTGTCGAGCGCTCGGCGGTAGACCTCGGCCGCCCGGCGGCTGCACTCGGGCGTGATCCCGCCGAGCACCTTCGGCGTCGTCTTCGTCGTCCAGTCCTCGCGGCCCGGGTCGACCCGCTCGGGCGACATCGCGAGGAAGAAGCCCTCGCCGGCGTTCAGGCCGCTTCCCTTTTCGAGGATCGGCAGCAGGATCTCGCGCGTCGTGCCCGGCCACGTCGTCGACTCGAGCACGACGATCTGGCCCTCGCGGATGACCTCGCCGAGTCGGCGGCCCGCGCCCTCGACGATCGAGAGGTCGGGCTCGCGCTGCCGCGAGAGCGGCGTGGGCAGAGCGATGATGACGGCGTCGGCGTCGCGCACCTCCTCGTAGTCCGTCGTCGCGCGGATCAGCCCACGCTCGACGAGAGGAGCGAGCCGCGCGCTCGGGACGTCGAGGATGTGCGACTCCCCGCGGTTCAGCGCGGCGACAACGTCTTCGAGCACGTCGACGAGGAGGACTCGGCAGTCGGCCTCGGCGAACGTGGCGGCCAGGGGGACGCCGACGTAGCCGGCGCCGACTACGGCGACGTCGTACTCAGGCATGCGCGGCAAGGCTAGCGGCGACCCGCTGGGCAGCGGCCCCGTCACCGTAGAGCGGCGGCGCGTCGGCCGGGAACTGCGCCCGCGCGATCGTGGCGGCCAGCTCGCGCGGGTCGGCGGGGTCGACGAGCGTGTTCGCACCGACGCGAACGGTGTCGACCCACTCCGTGCTCGGCCGAAGCGTGACACACGGGACGCCGAGCCAGTACGCCTCTTTCTGCAGGCCGCCGGAGTCGGTGACGACCCGCTCGGCTCCGGCGACCAGGGCGAGCATCTCGAGATAGCCGAGCGGCGCGACCGGCTGGACGTTCTCGGCGAGCGGGATCCCGTGCTCGTCGAGGACGTGCCGAGTGCGCGGGTGCACCGGGAAGACGAACGTCCAGCCCGTGGCGTTGACCTCCGCGACGATGCGCCGCAGCTGCCCCGGCTCGGTGTTCGCCGCGCGATGCAAGGTCAGCGCGGCGTACGGCTTCTGGTACGGCGGCGGGGTGCGGAGCGCGATCGGCAGGAAGAGGTCGAGCGCGTCGCGCATCACGTCGCCGACGACGTCGATCCGGCCGGGAACGCCTTCGGCGTGCAGCGTCTCGCGCGAGCCCTCGTCCGGGCAGAGGAGCAGCGCGGCCGTCGCGTCGACGGTTATCCGGTTGCGCTCCTCGGGCATCGAGAGGTCGCCGCTCCGCAGCCCGGCCTCGACGTGTGCGACCGGAATGCCGGCGTCGTCGGCCGCCTCCGCGCCGGCGAGCGTCGAGTTCGTGTCGCCGTAGACGAGCGTCCAGTCGGGCCGCTCCTCGGCGAGCGCCGCGGCGATCGCAGGCCGCATCTGCTCGGCGTCGGCAGTGTGGAGGTCGAGCCGGTGGCGCGGCTCCGGCAGCCCGAGCTCCTCGTAGAACACATCGGACAAGTCGCGGTCCCAGTGCTGTCCCGTGTGGAGGCCAACCTCCTCGATGCCGGCCTCGCGCAGCGCGGCGCTGACCGGAGCGGACTTGATGAACTGCGGCCGATTGCCCACCACCGAAAGGACCTTCACGGCAGCGAGGCTACAATGGCCGGCCGTTCGGGCCGTTAGCTCAGCTGGTAGAGCAGGGGACTCTTAATCCCAAGGTCGCAGGTTCGATCCCTGCACGGCCCACCTTAGAAGGTATTGCGCGAACCGCCGCCGGGAATTCTGTAGGCGGGGGCTAATCCCGCTGGGGCCTCTACGCGGATCTCGCAGGCGAGCGGCGTCAGCTGGTCGCGACCGCCTCGCAAACGCGGAAGAATGCTGAGTGGTGTCGGCTGAGGAGCGGAAGCTGGTGACTGTCCTGTTCGCCGATCTCGTCGGCTCCACGGAGCTCGCAAGCGATCAGGATCCTGAGCGGGTGCGGGCGCTCCTCGATCGCTTCTACGACTCGATGGCGGCCGAGATCGAGCGGGCGGGAGGCACGGTGGAGAAGTTCGTCGGCGACGCCGTGATGGCCGCGTTCGGGGCGCCCGCGGCGCACGAGGACGACGCCGAGCGCGCGCTCCACGTCGCGCTCGCGATGCAGCGGCGGTTGACGGATCTGTTCGGCGAGCGCCTCGCCCTCCGGATCGGCGTGAACACGGGCGACGTCGTCGTCGGCCGCCCACGCGAGGGGAGCTCCTTCGTGACCGGCGATGCCGTCAACGTGTGCGCGCGCCTCGAGCAGGCTGCCGCGCCGGGCGAGATCCTCGTCGGGGAGCGGACAGTCGCGGCTGTCCGGGGCGCGTTCGAGTTCGCAGAGCGGGCGACGATCGAGGCGAAGGGGAAAGCGGGAGGCGTTGCCTGCCGGCGGTTGGTGGGTCCGCTCTCGCTCATGCGTCCTCGCGGCGTCGGCGGCCTCGAGGCGGTCTTCGTTGGCCGCAGCGACGAGCTGCGCGAGCTGCAGGAGGAGTACGAACGCGTCGTCGCCGGCGGCGAGCCGCGCCCGGTCGCGATCGTGGGCGACGCCGGCGTCGGCAAGACGACGCTCGTCCGCGAGCTGTGGCAGTGGCTCAGTGACCGCTCGACGCCGCCGCTCCTTCGCACCGGGCGCTGCCTGTCGTACGGCCAGGGCGTCACGTACTGGCCGCTCGGCGAGGTCTTGAAGGAGCACTTCGGAATCCTCGACAGCGACCGCGCCGAGTCGGTCGAGGAGCGGCTCGGCGGGCGGCAGGGACTCGGCTTCACGCTCGGCCTCGCGCCGCCCGTCGACATGCACCCGCTCCTCGTGCGCGAGCGGCTGCAGGACGACTGGGTCGCGTTCCTGCAGGAGCTCGTCGCCGAGCGGCCGGTCGCGCTCCTCGTCGAGGACCTGCACTGGGCCGAGGAAGAGCTGCTCAGTCTCCTCGAGACGGTCGCCTCGCGTGTCCGCGGGCCGCTCCTCCTCCTCACGACGGCGCGGCCGGAGCTGCTCGACCGCCGTCCAACCCCGGCCGGGACCATCGTCCATCTCGACGCCTTCGGGGCAACGGACACGGCCGCTCTGATCGAGGCGCTCCTCGGCTCGGAGTGTCCCGCAGATGTGCGCGTGCTGATAACGGCGCGGGCCGAAGGCAATCCGTTCTTCGTGGAGGAGCTGATCGCGACGCTCATCGACCGCGACGTGCTCGCCCGCCGCAACGGCGGCTGGGCCTTTGGCGAGCTGCCGGCCGGGTTCTCGGTGCCGGACACGGTGCAGGCCGTCCTCGCCGCGCGCATCGACCTCCTGCCCGAGACCGAGAAGGCGGCACTGCAGGCAGCGGCCGTGATCGGCCGGGTGTTCTGGGCCGGCGCGGTCTCCCACCTCCTCGAAGGGACCCTGCCCGACTTCGCTGTGCTCGAGGAGCGCCAGTTCGTCCGTCGCCTGGCCGGTTCGGCGCTGCCCGGCGAGCAGGAGTACGTGATCAAGCATGCCCTCACGCGTGAGACCGCATACGCGAGCCTGCTCAAGGCGAAGCGCGGCCCCTTCCACGCCGGGTTCGCCGAATGGCTCGAGCGGAGCGGCGAGGGCGAGGACGAGTACGCCGCGCTTCTCGCCCACCACTACTCCGAGGCGGTGCGCCCGGAGGATCGCGACCTCGTCTGGGTCGGGCGGGAACAGGACGCAGACCGCCTGAGCGCGAAGGCCGTCGACTGGTGCTGCCGCGCCGCCGAGCTCGCGGTCGGCCGCTACGAGATGGACGAGGGCATCGCCCTTTACCAGCGTGCGGTCGAGCTCGAGCCCGACCGCCGCCGCCAGGCCGAGCTCTGGCAGCGGATCGGTCAGGCCAACGCGCTCAAGTTCGACGGCGACGCCTTCTGGAAGGCGATGCAGAACGCGATCGAGCTCGGCGGTCCTGAGGCCGACCTGTACGCCGAGCTCGCGTACCAGTCCACCCGGCGCTGGGGGATGTGGCAGCGGCAGCCCGAGGCGGAGCTGATCGCGGGCTGGATCGACCGGGCGCTCGAGCTCGCCGAGGAGGGATCGCGCAACCAGGCGCGCGCTCTCTACGCGCGGTCGGCCTGGGGCGAGGAGCCGTCGGCGGCACAGGCGCTCGCCGCCGTCGCAGAGCGGCGCGGCGAGCCCGACCTGCGCGCGCTCGCGCTCGAGCAACTCGGCGGGCATGCCTGGGACGCAGGCGACGTCGGCCGCGCGAGTGCGTATATCCAGGATCTCTTCGAGCTTGCGCCGCGGCTCGCCGATCCCGACGACCAGACGAGGCCCTTGCTCCCCGTCGTCACGCTGAAGCTCAGCTTGGGCGACCTAGAGGGCGCGGCCCGGGCGGCCGCTCTGAACATAGAGCTTGCCCGCGGGCTGACGCCTCACCACCGCATGCACGGCGCAGCGATGCAGGTGCTCGTCGAGGCGCTGTGCGCGCGCTGGGAACGAGTGCGTGAGCTGAGCAGGCAGACCGAGCGGGCTGTGGACGAAAACGACACGCCGTGTCCGCAGAATGTCACTGCCCTTCTCCACTGCGCGCTCGCGAGCACGTACGCGGGCGACGACGAGGAGGCGCACCGGCTCGAAGCGAAGGCGAACGCGATCGGGATGGAGGGCTGGCGCCCGTGGTTCGACGGACCGCGGATCCGGCTCGCGCTCGCGCGCAACGACCTCGCCGTCCTGCCGCCGCTCGTCGAGGACGCGCAGCTCGAAACCGAGCCTCCCTCGGCGTACCTCGACGCGCTCGTCGCGCTTGGCGAGCGCGAGCGAATCGAAGCCGAAGCGCCCAAGTGGCTGCGGCCGGGAACGTTCGGCGAGCCGTTCGCGCTTCGCGCCCTTGGCGTCGCCCGCGGCGACCGGGAACTACTCACCCGCGCATTGGAGCGATTCGCCGCGCTCGGGCTGCTTTGGCACGCCGAACAAACCGGGCGCTGGCTGTAGAGCTCAAGGCGACGGGTGGGCCGGGAACTCTCGTCGCCGGCACCGGACGACGATCACAGAGC
>DATGEB010000052.1:0-8846 GCA_035310545.1 Gaiellaceae bacterium
CCTCATGTCGGCGGCTGCCGAGTCGCATCACGGCGCGTTCGGATCGGACTACTTCGGTCGGATCGCGGAACGGATCGCGCGCTTCTTCGGAACGCCGCAGTACATCGTCGGCCAGACGATTGTGGTCATCCTTTGGATTGCCGCCAACACGACGGCGCTGCTGAATATCGTCCACTTCGACAAGTACCCGTACATCCTGCTCAACCTTGCATTCTCCACCCAGGCCGCTTATGCGGCGCCGCTGATCTTGCTTGCCCAGACGCGGCAAGCCGACCGCGACAAGATCGCCGAGGAGACTTCCGAGAAGCGCCACGACCGGGTCGAGAACCAGATACAGGGCGAGGCGAAGCGCCTACTCGAGCTCCTGGAATCGAATACGCAGCTCACGGCCCAAGACAAGCAGCTGACGGAGCAGGTCGCGGAGCTGACTCGCGAGATCCACCGGCTCATCTGCAAGCCGGGCGAGCCAGCGCCGGCCCGGGATTAGCTCAGCAACATGACCGTCGATCAGAAGTTCATTCCCGAACACTCATTGGAGTGTGGCCTGTCAACTGGGCAGTGCCGAGCACTCCATACCGTCTGACCCAGGCGAGCGTGCTGTTACGCGAGGTGCCGCCAGCCGGAGACGGAACGCAGGCGAAGCCGCGTTGGCCGGAGGCAATCCCGCTCCGCAGACGCCGCGCAGCGGCCTCAGCGGGCGGGCAAGCAAGCAGCACGGAGCGTGCGGAGACCGCGCTCTCCGGCACGCGGAGTTCCGTTTCCGAGAGAGCGTGGACGGCGCTAGCCGGCCACGCTCTCGAGGACCCTCTCGGGGATGTCGAAGTTCGCGTACACCTCCTGCACGTCGTCGTTCTCCTCGAGCTGGTCGATCAGGCGCAGGATCTTCTTCGCCTCGCTCTCGTCCTCGACGGCGACGGTCGTCTTCGGCAGCATCGTCAGCTCCGCCGACTCGATCTCGAAGCCCGCGCCCGCGACCGCAGCGCGCACCGCGGCGAGCTCCTCGGCCGCCGTCAACACCTCGTAGGAGGAGCCGTCGAGCGAGACGTCGTCGGCGCCGCCCTCCGCCGCGGCGAGCGTGAGCTCGTCCTCGTCGGCGCCGGCCGCCGGCACGAGCACGATCCCCCGCCGTTCGAACAACCAGGCGACGGCACCCGACGTGCCGAGATTCCCGTCGTTCTTCGCGAACGTGTGCCGCACCTCGCCCGCCGTCCGGTTCCGGTTGTCGGTAAGCGCCTCGACGATCACCGCGACGCCCGCCGGGCCGTAGCCCTCGTAGATCACGGTCTCGTAGCTCGCGGAGTCGGAGTCGGTTCCGGAGCCTTTCGCGATCGCGCGGTCGATGTTGTCCTTCGGCATCGACGCGGCTCTCGCCTTCTCGATCGCGTTCTGGAGCGCGAGGTTTCCGGCCGGGTCGGGACCGCCCTCCTTGGCGGCGACGATCAGCGCGCGCGTCAGCTTGGAGAAGAGCTTGCCGCGCTTCGCGTCGGCCGCGCCCTTCTTGTGCTTGATCGACGACCACTTGCTATGCCCGGACACTCTCCACCTCTCTCACAAGGTTCAGGAACCGCTCGTGGACGCGCGTGTCGTCGGTCAGCTCCGGGTGGAAGGCGGCGACGAGGAGCCGTCCGTCGCGCGCCAGCACGGGATGCCCGTCGAGCTCCGCGAGCACTTCGACCCCTGACCCCACGTCCTCGAGCCACGGCGCGCGGATGAAGACGGCGCGGAGCGGCTCGTCACCATCCACGACGTCGAGGTCGGCCTCGAAGCTGTGCACCTGGCGGCCGAACGCGTTGCGCTTGGTTCCGAAGTCGCCGACGCCGAGATGGTCGCGGTCGAGCACGATCATCCCCGCGCACGTCCCGAAGATCGGGCCCGTGAACTCCTGCACCGCCTCGTCGAGTCCGTAGAGCCGCATGAGCCGCCCGATCGCGGTCGACTCGCCGCCGGGGATGATCAGGCCGTCGAGTCCCGCGAGCTGCTCGGGGAGCCGAACCTCGGCGGGCTCGGCGCCGAGCCGCCGCAGCACGGCTGCATGCTCGCGAAAGTTCCCCTGCACGGCGAGAACGCCGATTCTGAGCGGCCTGTCCACGCGGCGATGGTAACGACGGCTACGCGGATGGCGGCACAGCGGGCAAAGGCCGGCGCCGGCCGAGGATGCCGAGCCCGACGAGCCAGAAGCCGAGCAGCCCGAACGCGAGCGGGAACGACCAGGCCGTGATGTTGGGCGGCTGACCCGCGAGCGCTCCGGCCACGATTCCGGTCGGCGAGCCGACGAGGAAGTGGACGGTCGCGACGAAGAAGCCGATCGTGCCGTACACGGCCCAGATCGACCGCCTCGTCCGGTATCCGAACGCGACGAAGACGAGCGACATGAACGAGACCACGGCGAAGTCGAAGTCGGACGTATGACACCACACGAGGATCGGAATCCCGATCAGCAGCCCTCCGACGACGTGCAGCCAGAATCCGGACGGCTGCTCCCCGACGCTTCCTCCCACGAGATAGATCAGGCCGACGATCAGTGTCACCGTGAGGAACCAGTTGCCGCTGCCCGTCGTCAAGACGTCGACCACGAACACCCAGCCGGTGGTCGCCGAGACCACGCGGACGAGCGGGAACCGGAAGCGCCGCCGACCCTCCCGCGCCGCCGCGAGGACGAGGAGCTCGAACGCGAGGCGCGCCCACGACCAGCGATGGAAGTTGCCGAACGAGCCGTTCGTCCAGCCCCACCAGTCGAACGCGACGGCGACCAGGATGATCCACGCGATGACCGCGGCGAACGCGAAAATGCCCGCGGCGAGCGGACGCTTGCGCGTGCGCAGCGCGTGCGCGATCGCGTAGAGGATCGCGAGGACGAGGAGCGTCCAGGCGGTGCCTTCGCCCTTGCCGTGGTACTGCGTCGAGAGGTAGAAGAGCGCTCCGATTCCGCCGCCGAGGACGGTCAGGCCGCCGGTATAGACGAGAAACGACGCCGAGGTCCAGATCGGGCTGATCTCGCGCTCGTGCACGGGGAAATCGTCCTCCCCGCGTCGGACGGAGCCGCTGCGCTGCTACCAGCCGCGAGTCTCGAGCAGCTCGCTCGGATCGAGCGTCTGCGTCGAGATGCCGACCATCGGCTCGCCGAGGCCGGCGGAGACACGGGCGAGGATCTCCGGATCCTGGAAGTGCGTCGTCGCCTCGACGATCGCCTTCGCGCGCCGTTCCGGATCGCCGGACTTGAAGATGCCGGAGCCGACGAAGACGCCGTCGGCGCCGAGCTGCATGCAGAGCGACGCGTCGGCCGGCGTCGCGATCCCGCCGGCGGTGAAGGTCACGACCGGCAGCTTCCCGTTCTCGGCGACCCACTTCACGAGCTCGTACGGCGCGCGCAGCTCCTTCGCCTCGGCGTACAGCTCCTCCTCGCGCAGCGCGCCGAGCCGGCGGATGTGGCCGAAGACCGAGCGCATGTGCGTGACGGCGTTGACGATGTCGCCGGTGCCGGCCTCGCCCTTCGTGCGGATCATCGCCGCGCCTTCCGCGATGCGGCGCAGCGCCTCGCCGAGGTTCGTGCAGCCGCAGACGAACGGGACGGTGAACTGCCACTTGTCGACGTGGTGCTCGAGGTCGGCGGGAGTCAGCACCTCTGACTCGTCGATGTAGTCGATCTCGAGTGCCTGCAGGATCTGCGCCTCGGCGAAGTGGCCGATGCGGCACTTGGCCATGACCGGAATCGTCACGGCCTCCTGGATCTCCTGGATCTTGTCCGGGTCGGACATGCGCGCGACTCCGCCGTCCCGGCGGATGTCGGCCGGAACGCGCTCGAGCGCCATCACCGAGCACGCGCCCGCCGCCTCGGCGATCTTCGCCTGCTCGGCGTCGACGACGTCCATGATCACGCCGCCCTTGAGCATCTCGGCGAGGCCGCTCTTGACCCGCATCGTCCCGTATTCGGCCATCCGCGTGAGTGTAGCCGGGACTGATAGAAGACTTGCGTGGAGCCTTGGTCGCGCGCGATGGTCGGACGCTTCGACGAACTCGTGATCGAGAGCGACGTCCTACGCGACAACCCACTCGGCGACCCGCACGTCCGGCCGCTCTGGGTGTACGTCCCACCCGCGTACGACACCGAGCCCGACCGCCGCTTTCCGTCCATCTACCTGATCCAGGGGATGACGGGCCAGATCGACATGTGGCTGAACCGGACGGCGTTCCGCCCGAGCACGCCCGAGAACATCGACCGCCTCTTCGCCGAGGAGGGCTGTCCGCCCGCGCTCGTCGTGTTCGTCGATTGCTGGACCTCGTACGGCGGCTCGCAGTTCATCGACTCGCCGGGAACGGGCCGCTACTGCGAGTACCTCTGCGACGAGGCCGTCTCCTTCGTCGACTCGCACTACCGGACACTGGCCGAGCCTGCCCACCGCGGCCTCACCGGCAAGTCGAGCGGTGGATACGGGGCGATGGTCGTGCCCATGCTGAGGCCCGACGTCTTCGGCGGCCTCGGCACCCACTCGGGAGACGCGCTGTTCGAGCTCTGCTACCTGCCGGAGTTCCGCGACACCATGCGCACCCTGCGCGACGACTACGACGGCTCGTACGACCGCTTCTGGGAGGACTTCCGCTCGCGTCCGGCGTTTACGAAGCCGTCCGACCATCCGGTCCTCAACACGTACGCGATGGCCGCCTGCTACTCGGCGAACGAGGACGGCTCGATCGACCTGCCCTTCGACATCGCGACCGGGATGCTGCGCGACGACGTGTGGCAGCGCTGGCTCGCGTGGGATCCGGTGCGCATGGCGAGCCGCCACGCCGACGCGCTCCGGAGCATGCGTGCGATCTATATCGACGCCGGCACGCGCGACGAGTGGTTCCTGGATCTCGGCGCGGAAGCGTTCCGGCAGGAGCTCGAGAAGCTCGGGATTACGGACGTCTCCTTCGAGCTCTTCGACGCGGGCCACGGGGGGATCGAGTACCGCTACCCGCTTGCGATCCGCTACCTCGCCGAGCGGTTGCAGTAAGACCGTCAGACGAGAGGTCGGCTCGAACAGCTCGGCGTCCTACCGCCCGATGTAGCTTTCGACGGTGGCCGTCGTCACTGATCCCGAAGCCGTCTCGTTCATCGCAGACCGAGGCGGACGGCTCTATGTCTACGCCGACGCGTCAGGGCTGGAGCACGTCAAGACCGAAGCACCCGACGATCCTTCGATTCGGCTCGAGCATCCCGGCGGGCGTGCGACCGATCGGGCGGCGGCTCGCTAGCAGCGCACGTCGGCGTCGAAGCCGTTGGCGGCGTACTGGCTGTAGCGCATTGGTCCTCCCGTGACGCCGGTGGTGCCGCAGAACGACGCGGCCGTGCGTTGACTGCCCGCGCCGGGGCGCCAGCTGGGAAGGCTGCTGAAGACACTCGTGCCGCCGGTGATCGTTCGCCAGTCGCTCGCGTTGGCGTAGAAGCCGATCGTGGTCACGCGCTGGCTCCGCAGATAGCCGACCTCTCCCTGCAACTCGGAGACGTTGTTCGCAGCGTTCGACTCCCAGGAGTTCGCGCTCTCGACGTCCAACCACCACTCGTTCGGTTGCGGCGTCTGCAACGCCAACGGCGACAGCTGGCCGAGCGAGATATACGCGTTCACCGCGTCGGAATAGCTGTTGGCCGCCGCGTTCCAGCCGTAGTCGTACGAGCAGGCACTCGAGTCGGGCTGTGAGGAATCGCACATCTGAGGCGTCGTCTGTCCGGTCGGCCAGTGCGAAGAGAGTGCAGGGCCGGGATCGCCCGTATTGGCGTAGAGGATCGGAACCGCGTCATACCGCTCCGCCCAAGCGAGCTCACTGCTGCCGTCGCCCGCGCCGAGGCAAGGATTGGCGCTGTAGACGATCCCGTCGTTCACGCCGACCATCCCGAAGCTGACACTCGTCGGCAGCGCACGCCCGCACTGCGGATACGACACGTCGTACCCGGTCGGCGAACCGCCCTTGCCAGGCTTCGCCTGCGCGGCAACCGCACCGACCATGAAGAAAGCGGCGACCAACACGCACGCGAAGACGAGGCGCGACAAGGCGCCATTCGTAGCACGATCCAATCGGACCCGCAAGACGCCTCCACGGTCGGGCGCCTCGCACGGCACCTCCACTGCTCCGATCACTCCAACGGGTGAATCTGCTCTCGAAGCTTGCGGAAGCTTTCGGCAGAAAGAACTCTTCGGCCCTCACGCTTCCCCTCGATCGGCCCTTTCACGGAGTGCGTGGGAGTTGCCGAGATACGCGACGTGGAGCGTTTCCGAGCGAAGGGGGTCTGACGGAGATGGGACGCAAGCGTCGCGTACTCGCCATCGACGACGACGAGCTTCTGTGCGAGCTGATCCGGACGACCTTCGAGCTGGAGGGGTTCGAGGTCGACACGGCGTGGGACGTGATCGAGGCCGAGCGCGCGCTCGCCAAGTCGCGCCCGGACGCGATCCTGCTCGACATCGGGCTGCCGGGCATCGACGGCGTCTTCTATCTCGAGCGGCTGCGCGAGACGCCGCAGACCAGCCGGATCCCGATCGTCGCGATCAGCGGCTCCGAGGAAGCCGGCCGGGCCGCGACCGCCGCGGGAGCCGAGGCGTTCCTCCGCAAGCCGTTCAGCCCGCTCGAGCTGCTCGGGCTCGTCGCGCCGCTGGTCAAGCGCGCCGTGCCCGGCACGGACGAGGGCAACGGCACCGTCGACATCGCCGACCTGAACCGGCTGATCGAGATCGGCCGCCGCCAGCACGAGCTGCTCACCGAGGCGTACGCGCAGACGGTCGCCGCGCTCGCCTCGGCGCTCGAGTCCCGGGACTTCGGGACGAGCCGGCACTCGCGCCGCGTCACGTCGTATGCGACGAGGCTCACGCTCGAGGTCGCGCCGTCGCTGCTCGACGACCCGAGCCTGGAGTGGGGCTTCATGCTCCACGACGTCGGCAAGATCGGCGTGCCCGACGAGATCCTGCTCAAGCCCGGCGCCCTGACCGCACGCGAGCGCCGGCGGATGGAGAAACACGCGATCCTCGGCGAGCACCTGCTCTCGCACATTCCCCTCCTGAACCAGGAGGGCGCGCGCGTCATCCGCTCCCACCACGAACGGTGGGACGGCAGCGGGTACCCAGACAGGCTCTCGGGGAAGAGCATCCCGCTGGGCGCGCGAATCTTCGCCGTCGTGGACGCACTCGACGCCATGACGGACACGCGGCCGTACCGTGAGCCGGTGGGGTGGGACGAGGCCGTCGAGGAGATCCGCCGCTGCTCGGACGGTCAGTTCGACCCGGATCTCATCTACGGCTTCGAGGCGTGCGAGCCCGACCTCTACCGGCTGCACACCGAGGCGCGCGCGGCAGCCTGAGCGTTGCCGGGGAGGGCGGCGCGAGGGACCGCCCTCCCCGAACTCTCCGTCAGCGAGAGCGCTCGACCAACAGCTTCAAGCTGCGCGGCATCGCCGGCGCGGCGCTCGTCGCGCAGGTCGAGTTGACCTCCTGGAGGTATGCCTTGGGGCTCCCCGACAGGTCGATGTCGAGAGCGGACCGCGGGATCGTGCTCGGATCGCTCGTGGACGCACCGAAGAGGAAGCCGGAGCTGGCCGTGCCGAACTGGTTCACCGGCAGGCTCACGACGTTGGCATTCGTGTCGAGGAGGCAGGCGCCGATGTAGTCCACGGCGGCGGAGGCCCCGAGCTTGACCTGAGCCTCGTCCTTCTTCAGCGCCTTCAGATTCTTGCTCAGGCTGGCGACCTGCTTCTTCAGCGCCGCAAACTGCCTCGCCGTCGGCCCTGTCGCCTGCCGGCTACCCGGCGCCGCGGCGACGTACATCGCTCCCGCGACGACGGCTACCCCTACGAGCATCCAAAACCGCTTCATCGACCCTCCCTGGTTGTCCCGCACCAACTGCGTGGGAATACGAAGGACTCAACAACGCGATCGAAGCGGTGTCAAACGTCGGACGACGCGATCCGGTGCTCGAGGCGCATCGCCTCGCGTTTGTAGGCGTCGGCGAGCCCTTCGAGCAGCTCCTTCGGGGTCGGCTCGTGGTGGAAGTCGAAGCCGCTCATGCCACACCAGACCGTCGCCGTCCCGTCGCTCCGGAGCTTGTAGTCGAGCGTGGTGCCGAGCTCCTCCTCGATCCGCAGGCGCCAGGCCTCCGACGTCGCTCTCCCGCTTCGCCCGATGTGCTTGAACGCGAGCTGCAGCCACGGGTAGTCGCCCTTCCACTTCTGCATTCCACCGAGACCCTACGCCGGTAGGCTCGCCGCATGGGAGTCGAGTTGCGACCGATGCGGGACGACGAGTTCGCCGCGTGGGCGCCGCGAATGCGCGACGAGTACGCCCGGGCGATGATCGACGAAGGCGGCTTTCCGGCGGCGGGCGCTGCTGAGAAGGCCGCGGCCGACCTCGAGCGCCTCTTTCCGGACGGGCTCCCGGCGAGCGAGCAGCTCGTGTTCGTCCTCGAGGCCGACGGCGACGCAGTCGGAGAGCTGTGGCTCGCCGAGCGCGAGGACATGGGACAACGCATCCTCTTCGTCTACGACATCCACGTCGCCGAGGCCCACCGCGGCCGTGGCCATGGCAAGGCGGCGATGCTTCTCGCCGAAGAGGAGGCGCGGCGACGCGGCGTCGAACGCGTGGCTCTCAAC
Source organism: Gaiellaceae bacterium (assembly GCA_035310545.1). GTDB lineage: Bacteria > Actinomycetota > Thermoleophilia > Gaiellales > Gaiellaceae > Palsa-739. Next base: position 8,615 of record DATGEB010000052.1, read on the forward strand.
GTCTTCGGCCGGAACACGACCGCGCGCAGCCTCTATCGGTCGCTGGGATACGAGGAGAACGCGGTCGCGATGAGCAAGTCGCTCGCCGCGGACTAGTGGTTGCTCCGGGAAGCGGCAGACGCGGCTTCGCTCCTCTCCCGCGCCGACGCGGCGAAATGCGAGGAGAAGAGCGCGGGATCGTTCGCTACCCGGTCCTGACCCCGACGGGGCAGGCGACGCCGGTGCCGCCGAG
>DATGEB010000053.1:0-73501 GCA_035310545.1 Gaiellaceae bacterium
GTCGGCGAGGGCGGCTCGAAGAAGGCCGCTGAGCAGGAGGCCGCCCGGGAGGTGCTCGAGAAGATCGCGCCGATCGTCCCGACCTAGCCGAGGGAGCGTCCGTCCGTCCCGATAGCCTGCGGAATACGTGCATCTCCGTGCCGTAAAGGTCCGTGGCTTCAAGTCGTTTCCCGACCCGGTCGAGGTTCGCCTCGAGCCGGGCGTCGGCGTGATCGTCGGTCCGAACGGCTCCGGCAAGTCGAACGTCTCCGACGCCATCCGTTGGGCGGCGGGCTCGCTCAGCCCGACGGAGCTCCGCGCGGAGAAGCCCGACGACGTGCTCTTCGCCGGCGGGGGCGCGCGTGGCACATCCGACTTCTGCGAGGTCGAGCTCCTGTTCGACAACGCCGACGGAGCGCTGCCCGTCGACTACGCCGAGCTCTCGGTCGTGCGCCGGCTCCATCGCGGCGGCGAGGGCCAGTACCTCGTCAACGGAGCCGGCGTGCGGCGGCTCGATCTCGTGGAGCTGCTCGCCGACCTCGGGCTGGGCCAGGGCATGCACTCGATCATCAGTCAGGGCAAGGTCGAAGCGATCCTTGCCTCTCGTCCGGCCGAGCGGAGAGCGCTGATCGAGGAAGCCGCGGGACTTGGGCGGTTCAAGGCACGGCGTCACCGCGCGGAGCTCAAGCTCGCGCGCGTGGGGATCGAGGTCGAGCGTGCGCGCGACCTCGAGGCCGAGGTGAAGAAGCGACTCCGTCCGCTCGCGCTGCAGGCGACGGCCGCGGAGCGCGCGCAGAAGCTCGGCCTCGAGCTCGCGCGCCTGCGGGCCCGGATCGCCCAGCTCGATCTCGCCGGGCTCGACGAGCGGCTCGCCGAGCTCGGAGTCCGCCGGACCTCAGCCGCCGACCGGCGGCGCGGGGTGGAGGCGAGGCTCGAGGCCTTGCTCGCCGAGCGCGGCGAGGCCGAGGAGGAGCTGGCCGACGCCGCGGGTGGGCGCGAGCAGGCGCTGCGGGCGCTCTACCGGCTGCGCAGCGCGGCCGAGCGTCTCGAGCTGCGACGCGAGTCCGCGGAGACCCGCGTACAGAGGCTCCGTGACGAGATCGCACGTCCGCGCCGGGTGCTCGACGAACGCGTTCGCGTCGAGCGGGAAGCTCTCGGGGACGAGATCCAGCTGCTCGAGGAGCGCCTGCGTACGCTCGACCGGACGCTCGCCGAGCGCGAAGGGCTGCCGCCGGCGGCACGCGCGCTCGCCGCCGACGGCGAGCGCATCGCGCTGTCGCTGCTCGACGTCGAGCCCGGCCGGGAGCGCGCGGTCGCCGCTGCGCTCGGCCGGTCGGCTTCCGCGGTCGTGCGCGATGACGCGGCCGGAGCGCTTGCGCTGCTCGAGCGTGCGCGGGATTCGGGCCTCGGCAGTCTTGTCGTCCTCGTCGGCCGCGATCCCGAGCAGCTCGTCGCCCGGATGCCTGTCGTCGCGAAGGAGGAGTTGCTGGCGTCGCGGGTTCCGGCCGTCACCCCGGAGGGCTTCGGCTACGACCCGGAGCGGGGCGAGCTGTGGTTCGCGGGCGAGACCGCGGAGGCGCTGCTTCTCGAGCTCCACGCTCGCCGGCGTGCGCTCGCGGCCGAGCTGGACGAACGCCGGGCGCGCCACGACGCGCCGATCCCCGACACCGCGTACTCGCTCGAGCGGGATCCGTTGGCCGACCGCAGCCTCCGGCTCGCCGAGCGGCTCGTCCGCGCTCTCGAAGTCTCGGTCTCGCATCTCGAGGCTCCGCTGCGCGCGGAGGTCGATGCCGGCGCGGCGCGCAACGGCGAGCTCGGCGCGGAGCTACGGCGGCTCGGCGCGGCAGAGGTCGAGCTGCGCCAGGAGCTCGCAGCCGCTTCGGAGGCCGTCTCCACGATCCAGGTCGAGGCGGCACGGATCGACGCGGAGGCGGGCGAGGCTCGCCGGCGGCTCGAGCAGGCCAACGCGGACGAGCCGGCGGACGGCGACGATCGCGAGCACCTTGCCGCAACCGTCGAGCGGCTCGAGCGGCGACGTGAGCAGCTCGGCCAGGTGAACCCGCTCGCGCACGAGGAGTACGCCTCCGAGAAGGAGCGGCTCGAGGAGCTCACCGCCCAGCGTGAAGACCTCGAAGCGAGCCTCGACGAGCTCGAGAAGCTCCGCCACGAGCTGACCGAGACGGTCGAGCGGCGCTTCACGGAGACGTTCGAGGCGGTGCAGCGGCATTTCGCAGACGTGACGTCCACCGTCTTCCCGGGCGGCGAGGGTCGCCTGCGGCTCACAGAGGCCGCCGAGGGTAGCGACGACGCGGAGCCCCCGACCGCCGAAGGCGGCGGTGTTCGGCGGGGCGACGGCGGCTTCGCCGACGTCGCTTCCAGCCAAGGTGTCGAGGTCGAGCTCCGTCCCGCCGGAAAGCGTGTGCAGAGGCTCTCGCTGCTCTCCGGCGGCGAGAAGGCGCTCGGTGCGATCGCCTTCCTCTTCGCGCTCTTCCTCGCGCGGCCCTGCCCGTTCTACCTTCTCGACGAGGTCGAGGCGGCGCTCGACGACACGAACATCGGGCGCTTCGTCGAGCTTCTGCGCCGTTACTCCGACCAGGCGCAGTTCGTCGTCATCACGCACCAGAAGCGGACGATGGAGGCTGCCGACGTCCTCTACGGCGTGACGATGGGCGGCGACGGTGTCTCGCAGGTCGTCTCCCGAAGGCTTCCCCGCGAGGAGGCCGAGGCCGCGAGCGCGGCGTAGCCAGCTCGTAGGCGCACCCCTGCATAGGATCTTTGCAATGGACGAACGCCTCGAGCGCTACGCGGAGCTCGCAGTTCGCGTCGGCGCGAACGTGCAACCGGGCCAGGAGGTCTTCGTCCACTCGCTCGTGGAGCACACCGAGCTGGCGCGCGCTCTCGTCCGCCAGGCGTACGAAGCGGGTGCGTCGTACGTCCACATGGTCTACCGGGACGAGCACGTCCTGCACGCGATGCTCGCGCTCGGCCCGGACCCGGCGCTCACGTACTCGCCCGAGTGGGAGAAGGAGCGGACGAAGGCGGAGGCGGGCAATGCGTCGATCGGCACGACGGGGAGGCCCGAGCCGCAGCTTCTCAGCGACGTCGACGGCGAGCGCGTCGGCCGCGCGATCCAGCTCGAGATCGCCGAGATCGTGCAGGAACAGCACCGTGACAACACCATCAACTGGTGCGGCATCGGAGCGCCGAACGAGGGTTGGGCGACCCAGGTTTTCGGCGAGCCGGACGTCGATCGGCTGTGGGACGAGGTCGCGTTCTGCATGCGCCTCGACGAGCCCGACCCGGTCGCTGCCTGGCACGACCACATCTCCCGGCTCGAGGCGCGTGCGGCCGCGCTGACAGAGCTCCGGCCGGACGCGCTGCACTACCGGGGCCCCGGCAGCGATCTCACGATCGGCATCCTCCCGACCGCACGCTGGGGCGCCGCCCGCTTTCGCACGTCGGGCGGCATCGACTACGTCGCGAACATGCCGACGGAGGAGGTCTTCACGACACCCGACCCGCGACGAGCAGACGGCACGATCCGCTCGTCGCTGCCGCTCTCCCTCGGAGGCCAGATCATCCGCGGGCTCGAGTTCACCTTGGAGAACGGCCGGATCGTCGACCTCGACGCCGAGGAGGGAGCGGACGTTGTTCGCAGCCAGCTTGCGACGAACGAGAACGCCGACCGGCTCGGCGAGGTCGCGCTCGTCACGAACGAGTCGCGAGTCGGCCAGACGGGGACGCTCTTCTACGACACGCTCTTCGACGAGAACGCGACCTGTCACATCGCCTACGGCATGGGGCTCGCCTACTCGTTCGACGGCGAGCCGGATCCGGCGATGAACGACTGCAACATCCACGTCGACTTCATGGTCGGCGCGCCGGAGCTCGAGGTGGATGCGGTGCTGGCCGACGGCACCGAGGTTCCGCTGATCCGCGACCAGGAGTGGCAGCTCTCCGAGTAGGGCGCGTTCGGCCGCCACTACGCTGACGCAATGGCGCGGAGCTGGGCGGAGCTGTTGGGCGAGCCGGGTGCAGCGCCCGTCCCCGAGGAGGAAGGCGGCGGCCGGTTCTTCTCGCGGCTGCGCGACTCGCTGGGGAAGTCGCGTCGTGCGCTGACGGGCGAACTCGCCGCGGCGACCTCGTTCGACCCGGGCGACGACGCCGACTGGGAGCGGCTCGAAGAGGCGCTGATCGCAGGCGACGTGGGCGTCCGCGCGACCGCGGAGCTCGTGCGCCGGCTCGAGGCGCGCGGGGAGCTCGGCGACCTCAACGCGGCGCTCGCGGAGGAGGTGACCGGGCTCTTCGGCGAGGCGCCGGTGCTCGACGTCGCACACGCGCCTGCCGTGATCCTCGTCGTCGGCGTCAACGGCACCGGGAAGACGACGACGATCGGGAAGCTGTCGGCAAGACTCGCCGAGCGCGGGCACTCGGTCGTGGTGGCTGCGGCCGACACCTATCGCGCCGCGGCAGAGGAGCAGCTCGAGACCTGGGCTCAGCGGGCGGGGGCGGACTTCGTCGGCTCCGAGCGTGGGGGCGATCCGGCCGCGGTCGCCTACGACGCGGTGGAGGCCGCAATTGCGCGAGGCCGCGGCGTCGTCGTCGTCGACACGGCGGGCCGTCTCCACACCCAGACGAACCTCATGGCGGAGCTCGCGAAGGTGCGGCGCGTTCTCGCAGGTCGTCTCGACGGGGCGCCGCACGAGACGCTTCTGGTCGTGGACGCGACGATGGGACAGAACGGCGTGCAGCAGGCGCGGCTGTTCGGCGAGGCGGTCGGCGTCACAGGAGTCGTGCTGACCAAGCTCGACGGCTCGGCGAAGGGCGGAGTCGCGATCCCGATCGCCTACGAGCTCGGCCTGCCCGTGAAGCTCGTCGGCGTCGGAGAAGGGCTGGAAGACCTCCAGCCCTTCGATCCGCGCGACTACGCGCGCGCCCTCGTCGGCGGCTAGCCCGTGCGGCGGCGCCGGTACCCTGCGCCCGCGATGTTCGACGCTCTCAGCGACAAGCTCCAGGGCGCCCTCGGCGATCTCCGCGGGCGTGGCGTCCTCGACGACGAGGCGATCTCGCGCGCCATGCGCGAGGTGCGACTCGCCCTGCTCGAGGCGGACGTGAACTTCGGCGTCGTCAAGGACTTCGTCGCGCAGGTGCGCGAGCGCGCGCGCGGCGAGGCCGTGCGGAAGAGCCTCACGCCCGGCCAGGAGGTCGTGAAGATCGTCCACGAGGAGCTGACCGAGCTCCTCGGCTCGTCCGACTCCCGTCTCGCCTTCTCGCAGCGCCCGCCGACGACGATCCTGCTCGCCGGCCTCCAGGGCTCGGGCAAGACGACGGCCGCGGGCAAGCTCGCGCTCCTGCTCGAGAAGGAGGGGCGGAAGCCGGCGCTCGTGGCCGCCGACCTGCAGCGCCCCGCCGCGATCGACCAGCTGATCCAGCTCGGCGGGCAGGCGGGCGTCCCAGTCTATGCCGGCGAGCGCGCCGACCCGGTCAAGGCCGTCCGCGACGGGATCGAGCGCGCGAAGGCGGACGGCCGCGACGTCGTGATCCTCGACACCGCCGGCCGCCTCCACGTCGACGAGCCGTTGATGGAGGAGCTCGCCGCGGTGCGGCGCGAGGCGAAGCCGACGAACGTGCTTCTCGTTCTCGACGCAATGACCGGCCAGGAGGCCGTCAACGTCGCGCAGGCGTTTCAGGAGCGGATCGACTTCGACGGCGTCGTCCTCACGAAGCTCGACGGCGACGCGCGCGGCGGCGCGGCGCTCTCCGTTCGTGCGGTCACCGGCAAGCCGGTCAAGCTCGCCTCGCTCGGCGAGAAGCTCGACGCGCTCGACTGGTTCCACCCCGACCGGATGGCCTCGCGGATCCTCGGCATGGGCGACGTCTTGACCCTGATCGAGCGCGCCGAGGCGGCGATCGCCGACGACGAGAAGGAGCAGCTCGAGAAGCGCATGCTCAAGGGCGAGTTCTCGTTCGACGACTTTCTCTCGAGCTACAAGATGCTGCGCCGAATGGGTCCGCTGCAGGGGATCCTCAAGATGATCCCGGGGCTCGGCAACCAGCTCGAAGGTCTCGACCAGGTCGACGAGGGCCAGCTCAAGCGGGTCGAGGCGATCGTGCTCTCGATGACGCCGCACGAACGACGCGTCCCGCACGTCATCGACGCCTCTCGCCGCAAGCGGATCGCCGCGGGCTCGGGCGCCACGGTCGAGCAGGTCAACCAGCTCATCGAGGCCCGCAAGCAGATGGCGAAGATGATGAAGATGGTCGGATCGGGCAAGATGCCGCAGTTGCCTGGGATGGCTGCGGGAGCGCCGACGATGGGCGGCGGTCCGCGACCGAGCGCGACCCGTAAGGCGAGTTCAAAACGGAAGAAGAAGCAAGCGAAGAGGTAGTCGTGCCCTTTCAGCAGATATCCTCCGCGCCTCTGACGGCTGCAAAGGGTCGCGCTGCGGCGTCCTCGGTCGCACTCGTAGCTGCAGCTACGAGTGCTCCCTGCGTCCTTGCATCGCTCGCTCTTCGCTCGTCAGAGACGCAGCAATGCCAACTGAAAGGGCATCAATGGCAGTGAAGCTCAGACTGACCCGGGTCGGCTCGAAGAAGAACCCGATCTACCGCGTCGTCGCAGCCGATTCGCGCTCGCCGCGCGACGGCAAGTTCATCGAGATCGTGGGGCGCTACAACCCGCAGTCGGATCCGTCGCTCATCGACCTCGACGAGGCGAAGGTGCGCGGCTGGCTCGACAAGGGTGCGCAGCCGACCGAGTCGGTGGCGAAGCTCCTCAAGGCGCAGGGCATCCAGTAACGCCGTGGCCGAGTTGGTCGCGGAGCTCGCGCGCAGGCTCGTCGACGAGCCCGACGCGGTTCGGGTCGAGGAGGTCGAGGAGGAGGACGGAACGCTCGTCCTCCGGCTCCACGTGGCCGAGGGCGACGTCGGCAAGGTGATCGGCCGCCAGGGGCGGCTCGCCCGTGCGTTGCGCACGGTCGTCCGCGCCGGCGGGGTCGAAGCGGGACGCCGGCTCCAGCTCGAGATCGTCGACTGACAAGCTGTGGCAGTCGCCGCCCTCTACGACATCCACGGCAACCTCGAGGCGCTCGAAGCGGTGCTCGCGGAAGTTCCGGACGACGCGACGATCGTCGTCGGGGGCGACATCTGTGCGGGCGGTGAGCAGCCGTCCGAGACGCTCGCGCGGCTGCGCGCCCTGGGCGACCGAGTCCGCTGGGTTCGTGGCAACGCCGACCGCGAGCTCTTCCCGGGTGAGGGAGGCCTCGTCCCGGAGCCGCTCGTCGAGGAGACGCGCGGCCGGCTGAGCGAGGACGAGATCGCCTTCCTGCACGAGCTGCCGGGGACGCAGCGGATCGACGACGTCCTCTACTGCCACGCTTCGCCGCGGAACGACGTGGACATCTTCACCGAGCGGACGCCCGAGGAGAGGCTCACGCCGCTGTTCGAAGGAGTCGATGCAGCGACAGTCGTCTGCGGTCACACGCACACGCAGTTCGAGCGCACGGTGGGCGGCGTTCGCATCGTCAACGCGGGCAGTGTCGGCATGCCGTACGAGGAGGAGCCGGGCGCGTACTGGCTCCTCGACCTCGCGCACCGGCGCACGCCGTACGACGGCGCAGAGTTGCAGGCGACACGCGAGGAAGCCGTCGCAGAGTTCACTTCACGCGGCCTGTGACGGTCGCCGCGCTCTACGACGTCCATGGGAACCTCCCGGCGCTCGAGGCCGTCCTCGCCGAGGTGCCGGACGAAGCCAGGATCGTGCTCGGCGGCGACTCCGTCTACGGCCCGTTTCCGGCCGAGACGCTCGCGTGCCTCCGTGGACTCGGTGCCCGCGCGCGCTGGCTGCGCGGCAACACGGACCGCGAGCAGCTCGAGATCGGAGCCGGCGAGGGCTCACGCGATGTGCTCATCTGGGTCGGGGAGCGATTGTCGGAGGCTGATGTGCGCTTTCTGCACGCTCTGCCGCCGACGCTCGAGCTCGACGGGACGCTGTTCTGCCACGCGACACCACTCAGCGACACCGACCGATTCGGCGCCGAGACGCCCGAGGACGACGTCGCGGAGTGGTTCGCGAATGTGACGGCCCGCACCGTGGTCTGCGGGCACACGCACCGCCAGTTCGACCGAACGATCGCGGGCCGGCGCGTCGTCAATGCAGGCAGTGTCGGTATGTCGCACGAGGACGAGCCCGGCGCCTACTGGGCGTTGCTCGACGGCAGCGACGTCGAGCTTCGCCGCACGGAATTCGATCCGGCGCCGCTCCGGCGCGTTTCGACCTACCCTCGCCCCTGGTGGGATGGCGCTCGAGGCTGACCTCGTGCCGATCGGCCGGGTGGGTCGGCCGCACGGGCTCGACGGTGCGTTCTTCGTCGAGGGTGCGAGCGAGCGCGACGAGGTCTTCGAGGTCGGGGCCACGCTCTACACAGGAGGCGAGCAGGCGAGCGTGGTCGCCTCGCGCCGCGGCTCCGGTGGCCGCCCCGTGATCCGGCTCGACCGGCAGGTGGAACGAGGGGCGGAGCTGGCCGTGGAGCGGGCGACGCTGCCCGAACTCGACGAACCCGGGGACGAGTTCTACGTCTTCCAGCTGGTCGGACTCTGTGTAGAGGATGAGAATGGACGTTTGCTCGGGCGGGTACGCGAGGTACTCGAGTACCCTGCGAACGACGTGCTCGAGCTGGACTCCGGCATGTCGTTGCCTCTCGTCGAGGCGTGCGTCCGGCAGGTGGATCTAGCCGGCGGGCGAATCGTCGTCGCCGTGGGGTTCGCAGACCCGGAATAGCCCAGCCGTGCGCATCGACGTCTTCACACTCGTCCCTCACGCCTATGCCTGGCTGACAGAGCAGCGGCCGGTCGCGAGCGTGCTCGGCGGCGAGCTCGAGCTGCGGCTCTTCAACTACCGCGACTCAACACCGCTCCGCGCCGGGCAGGTCGACGACGAGCCGTACGGCGGCGGGGCGGGGATGGTGCTGCGCGTCGACGTCGTCGCGGCCGCGCTCGAGGCGGTCTACGGCGGCGAGCGCCCCGGGCCGGTGATCGCGCTCAGCCCGAAGGGACGGCAGCTCAACCAGCCGGTCGTCGAAGAGCTCGCAGCGCTGCCCGCGCTCACGCTCCTCTCCGCCCGCTTCGAGGGATTCGACGAGCGGATCGTCGAGCACCTCGCGACCGACGCGATCTCGGTGGGGCCGTACGTCCTCTCCAACGGAGACCTGCCGGCGATGCTCCTGCTCGACGCCGTGGCACGCCGTCTGCCGGGCGCTCTCGCGGAGGGCTCCGGCGAGGTCGAGAGCTTCTCCGAGGAGCTGGACGGCGGGCTCGAGTACCCGCACTACACGCGTCCCGCCGACTTCCGCGGCTGGTCCGTGCCCGAGGTGCTGCTCTCGGGAGACCACGCCCGTGTCGACGCCTGGCGGCGGGAGCACGTGCGATGAGCGGCTACGACGACTGGAACCGGCCGCCCCGCGACGAGGAGAAGCCCGAAGAGACGGCGGAGGAGAAGGCTCCGCCTCCGGACGAGTGGGATGCCGAGAGCCGCTGGCCGAGCTTCGACCGGCCGGGCTACCAGCAGCAGCCGAGCCAAGACCGGCCGGAGGAATCGGAGTCGCAGTGGCGGCGCAGCGACTACGGGGGCTACGGGGAGACCCAGGTTCCGCGCGATCCTTTCCTCTCGAGCACGAGCGGGGATCGCTACCACGACCACAGAAGCCGCGACCCGCTCGCCCGGCTCTTCCCGGGACTGCCGCGCAGCGTACGGGTCACGCTCGACTGGATCCTCACCATCGCGGGGGCGATCCTGATCGTGCTCGCGCTCAAGCAGTGGGTCGTGAACCCGTACCGGATTCCGTCGTCGTCGATGGAGCCGACGCTGAACTGCGCGCGCGGTCCGACGGAGCCGGGCTGTCTCGGCACCTCGAGCGACCGCGTGCTCGCGTGCCGCATCTGTCTCGACTTCGGCCCGCCGGCTCGGAACGACATCGTCGTGTTCAACACACCGACCGAGGCGGCGCTCAAGTGCGGCGAGGGAGGGACCTTCGTCAAGCGCGTGATCGGCCTGCCGGGGGAGACCGTGCGCGAGGACGACAACGGCTTCATCTGGGTCGAAGCGCCCGGCGCGAAGAAGTTCGTGAAGCTGAAAGAGCCGTTCATCTCTGCGCAGGCCCGCCTGGCAGACACCGCCCATTTCGGACAGGTCTGGCACGTCAAGCCGAACAGCTATTTCATGATGGGCGACAACCGATCACAATCCTGCGACTCCCGCACGTGGGGCTCGGTGCCGCGCAACAAGCTGATCGGCACCGTCTTCTTCGTCTACTGGCCACCCGACCGCATCGGCTTTCGCTAGCTCGTAGCTCGGCAACGCTGCGCGTTTCCGAGCTGGAGATAACGAACTGCGCCGACGGGAGAGCGCGGTCTCCCGTCGGCTCCGTGCTGAGACCCCTTTCAGGGCTGACGCATGGTTCTGAGCGCTCTTCCGTGCCAGCTCATCCAGAGCATCGGAAGCAAGCGGCACGGAGCGGGCCGGAAACCACGGTTTCCGGCCCGCGGAGTTCCACTTCCCAGGGGCGAGACCGCAGGTCTCGTCCCTGCTACGCTGCCCGTCGGCCGTCAGGCCCTCTTTCCATGAGCAACGTCATCCAGGATCTCGAGCGCGCCCAGCTGCGCAACGTGCCGCGCTTCAAGGCCGGGGACACGGTTCGCGTGCACTTCCAGGTGATCGAAGGAACACGACGCCGCGTGCAGGTCTTCGAGGGGATCGTGCTCAAGCGCCAGGGTGCCGGTGCGCGCGAGACGTTCACCGTCCGCAAGCAGTCGTTCGGCGTCGGGGTCGAGCGTACGTTCCCGCTCCACTCGCCGAAGATCGAGAAGATCGAGGTCGCCGCGATCGGCGACGTCAACCGAGCGAAGCTCTACTACCTGCGCGGCCGCGTCGGCAAGAAGGCTCGTGTCCGCGAGCGGCGCTACGGCGCCGGGTCGGAGCTGCCGCAGACGGTGGAGGCAGGGCTCGTCGGGGCCGAAGCCGAGACGGAGCCGGAGCCGGTCGACGAGGGAGGTCTCAGCGCCGACGAGGCTCCCGAGGTCGAGGCGGAAGAGGCTTCCGAGGCCGACACCGAGGCTCAGTCTGAGGAGACCGCCGAAGCGGAAGCCGAGCCCGCGGCCGAGGACGCCGAAGCCGCGCCGGCCGGGTAACGCCTTCCTGGCGACTCGTTCGCAGCAGCAGTCACCGCCCGAACACCGCGCTATTGTCGAGCGCGTGAAGCGCACCGGACAGAAGCTGCTCCGATTCGACCGTAAGCTCGGGGCGCGCTTCGTCGCCGGGGCCGACGAGGCCGGGCGCGGATCCCTTGCCGGGCCGCTCGTCGTCGCGGGCGTCCTGCTCGACTACGGCGCGCTGCGCGACCATCGCGTCCGGCCGCTCGGCTTCCTCAACGACTCGAAGCAGTGCTCACACGAGCGGCGAGAGGAGCTCTTCCATGCCGTCGTGAGTTGCGCCGAGCGGGTGGCGGTGCGGGTGATCCCGCCGGGCGAGATCGACCGCAACGGCCTGCACCGTTCGAACCTCGCCGGCCTGCGCGCGATGCTCCAGGCGCTGACGCCGCCGGCAGAAGCGTGCCTCGTCGACGGTTTCCGGCTCGGCCCGACTGCGCCGGAGCACACCGCGGTCGTCGACGGCGACGAGAAGAGCGCGGCCATCGCGGCCGCGTCGATCGTGGCCAAGGTCACGCGCGACCGCCTCATGCGCCGGCTCGACGCGCTCTACCCGGCGTACGGCTTCGCGCAGCACGTCGGTTACATCACGCCGGGTCACTCCGCGGTCGTCCGCGCGATCGGCCCGTCCGCGGTGCATCGGCTGAGCTTTCAGGCGCTCTGCTACGAGCGCGAGAAAGCAGTTGCCTAGAGCAGGCTCCGGTTACGCGGCCGAGCGAAAGGCCGTCTGGTGGTACCGGCTTCGCGGCTGGCGGATCCTCGGCGAGAACGTCTGGGCAGGCGGGAACGAGCTCGATCTGATCGTACGACGGGGCCGCTTGCTCCGGTTCGTCGAGGTCAAGGAGAAGCGCGGCACTCGGTTCGGCGACCCGCTCGAGATGCTCACCGCCGACAAGCAGCGACGAATTCGGCGCGCTGCATCGGCCTGGCTCGGCGCCCGGCCCGAGCTCGGCCGGCTCGAGATCGGCTTCGACGTGATCGCGGTGCGCGACGGGCGCGTACAGCGGATTCCGCAGGCGTTCTGAGCTCGGCGACGAAGTCACGTGCGTGGCCGTTACGCAAGACGAGCTGTACGCGATCCTCGATCTCGACCTCTCGTGGTCCGAGGCCGAGCTCCCGGAGCGGGAGCGGACGAAGCACGTCCACCGGCTCCATCCGTATCACGGCAAGTTCATCCCGCAGCTCGTCGAGGTGCTGCTCGACCGCTACCTCGAGCCCGGGGACCACGTGCTCGACCCATTCGCGGGCTCGGGGACGACGCTCGTTCAGGCGCTGGAATCCGGGCTCGACGCGACCGGCGTCGACGTCGCGGCCTTCAACTGTCTCCTCATGCGCGTCAAGACCGGCTCGTACGACCTCGTGGACCTCGCCGAGGAGCTCGGGGACGCGTGCAGGAAACTCGAGTCGCTGCAAGGTCGCCGCGAGCGGGTGAACGGCTATCTGCGCAACTGGTATGCACCAAAGTCGTTGGAGGAGCTCCTCGCCTTCCGCGCGCTGATTCCGCGGTACCGCCACGACGACGTGCTGCGCGTCGTCCTCTCCCGCGCCGCGCGGTCCGCGCGTCTCACGACTCACTACGACCTCGAGGCGCCGAAGACTCCACAGCGCCACCCGTACTGGTGTCACAAGCACCGCCGCGAGTGTCGTCCGGTCGAGTCGGCCGTCGGGTTCCTGCGGCGATACACGCTGGACACACTGAGCCGGATCGCGGAGTTCGCGCGGGTGCGCGAGCCGGAGCGAGAAGCGACCGTCGTGCACGGAGACGCTCTCCACGTGGCGTTGGCCGGCCGGTTCGACGGCATCCTCACGTCCCCGCCATATCCGGGGCTGATCGACTACCACGAGCAGCACCGGTACGCGTACGAGCTCTTCGACCTGGACGACCGCCGGGAACGAGAGATCGGGGCTGCCGCCTCGGGCACGTCTCTTGCGGCCCTCGAGGCGTATCGCGCGGGTGTCGCAGGCGTGTTGCAGCACACGGCGGCCGAGCTGAATCCGGGTGCTCCGGTGCTCATCGTCGTCAATGACCGGCGTGATCTCTATCCGGAGATCCTCGCGCGCGCCGGCCTGCAGTTCGAGACACGTCTGCGCAGGCACGTCAACCGCCGCACGGGCCGCCGCGCGGGGGAGTACTTCGAGGACGTGCTCGTCGCGCGGGCCGTCTGAGTTTCTCGACCGAGAAGGCACATTTGCCTCAACTCTTCGCGCCTAGCCTCGATGCGTGCTCGCACGCGCGGTCACCCACGCCCTGGTCGGACTCGAGCCGCGTCGCGTCGACGTCGAGGCGCACGTTCGCGACGGGATTCCCGGCTTCGCGATCGTCGGCCTCGCCGACCGAGCGTGCCAGGAGGCGCGGGAGCGCGTACGCAGTGGGATCTCGGCCGCCGAGCTGACGTTCCCGTCCGGACGCATCACGGTCAACCTCGCGCCCGCGGAGTTGCGGAAGGAGGGCTCAGGCTTCGACCTGCCGATCGCGCTCGCGGTGCTCGCAGCGTCGCAGCAACTGCCGCGCAGCGCGCTCGAGCGGACAGCAGCCGTCGGGGAGCTCGCTCTCGATGGTCGTCTCCGCCGGGTCGGCGGCGTTCTCGCCGTCGCAGAGGGCGCGCGTCGGCTCGGGGCCGAGCGTCTGCTCTGTCCAGCCGACTCGGCGCGTGAGGCTGCGCTCGCCGGTGTGGCGTCGATCCCGGTCCGCCACCTCGCCGAGGCCGTTGCCTACCTGCGCGGCGAGCGCGAGCTCGAGCCCGAGGCGCCGCTGGCGACGAACGGCTCCGGAGCGGCGTCGGCGCCCGACCTGGCGGACGTCCGCGGACAGGAACGCGCGCGTCGGGCGCTCGAGCTGGCGGCGGCGGGCGGACACAACGTCCTCCTCGGCGGGCCGCCCGGGACAGGGAAGACGATGCTCGCGCGCCGGTTGCCGGGGGTCCTGCCTCCGCTCGCCCCCGAAGCCGCGCTCGAGGTGACGCGGATCCATTCGGTCGCGGGGCTCGTCGACGGAGACCACCCGCTCGTCTCGCGGGCGCCCTTCCGCGCGCCGCATCACAGCGCCTCGACTGCCGCAATCGTCGGTGGCGGGCCGAACCTGCGGCCGGGCGAAGCGAGCCTCGCCCATCACGGCGTGCTCCTGCTCGACGAGCTCGCCGAGTTCCAGCGTCCGGCTCTCGAAGCCCTGCGCCAGCCGCTCGAGGACGGCTTCGTCTCGGTCTCGCGCGCCGCGGGCCGCGTCGTCTTCCCGGCCCGGTTCCAGCTCGTTGCGACGATGAACCTCTGTCCGTGCGGCGGGCGAGGTGATCCGGCAGCGCAGTGCACGTGCTCCGCTCAGCGCCTCGCGCGCTACCGCGACAAGCTCTCCCGGGCGTTGCTCGACCGGTTCGATCTCGTCCTCGCGATGCCGCGCGTGCGTGGGGAGGAGCTGGCCGCGGCGCCGAGCGAGAGCTCGACTGCCGTCGCCGAGCGTGTGGCCGCGGCGCGCGAGCGGCTCACTGCGAGCTCCCCGCGCCGCAACGCCGAAGCCGACGCGCTCCTCCGCCGGGCGGCCGACCGTCTCCACCTCTCGGGGCGGGGGTACGCCCGCGTGGGTCGCGTGGCGCGCACCATCGCCGCGCTCGCGGAATCCGATTCCGTCCGGCCGGAGCACGTCGCGGAGGCCTTGTCCTACCGCTCCCCGGATGAGCTCTCGAATGTCTGAGCTCGCGCTCGCGGTCTTCGCGTCGGAGACGGGAACGCATCTCGTCCGTCCGCCGCGAGGCGAGCGCTGGCGCGCCTTCGAGCGTCGCTTCGACGAGCGTGCGTACCTCGACCGTCTGACGGCAGGCGAGCACCGCTTCCTCGCACGCTCCGCTCCGGGCTTCCCGCCGCTTCTGCGAGCGATCCACGATCCGCCTGCGGGTCTCTTCCTGCGCGGGTCGGGAGAGCCCGAGATCCTGTCGCGGCCGGCTGTTGCCATCGTCGGCGCGCGCGCGTGCTCGGGCTACGGCGCCTCGGTTGCCCGCAGCCTCGGGCGCGAGCTCGCAGCGGCCGGTCTCGTCGTCGTCAGCGGGCTGGCGCGCGGGATCGACGCCGAGGCTCACCGCGGGGCGCTCGAGGCGAACGGGACGACAGTTGCGGTCCTCGGCTGCGGCATCGACCGCGACTACCCCGCCGCACACGCCGAGCTCGCGCGTCGCGTCGCCGCCGGCGGACTCGTCGTGGCCGAGTACGCACCCGGCGTCGAGCCGGCGCCGTGGCGCTTTCCGGCACGCAACCGCATCGTCGCCGGCCTCTGCGCAGTGACGGTCGCCGTCGAGGCGCGCGAGCGCAGCGGTGCGCTCATCACGACGGATCTCGCCGTCGAGGAGGGTCGGGAGGTCTTTGCGGTGCCGGGTGAGATCACGAGCTCGCTTTCGGCCGGGACGAATGCGCTGCTCAAGCTCGGCGCCGCGCCGCTGACCGGGGCGATTGACGTGCTCGCGTCGTTCGGCATCGAGCCGGAGCCGGTCCCCGGAGAGCGTTCCCCGCTGCTCGAGCTCCTGCCCGCGAGCGCCGACGAGCTCGTTCGCGAAACCGGTCTCGGGGCCGACGCGATCGCCCGCACGCTCGTCGAGCTCGAGCTCGCCGGGCAGGTCGCCGTCCATGACGGCGTCTACCGTTCCACGTCCTGAACCCGTACTGGCTCGAGGATCCCATTCCGCCGCGCGAGCACCTTCCCCGGGACGGCCGCGTCGACGTGGCGATCGTCGGCGGCGGCATCACCGGCTGCTCGGCCGCGGCCCGCCTCGCCGAGGCCGGCCTTCGCGTGCGCATCCACGACGCGCGCGCGATCGCCGAGGGTGCGAGCGGACGCAACGGCGGCTTCGCGCTCCCCGGCGGCGCGGCGCGCTACGACATCGCACGCGAGACGTACGGCGCGGAGCGGTCGGCTGCGTACTGGCGCTGGACCGACGACGCGCTCGACCGGTTGGAACAGGTCGCCGGAGACGCCCTACGCCGCCCCGGCAGCTACCGGCTCGCCGCAGACGAAGAGGAGCGGAACGACATCCGGCGCGAGTACGACGCGCTCCGGGAAGACGGCTTCGGCCCCGCGTGGCTCGACGACGTGCCCGGTGGCGCCGCCGGTCGCTTCCACGGCGCGATCGCCCACGATCGCCACGGCTCGATCCATCCTGCGCGGTTCGTCCGCCGTCAGGCGGCGCGTGCGGCAGCCGCGGGCGCAGACATCCGAGAGCACGATCTGGTCGAGGACGTCGAGGCGCTCGACGCCGACCGCGTTCTCGTCGCCACCGACGGCTACGGACACGGGCTCGTCCCGGAGCTTGCCGACGCGATCTGGCCCACGCGCGGTCAGGTGATCGCGAGTGCGCCGCTCGACCGCGTCCTCTACGACCGGCCGCATTACGCGCGGCAGGGCTTCGACTACTGGCAGCAACTCCCCGACGGGCGGATCGTGCTCGGCGGGTTCCGCGACACCTCGATCCTCGATGAGCTGACGGACGTCGAGGAGACTACACCGGCGATCCAGTCCTCGCTCGAGTCGTTCCTCCACGAGCTCGCCGGCGAGGAGGTCGAGATCACGCACCGGTGGGCCGGCATCTTCGGGCTGACGCAGGACATGCTGCCGCTCGTCGGTCCGGTGCCCGGCCGCGACGGCGGTGTCTGGGTCGCCGGCGGCTACTCGGGGCATGGCAACGTCCTCGGCTTCGCCTGCGGAGAGCTCGTCGCGGACGCGCTGCTCGGCGACACCTCGTCGCCGCAGCTCGAGCTGTTCGACCCGGCCCGCTTCTTCGCAGCCGGAGGCTAAGGCGCCGAAGGCGCTTGCCGCGGCGGGAAACGAGGTCTGAGCACGGAGGCGCGGAGGACCGCGCTCTTCCGTGCCGGAGTTCGTTCATAGAGCTCGGGAGCGCGAAGCGCTCGCGAGCTACAGGTTCTTGACGTCGGCGATGAGGTTGTCGATCGACGCTTTCGCGTCGCCGAACAGCATCACGGTCTTCGGGTTGTAGAAGAGCGGGTTCTCGATCCCCGCGAAGCCCGGGTTCATCGAGCGCTTGAGGACGACGACGGTCTGCGCGTCGTCGACGTTGAGGATCGGCATGCCGTAGATCGGTGAGCCCTGGTTCGACCGCGCGTCGGGGTTGACGACGTCGTTCGCGCCGACCACGACGGCGACGTCGGTGCGCGAGAACTCCGGGTTCGCGTCGTCCATCTCCTTCAGCTGCGGGTAGGGCACGTTCGCCTCTGCGAGAAGCACGTTCATGTGGCCGGGCATCCTGCCCGCGACGGGATGGATCGCGTACGACACCTCGACGCCCTTCGCCTCGAGCAGGTCCGCGAGCTGGCGGACGTCGTGCTGCGCCTGCGCGACCGCGAGGCCGTATCCCGGGACGAAGACGACCTTGTGCGCATAGGCGAGCATCACGGCGACGTCCTCCGCGCTCGCGCTCCGCACCGTCCCGCCGTCGCCCGCCGCGACCGCGGCCGCTTCCGCCGTGACCTTGCCGAATGCGCCGAACAGGAGGTTCCCGATCGAGCGGTTCATCGCCCTGCCCATCAGGAGGGTGAGCAACGTGCCGGAGGCGCCGACGAGCATGCCCGCCACGATGAGGACGTTGTTCTGGAGCTCGAAGCCGCCGATCGCGACGGCGAGCCCGGTGAAGGCGTTGAGGAGCGAGATCACGACGGGCATGTCGGCCCCGCCGATCGGCAGGACGAAGAGGATGCCGAAGAGCGCGCCGCCGCCGACGACGATCCACAGCAGCCACTGATCCTGGACGCCCGCCGACAGCGCGCCGGCGAAGGCGACGAGCCCGACGAGGAGCACGATGTTGCCGACGTTCTGGCCGGGGTAGGTGATCGGGCGGCCTCCGATCAGCTCCTGCAGCTTTGCGAACGCGATCAACGAGCCGGCGAACGAGATCGCGCCGATCAGGCCCGAGAGCGCAACGGCCACGAGCACGTCGATGTGCGGCCGCCCGGGCGGAGGGAGCAGGCGGTGAAGCTCCGCCAGCGCGATGAGCGCCGCCGCGCCGCCGCCGACTCCGTTGAAGAGCGCCACCATCTGCGGCATCGCGGTCATCCGCACCTTGCGGGCGCCCACCGCGCCGAGGCCGCCGCCGATGATCATCGCGATCACGAGCGCCCACCAGCTTCCGCCGCCCGCCTTGATCCAGGTGACGGCAATTGCGACGAGCATCCCGGCCGCGCCGATCTGGTTCCCCCGCCGCGCATGCGCGGGATTCGAGAGGAAGCGCAGCGCGAGGATGAACGTGACGATCGGGATCAGGTAGAGGACGTTCGCGGTGTTGGAGCTCACGTCTCGTCCCGCTTCGGCGGCTCGCGCTTCTTGAACATCTCGAGCATCCGGTCGGTGACGACGAAGCCGCCGACGACGTTGGCTGCGCCGAGCACGACGGCGACGAAGCCGATCACCCAGAGGAACGGCCCCTTGTGACCCGAGGCGAGGACGATCATCGCGCCCGCCACGACGATCCCGTGGATCGCGTTCGTCCCGGACATGAGTGGCGTGTGCAGCAGCGTCGGCACCTTCGAGATCACCTCGAAGCCGAGGAAGATCGCGAGCACGAGGATCGTGACCTCGAAGACGAGCAGGACGTTGTGGCTCATGCGGTCGCAGCCTCCTGCGTCCCGGCGACGCAGGCTCCCGCGGTGATCTCGTCGGACCAGTCCAACTGCAGCTCGCCCTCCGGCGCGAGGTGGAGGAGGAGCGCCTGGACGTTGCGGGAGTAGAGCATCGATGCGTGGTACGGCATCGAGCTCGGGATGTCCGTCAGCCCGACGAGCGTCACCCCGCTGCGCTCGACGACCTCGCCCGGCTCCGTCAGCTCGCAGTTGCCGCCCGTCTCGGCGGCGAGATCGACGATCACCGAGCCGGGCCTCATCGCCTCCACTGCCGACGCCGGAATGATCTTCGGAGCCGGCCGGCCGGGAACGGCCGCGGTCGTGATCACCGCGTCGAAGTCCGCGATCCGTCCTTCGAGCGCGACCTGCTGCGCCTGCATCTCCTCCGGCGTCAGCTCGCGTGCGTAGCCACCCTCGGCCTCTGCGCCGGTCACGCCGAGGTCGAGCCAGTTCGCGCCGAGGCTCTCGATCTGCTCCCGCACCACCGGCCGCACGTCGAAGCCGGTCGTCACGGCGCCGAGCCGGCGGGCCGTCGCAATCGCCTGCAGGCCGGCGACGCCCGCGCCGATCACGAGCACCTTCGCCGGAGGAACGGTTCCGGCGGCTGTCATGAGCATGGGGAAGAAGCGGGGGAGGTGCTCGGCGGCGAGCAGCGCCGCCTTGTAGCCGCCGACGGTCGCCTGGGACGAGAGCGCGTCCATCGGTTGCGCCCGCGTGATCCGAGGCACGGATTCGAGCGCGAAGGCCGTCACGCCGCGCGCCGCGAGCGCCTCGAGACCGGCCGCGTCGGAGAGCGGCTCGAGGAAGCCGATCACCAACTGGCCGGAGTGGAGCCGCTCGCGCTCGTCCGCCGACGGCTTCCGCACCTTGACGACTCCGTCGGCCTCCCACGGATTGCCGACCGACGCGCCTGCGTCCGTGTACGCGTCGTCTGGGAACGACGCGGCAGCGCCTGCGTCCTGCTCGACGACGAGCTCGAAGCCCGCCGAGGCGAGCTTGCCGACGGTCTCTGGAACGAGCGCGACCCGCCGCTCGCCCCCAGTCGTCTCGCGCGGAACCCCGATCTTCACTGGCGCGTAGCCTACGCAGAGTGACCCACTTCTTCACGAGCCACGGTTTGCCGCTGCTCTTCGTGGTCGTCCTGCTCGAGTCGTTCGGGATTCCGCTGCCGGGTGAGACGGCGCTGATCGCCTTCGGAATCCTCGCCTCGCAGGGGAATTACCCGATCGCCTGGGTGATCGTCATCGCCGCCGCCGGAGCGATCATCGGCGACAACCTCGGCTACTGGCTGATCGGTCGCCTCGGTGGGCGAAGGCTGTTCGAGCGCTGGGAGCCGCTCCGGCGCTACGCAGAGCGCTTCCTGCCCGCGTCCGAGAGGCTGATGACGAGGCACGGCGGCAAGGTGGTGTTCTTCGGACGGTTCATCACGGTGCTGCGGTACACCGCGGCGTGGGCGGCCGGCATCGGCCGGATGGATTGGTGGAGGTTCCTGTTCTGGAATGCGGCCGGAGGCATCTGCTGGGCGATTGCCGTCGGGCTCGTCTCGTACTACTCGGGTCACGCCGCCGCCGATGCGATCCAGCGCTACGGGATCTACGCGGCCGCGGGAATCGTCGTCGCGCTCGTGGCCGGCTGGTTCATCACGCACCGCGGGAAGAAGTGGCTGGAAAACCGGCTGTAGCCCGGCTGCTGGCCGTTGCGCTCGTCCTCGCCGTCGCCGCCTGGGGGTGTGGCGGCTCGGCGCTTGCGACCTTTCCGGCGAAGGCTCCACCGTCGGTGCGGGTCCCGGACTTCACGCATGTCGTCCTCGTCGTGTTCGAGAACCACGAGGCGACCTCGATCGCCGGCAACTCCGCCGCGCCGACCTTCAACGCGCTCGCCCGCCGCTACGCGTCGCTGACGAGCTACGACGCGGTCGCGCATCCGAGCCTGCCGAACTACCTCGCGCTCGTCTCCGGCTCGACGCAGGGGATCACGAGCGACTGCACCGCGTGCATCGTGCGGGCGCGCAGCCTCGCCGACACGCTCGAGGCGGCCGGAAAGACCTGGAAGACGTACGCCGAGGATCTGCCGTATCCCGGATTCACGGGCGCGTCTTCCGGGCGCTACGCGAAGAAGCACGACCCGTTCCTCTACTTCCGTGACGTGGCCGACTCGCAGGCCCGGCGCGACCGCGTCGTCCCGCTGCCGCAGCTCACCCGGGATCTCGCGCGGCACCGGCTGCCCGACTTCTCGCTCGTGATCCCGAACCTCTGCAACGACATGCACGACTGCTCGGTCGCAACCGGCGACGCCTGGCTGAAGGCGCACGTCGTGCCCTTGCTGCGCTCGCCCGAATTGCGCGGCGGAGTCGTCTTCGTCGTGTTCGACGAAGGGACGAGCGACGCGGGAGTCGGCGGACACGTCGACGCGCTCGCGCTGGGGCCGGCCGTGCGTCGTGGCTCCCGGTTCACGAAGGCGACGAACCACTACGGACTCCTGCGCACGATCGAGGACGCGTGGGGCCTGCCGCGGCTCGGGCACTCCCGTACGGGAACGCCGATCGGGGGCATCTGGATCGAGTAGGAATCTCGGCCCGGACAGGGAATCCCTGCCGGGCATGCTCGCCTCCGTCGCCCGCGCGCTCGAGCAGCGCGACCAGACCTTCGGCCACGGCGACCGCGTCGCGGCCCTCGCCGAGCCCGTCGCGCTCGAGCTCGGCTGGGATCGCGAGCGAATCCGGTCGCTTCGGCGTTCCGCGCCGCTGCACGACGTCGGCAAGGTCAAGCTGAGCCCGCAGCTGCTCGGCAAGACCGGCCCGCTCTCGCTGGAGGAGCTGGCCGAGATCCGCAGTCACCCGGAGGCCGGTGCGCGGCTCGTCCTGCCCCTGCGGCGGTTCCACGAGGCGCTCCCGTACGTGCTCTTCCACCACGAGCGCTGGGACGGCGGCGGCTACCCGGCGGGGCTGACCGGACGCCGCATCCCGATCGAGGCGCGGATCCTCGCGATCGCCGACGCGTTCGACGCGATGATCTCCCCGCGGCCGTATCGCAGCGCGCTCAGCCACGAGCACGCGCTCGCCGAGGTCGAGGGCGGGGCGGGCACTCAGTTCGACCCGGCCGCCGCGAAGATCTTCGTCGACACCTGGGCGCACGGCTGGGACACCTGGCAGCCCGCTGTCGCTTCGTGAGCTAGAGGCTTGATGTGATTTAGCGGCCGTCATAGGCGGCGAGGGCGCGTGCGGGGCGGCCGTTGAGGGTGTTGAGCAGCATGCCGAGGGTGAGCGCGAGGATGCGTTGCGCGATTCGGACGGCCAGTCCGGCGGGTGTGCGGGGGAGGTGGCGCTCGAGCCGCATCTGTTCTTTCAGGTTGGAGAAGACGCTCTCGATCAGGAGTCGGGTCGAGGCGAGGCGGTGCTCGCGCTGCTCGTTGTCGTGGTGGCGTGTCCTGTCTGGTGTGAGCAGGGTGGTGCCGACGGCTGCGAGCCTCTTGCTGTAGTCGCGGCCCCAGAAGCCTTTGTCGGCGACCACGACCGCGGCTGGGGTGCCGGTGAGCAGGTCGGCGAGCGGCTCGTATTCCTTCTCGTTGGCGGGCACGATCGTGTAGCCGAGCGGTAGCCCGCGCTCGTCGGTGAGCAGCACGAGCCGGACGCCGTACACGAAGCGGTGCTGCGACTTCGCATAACCGAAGCGGGCGAAGCCGGCGAACTCGCTGCGCTGGGCGCAACCCGGATAGTTGGCGACCCCGATCAGCGCAGAGTCGGAGATCGTCGCCTGTGTCGAGCCAGCGGGCCAGCCGCGCTGCACGATCGAGATCAGCTCAACCAGGCCGCGCAACCGACGGTTGTACTGCGACTGCTCCGGCAGGTGCGGAAACCAGCCCGGCAGCACCCGCCCGATCAGACCAAGAGACTGCCGGTCAGAGCTGATCCCGATCGCCGCCTGCGCCACCGCAAGCGCGACCAGCTCAGCATCGGTCGTCAGCGGCGGCCGACCAGCCCGCGCAGCGACCGGATACTCGTCAGCGAACACATACGCCGCAACGACAAGGGCTTCCAGATCCGTCACCTCGAGCTCCCATCTCGAGGGACACAGGTCTGGAAGCCCTTCTTCGCTCAACGGCGGGTCCCTGCCGACCCGCCCGACTTTCACATCAACCCTCTAGTAGTTGCTAGACAGCTAGAGGCTCGCCCAGACCTCGAGCTTCGCGCGGACGCGGCCGATCACGTCGTCGGTGAACTCGCTCGTGCCGAGGTGGCCGCCGAGGTCGGCGGTGCGATTCCCCTGCGCCACGGCTTCGAGGCACGCCTCCCGAACCGCGCGCCCGGCGGCTTGCGCCTCGTCGCCCGCGTGGGAGAGGAGAGCGGCACCCGCGAGGATCATCGCCATCGGGTTGGCGACGTTCTTCCCGAGCAGCGAGGGTGCGGTGCCGTGCGCCGCCTCGGCCATGATCGCCGAGGGCTCGAAGCTCGCTTCGAAGGCGACGAGGAGCGACTCCGACCCGGCGATCGAGCCGAACAGCGGCAGGACGAGGTCGGAGAGGATGTCGCCGTCGCGGTTGAGTGCGGGGATCACGAGCGGGTCGCCGGCGGAGGAGAGAAGAAGGGCGAACGTCGCGTCGATGAGCTGTGGCTCGTACGGCACGTCCGGATGCCGCTCTGCGGCGGCGTCCATCTCCTCCTTCAACATCCCCTCGTAGGTTGGGCTGACCGTGTACTTCGGGCCGCCGAAGACCTTCGCGCCGGTTCGCTCCGCCTGCAGGAACGCGAACTCGGCGACTGCGTGACAGATTCGGCGCTCGATCCGCTCGGTGCGGAACGCGACCTCGTCGTCGCCCTCTCCCTCGCGCCACTCCTCCGCGCCGTACGCGTCGCCGACGGCCATCCGGACGATCGAGATCGGCGCGTGCACGCCGCCGAGCGGCGCGACGCCGGGAATCCGCCGTCCGGTGCGGACGATGACCTTGCCGCCGATCTCCTCGCGCAGGATGCGATTCGGGGAGCCGACGTCCCCGCGCCCCTCCGGTGTGACCGTCGCCGCCTTCAGCCCGAGCCCGTGCTCCCGGATCGCCGCCGCCGCGTCCGAGACCACCCCGTTGCCGGTCTCGCGGCGATGCTCGAGGGAAAGGTCGAACCGCGGGAAGTCGAGCTCGACTCCGATCACCTCGGGCTCGAGAACGCGGAGGCTCTCCTCGAGGAGCTCCTGACCCGTCTCGTCGCCCTCGAGGACGACGATCGTCTGCCGGTCGCGCATCGCCGGCCAGTCTAGTGTCGTTGTGGAATCGAGATGCCGAGCCGGGTCGGAAGCAAGCGTGCGTTTCGCTACGTCGGTGCGAACGGGAAACCGATCCGCGACGAGGCGGTGCTCGAACGCATCGAAGCGCTCGCGATTCCGCGCTGGTTCCGCGTCGGCTCCGAGCGCTACGCGCGCGAGGAAACATACGGCGTCACGACCCTGCTCAGACGGCATGTCCAGGTGCGCGGGAAACGCGTCAAGCTCTCCTTTCCGCCGCTGGCCGGGATCAGAGTTCGTTCCGAGCTCGTGGACGAGGATCTCGCCGACGAAATTCGGGGCCTCCTCGGGTCGAGGGCGGAGCGCGCGTCGTCAAGTACCGCTGGGAGGGCGACCTCTACAACCTGACGAGCAAGCGGCTGAACGACTACGTGAAGATCTATCTCGGCGAGGAGTTCACGGCCAAGGACTTCCGGACGTGGGGAGGCAGCCTTCTCGCAGCGATCTGCTTCGCCGAGGAGGTCGAGCTACGCGGATTCCCCGAGTCCGAAACCGAGCAGAAGCGGTCCGTCACCGCTGTCATGCGACGAGTTGCGAAGCAACTCGGAAATACGCCGGCCGTGACGCGGGAGTCCTACGTCTCCCCAGCGGTCGTCGATCACTATCTCGACGGCCGAACGATCGCCGATTTTCGGCCCTGCCATTTGCGGGTCGTCAAGGCGCGAGAGTCAGCCCTCTCGCCGGAAGAGGAGCATGCCGGCGTCCTGGTCGGCCACGTACCTTGGGTACGCGGCCTCCCTGCGTCCTTGGCCCGCTCGCTTTTCGCACGGCCAAAGGGGCACTGGACGTACCGGCGCAACCAGTAGGCGGCGACCTCACAAGGCCGCATAGACGGGACCAGGTTTTCTGTAGGGTTTCCTCCGGCATTCGCCCAAACGAAGGAGGGAGCGGTGGCCCGGAAAACAGTGCTCGTCTGCGACAGCTGTGGCAGCGAAGTCGAGGAAGCAAAGGGGGCGGTGATGCGGGTCACGTACACCGACGCGCGTCGAGGAGCGAAGCAGGCCGATCTCTGCGACTCCTGTGCGGGCAAGATGCCCGGCCGCGCCGTCGCCCGCCGTGGGCGCCGCCCGAAGTCCGCGCTCGTGTAGCTCGCGAAGCCCTGCGGCTTCGCTCGCTGGGGTAGCTCGGAAACGCTGCGCGTTTCCGAACGGGGCAAGGGAACTCCGCGGGCCGGAAAGCGTGGTTTCCGGCCCGCTTCGTGCTGTGTCGGTTTCGATGCTCTGGACGAGATGGCTACCGGGTGCGCTCGCGCGCGGCGGAGGCCGGCGCGAGCGCAGTTCGGCCTGCGGCCAAGGCTCCGCGTTGCGGAGGCTTAGCCTCCGGCCCTTTGGCCTGGGTTCTTGGTCGAGCGGCTTGAACCCGACTGGCGTTCACGCGGCGGAAGAGCGCTCAGAGCCATGCGCCAGCCCCAAATGTAGTTCCGTTTCTCCGCGGGCGAAGAGCTTCGCTCTTCGACCGACGAGAGCGCTAGCGTAGGCGGGTGCCGCTCCGCCTCATCGCGGGGCCCGCCAACGCGGGCAAGGTCGAGCTTCTGCTCGACCGGTATCTCGACGCGCTCGAATCGTCCGCTGGACTCGAGCCGCTCCTGATCGTGCCGAACCGGGCGGACGTCGACCGGGTCGAGCTCGAGCTGCTGGCGCGACGGCAGGCCCTCCTCGGCGGCTCGATCGGGACGTTCGACGACGTATTCCGGGATCTTGCGCAGGGCTCCTCCGACCGTCGTTCGCGGCTCGGACGCGCCGAGGAGCTGCTGCTCGTTCGCCGGGTCGTGGCGAACGCGGACCTGCGCGGCTTCGCTCAGTCGGCGGCTCGCGCCGGCTTCGTCGATTCGTTGCAGGAGGTGCTCGATGAGCTCGAGACCGGGTTGCTGGAGCCGGCTGCGATCGAAGGAGAGCTGGGCGCGCTCTACGCGCGCTATCGCGACGAGCTGGACCGGCTCGGGCGCTGGGACCGCGGCGCGCTGCGCCTTCACGCCGTCGAGCGCCTCCGCAGCGAGCTCGACGCGTGGGGCGGCGAGCCGGTCTTCGCGTACGGCTTCGAGGATCTGACCGGTGCGGAGTGGGCGCTTCTCGAGGCGCTGGCCGCGCGGGCGGAGGTGACCGTCTCGCTTCCGTACGAGCCCGGCCGCCCGGCATTCGCGGCGCTCCGGCGCACCGCCGAGGATCTCGCCGGTCTCGCGTCGGGTGCGGTCGAGGAGCTTCCTCCGCGCTATGCGGCGGTCGCGCCGCCCGCGCTCGCGCACCTCGAGCGCGCGCTCTTCGCCGACGACCCCGGCGCGGCTCCGCCGCTCGACGGCGTGATCCGCTTCTTCGAGGGCGCGGGTAGCCGCGGCACGCTCGAGCTCGTCGGCGAGGAGGTGCTCGCGCTCGCGCGCGGCGGCATGCCGCTCGAACGCATCGGGCTCGTCGTGCCGAGTTACGAGCGGGTTCGCGGCACGCTCGAGACCGTCCTCGGCTCGTTCGGCATCCCATATGCGGTCGACGGCGAGCTCCGGCTGACCCAGACTCCCTTCGCCGATGCCCTGGCGGCACTGCTCCGCTTCGCGTGGGCGGGAGGGACGCGAACCGACCTCTTCCGCTTCCTCCGCTCGCCGTTCTCGGGGCTCGAGCGGCGGGCGGTCGACTTCGTCGAGGGACGGCTGCGCGGGAGGGCCGTCCAGGCGCCGGCGCGGGTCGTCGACGAGGCGGAGCGTCTCCGCGGTGAGCCGCTGCCGGCGCTCGAGGAGCTGCGAGGCGCGGCGGATCCAGTCGAAGCCGTAGGCGAGCTCGCCGGCCGGATGCTGCGCAACGCCTACGGGCTCGACCAGCCGCCTGCCGACGCGTGGAGCCGGCTCGACCTGCGGGCGTACGAAGCGTCGATCCGTCTGCTCGCCGAGCTCGACGGCTGGCGCGAGCTGTGCGGAGAGCTGAGTCGCGAGGACGTGGTCGTCGCGATCGAGCGCGCAGTGCTTCCGCGACGGGCGGGTGAGGACGCCGGACGCGTCGCGGTCGTCGACCTGCGGCGCGCCCGCACACGGCGCTTCGACGCCGTCTTCGTCCTCGGGCTCGAAGAGGGGAGCCTGCCTCGCCGCGGCGGCCGCTCGCCGTTCCTCGACGACGACGCACGTCGTGAGCTCGACTCAAAGGGCGCACGGCTCACGCGGCCGGATCCCGTGGAGCTCGACCGCTACCTCTTCTACACCGCCTGCACCCGTGCCTCGCGGCGCCTCTATCTCGTGCGCGAGGCGGCCGACGACGACGGGAGCCCGCGCGAGGCGAGCCCGTTCTGGCACGACGTCGAGGCGCTCTTCGACCGGGACGACACCGGCCGCTGGACGCGCCGGCGCCCGCTCTCGGCGATCACGTGGCCGATCGAGGAGGCCCCGACCGAGCGCGAACGGCTGCGCGCCCTCGCGGAGCTCGCCGCCCGGGATGCGGGCGAGGCCGAAGCGATCGCCCGCGCGAACGGCTGGGAGCGGAAGCTCGAGCGCGCCCGCGGCGCCTTCGATCGTCCGACGCGGCTGACCAATCCGATCGTGCTCGAGCAGCTCGGCTCGCGAGGCTCGTTCGCCGTCACGGAGCTCGAGCGCTTCGCCGACTGCTCCTCCGCGTGGTTCGTCGAGCGGTTCCTCGACCCGAGGACGATCGACGCGGAGCCTGACGCGAAGCAGCGCGGCAGCGTTGCGCACAACGCGCTCTATCGCTTCTTCTCGCGCATCCCGGCGGAGCTCGGGGTCGAGAAGCTCGAACCGCAGCACGTCGAGGCGGCGACCGCCCTGATGCGCCGCTGCCTCGACGAGTCGGTCGCCGGCGTGCGGATGGATCTGACCGAGATGCAGGAGCGCGAGCTCGACCAGTCGCTGTGGCGCGATCTCGCCGCGTTCGTGGAGGAGGAGTGCGCGTCGCCGCTGGCGCTCGTCCCGCGCCGTTTCGAGGTCGCGTTCGGCAGCGAGAGAGCGGCGCCGGAGCTACAGCGCGGGCTCGAGCTCGCGCCGGGCATGACCCTCTCGGGGAAGATCGACCGCATCGACGTCGATCCGTTCGGCGCGCGCGGCGTCGTCCAGGACTACAAGTCGGGGAAGAGCGCCCACTCGGCGCGGCAGATCGAGAGCGAGCTGCGGCTGCAGATCCCGCTCTACATGCTCGTGCTCCGCGACCTCGTCGGGCTCGAGCCGCTCGGCGGGCTCTACCGGCCGCTGGCGGGCGCACGCAAGCCGCGCGGCCTGGTGCGGAGCTCAGAGGCGGACACGCTGCCGGGCTACGTGTCGCACGACTATCTCGACGAGGAGGCGTTCTGGGCACTCGTCGAGTCGGCGCGGGAAACGGCCGCCAGGCTCGCCGGCCGGATCCGGGAGGGCGACGTCCGCCACGATCCGCTCGGCGGAGAGTGCCCGGCCTGGTGCGATCTCTGGACGATGTGCCGGATCGAGCGCGCATGAACGAGCAGCAGCTGGCTGCCGTCGAAGCCGGGGGAGAGGTCTTCGTCTCCGCCGGGGCCGGCACGGGCAAGACAGCCGTCCTCGTCGAGCGGGTCGTGCGGGCCGTCTGCGAGCGAGGGATCGACGTCGACTCGATCCTCGTCATCACGTACACCCGCCGTGCGGCCGGTGAGCTGCGCACGCGAATCCGCGCCGCGCTCGCCGAGCGCGGCCGGCACGACCTCGCGCGCAGGCTCGACGGGGCCTGGATCTCGACCATCCACGGCTTCTGTGCTCGTCTCCTGAAGACGTACCCGCTCGCCGCCGGGCTGGATCCGCGCTTCCGCGAGCTCGACGAGCCTCAGGGGGCCGTTCTCCGTTCGGAGGCGTTCCGCGAAGCGCTCGCGGAGTTCTGCGCCGGCGACGATCCGCAGCGGCTCCTGCTGCTCGCGACGTACGGGAGCGACCGGCTGCGGCGGATGCTGACGAGCGTCTACGAGACGCTCCGCGCGGCAGGACGCGAGCTCGACCTCGAGCTCGCCACGCAGTCGGAGCTCGGACAGCGAGTCGAGGAATTGCACGCCGCTGCGGCCGTGCTGGCCGCAGATCCGGGTGCGACGGACACGCAGCGGCGCAATGCGGCCGAGCTGCTCGAGCTGCTCGCGCGCGACCGCCGTCCGGATCGGCTGATGAACCTGACCGGCTTCAAGGCTCGGGGCGATCGCGCGGCCGGCTATTCCGAAGCGCTTGCGGCGGTCGAGCAGGCGGCTCTCGACGAAGCCGCCGCGCGCGACCGGGCGCTGCTGCAAGAGCTGCTGACACTCTTCGCCGAGCGCTACGCGGAGGCGAAGGCGCGCGAGTCGGCGCTCGACTTCGAGGATCTCCAGCTCGAGGCGCGCGAGCTCCTTCGCTCCCAACCCGAGCTTCGCGAGCGCGAGCAGGCGCGTTTCCGCTCGATCCTCGTCGACGAGTTCCAGGACACGAATCGCCTGCAGACGGAGATCGTCGACCTGATCCGCACGCCCGAGACGGAGCTCTTCTTCGTGGGCGACGAGTTCCAGTCGATCTACGGCTTCCGCCACGCCGACGTGCAGGTCTTCCGCGAGCGGCGCGAGGCGACAGAGCAGTCGCTCTCGCTCACGCTCAACTACCGGTCGCGCCCGGAGGTGCTCGCCGCGGTCAACGAGCTGTTCGGCTCGCATTTCGGAAGCGAGTTCCAGGAGCTCGCGGCCGCCGCCGAGTACCCCGATCCCGTCTTCGGCCACCCCGTCGAGCTTCTCGTCACCGACAAGGAGAGCTACAAGGACAGCGGCGTCCACTGGCGCCGCGGCGAGGCGCGCGCAGTCGCGCGACGGGTGCGTGAGCTCGTCGACGGCGGGGCGGCGACGCCCGGCGAGATCGTCCTCCTCTTCGCGGCCGGCACCGACGCGGAGTGGTACGAGGACGAGCTGCGCCGCGCCGGGCTGCCCACCTACCGGGCGACGGGCAAGGGCTACTTCGGCCAGCAGCAGGTCGCCGACCTGCTCGCGTATCTCCGCCTGCTGCACAACCGCTACGACGACTCGGCGCTCGTCTCCGTGCTCGCATCGCCGTTCGTGGGCGTCTCGAACGACGCGCTCGCGCTGCTGCGCCGGGTCGCGTCGAGGCGGCCGCTCTTCTCCGGGCTCGAGCACACCCTGCCGCCGGGCCTCGCGGAACGCGACGAGCGGCTGATGCGCGCGTTCCGTCAACGCTACGATCGGCTCGTCCAGACGCTGCCGAGGCTGTCGCTCGAGCGCCTCTGCGAGCAGATCGTCGCCGAGCACGACTACGACCTCGCGGTGCTCGCGCAGTGGGACGGGCGCCGGCGTTATGCGAACCTGCGGAAACTGGCGCGTCTCGCGCGCTCCTACGAGGAGCTGCGCGGGACGGACGTCGAAGGCTTCGTCCGCTTCGTCACGGAGCAGGAGGCGGTCGGCACCCGCGAGCTCGAGGCCGTCGCCGAGGAGGAGGGCGCCGACGCCGTCCGCCTCCTCACGATCCACGCCGCGAAGGGTCTCGAGTTCAAGGTCGTGATCGTCGCGGATGCGGGGCGCGACCGAGTGCCGCCGTCGCCCGATGAGATCCTCGCGCTGCCCAACGGCCGCTTCGGCTTCCGCGTCGCCGATCCGGTGACCGCGAAGCACCGCGGCGCCTTCGACTACGAGGCGGTGAAGGAAGCGCGGCAGGAGGCCGAGCGCGCGGAGCGGCTGCGGCTCTACTACGTCGCGCTGACCCGGGCGAAAGAACGGCTGATCGTCTCCGGCTCCGTCGATCTCGGCGCGGAACGCGAGGTGCCGACGCCGATCGCATGGGTGCTCGACCGGCTCGAGGCCGACGACGAGCTCGCGCAGGCCGGCGACGAGCCGATCGAGCTCGTCCGCGGCGACGCCCGCCTGCTCGTCCGGCTCGATCGCTATCACCCCGCCCCGAACGCCTTTGGAGATGGGGTCTCGATTGAGCCACAGCCGGACATCGGCGGCACCGCCGCCGACGTTTCCAGCACAGGTCAGCTCGCGCTCTTCACCGCCCTCGAAAACGTCGTCTTCTCGCACACGGCCCCCGAGCTTCCGCCTCTCGTCGCGCTGCCCGAGCCGCCGCTCCACCGCGTCCGCAAGCTCTCCTTCA
The DNA here is from genome assembly GCA_035310545.1 of Gaiellaceae bacterium. GTDB lineage: Bacteria > Actinomycetota > Thermoleophilia > Gaiellales > Gaiellaceae > Palsa-739. The sequence continues at coordinate 31,102 of DATGEB010000053.1, forward strand.
CCGCGCTCTCGCTCTTCGAACAGTGCGCGTACAAGTACTTCGTCCGCTACGGCCTCGGGATGAGCGAGCGGCCCGTCGAGGGGGACGGAACGGGGGAGATGTCCGGGATCGAGGTGGGGAGCGCCGTGCACGCCGTCCTCGAGCACGTCGATCTTGCCGCACCGGTCGCGCCCGAGCTCGAGGACGAGCGGATCCGGGCGTTCGTGACCGCTTATACCGAATCCGACCTCGCCCGCCGCGTGGCGACCCTGAGCGGCGTCGAGAAAGAGCGCCACTTCACGTTCGAGCACGACGGCGTGCTCGTGCACGGCTTCCTCGACGCATTCCATCTGGCTGCAAGCGTCGACGGCAAAGCCGCCGACGCGCGGCCGGGGCCCGGTCGAGACCTCTCCGCCCCGAGGCGCGCCCTCGTCGTCGACTACAAGACGAACCTGATCGGCGAGGCGTCGCCGGAGGAGATCGTCGAGCAGGATTACCGCTTGCAGCGCCTCGTCTACGCGCTCGCCTGCTTCCGTGCCGGTGCCGACGAGGTCGAAGTTGTCTACCACTTCCTCGAGCGGCCCGACGCGCCGGTGGAGGCTGTGTTCACGCGCGCCGACGTCGTCGAGCTCGAGGCAGAGCTGTCCGCGGCGATCGCGCGCATCCAGGCCGGGGAGTTCCCGCCGGCGCCGAGCGACGTCGCGTGCGCAGGCTGTCCGGCGCTCGATCTCGTCTGCGCCGGGCCGCGCCTGCGTCCGCGCCTGCCGGAAGCCCTTGCCTCGTAGTTACGTGAAGGAAGCCCGCCGCAAGGTCGGGCCGAAGAAGGAGCGGATCGGTCCGATCATCGAGCGCCTCGCCGCCGAGCACGCCGACGCGGCGATCGCGCTCCGCTTCCACGAGCCGCTCGAGCTGCTCGTCTCGGTCATGCTCTCGGCTCAGACGACCGACGTGAACGTCAACCGCGTCACGCAGACGCTGTTCGTGAAGTACCGCAAGCCGGAGGACTACCTCTCCGTGACGCAGGAGGAGCTCGAGCGCGACATCTTCGCCACCGGCTTCTACCGCCAGAAGGCGAAGGCGCTGCGCGGGACGATGCGGATGCTGCTCGAGGACTTCGACGGTGAGGTGCCGCGGCGGCTGGAAGAGCTGATCCGGCTACCCGGCGTGGCGCGAAAGACGGCGAACGTCGTCTCCTCGGAGCTCGGCGAGCCGCAGGGCGTCGTCGTCGACACGCACGTGCGGCGCCTCGCGCAGCGGCTCGGCTTCACGCGTCAGGAGGATCCGGTGAAGATCGAGCGCGATCTCGCGAGGCTTGTACCCCGCACCGACTGGGGACGCCTGCCGCACCTCCTCATCTGGCACGGCCGCCGCGTCTGCGACGCGCGCCGGCCTCGGTGCGAGGACTGTGTCGTCAACGACCTCTGCCCATCGAGCCGTGTCTGACCGCGCAGCCCGCTCGAGAAGCTTCGAGACCGTGGCCGCGGAGTACGAGCGGCATCGACCGGAGTATCCGGAGGAAGTGCTTCGCTGGGCGGCGACGCAGCTCGGGCTCGAGAAGCGCGCTCGAGTCCTCGACGTGGGCGCCGGCACCGGGAAGCTCACGCGCGGCCTCGTCGCGCTCGGCTTCGAGGTTGTCGTGGTCGAGCCCGGAGGACCGATGCTCGAACAGCTGCGGCAAGCGGTGCCCGAAGCCGAGGTGCTCAAAGGGCCTGCGGAAGCGATTGCGCTCCCGGACGCCGGCATCGACGCGGCGTTCGCGGCGCAGGCGTTCCACTGGTTCGATCGAGAGCGAGCGGTGCCGGAGCTTCACCGCGTCATCCGGCCTGGAGGTGGGCTGGCTCTCCTCTGGAATTGGTGGGATGCCCGTGACCCGCTGCAGCACGAGCTCGCTGAGCTCATCGGCTTCGCGGGCCACTCCCCATTCGTCGATGAGGAGATGCCGAGCGCCCCGTGGTTCCGAGAACTGGGACGAACGGTCGTCGAGAGCGCGGACGAGTCGAGCCCCGACGGCCTCGTCGCGATGCTGGCCACGACGAGCCGCTTCCTGACGGCGGGTTCTGCAGAGGGCGCGGACTGGCTCCGCGAGGTGCGCGAGCGCTCCTCTAGGTACGGCGAGCGCTTCCTGCTGCCGAAGTTGACCTACGCGTTCGCGTTCGCCCGAATCAGTTGACGCTCGGATCCTCGGGCATTCGCGAGACGAGCTCGTAGACCCCGCCCTTGCGGCGCAGCACGTCGCGCCACAGCTCGTCCGGCTCCTGCGTGAACGCGTCGTCGGGAAGCGCCGGCTCGAGGATCCAGTCTTCGTCCTCGAGCTCGGCCTCGAGCTGCCCGACGCCCCAGCCGGCGTAGCCGGCGAACACACGCCGGCGCGTCGTCGCCGGGAGGATCTCCTCCGGCTCCGCCAGCGACGGGAAGCCGAGCGAGCCGAAGAGCGGTACGGCGGCGTCGTCGGGGTCGAGGAACTCGCCCAGCACAAGCACGGCCTCGGGCTGAACGGGCCCGCCGACCCAGACCTGCTCGCCGTCGTCGACCACTTCTTCGAGCTGGGGCACTGCCCCCGCGACCTCGACGGGCGACGGGCGGTTCAGCACGAGCCCTGCCGCACCATCCTCGGTGTGCTCGGTCACGAGGACGACTGCGCGCCGGAAGTTCGGGTCGAGCAGGGAGGGCGAGGCGACGAGGAGGTGTCCCTGGAGCGATTCCACGGCCTCATTGTGCCGTCCGACTGCGTGTCGACGATCTCGTTCACGACCGGCAGGGCCTCCGAGAGCGGAGGATCGGGCGCTTTCCCCGCGACGAACCCGAGGTGGACCGCGAGCAGGCCGGCCGACCGCCGCGAGGTCGCTCGCATGCGCACGGGTAGACTGGATTGAGGCGATGAAGCCCGCCTAGAACCGCCCCCAGGGCTGATGGCTTCTACCGAAGACGATCCGGTGGAAGTTGATGAGTCAGTCGGGACATCTCCAGGTAGCGCGTGACGAGGATCCGCGCGCAGCCGTCCTTGCGGCGGCGCCTTTCGCGAGCATCCTCTTCCCCGACGGGCCGCCCAATTTCGATGCGGTCCGCGAGCCGCCCTCCTTTCGCGACCTCAACCTCGACCAGGTCGTGGACGCTGCAGTCGACAAGCACGAGGAGTACGACCTCGTGCCGTTCTTTCGCACGCCACTCTCATCGGTGGAGCAGATCGGGTACCGGCACGAGGTCTTCCGAGACGTCGAGGTTCCCGCAGTTCACGACGCGCTGCGCGAGTTCGGCGAGCGCATGCATCGCGTTCGCTCGTTCCTCACTCTCGCTCGCAAGCAGCACTACAAGCCCGAGAAGCAGCGCTGGCTCTTGGACGCTGCGACGCTATACACCGAGGCGGTCAGGCATCTGACGCACGAACTCGGCGAGGTCGAGCCTGCCTCCTCCGGTCTCCGTGCCTTCGCCGCTTACCTCGCCGAGCACGTCGCCGGTGCTGCCTTCACGTCTCTGGCGGACGAAGCCGCCGCGGTGCTCGACGGATTAGACCGAGTGACGTACAACCTCCGCATCAACGGCGCCCGCGTGACGGTCAGCCGCTACGAGGATGAGCTGGACCACAGCGACGAGATCGAGGAGCTGTTCGCCCGATTCCGCCGGGGTGAGGTCGAGAGCAAGCTCATGAACGTCGGCGACGGCGGCTCGATGGATCACGTGGAAGCGCAGATCGCCGGACTCGTCGCCCGTCTCTTCCCGCACGAGTTCCAGGCGCTCAACCACTTCTGCTCTCGTCACGCGGAGTTCATCGACCCGACGGTCGCCGCCTTCGACCGGGAGATCCAGTTCTATCTCGCCTGGGTCGACTATCGAGAGAGTGTCTCCTCTGGAACGGATCTCGTCTTCTCCTATCCCGAGGTCTCCGCCGAGTCGAAGCGGGAGGTCGTCGATGCCGCCTTCGACGTCGCGCTGGCCTGGAAGTTGCGCAGCGGAGGCGGCGAGGTGGTGCGCAACGGCTACCGCCTCGATGGAAACGGGCGCTTCCTCGTTGTCACCGGCCCGAACCAGGGTGGCAAGACGACGTTTGCTCGCATGTTCGGGCAGCTCCACTACCTCGCTGCGCTCGGCCTCCCCGTCCCCGCTGAGCATGCGCAGCTCTTCCTGATCGACCGGATCTTCACCCACTTCGACCGTGAGGAGGTCGTCGGGAGCCTCCGCGGCAAGCTCGATGACGAACTTGTTCGCGTCCGCGACATCCTCAACGCTGTGACCCCGTCGAGCGTCGTCGTCCTCAACGAGATGTTCTCCTCGGCGACCCTGGCCGACGCCCGAGACCTCGGGACCGACGTCTTGAACGACTTGATCGCCCGCGACTGCCTCGGCGTCTGCGTGACCTTCATCGACGAACTGTCCAGACTCGGGGAGGCGACGGTGAGCATGGTCGCGCAGGTCGCGCCGGACGACCCCGCGAGGCGCACCTATCGCGTTCTGCTCCAGGCCGCCGACGGGTGGGCTTATGCCTGGGCAATCGCGAAGAAGTACGGCTTGTCCTACGAGCAGCTGCGGGAGCGGCTCTCGTCATGAAGGCTCATCTGCTCTTCGAGAAGCAGGAGATCGACCTCAACCTGGAGCTGCCTTGGCAAAGTGAGGCACTGGAGCAGGATCTCGGCCTCGACACGTTGCTCGACGTGATGGCCGCTGGAGACCCCTTCGCGCGCGTCGTCGCAGAACGGCTGCTCCTGAACGGGCTCACCGAGCCCGAGGAGATCCTCTACCGCCAGGCCGTCCTCGCCGACTGCCTGCAGAAGCCGGAGGTCGCGAGGGAGCTGTACTCGCTCGCGGTGGAGGCCTTGCAGAGCAAGAAGGAGGCGCGCTTCTTCCTCTTCCGGGACTCGCCCGAGACGCAGCTGAGCAAGGCGCTCCGGATGTTGGAGCTGCTCCTCGACATCATCCGTCGTCTGCGGGCATTTGCCGATCGGGAGGAGGGGACGTTTCGCTCCGCAGGGCTGTGCTCCCTCGTCGTCACGATCCAGGCGGAGCTGGACGACGAGTATCTCGCCGCGGTCGAGCAGAACCTGCGCGAGCTGCGCTTCAAGCGCGGCCCGCTGATCAGCGCTCGTCTCGGGCGCGGTAATCGAGGAACGGGCTACGCGCTCCGCAAGCCGTTCGGACGAGGCCTGCTGGATCGGATCACGCCGGGTGGCCCGAGGCGCTACAGCTTCAGCGTGCCGAGCCGCGACGAAAGCGGGCTGCGAGCGCTCGGCGAACTGCGAGGTCGCGGACTCGTCCGCGCGGCGGACGCCATCGGGCAGGCCGCCGACCACATCCTCAGCTTCTTCACGATGCTCCACGCCGAGGCTGGCTTCTACGTCGCCTGCACCAACCTCTACGAGCGGCTGGCTGAGCGCGACGAGCCCACCTGCTTCCCGACTCCCCGGCCGCCAGGGGAAGGCGCATTCACCGTCCGGGGCCTCTATGACGCGGCTCTCGCCTTCCATCTCGACGGGCGAGTGGTCGGGAACGACGTCGACGCGGACGGCATGAAGCTCGTGATGATCACCGGCGCGAACCAGGGCGGAAAGTCGACGTTCCTCCGTAGCGTCGGGATCGCCCAGCTGATGATGCAGGCCGGAATGTTCGTCCCGGCGACCGAGCTGACGGCGAGCGTCAGCACGGGACTCTTCACGCAGTTCAGCCGCGAGGAGGATCCCTCGATGACCCACGGCAAGCTCGACGAGGAGCTGAACCGGATGAGTGCGGCCGCCGAGGCGGTCGAGCCCGGCGGCCTTGTCCTCTGCAACGAGTCGTTCTCCTCGACGAATGAAAGCGAGGGCTCGGAGATCGCTCGGCAGCTGATCTATGCCTTCCGAGAATCCCGAATCCGCATCTTTTACGTGACGCACCTCTACGACCTCGCCAAGAGCTTCCACGATCAGGGGCACGACGACGTCCTGTTCTTGCGCGCCGAGCGCGATGACGATGGCGCCCGCCCCTTCAAGCTTCGCGAAGCACCACCCCTGCCGACGAGCTTCGGCGCGGACTCTTATCGACGTATCTTCGGGAAGGAGCTTCAGTCTGCGGCCAAGAGCGCCTAACAGAAAGGCGCTCGTGTCTGGGTCAGGCGGTCTGGGGCGTGCCTGCCCAGGCGCGCTCGCCGGTGAAGAGGGTTTGCGAGTCGACGAAGCAGATCGGGTTGTCGAAGGGGTCGTGCGCGTAGAAGCTGCGCTCGCCCCAGGGTCTGACCTCGATGGCGGTTAGCTCGCGGCAGCCTGCGTCTTCTGCTCGTGCGTGTGCAGCGTCCAGGTCGTCGACGCTGAAGTAGACGTGTTGGGGATTCGGGCCGACCGGCTCGGGGTCGCCGTCGGCGAGTGCGTCATAGCAGGCGAGGATCGTGCCCGCGCAGTCGAAGTAGTGGCGGCCGCTGGAAACGCGGGTACCGGGCATTGCCAGCAGGCGCGCGTAGAAGGACGCTGCTGCCTCGATGTCGGAGATCGGCAGGATCACCCGGAACAGGTGCGGCGGGGTCATGCCGGGGGAGTCTGATCGAGCGGTGGAAGCCGCCGCAAGTCGATCGGGTAAGGACTACGAGGTGGATCGACTCGACGTTCGCGTCGGCCACGGCCGCAGCGCAGCTACCGCTTTGCGCGCCCGTTGGCCACGACGAGCACCGGGATCTCGGACGCCTCGATCGTCTCGGCGGTGAGACCATGGATCAAGAACCGTCCCGAGCGCGTCTTTCGGTGGTGACCGACGACGAGGAGGTCGAAGCCATGCTCATGCGCGTAGCCGAGGATGTCGCTCGCCGGGTTGTCGCCTTCGACGATGACGTGGTCGACCGAGACTCCTGCACGGTCGGCCCGATCCCGGACCTGCTCGAACGTCTCGTCCAGGTAGCGGCGCGCTGCATCGACGGACTCCTGCCGATCTTCGCGGGTTTCGGCGTGAGCGGGCGAGTGGGCGACCGAAACCGCGCGGAGTTGTGCTTCGTAGCGGCGGGCAAGGTCGAGGGCCGCGTCGAAAGCCCACTCCGAGGGAGGAGATCCGTCCCAGGCGATGAGGATCTGGTTGAACATCAGTGACCGAGGGCGGGTATGAGGGCGAGGGCTGCCAGGAGCACCGCGAGGATGTAGAGCAGGTACATGCCGAGACTGCCGGACTGCAGTCGCCGCAGCCGACCCGCGATCAGAACTGAACCGGCAGCGATTGGCCGGTAGAAGTAGTCCTCGAAGACCGGCACCACTCTCGTTCGCGCCACTCGAATCTCCTTTCCGTTCTCCTCACGAACCTCGACTGTCCGCTTGAACCTGTAGAGCCCGCTGAGCACGACCCGGATCGGGTTGGAATAAGCCTCGGGCCTGTACTGCACGGTTGCAACTGGCACGGCAGTCCCTGAGACCCACACCGGTGCGCGCCGCACCGCCGGTCGCGCGAGAGCGCGCACGAGTACGAAGGCGGCGAGCGCGAAGGTTGTGAGCCCGGCAGCGAGCCAGGTCGGCGACATGACCGAGAACCCGTGGTAGACCGGACCGAGAACGAGCGGCCAGGTAACCGCCTGGGCAATCACATCGGAGCCGAGGAGACCTCCGAGACCGTGGCCGAGCCAGCGGATCTCCCAGGGTGCGATCGGCCCGAGTACGAGCGCGATCAGGGCGAGCGCCACGAATCCAGGCGCCAGCCGCGTCGGCATGTGTCGGCGACCGAGTCGCTCCCGGGCGTGGCCGAGGAAGATGCCGCCGTAAAGCTTCGCGAACGCGAGGAGCGCGACCCCCGCGGTGAGCGCGAGCGCAGCGCCACCGAGCGCGAGTACCAGCTCGGCAATCGTGTCGTTCACTCGGAACGCCTGCAGGAGCGCCATGAACATCAGCCACTCGCTGACGAAGCCGCCGAACGGTGGTAACGCTGCGAGGCTGACGACGGCGAGGCCGAACCCCGTCGCGGTCAGCGGCAGCCGCGGCCCCAGCCCGCCGAGCGGTCGCATCTCTGCCTGCCCGGTCGCCGTCTGCACCCGGTCGGCGGCAACGAGAGCGAGCGCCTTCGCTACGCCGTGCATCAGCACCTGGAGCGTCGCGGCCAGGAGGCCGGCTGCGGCGAGCCTCGGGAGGTGCGCGGCTTCGCCGACTAGAGCGACCCCGAAGCCGATCGTGGCAATGCCCGCGTGCTCGACGCTGGAGAACCCGAGGAAGCGTTTGATCTCCTCCTCCGTAACCGCGTAGAGGATCCCTACGAGCGCCGTTACACCACCCACGGCAACGAGCAGCTCTCCCCACCAGAGCGGCGGCGCGCCGAGGATCGCGAAGACGAGACGCCACAGTCCGTAAAAGGCGGCGAAGAAGGTGAGCGAGATCGTCGCAGCACTCGGGCCGGGTGCCGCCGCATACAGCGGCGGCAATGGGCCCTGGAACGGGATCAGTCCGAGCTTTGAGCCGAAGCCGACGACGAAGAGGAAGAACGCCGCGTCGCGCACGCTCCCCAGGTTGGGCGCCTGGTGCGCCCAGACGGCGAACTCGAAGCTGCCCGTCTTCGCATAGAGGAGGCCGAAAGCCGCGAGGAGCGCTCCGCCGCCGAGCTTGCTCACACCTCCGGCGAAGTAGCCCGCGACCAGCGCGTCCGGCCGGTCACGATCCGCCGAGCCGAGAAGGTAGAGGGAGAGGGTGATCGTCTCCCAGGCGAGGAGGAAGACAAATGCCTGGTCACTTCCGATCACCGCGCAGATTGCCAGCAGGATCAGCGCGTGCAGCGCGCCGACCAGTCGAGTCGGGCTTCGTTGCGCGAGCGCGAGTGAGACCGCAGCGCCGACGACGCCGGTCGCGGCGAGGAAGATGCCGGCGAGCCCGTCGGAGACGAGCATCGTCTGGCCGAAGCCGAGCCAGGAGGCGATCGAGAACGAGGCGTGCGTGTACCCGGCCGCGCTGGCGATCCCGACCGCGCCGACGAGACCGCAGGCGGCGGCCGTGACATAGACCGCTGCGCGCGGTGAGACGACTGCCGCGAGGACTGCGGCGGCGAGGCTCGCATAGCCGACGGCGAGGACGACGCTCATGCGGCTGCCTCCTCCGTGACGACTCCGGCCGCGAGCAGCAGTCCATGCAAGATGGCGATCGGCGCTGGAGGCGAGCCGGGAACGTAGACGTCGACCGGAAGCACCTGATCGACCCCGCCGACCACCTCGCCGGTCGTCGCAGAGAAGCCGCCGGAGCAGGCATCGGTGCCGACGGCGACGACCGCCTTCGGCTCGGGCATCACCTCGTAGGCGCGGAGGAGCGGCTCGCGCATCGAGTTGGTCACGCCGCCGGTCACCAACAGCAGATCCGCGTGGCGTGGCGTGGGCGTGAAGAAGAGGCCCAGCCGCTGCATGTCGTAGTAGGGATTGGTGAGCGCCTGGATCTCCCATTCCTCGGCGCCGTCGGAGCCCGCGTCCACGTGGCGGATGTGGATCGAGCGGCGCAGCGTGCGGCTTCGGTCGCCAAGCGTCGGACGCAGTCCTTCCAGGGCGGTCGCCAGGCGCTCACCCACGACAAGCGACGACCGACGGCGTACCGCCGTCTCATATTCGGCCTCGAAGCCGAAACGCTCCGGTGCGTTCGCGACGCAGGCGCCGCAAAGGACACAGAGTCCGCGATCGACCGAGACTCGGCCACCCTCGACCTGGATCGCGCCGGTTGGACAGAGGTCGCCGAGGCTCTGTGGAGCGTCGCCCGGGCCGAGCACGGCAATGCGTCCGCGGAAGCCGGGCGGCGCAGGCTCGGGCCGTGCCGGGTAGCGGGTCGTGACAACGCCGTGACGAAGGCCGCGGAAGAGCCACTTGAGCATCAGCGATCAGCTCCCGCGGGAGTGAGCCCGAAGCTGTGCTCGATGAAGGAGACGTCCGTGAGCACGTCACCGCGATAGCTCTCGCTCAGGAGCGGCCAGTTGCGAAGCGACGGCGAGACGATGTGCACCTCGCGAAGACGGCCATCTTCGATCGCGATCCAGTAGATGACCTCGCCGTTCGGCGCTTCCGCCCAGCCACATCCCTCGCCGCTGGCATCGGTGATCGCGATGCGCAGCGCCGCCATGTCGCCATCCAGGCGCTCGAGGGCCTGCCGGATCACATGCACGCTCTGGTCGATCTCCTCGAGGCGCACCTCGAAGCGCGCCATCGCATCGCCCCCGGTGGTGCGGGCAATGCGGAAGCCAAGCCTCCCGTAGGAGCCGTAGGGCCGTTCGAGTCGAGCGTCGATTCCGAGCGAGCAGGCTCTGGCGATCGGGCCAACCCCGCCGTACCGCATGACCGTTTCGGCGTCCAATCTGCCGCTGCCGATCAACCGGTCCGTGAAGGAGGCGGTGGCGAGGAGCAGCGAACGGTCGCGCCGCAGGTCGTCCTCGAAGGAGTCGATCGCCTGGATGACCTCCGCTGATGAGAGAAGCGGCTCCCGGCGGACCCCGCCGGGCATGAGGACCCCGCGACCGAAGCGATTGCCGCAGAGCCGCGCGCGCAGGCGCATCACCTGCTCCTTGAGCACGCCGAGGCGGGCGACGCCGACGGAGAGCGCCGCGTCCTCGGCCAGCTTGATGCCGACGTCGAGGTGATTGGCGATCCGCTCCAGCTCGGCGTGAACGACCCGCCAGCGCTGCGCGAGACGTGGTGCCTCGATGCCCGCCACGCGCTCCACTGCCTGCGCGAAGGCGATCGCCTGCGCGACGCTCTCCGTTCCGGCGATCCGTTCCGCCAGATAGGTGCCGTGGTCGAAGTCGAGACCCTGGAAGCGAGCTTCCAGGTTCCGGCGCTTGAAGTAGGGGCGGACGGTGAACGCCAGGATGTCCTCGCCGCCGGTGTCGATCGGGAACTGGATCGCCTCGAAGACGCCCGAGCGGATCGGCCCATACGGGAGGACGAAGGTCTCTGGGCCGGTGACGACTCGCTCCAGCTCGTCGGCACTCGGACGTAGCGCTGGGTCGAGCTGCGGGTGATCGAGAGGCACGACTCCGCTCACGTCGTGCAACTCGCGCTCAGGAAGACGAGCAGCGGGCGTCACGCGAGAGAGCGACGGATAGCTCCGCGCTCCATCGAGCGGCGTGCGGAGGACGATCAGCTCGCCCCTGAGGGCGAGCAGCGCCCGCAGCGAGTCCTCGGACTCAGAGCGAAAGACTCCGGCGAAGTGCCCGCCGACATCGATGAGTCTCCGGGTCGACGTCGCCAACTCGTCCATCGGGATGCGCAGTTGCCGCACGGGACCGCGAGGCGGCGCCTCCTCTACGGCGGCTGTGCCCTCCAACGCCTGCAGCAGGGGATCCTCGCGTGCCGTTTCTTCCGCGCTCATCCGCCGACTCCAACGATTCGTGCCGCGTGGTCGAGCAAGGACGTGAGACCGCCTGGCAGGTAGAGGCCGAGCCCGACGACGGGCACGAGGCAGGCGAGCATCGCGCCGACCATCCACCAGCTGGTCTCGCCGGAGGCGATCGCTGCTCCGGCATCCCGCACAGGCGTCAGCACCATCCGTCCCGCATGGAGGACGACCCCGAAGAAGGCAAGGTTGACGAACACGACGAGTACGGCCACCCAGAAGTAGCGCGCTGACTGGAAGCCGCCGCTGACGATCTGGAACTCGCTGCGGAAGATGCCGCTGACCGGGAACGCCGAGAGCGCGAACGCCGCCAACAGGAACATCGGGCCGCTGAACGGCAGCACGCTTCCCGCGCCGCGCACCCGGTCGATCTCCTTCGTGTCGTAGCGGCGAACGAGCGAGCCCGAGCCGAAGAAGGCAAGTCCCTTCGCCGCAGCATGGTTGATGACATGGAAGAGCGCACCGGCGACCGCGATCGGCGCGCCGAAGCCGATGCCGACGGCGATCACTCCCATGTGCTCGATTGTCGAGTAGGCCAGCAGACGCTTGTAGTTCTCCTGCCGCAGCACGAAGAGCGCCGCGAGCACGAGCGAGAACGTCCCGAACACGAGGAGCACGTTGCGCGGGAAGCTCGCGCCCGCCGTCAGACGCGTGATCTCGAAGAAGCGCAGGATCGCGTAGAAGGCGTTGGCGAGGAGCGCACCCGAGAGCAGCGCTGAGACCGGGCTCGGCGCCTCGGAGTGAGCGTCCGGCAACCAGGTGTGGAGCGGCGCGAGGCCAACCTTCGTGCCGTAGCCGACGACGGCGAGGATGAAGGCGAACTCGACCTGCACGGTCGGCATGTGGTGCGCCGCGGAGACGTAGTTCGCGAAACGCGGCAGATAACTGTCTCCGAGCGCAGGCACCCCGGCGGCGTAGAGGAGCACGACGGCGAGAAGAGCAATGCCCAGCCCGACCGAAGCGATGAGCACGTACTTCCAGGCCGCTTCGAGTGCCGCATCGGTGCGGTCGAGGGCAACGAGGAGGACCGAGACGATGGTCGTCAACTCGACCGCGACCCAGAGGGTCGCGAAGTCGTTCATCAGGGGGACGAGGATCATCGTCCAGACGAAGAGGTTGAGGTAGCCGTAGTAGCGGCGGGCGTGAGGAAGGAAGGTCGGCCGCCCCCGTCCGGCGCGGAGGTAGCCGATCGAGAAGGCGGCCGCCGCCGCGTAGAGGAACGCCGTCGCGAGCAGGAACACCGCGCCGAGCGGGTCGAGCCGGAGCCAGAGACCGGCGGTCTCTACCGATGATCCGTTGCGAACGGCCGCGACGAGCGCCACAGTGCCGAGCGCAGACACCGTGGCGCTCGCCAGCGTCGCCACTTCCCCGACGAGCGGCTGGTTTGTCACTAGAGAGGCTCCGGCCGCGACGAGGGGAACTGCGAAGACGACGATCAGGAGGACGCTCACTCGCTCATCCCCTCAGCCTCGTCAGCACGTCAGTGGTGACTGCCGTCCGCTGCATCCCGAAGTACTGCACGAGCAGGACGAAGACGATCAGCGCGATGGCAACATCGAAGAGCAGCAGCAGAGCGAGAATCAGCGGCAGCGACGGGGCAATGACGAGCGCGGCGAGCGTCACTCCGTTCTCCAGCACGAGGAAGCCGATCAGCTGCGACGGCGCGTAGGGCCGGATGATCATCAGAAGGAACGCCACGACCACGACGGCCACCGCGACGCCGAGCGCTTCGGTCGGCAGTGGCGACACGCCGCCGATCTCGAGATGCGAGAAGGAGGCGAACGAGAAGCTCGCCAGCACGATCCCTAGGAGGACGGCGGTCGGCGCCTTGACGATCGACGGAACGCGTGTCTCGACGTCGAGGCTGCGAATAATCGACCCCACGCCGACCGGCACCGCGATCCCCTTGAAGGCGATCGTGATCGCGGCGATCGCATAGAGGCTCCCGCCGCCGAGCTTCCAGGCCGCGACGACCGCCATCGCGGCGACGGCGATGGAGCCGAGGCCGTAGAGGCGGAGCTGCTCCCAGATGTCCTGCGAACGTAGAAGGCCGAACTCCAGAAGCAAGACCACGACGGCGACGACGCTGGCAACAGCCCCGAACATCGTCAGGCGGGCCACTCCGTAGTTGTGCTGAAGCACGAAGGTCACGACCGCGAGCGCGGCGAGCAGGAACGCGGCGACCGTGAACTCCGGGATCTTGTAGAGCCGGAGCTTCGCGAACGATGTCTCGATCACGACGACTACGACCCCGAGCCCGACAGCCTTGAGGAACAGGTAGAGGATCGCCAGCAGCACATGGTCGAGCAAGCGGCTCTGTGAGATGCCCCACGGGACGACGAGCGCGTCGAGCAGGATCACGTAGAGGATCAACTGCTTCATCGACGAGCCCCACTTGAGTAGGGCCATGCCGGGACCGGAATGCTCCAGCGTCCGACCCTCGTCGATCAGGCCGAATTCGAGCGTGCCGCCGTGGCTCTCGATCGGAATCCGCCCGGTCTCGGCGAGGATGACCATCAGGAAGGCGGCGGCCGCGAGAAGGTGGGAGGGAAGGACGATTTCGACCGACGACGTTTCCAGGGTCTTTGCGAACGCGTAGGGCAGATCGGTCTGCGTGATCAGCGCGACCGTGAAGACGACAAAGATGACGACCGGCTCGCCGAGCGCGCCGAAGCTCCGGACACGGCTGGAGCCGAGCTGCGCGTAAGGACTGCCGCTGTCGATCGCCGCAAGCGACACAGCCCAGCTCGCGAGGCCGAGCACGAGTCCTCCGCCGAGGATGTCCGCCAGATACGAACCCTGCGGCGGGAAGGCCGTCAGCACCGGAATGACGAGCGGGACGACGCAGTAACAGGCGAAGGCGATGTAGGGCGCGGCGCGGAAGAACGGCCCGGCCCCGTCCGGCAGTACGGTCTCCTTGCGGAAGAGCTTTGCGATGTCGTAGTAGGGCTGGAGGATCCGCGGCCCTCGGCGTCCCTGCACGATCGCCTCGCCGCGAGCGATCAGGCCCGTGACGAGAGGCGAGACGAGCACGATCGTCCCGACCTGCAGAAACTCGATCCAGCCGTCGCTGAGCTGTGGCATTCGTCCCGACGGTTCCTTCCCTCGTCGCTTGCGGCGGGGTAGAAGCCATTAGCCGTCGGGACGGCGGTTCGGGGGCCGAAGCCTCCCGCCAGAGCTTCATCTGGCTCGGCTAAGAGTAGGCGAGACCCCGGTAGGGTCGCAAGAGATCATCGGCACGTGCGGCTGGGGGTTTAAGCGGCGCGTCATCCTCGCTCGACGTCTACGCGGGGCCTGCGATGGCGATCACCTCCTCGGGCTCGTCGGCGACTGGCGACGGCCCAGTCGTCGTCTTGCTCGGCGAGGACGGCGCCGACGAAGCGGACGATCGCGGCGCGTTCGGGGAAGGTGTCGAGGCCGTCGGTGCGGCGGCCAACGTGACGGTAGATGTGCTGCCACAGCAGCTCAGTGGCCCCGGCGCGCCCTTCGGCGCCGGCCGGAAACCTAGCCGTGCGCGGGCGTGAGCGCGACGAGCAAGCCGCCGTCGTCGTCGAGCGCGGGGAAGAAGTCGCCGATGACGCGCTTGACCTGCCCGCCGCGCGTCCGCAGCTGAAGCTGCTCGTTCAGCCGGCGGACGCCCCACTCGAGCGAGAGCTTGACGGGGTTCTTCTCCTCCTCGAAGCCGGCGAGCCCGAACGCAGCGATCACGTCGGTGCCGAGGACGTCCGCTTCGCTCCAGCCGCTCATCTCGAACACGCCGCGCCCGATCGCGAGGATGCGGCCCTCCTGGTCGCACGTGACGAGGCCGGTGGTCGGCGCCGGGTAGTAGTCGTCCATCAGCTCGAAGAGGAAGCCGAAGCCGCAGTGGTGGCACGCGACCGCCTCGTCGTAGATGCCTTCCTTGCGGTCGATGTCGACCGAGCGTTCCTTGCAGTTGGGGCAGATGAAGTTCGGCACGAAGTCAGGCTAGCTGCGGGGAAGGGCGCCGACTCGAGAGACCCACGCGTGTAGCGGTGACTCGGCGTCGAGCGGCATGTGCTCGACGAGAACGGCGTGGAACGGATCGTGGTCGCCGGGTGCCAGGCCGAGCACCGGGTACTTGAGGAACGGGAAGGCGATCACGTCGGCGAGGCCGAATTCGCCGAAGAAGAAGTCCCTGCCGGCGAGGAGCGCCTCGAACCGCTCGACGGCGCGGCGCATCTCGGCCGCGTGCGTGGCGCGGTCGCCGGCGCCGTCGTCGATCCCGCTCGGGAGCGTCTTCTAGACCCGGTTGAACCAGTCCGCGAAGATCGTCACCTCGGCGGCCCGGGCCGGGTCCGGCGGCAGCAGCGAGGGCTCGGGAAAGCGCTCCTCGAGCCAGTCGAGGATCCGTGGCGAGTCGGCGAGAACCTCATCGCCTGCGACGAGCACCGGAACGAGGGACTGGCCGCTGAGCTCTTCGACCGGCGCGCGGTCGTTGGGGTCGACGTCGATCCACTCGATCGGCACGCCCTTGTGTCCGGCGGCCAGCCCCACGCGCTCGCCGTTGGTCGAGCCCGTGCTCCGCAGGCAGCGGATCAGACCCAGTTCTTGCGGCGGAACCACCACAGCTGCAACACCGTCGTGACGACGATGAGCGCCCACACGTAGCCGTAGCCGAGGCCCCAGCGCAGCTCCGGGATGTCTTTGAAGTTCTGCCCCTAGAGCCCGACGATGAACGCGGGGAGCAGGAGCAGCGACGCGATCACGGTGAGGCGCTTCATTACTTCCTTCTGGTCGTTCGCGATCTTTGTCGCGGGCGAGGTCGAGCCCGTCCGAGGCCCGCAGGAACTTGTCGTACGCCGCATTCAGGGCCACCTCGACGTCGTGGGTGAACACCTCCGGCCCTTCCTCGACCTCGACCGTCCCGTCGATCACGCGGCGCACCGCGTCGCGCATCGGGCTGAGCGTGCGCCTGATGTGGAGGAGGTCGTGACGCAGCGACGAGATGCGAGCGCGTGTCGCGTCGGCCGGCTGCGACTCGACCTTGTCCTCGAGCTCGTCGATCTCCTCGTCGAGCGAGTCGACCAGGTCGAGATAGCGCTCTGCGATCTCGTCGAGGAGCCGGTAGGCGAGCAGTCCAGCCGAGTCGTCCGGCTTGACCGTCGCCTGCACTGCGGCGACGTCGCACGCGGGCCGGCCCTCCGGCGGCGTCTTGCGGACGGTGAGGAGCGTGTCGGGGGGTGATGACCAGGTCGATCTCCTGGTAGTAGACGCTGTCGTCCGTGGGCACGGCGACGGCGATGAGGAAGACGCCGAAGACGTAATCCCCGTGCCCTTGGAGCGTCGGGCGCGGCTCGTCCTCATGCTCGGGTGGCGCGAGGAGGCGCTGGATCGCGGTCTCCTCGAGATCGCGAGGGGTCTTTGCGCGCAGCTCTTTGCGGTCGGGTCGAGCAGGTCGATCCACGTTGCGGCCACCACGCGCGGATTCGCCGCGCGCGCTGCTAGACCTTCGTCGGCTCGGCTTCCGGCCTCGGTGCGGTGAGGGCGGCGTGGATCTCGCCTTCCTCCGTCGCCAGGAACCGTTCCGCGTCGAGTGCGGCCATACACCCGCTGCCGGCCGCGGTCACGGCCTGGCGGTAGACGTGATCCTGGACGTCGCCCGCCGCGAACACGCCGGGGATGTTCGTCTCGGTCGTGCCCGGGCTCGTGACGAGGTAGCCGTTCTCGTCGTGGTCGAGCTGCCCGACGAAGAGCCTCGTGTTCGGGTCGTGGCCGATGGCGACGAAGAGCGCGCCGGCTTCGACCTGCTCGGTCTCGTCCGTCTCGGTGTTCCGCAGGCGGAGGCCGCTGATGGAGCTCTCGCCGAGCACCTCGTCGATGGCGTAGGGCGTCTTGAGCTCGATCTTCTCGTTCGCGCGTGCCCGATCGACCATGATCTGTGAGGCGCGAAACTCGTTGCGGCGGTGGACGAGCGTGACCTTGTAGCCGAAGCGCGTCAGGAAGAGCGCCTCTTCGAACGCGGTATCGCCGCCGCCGACGACGTAGATGTGCTTGTCGCGGAAGAAGGCGCCGTCACACGTCGCGCACGCCGACACGCCATGGTTCTTGAGCCGGTCCTCGGACTCGAGCCCTAGCCAACGTGCGCTCGCGCCCGTGGCGACGATCACCGAGCGGGCGCGGTACTCCTCGCCTTCGACCCACACGCCGAACGGTCGTTCCGAGAAGTCGATCCGCGTCACGTCGTCGGTGACGAATTCGGCGCCGAAGCGCTCGGCCTGACGCCTGAACTCGGCCATCATCTCGGGGCCCATGACCCCGTCGGGATAGCCCGGGTAGTTCTCGACATCGCTCGTGATCATGAGCTGGCCGCCCCAGTTGAAGCCCTCGATCACGAGCGGCTGCAGGTTCGCGCGCGCAGCGTAAAGGGCCGCCGTGTAGCCGGCGGGCCCTCCTCCGATCACGATCACGTCACGTACGTCGGTCATCGGTACCTCTCTCCAACGTTGTACGTCGTATTAAACGATTCGGACCGGATTGTCGTTCCCGGTCGTATGTCCGGAGAACCGCGGCTCTAGGCCGCGTCGGCGGCCGAGCTCTCGCCGCCGTGTAGCTCGGGCGCGGTGACCGGGCGCACACCACGGTCGACCGCGGGGAGCTCGGTGAGCTCCGACGCGGGGGAGATGCCCTGGTCGCGGAACTTCCGCGCGCTCGGCAAGACCCGCGTCTCGAGCGATCCCACGGTCTCGTTGTACGAGCGGACCGCCGTCTCGAGGCCACGACCCACCTTCGCGAAGTGGTCGGTCAGCGTGGCGAGGCGTCCGTAGAGCTCGCGACCGAGCTCGCTGATCGCCTTTGCCGACTCGGCGATCGTCTCCTGCCGCCACCCGTAGGCAACCGCGCGAAGCAGCGCGATCAGAGTCGTCGGCGTCGCCAGGATGACCTGCTGGTTGACGCCTTCTTCGATCAGGGAAGGGTCTTGCTCGAGCGCCGCGCTGAGGAAGGTCTCACCGGGGATGAAGAGCACGACGAACTCGGGTGCGGAGTCGAACTGCGACCAGTAGCTCTTGCCGGACAGCTTTGCAATGTGGTCCCGCACCTGGCGCGCGTGGTCGCGGAGCTTCTGCGCGCGTTCCTCGTCGTGGCGCGCCGACAGCGACTCCAGATACGCCTGGCCCGCGAACTTCGAGTCGACCACGACCGTCTTCGAGCCAGGGAGCTTGACGATGAGATCCGGTCGCAGCCTCCCGTCCTCGGTCGTGACGTGGACCTGTGTCTCGAAGTCGCAGTGCTCGAGCATGCCGGCCATCTCGACGACCCGACGGAGCTGGATCTCGCCCCAGCGACCGCGCACGTTGGGCCGGTCGCGGAGCGCGCTCACGAGGTTGCCGGTCTCGCTGCGCAGGAGGTTCTGAGTTTCGGCCAGCTCGCGCACCTGCACCGTCAGCTCGGAGTAGGCGCGCGTCCGCGCGACCTCGAGCTGCTGGAGCTTGCCGTCGACCTTCTGCAGTGAGTCCTGGATCGGCTGGACGATGTGCTCGACCGCCTGTTTGCGCTGCTCGAGCTCCTGCGTGGTCTTCTGCTGGAGTTGCTCGAGCTGAGCCTTCGCGAGCTCGAGGAACGACTGGTTGTTCGTGGCGAGCGCGTCGGCGGCGAGCGCCTTCATCGTGTCGCCGATCGACTCGCGAGCCTGCCGCATCACGGCGAGGCGCGCGTCGTAGTGAGCCCGGACGATGAGCGCTGCTGCAGCGCTTCCGAGCACCAGACCGATGAGAAGTCCGACGATCATCAGGGCGCAGAACCCTAAAGATCACCCCGGACGGATCACGAAAAAAGCCGGCCCCGACGAACCCGTAAGTCCATCGGAACCGGCTCGCAGAGCCTACTGGCGAGTCGCGCTGGAGGTCAAGCACGAAAACCGCGCTCTTTGCGTACTTTCGTCCGGCGACGAACGCCTCTACGCCTTGGTGAGCACCTTGTTGATCGCCGTTTCGGTGATCTGGAGGGTCGGCGCGTAACCGGGCGGCATGATGTCGTGCAGCCGGCCGCCGGTGGGGCCGATGAAGATCGTCGGCGTTCCCGTGACCTGCTTCTGAGACGCGAGCGCGTCGGTATCCGCGGCGATCGCTTTCGCGGCCGAGCTGTTCACGTCCTTCGACCACTGGGAGATGTTCAGGCCGTTGACGCTGGCCGCGATGCGCGCCATCTCGTCGCTCGTGAGCCAACCGCTCTCCTCCTGACCCTGGTTGTCGTAGAGCACCTTCGCGTAGTCGAAGCCCTTGTTCTGGAAGGTCGCGGCGATCAGGCCGAGTCGGCCGCTGAACGACTGGGAGCCGGCGCCGCCGAGGAAGGCCCACGGCTGCAGGTGGAGCTGTACCTTGCCGGTCTTGATGTATTTCTGGACGATCGTCGGCAGCGAGTCGACCTCGTAGCGCTGGCAGATCGGGCACTGGACGTCGATGAACATCTGCATCTCGACCGGTGCACTCGGTTTGCCGAGCACGAGCTTGTTCTGCGGGATGCCCTTGAAGAGGTTGTTCGCGGCGCATGCGCCGTCGAGCGCTCCCGCCCAGGTGCAGCTCCCCGTCGAGGGGAGCCCCTTGGTGGCGTTGTTCGAGCTGCCGCCACTCGCGAGGACGATCGCGAGCACGATCGCGATCACGATGACGAGCACGGCGCCGCCGCCGATCGCGAGCGCGCGCGGCGACGCCTGGCGCGGACCGGATCCGCCCTTGGAACGGACGGGCGGAGGCGTGCGCGTGGCAGCTTCCCGCCGCTGCTGTCTGGCTCGTTTACCGCTCGGCATCGGCCGGAAGGGTAGCCGCGTCCTCGGCCGTCTCCAAGGTCGCCAGGACCAAGAATCCGATGAGCAGCAGGAAGCCCGTGAGCGCGAGCGTCTCGATCTGCAGGTAGCCGAACGACTCGGGCTTGATCCAGTTGAAGCCGCAGCCGGTTCCGGGCGCGGAGATCTGGCACGTGTTCGGCTCCTTGATGGCCCCGTAGCCGATGAGTATGTGGTAGATCGAGGTGCCGGCGCCGACGACCGGTAGCGGCAGGAGGTACCGCGCCGCCCGGTTGTCGCCGTGCCAGGCGACGATCAGGAGCAGGATCGAGAGCGGGTACATGCTGATTCGCTGGTACCAGCAGAGCTCGCACGGCAGGAAGTTCGCAACCAGCGAGAAGAAGAGGCTGCCGCCGGTCGCGATCGCGGCGACGATGAACGCGGCCCAGAGCTCGTAGCCCCAGAGCAGCCGGCGAACGGCGTCGAGAGGCGAGCGCACGCCGAGCGCCGCGAGCAGCCCAACGAGCATCAGCAGGCCCACGATCACCTGACCGGCGACGCCGAGCCCGGAGAAGACGTAGATCGTGTCCTTGATCCTCGTCGTGATCACGCCCAGCGTCATCGCGCGGCAGGGTATCCGCCGGCGCGGAGGTCGTTACGCTGACGCGGCCGGGGTGGCGGAACTGGTCAGACGCGCCCGACTTAAAATCGGGTGGCCCTCGGGCCGTGCGGGTTCGAGTCCCGCCCCCGGCATCGCCTTTGCGCGCCGAGGGAGGACCTGGCCCGTGGCCAGCACTCCGTGAGGGCGCTCATCCGGCCGCGAGGCAGTTCTTGGAGGTGCTCGCTCTCGTGTCGCCGGCCAGCGCGTCGAAGGCTCCCGCTGCGCTGACGACGAAGCTGAGCCTGACGAGCCCCGCGCCGTTCGTCGCCAGGCGCAACATGTCATCCTTGCCTCGAGTCAGGCAGCCCCGAGTCACGCGCCAGTAGGGCGACCAGTGGACGGCGATTCGATAGGTGCCGGCGCGCCGGACGGCGACTGTCATCTTCGCGTCGGAGAGTCTCACGATCGCGGGCGCCCCCGGGCCGGTGAAGATCGGCCGGGCGTGCGGGACGCGGTAGATCGTGAGCGTGCTCGTGTGGAAGACAGGTAGGAGGCCGGATCGCCCGCTGCGCAAGAGCTTCGCCTCCGCCCGCGCGCTGTAGTCCGGCGGGGCTGTCGAGAGGACGACGTAGCCGACGCCGAGCGAGTACAACCATCTCAGGTAGGCGCGGGGCCCGAGGGCGCTGTAGAGCACGGCGTTCTCGGGGAAGTCGTCTTGCCGGAACCAGCCGCGGGCGAGCGGGATGTTCGCGTTGGCGAGATAGAAGGCCGGCCAGTGGCCGACGGTGTCGACGGCCTCGACGCGGAACTGCGGCACGGCGTGGCGCTCGAGGTAGTTGATCGCCGCCGGCCAGGTCGAGGCGGCCGCGGTCACGTCCTCGCGATTCTTCACGTAGCCCGCCGCGAGGGGCTTCACGTTCCAAGACAACGCGAGCGCCAGTGCCGCCGTCGTGGCGACGAGTGGCCGCCACCCGCGCAACTCGAGGACGAGCACGGCGAGCGGGACGGCGGCGAAGCGCAGCCGCTCGACGTTGCTCCCCAGCCCCGAGGGCACCACATACGCGGCGAGCACGGCGACGAGGTAGACCCCGAAGAAGAAGCGCAACACGCGAGCCTGTTCCACCCGCCAGGTGAGTGCGAGCCCGAGCAGGCAGAAGGCGCAACCCGCGACGACGTCGGCGAAGTGGAACGGGTAGCGACCTCCGGTAGGGAACAGGCGCCAGAGCAGCAGCTCGCCGAGGGCGGCGAGGCAGATGAGCGCGATCGGAGCAGACCATCTCCGGAATGCCACGCGCCGGTCCAACGCGATGCCGACGAGCACGACGACGAGCAAGAGGAAGGCGAGCGGGCTCGCCGCCAGCGAAAGGAGGGCAAGACCGGCGAAGACCCAACGCTGTCCCGCCTTCAGTGCCCAGATCGAGAGGAGAGCGAGCGCGAAGCCGAGCGCGAAGGGGAAGGCGGCCGTGATCACGGTCCCCGCCCACACGACCGCGAAGGTCCGGCTCGACCAGCGCGTCGCCGGTCCCCACTCCCGCCAGACGACCACGGCAAAGGCGGAAGCGCTGAGCATCACCGTGGCGACCGCCAGCAGCTTGATCCCGACCCAGGCGGCCAGCGGGTAGTAGATGAGGCTGTACGTGATGAAGCTGTAGCGGCCCGCGTACCAGTAGTTGTTCCAGAGCGTGAAGCCGTGCTCGAGGTAGAGCGCGCGCTGGTAGACGTGCGCGGCGAGGTCGGTGCCCGGAGGTCCGAGCCAGACGAGAAGGGCGGCCACGCAGCCCGCCGCGAACGCCGAGAGCACCGCCTCGTCGACGAGCGGATGGCGCGCGTGCATACCTGAAACTAACGTCCTCGGAGCAGGGACGTGCACCGGTGCGTTCAGTCGCGCGGAACTCGGTGCGGGAGCAGGCTCCACGCCGCCGTGTTGCGCTTCGACGGGAAGAGATCGCGCCAGTCCTTCCCGACGAGCCACGTGCCGAAGAGAGCCGCGGCTTCGGTGCGGCGCGTCAGTTCCCACAATTCACCGATCCCGCCGGCGAGGAGGACCGCGAGGACGGCGAACCCCAGCGCGAACTCGTGGACGCGCAGCCCGCAGACGTAGACGCGCGGACCGAGCCGGTGGCGTTCCACGTGGAGCACCGGGCCAGGATACGTCGCGGCGGTGAGCGCCCGATGAGAGGCTCCTCGACGTTTCATCTGCTCCTCACTACTGTTGCTCGGTGCGCGCCGGCGTTCTCTTCCTGGTGCTTTCGATCGGCGTCGTGCTGGCAGGCTGCGGCGGCGGCGGGTCGACGACGTCGCAGCACCGGCGGCAGCGTCCGAGCCCGCTGGCCGTCTACGCGGCCGGAAAGCAGGTGACGGTGGTTCGGCCCGGCAGGCGCCGCTTCCACCTTCCCAACAGGATCGAGGTTCGTCGCGGACGGGCGCGGCTGGTCTACGCGATTCCGCTGCGGCGCGCTCGGCGGATGGTCCACCGCGCTCTCGCGGCGGATGCGAGACGCGTCGACCTGCCGGTCGTGCCGATCGAGTCGACGATTGCGCTCCGGCCCATACGCCAGGTTCTGCACAACGACTGCGAGGCGGCGTCGCTCTCGATGCTCCTCGCGGCTGCCGGGGTTCACGCCGGGCAACTCGAGCTGCAGGCGCGGCTACCGCGAAGCGGGCCGCTCGACCCGGCGCCGGTCGCCGGCAGCACGCTCTTCCGCTGGGGCGATCCGGAACGCGGCTTCGTCGGCCGGCCGGCCGGCGGCGGTCCGGAAGGAGGCTTCGGCGTCTACGAGCCGCCGGTCCGCGCGCTCGCGGCTCGGTACGGCGTCCGTCTCGTCGATCTGCACGGCACCGACCTGGCCACGATCCGAGCCGCGGTGCTCTCAGGGCATCCGGTGCAGGCGTGGGTCGGGCTCGCAGCCGGGCCCTACCTGAGCTGGCTGACTCCGTCCGGCCGCGAGATCACGGTCAACCTCAACGAGCACGCGATCGTGCTCGTCGGCGCGGGACGCGGCTACGTGCTCGTGGACAACCCGCTCACGGGCGTCCGGGAACGCTGGAGCGACGAGCTGTTCAGCTACCGCTGGAAGCTGCTCGGCCGGCGCGCGCTAGAGCTGCCCCGGGACTGACGTCCGGCCGCCGCGCGACGGCCACTGCGGCTTCGTGCTCGAGCAGCTCGATCCGGACGTCTTCGAAGCCGCGAGCTTTGAGCATCTCCGCCCAGGTCTCCGGCGTCGCGGGCTTCTCCCAGCGACCGAGCGCGACGCGGGCGGCGTTCCGGAGAATCCGAACCACGCCGGCCGGGCCCCGCTTGAGCATTGCGACGACCTTCTCCCAGATGAGTCGCCGGTCGCGCGGGTTGAGGGAGAGCGAGAACATCATGTCGCCGATCACGAGCCGCCCGCCGGGTTGCAGGATCCGCCGAGCCTCGGCCAGCGCGAGCTCCTTCCCGGGATCGTCGAGGTGGTGGAAGGCGTAGTTCGAGACCACGAGCGTGGCCTGCTCGTCCTCGATCGGCAGTCGCCGAAGGTCGCCGGCGAGGAACTCGATGTTGTGGATGCCGTCCGCGATCGCCGCATCGTCGAGCCGTTCGAGCATCCGCTGGGAGATGTCGACCGCGACGACCTCTCGCACTCTCGGCGCCACGGCGAGGGCGAGCAATCCCGTGCCGGCGCCGAGATCGACCACGCAGTCGTCTCTCCGCGGTTCGGCGAGCTCGAGGATGCGGTCGCGGATTGCGAGGAACGCGTGGCCGGCGGCGACCTCCTCCCATGCTTCTACGCGCTCATCCCAGCCGTATGGATCGTCGTTCACGAGTCCACGGTGCCCGCGGCGCGTGAAAGGACCATGAGCCGCGAGATACGCGCGGCTGCGGGTGTCGTGCCGGGCGAATCGCTCGGGATTCGCGGTCCCGCTACTTGAGCGGAACATCCACCGGACCGGGCAGCCGTCTGTAGACGGCGAAGAAGTCGCGGTCGTCGGGGACGAGGTAACGGGTGGGAGGCTGCTGGTAGTTGGGGACGACCCTCGTGGGGAGCAGGCCGCCGTGGTGCCGGTAGGTGATCAGGGTGGGCCACTCGGGATTGATGTCGAGCTCCATCGCGCGTACCGCTCCGGCCCGTTGCAGGATCTGGGCCAGCGTCGTGACGGTCTGGTAGTTGGCGGCGGCGTAGATGATGTTGCCCCGCCGGTCGACTCCGACTCCCGTGCGCCAGACGCGGACCGCGTTGCCGAGCGTGTAGCCCCACGCGGTGCTGTTGTTGAGCTTGGGGCTGAGCCGGCCGTGATCGATGATCAGCGGCAGGCTCTGCCGGGCCCAGGCGATCGCGGGCCCTGGCGCCTGGCCGCCGTTCCAGCTCACGATGTTGACGCGTCCGTTCTTGTAGGCGACGAGTGTGGCGAGCCCCTGCTTGAGCGGTTCGTTCACATGGCCGTTCAGCGCGTCGCCGTTCAGGCCGTCCGAATAGATGAAGCCGCTGTTGAAGGTCGCGAGCAGTCGCCAGCGCTGGCCGTACGGCACCTCCATCGGCCCGCGCAGGGTCGCGCTCGGCGGCTCGTACCGCCCGGGGTAGTAGGCGAGTGCGGTGCGCGCATGGTCGAACCAGGCGACATACGCGACGATCCGTGGATAGTCGCGCTCGGTCCGGAAGGTGGTGACGAGGGCAGGCGGCTTGCCGTCGATCGCAGCGCCCGTCGGCTTCCAGACTCCCTCGCCGGGCAGGGGATGCGCGAAGACCGGTTTGATCGGGGGCGGCCATGGTTTCGCCTTGGCGTGTGTCCGCTTCCCTGGTTTGCCGCCGAGCCCGATGGCGGGCAGCGTCTTCAGCTGCGGACCGCCCTTCGCCGGGGCGCGCCAGCTGTAGTAGACGTGCTCCGCGTTGTCGACGAGCCAGTTGAAGTGGTTCATCCGCAGCCATTCGACGCTGCGCACGCCCAGCGGCAGGCTCGAAGGCTGGATCGCCATCTTCGTCCACGAGTAGATCGCGGGCGAGAGCAGAGCCAGGAGCACGATCGGAGTCCAGACGCGGAGCCGGCGCCGACGCTTTTCGCGTCGAGGCGCACGCGGCTCGGATGCGAGCGCGAGGTCGGGAGTTGGGTCAGCGTCCAATGGCCATCCGGCGGGGCGATCGTGACCCCGGCGAATTAGTAGTGCATGAGGCGGCCGTGGCCGGCCCTAATCCGTCTCTCATGCGACGCGCAACAATGAAGGCGTGCGCGTACTCGTGGTCGAAGACGAGAAGAAGCTCGGCGAGCTGCTCGGCCGTGGGCTGCGGGAGGAGGGCTACGCGGCCGACGTCGCGGACCGCGGCGAGGCCGCGCTTTGGATGGCCCGCGCCGTCGACTACGATGCGATCGTCCTCGACCTCATGCTGCCGGGCGTCGACGGCTTCGATGTCTGCCGGCGACTGCGCAGCGACGGCGTGTGGACGCCGGTTCTGATGCTGACCGCGCGCGATGCAATCGAGGATCGCGTCACCGGGCTCGACAGCGGCGCCGACGACTACCTGACGAAGCCGTTCTCCTTCGACGAGCTGCTCGCGCGCCTCCGGGCTCTCACGCGCCGTGCGCCCGCCGAGCGTCCCGCCGTGATCGAGGCCGGCGAGCTGCGCCTCGACCCTGCCGCCCACAAGGCCTGGCGCGGCCAGAGCGAGCTCGACCTTAGCGCGAAGGAGTTCGCGCTCCTCGAGGTGTTCATGCGCCGTGCCGGCGTCGCGCTGACCCGCACCCAGCTGCTCGACGGGGCCTGGGACATCGCCTTCGAGAGCCGCTCGAACGTCGTCGACGTCTACGTCCGCTACCTGCGCCAGAAGATCGACCGCCCGTTCGGGACCGACTCGATCGAGACCGTTCGCGGCGTCGGCTATCGGCTCCGGAAGGAGTGACACGACCCGCCTTCCGATCCGCGTTCGCCTGACGCTCGGCTTCGCGTTAGCGATGGCGATAGTCCTGGCCGGCGTCGGCCTCTTCGTCTACCACCGCGTGGCGAACGAGCTGCTCGCAAGTGTCGACCAGACGCTCTCCGCGCAGGCGAAGGACGAGCTCGGCGCGCATCGCGTCGATGTCGATACCTACGGCGAGACGACACTCGCGCAGCTCTACACGCCGAGCGGTCGGCTGGTCGGATCTCAGCCACAGGGCCTTGCGCCGCTCTTCGACCGGGAGCTCGTGGGCGCGGCGCGCGCACGGCACGTCTGGAGGAACGAGCAGATCCAGCTCTTCGGCCGCCGAAGCGAGTGGCGCGTGCTCGCCGTCTCGTCCGCCGGCGGGACGGTCGCCGTGGTCGCGCGCTCGCTCGTCCCGCGCGCCGACTCGCTCGAACACCTCCGGCACGAGCTGCTCGTCTTTCTCCCGCTTGCGTTGCTGGCCGCCTCGCTGGGCGGCTACGCGCTCGCGGCTCGCGCCCTGCGCCCGGTCGAGCTGTTGCGCCGGCGTTCGGAAGCGGTGACCGCCGACAAGCCTGCACACTTGCCGGTGCCGCCGAGCGGCGACGAGATCAGCCGGCTCGCCGTCACGCTGAATCACATGCTCGCGCGCCTGCACGCGGCGGTCGAGCACGAGCGGCGGTTCGTTGCGGACGCGAGCCACGAGCTGCGTACGCCGCTCGCGCTGCTCCAGACGGAGCTCGAGCTGGCGCTGCGGCGGCCGCGCTCGCGGGAGGAGCTCGAGAACGCGCTGCGATCTGCGTCGGAGGAGACTCAGCGTCTCGCACGGCTCGCCGAGGATCTGCTCCTGATCGCGCGCGCCGACCAGGGTCCCCTGCCGATTCGCCGCGAGGAGGTCGACGTGGACCAGCTCCTCGCGGACGTCACTGCGCGGTTCGCCACCCGCGCCCGGACGCTCGGGCGCGAGCTCTACGCCGAGCCGAGCGACCTGCGTCTCGATGTCGACCCGCTGCGGGTCGAGCAGGCGCTCGGGAACCTGGTCGACAACGCGCTCACGCACGGCGAGGGAAGCATCGAGCTGAAGGCCCTTGCCGTGGGTGAGCGGGTCGAGCTGCACGTGCTGGACGAGGGGGAGGGCTTCGCGCCGGAGTTCCGGGCGAGGGCGTTCGATCGCTTCAGTCGCGGCGACGAGGCGCGCAGCGGCAGCGGCTCCGGCCTCGGACTCTCGATCGTCGAGCTCGTCGCGCATGCTCACGGCGGAGATGCCGGAGCACGCAACCGCGCGCGCGGCGGGGCGGACGTCTGGTTGTCGCTGCCCCGAACGACATTCGAACGACGAGATCGTCCGAGACGGCTCGAGGGGAAAGTCCCGAGTCGGATCTGAGCGAACGTTCAGGCTGCAGCGGCTGCGTGTATGACTCGGAACGTGGGCTTCGTGGCGGAAATCGACCGGGACGCGAACGACAGCGGCATCAACCTCTGGGCGGCGTCGAGCGAGAGCTGACGCGAAAGGGGAAGATGAGACCGTGAATGGGGGCGGCCCGAAGGTTCTCGTCGACGACGTGACCGTGCGCTTCGACGGGGCGCTCACGCTCGATCGGCTGAGCCTTGCGATCGGCCGCTCGGAGTTCGTCTCGATCGTCGGGCCCTCCGGCAGCGGGAAGTCGACGCTCTTCAACGTCGTGTCCGGGCTGCAGCGCCCGACCTCGGGGCGCGCCTTGATCGACGGGCACGACGTGACGGGCGAAACGGGTCACGTCGGCTACATGCTCCAGAAGGATCTCCTGATCCCCTGGCGGACGGTCGTCGGCAACATCGTCCTCGGCGCGGCTTTGACACACGGCGCGAGGAGTCGCGACCGGGAGGAAGCGGCTGCGCTCGCGAGCCGCTACGGGCTCGGCGAGTTCCTCGACCACTATCCGCACGCGCTCTCGGGCGGCATGCGCCAGCGGGTCGCGCTCATGCGGACGCTCGCCCTGAAGACCGACGTGCTCCTGCTCGACGAGCCGTTCGGCGCGCTCGACTCGCAGACCCGGCTCGACATGCAGCTCTGGCTGCTGTCGGTCTACGAGGATCTCGAGGTCACGATCCTCTTCGTGACGCACGACGTCGACGAGGCGATCCTGCTTTCCGACCGTGTCGTCGTGCTGAGCGCCCGGCCGGGCCGCGTTCTGGCCGACCTGCCGATCGCCCTGCCCCGGCCGCGAGGTCTCGACGTGCTCACGTCGCCGGCGTTCACGGATCTCAAGCGAGAGGTGCTCGGCCTGCTGCACCAGACACCCTCCGCGGCGGTGGCGCGATGAACGCCTTCTTGCGGAAGACAGCGGTGCGCCTCGTGATGGCGGCGCTCGCCGTCGGGTTGATCTTCGGGGTCTGGAACCTCGTGATCTTCGCCTTCGACCTGAAGTCGTATGCGCTGCCGACGCCGCAGGACTCGGTCGCCACGATCTACGACCGCTGGTCGACCTATCAGCCGCTGCTGCTGCAGACGATCAAGGAGACGGTCGACGGATTCCTGATCGGCGCCGCGATCGGCTTCGCCCTCGGAGTCGCCATGTCGGCGTCGAAGATCGTCCAGCGCCTCATCTACCCGGCTCTGATCACGTCGCAGGCCGTCCCGGTCGTGGCGGTGGCGGCCCCGCTCGCGATCCTGCTCGGCTTCGGCCTGGTCACGAAGCTCGTCATCGTCGCGTGGTGGGTCTTCTTCCCGGTCGTCGTCAACGTGCTCGACGGCCTCGCCCGCGTCGATCGGGATCTCCTCAATCTCGCACGCGTGATGGGCGCGAAGCGGACACGGACGTTCCTCGCGATCCAGCTGCCGGCGACGTTGAGCCCGCTCTTCTCGGGACTGAAGATCGGCGCGACCTACGCGGTGACGGCGGCGGTGATCGGCGAGTGGGTGGCCTCGCTGCAATACGGGCTCGGCACGTACCTCAACACCGCGGCCGCGTCGCTCGACACGCGCGGCGTGATGGGGGCGACGATCCTGCTCACCATGATCGGCATCACGTTGTTCCTGATCGTCACCGCGATCGGGGTTGTCGCAACGCCGTGGGAGCGGCGCTCGACCGCGCGCCGCGGGATACGGTCACTCTTCGTCAACGACAGGAAAGGAGCTCGCCGATGGTTCGGTTCGCTTCCCGCCGACTAACCCTCGCACTCGCGGCCGCGACCGCGCTGACGGCGACGGTCGTCACCGCCGCCTGGGCGTCGTCGGCTTCACACGCATCCGCGAGCCGGAGCAAGGGGCTCACGACGGTTCGCGTCGTCTTCGACTGGCCCGGAATCGACTTCGAGGCCGTTCCGCTCACCGTCGGAACCGCGCGCGGGCTCTACAAGAAGGCCGGCCTCGACGTCCGGATCGTCATCCCGCCGAGCACGTCGACGACCGTGCAGATGATCGCGGCCGGCAAGGGCGACATCGGGTTCGACACGACGACGGACGTCGTCTTCGGCCAGGCCGCCGGGATCGACGTGCGCTCGATCGCGAACTACTCCCAGGACAACAACTGGGGTCTCGTCGCGAAGCCGGGCGCGAAGATCGACATCAAGAAGATCAAGGGCAAGTCGATCGGGATCTTCACCGACTCGTGGACGAAGGCGATGATGCCGTACGTCCTCAAGGCCGGTGGCGTCACGGCGAGCCAGGTCAAGCAGCCGATCTTCTCGAGCGACGACATCGCGCCGCTGCTCGCGGGGAAGATCGACCTCGCGACGAACACGCTCAACTACGCCATCGCGCAGGTGCAGAGTGCGACCGGCAAGCGGCCGAGCGTGCTGCTCGCGACAAAGTTCGGCGCGCCGAACGTGCCGGTCTGGGTGTACACGGGGATGAACTCGTGGCTGAAGGGACACGGCGCGCAGGCGAGGGCGTTCCTCTCGGCGACGCGGAAGGCGTTCGCCTGGTCGATCGCGCATCCGTCCGCGGCCGTCAAGGACTACCTCGAGGCGTATCCGAAGATCGGCGGCGGCCTGAAGTACAGCCTCGACGGCTGGAAGGCGACGATCCCGGCACTGGGCGCGCAGAGCTCGCTCCTCACGCAGCGGGCATCGCAGTGGAAGCAGGTTGTCCACGCGCTCAAGGCGGTCGGCGTGCTCTCGAAGTCGTTCGCGCCGTCGAAGTACTTCACCAACGCATACCTCAAAGGCTGAGCCGGCGCGGGGTGGCTCGCCTCCTCGAGAGGTGAGCCATCCCGCTGGCTGGCTTAGCGCCTCGCATGGAGGGCGGTTGCCGTGAACTCGAGGATGCGTCGTGCGACGGCTCGAGGTTGCGCGAGCATCGAGAGATGGCCCGCCTGCGGGACCGCCTGCAGGCGGGTGTGGAGCGTGGCCGCGGTCGCCTTTCCGCTGGCGAGCGAGTCGACGTTGTCGTCGACGCCCCAGATCACGGCGCGCGGGACGTTCAGGCGCGCGAGCTCCGCGCGAGTGAGGCCGGGGATGCCGCGGGCGAGGAGCTGCTTCAGGGCGGAGTCGGTTCCCTGCACGCGGAAGGGGCGTTCGAATTGCGCGAGGATTCGCCCGTCGTGGCGCGGCGGGCTCGGGCCCCATGCGTTTCGGAAGACGCGGCCGACGATCCAGTCCGAGCCGGTGATGACGCGGTAGAGCGCGGTGTAGTACGGGTAGACGAGTAGGTCTGCGAGCCAGCCGTGGTTGCCGCCGAAGGCGAGCGCATCTCCGTCGAGGAGCACGACTCCTGCCACGTCGTGGGGATGGGCAAGCGCCGTGGCCGCTGCGACGCCGGCGCCGAGCGAGTGCCCGACGAGCACCGGTCGGTCGAGACGGAGCCGGTGCAGGAAGCCCCGGAGGAGCTCGAGCCAGTGGGTCATCGTGTACGGCCCGCGCCGCTGGCTGTAGCCGAACGGCGGCAGGTCGAGTGCGAAGACACGGTGGCCGGCGCGAGCGATGCGAGGGCCGACGTCGTGCCAGACCCAGGACGGCTCGGCGGCGCCGCCCAGCAGGACGACCGGAGAGCCGCCGTGTCCCCACCTTCGATAGGCGAGCAGCGTTCCGTCGACCCGGACGAACGGCCCGCGGTAGAGCGCGCTCGCCGGGCGCTCGTTGCCGTTGGTGGCCACGTCGTAGGCGAATGCGGCCAGGGTGATGCCGACGACGAGCCCGAGCAGCGCCAGTCCCAGCCGGCGGCCCCACCGACGGAGCCGACCGTCGCGGCGCCCGGCGTCGTTCAGCACGCAGCGTCGCCGGAAGCGGCGAGCGGCTCTGCGAGCGTCTTCCAGGCCGCCCGGCTCGTCAGCGGGAACTCGTAGAGGCTGTAGCCGAGCGGGCTGCAGTCGGCGACCGCGCGCATGAATCCCGCGGTGTCCGCGGCGCTCATCGTTCCGGCAATCCCTCCGATCAGGTGGATCGGCTCGCGCGGATTGCCCGTGCGGGCGCGGATGATCGCCACGTCGGCGGCGAGATACGCGCGAGCTCGCCTGGTTCCGTGCACGTGGGCGTCGGTGAAGTACGCCATCGGCAGGAAGACGTCGTAATAGCGCGCGAGCTGCCGGAACGGGAAATGCGGCCAGTACGCCGGATGCCGGCGCAATCCGACCGGGCCGGGAGTGATCGCGCCCAGGGCGTAGCGGGAGCCGACGGCCGCGCGCAGCCGGGCCGAGAGCTGAAGCAGGCGCCGGTTTCGGAGCGAGGCCGGCTTGACGAGGCTCGCCTCGATGTCGAGCGCGAACGAGTCGAAGCGCTCACCCTTCGGGCTGCGGAAGCGGATCGCGGCGAGGGCTCGCCGCCGGTCCTGCGCCGGGTCGGCGAACGAGGGGAGATACCACGCCACCACGCTCAGCCCGGCCGCATGCGCCGCGTCGACGAAACGCCCGAGAGCGCGCCGGCGCACCAGGTCGCTCCGCTGCGAGTAGTTCCCCGTCTGCAGGTAGAGCGTCCGCACGCCGTCCCGGGCCATCGCCGCCACCGCTCGCTCGGGCTCGGCCCAGGAGGCCGTCGCGAAGATGTCGATCCAGGTCCCCAGGCCCGCGTACGCCGTGGGTTGCCCCGGCGCCGCAGACGCTCGAGCCGCGGGCACGACCAGCGTCGCCGCCAGGACCGCAACGGCCAGAACGTGCCGCGACCTCGCAATCGGCGCCATCCCGGAGAGTGTGCCGGCGCCTAGAGGCCGGCCCAGCTCGTGTTGCGGACCGGCGCCACGAGCGGAGTGCCGACCTCGAGCTGAATCTGCGCGTGTTCGGTGAGCGGGATCGTGCGCGGGTCGCCGACCCACGTCCTTCCGTCGACGATGGCGGTGACGTTTCCGGTCACCGGACCGACCTGTGTCTTCGACAGCGACTCGCCCCAGACGTCGAAGAAGTTGCCGAGCGTGAACGTCCGTTGCACCGGCGACTCGATGTGAATGATCCCGTCGGTCGTGTGCGTGTGGAGCCAGGCGACGCACGTGCCACTGCCCACGACCGGACCCTTGGGGGTCTGCTCCACGACCGGCGAGCCGAATCCGACTCCGGCGGGGACGGCCCGGGATTTCCCGTTCACGAAGATCGTGAGCCGCGCGTGGATGTGGAAGAGGAGCTGCTCGCTCGGGGCGCAGGCGATGCCGTCGACGGAGCCGCCCGGTGAAGGACCGCCTGCCGGGGCGATCTCCGGGCCGCTCTCGAGCGGGATCCCTTCGAAGCCCGTCTTTCCGTTCGGCGGAGACGCCTTTCCGCCCTTGAACGCCGGGCCGAGATGCCCCGGCGGCGAGGCACTCCCGCCGCTCCTGCTGAGGGCCAGGGGGAGCCCGACTCCGAGCCCGATCGCGACGGCGAGGACCGCGCCGCCGATGACAAGCGTGCGCGTCGAGAAGCGCGGGGCCGGGGCGCCGTCCTTCGAGCGCACCGCCGGCGGCTTGCGCCTCGCCTCTGCTCGCCGCTGCTGCCTGGTCTTCTTACCGCTCGGCATTCGCCCGCACGGTAGCCGCGTAGACCTCTTCGAGCTGTGCGGTCGGGTCGCCGAAGCGGGCGTGCACCTCGCGCAGGTTCCGCTCGCCGTACCTGCGGCGCAGGTCGGGGTCGCGGGCGAGCCGGACCATCGCGGCGGCGACCGCGTCGACGTCGTGCCGGTCGTCGACGAGCTCTCCGCCCTCGCCCTGCTGGATCCACTCGTCCATCGACGGCGCGAGGCCGACGACGAGCGGGACGCCGCTCGCCATCGTCTCGAGCAGCGAGGCGGGGGAGGAGTCCACGTCGGCGAGCGTCACCGCGAAGTCGGCGGACGCGTTGACCGACGGAAGGTCGGCGGCCGGCACGTCTCGCACGACCATGTACGGCTCGAGCTCGAGCTCCGCAGCGAGCTGGTCGAACTGTGTGCGCGTCCAGCCTCCGCCGGCGCTCGAGAAGAGCCGTAGCTGCGGAACCTCGTGACGGGCTTTCGCGAATGCCTTCAGGACGACGTCGAGGTTCGAGTACGGCCGGAAGTTGCGGAGCGAGAGGCAGACGATCGCGTCGTCGGGCCAGCCGAGCGCGCGCCAGCGTCCGCGGTCGGCATGCTCGGGCGAGTGCCCGTCGATGCGCGCGTGCCAGAAGATCCGGTGGAACTTCGAGCGGTCGGCGCCGAGCCGGACCGACGCGTCCTCGAGCGCCTGCGAGTTGACCACGTAGGCGTACGCGAGCTCGGCCGCGATCCCGACCCGTGCCCGTGCCTCGGCCTCGGGCGAGGCCCACGCGTCGACGATCGCGTCCTTGCCCCACGGGCTCACGACGAGCGGCCCGAGCTCGGCGCGCGCCGTCCAGTAGCCGTACGGGAGCAGGTAGTGCGAGTGGACCACGTCCGGCTGCACGGTGCGCGCGAGGCGCTGGAGCGCGGGCACCATCCGAAAGCGCCTCAAGAGCGGCACGCGCAGGAGGGGATCGAGATCCTGGAACTGATGGACGTGGAGCCCGTCGAGCTCGCCGCGCGGATTGAACCGTCCCGAGGCGACATGCACCTCGTGGCCACGCTCGGCGAGCCGGCGCGCCCAGCGAGCGAAGTGCCGCGACTTCGCGTCACCGATCCCGAGGATCCGCAGCGTGCCGTCAGCCATCGCCGTCGCGGGAGAAGACGACCATCTTCTGGTTGTCGGGATGTCCCCAGTCGCCCGAGTACGACATGGTCAGACCGGTGCCCTGCGCGGCGCAGCGGAGCGTGTCGAGGTCGTAGTGGTACTTGTCGGCATCGGGGTAGGAGACGACCCGCTCGGACTGCTGGATCTCGCCGAGGAACCGCTTCCCGTTCGGGTTCTCGTAGATCGTCGCGTAGAACCGCCCGTCGGGATTCAGCACCTTCGCCATCTCGACGAGGCAGCGGACGATGTTGTTGACCGGCAGGTGCGTGAACACCGACTGCGCGATCGCGTAGTCGAAGGTCATGCCGAGCTTGCTGAACTCGAACGCGCCGTTGACGAGCAGGTTCGGGCTCTTGTCCGCGAGCCCGTACCGGGGCAGCTCGACGTCGCGTGCGCGCTCGAGCGTGTCGCCGCGCTTGTCGATCCCGGCGTAATGGCCCGGCTCGAGGTAGCCGATGAAGTGGACGCCGGCGCGGAGCGGCCCGCAACCGACGTCGAGGACGTAGTTCTCCGGCTCGAGCCCTTGCTCGACGAGGTAGTCGAGCTGGAGCTTGCCGAGGTAGTCCCAGAACGCGTCGGTGCCGCGCACCGTGCCGCGGTGCCAGTCGGGATCCCAGAAGCGGCGGTAGGTCTCCGGGAGCGCCTTTCGGACTCGCCGCTTGACCGAGACGGGGACGTACTGCTTGAGGGTGCCGAGCACCGCTCGCCGATCAGGTGCCACGGGTACCTCCTGAGGCGGTTGCCAAGGGTTTGAAGCGGCGGACGCCGCGGTTGGCGAAGCGTCCGAGTTGCACGAGCGCGGGCTTCGGGTCGTCGCGCGCGAAGACCGCGTCGACGTACGGCGGGCGCTCGAGCGCGAGGCGCGATCCGGCCATGAGCGTGATCGCCCAGCGCTTCCCGTCGCCGTGCATCCGCGCCGGCGGCAACGGGTCGCCGACGAGGTCCCGGTACGCGATGTAGGGCAGGTCGACTCCGCAGGCGGCGGCGAGGCTGTGCCACTGCCAGAGGCGAGGGTTGACCTCGAGCAGCTTGTAGCGGCCGTCGCGCGGGTCGCGCATCACCTCCACTTGCGAGATGCCGTGGAAGTCGAGGGCGCGCAGGAGGGCGAGCCCTTGCTCGACGACCTCGTCGACCCAGAGCGCCTCGCCGACGCGGGCGCTCCCCATGTAGCCGCGGGTCTGGCTCAGCTTGCGGCCGGAGAAGAGCCCGAGCGCCTGGCCGTCGCGATCGAGATAGCTGCCGAGCGTGTACATCTTCTCGGCGCCGCCCGGAATGAGCTCCTGCACCATCGGCTCGTGAGGCGCGGTGTCCTCGTACGCACGCTCGAGCTCGGCCGGAGTCTCGCAGCGGAAGAGCTGGCGGCCGTGGCTGCGCCGGAAGCCCACATTGGCCGACGGCTTGACGATCAGCGGGAATCCGACCTCCTCGCCTGCGGCCTTTGCTTCCTCCGCTGACTGCGGATAGAACGTGCGCGGGATCGGGACGCCCGCCGCGTCCGCTGTCTCGAGCTGGTGGCGTTTGCTCTGGATCCGCTCCAGCACCTGCCAGCTCGGAAACGGGAAGCGGTAGCGGTCGGCGAGGACGTCGGCATGGCGCGCGATCGAGTTCACGTGCTCGTCGTGCGTGGGGAAGACGGGGAGGACGTCGTCGGCCTCCTCGGCGACCGACTGCAGGGCGGCGATGAAGCCCTCCTCGTCGTCGAGCGGGTCGGGTGCGTGTCGCGGCTCTGCGTAGCGCGACCGGAAGCCGAGCGCGTACGGCCTGTGGTCGAGCGCGAGGACGCGCAACCCCCGCCGCCCGAGCGACCTGATCGCAGCGAGGCCGTTGACCCAGGCGACCTCGACGACCACGGCCGTGCCCTGACCAGACATCCGCGCGAGTCTAGTTGTGTGCCGGAAGAAGTCGCCTGAGCCGCCGACGCTCGGCGGGGAGGTAGAAGCCGAGGAGCCCGAGTGCGAGCGGGTAGGCGAGCGTCAGCCCGAACGCGAGCAGGAGCGAGCGCGGCAGAAGCTTGCCGGCGAGCGTCAGGCCGCCGGCGGCCAGAAGCAGGACCGCGACGCGGCGCCACTGGTACGCGACGGGGTACATCTTCTGCGCGTTCCACGTCCTCACGGCCATCAGGAGCGCGTAGGCCGCAAGGGTCGCGTACGCGGCGCCGAGCATCCCGTACGCCGGGATCAGCCAGACGTTGAGCGTGAAGTTGAGCACTGCGGCGAGCGTGGCAGCGACCCAGTTGAACTGTGTGTTCCGCGTTCGGCCGGTGGCGATCGTGACGACCGTGAAGCCCGCGTAGAAGACGCTCGAGTAGGCGAGCGCCGGGATCGCCGTGTCAGCCGGCCAGTAGCCGTGCTTCTGCGCGAGCGTGTGCACGATCCAGTAGGAGAAGAGGCTGAGCGCGAGCGCCACCCAGGCCGCGATGAACATCAGATACGTGAGCACATAGGAATAGGCGCGCTTCGCCTCCTCCTCGTCCTCGATCGAATACGCGAACGCGGGCCAGGCGATCTGGAAGGCGGTGAAGAGGAGCACCATTGCGCCGCTGATCTTGTTGGCGAGTGAGTACTGGCCAACCACCTCGATGATCTGGTAGGGCGAGCCGTGCGCGAGCTTGACGAGCATGAAGCGGTCGCCGAAGTTCGTCACCCACAGAGCGAGCGCTGCCGCCACGAGGGGGAACCCGAAGCGGTTGAGCGACCGCAGAAGCTTGAAATCGAACTGAAGGCCGAGCTGCTCGCGCCGGTACGCGAGGAGGACCACGTAGAGGATGAGGGTGCCGCTGAGGTTCCCGACGATGATTCCGAGCGGCCCCTCCTTGTAGACGACGACCAGGATCACGGTGAGCGGGACGGTGACGGCGATGTTCGCGAGCGTCGCGATCGAGAACGCAACCGAGCGCTGCTCGCACCGAAAGAGGTTCGTCATCTGGGCGTAATTGACGTTCGCCCAGAGCAGGACGCCGGTGGCCATGACGAGGTTCGTCCCGCTTCCCTGGAGATGCGGGCCGTGTTGCGTCACGCCGAACCAGCCGGCGATCCTGTGCGCGAAGACGATGCTGATCACGAGCCCGACCGTCGAATACGCCATCTGCGCCCAGAAGACGGTGCGGACGAGCCGGCGCCGGTAGCCGGGATCCTTGTCCAGGAAGTAGAAGCGGATGAAGCCGAAGTTGGCGCCGCCCCGCAGCAGCGTGACCGCCACGGCCATCGCGGCCATGAGGATCTCGATCCGGCCGTAGTCCCCCGGCGAGACGTAGCTCGTGTAGAGCGGCAGCATCAGCACGGCGAGGAAACGCGAGACGAGACCGCCGATGCCGTAGATGAACGAGTCTCGGGTCAGCCCGCGCAGCTGCGTGGCGAGCGACTGGGAGCCCTTCGTCATCGAACCCAAGGGTACGTAGACTCGCGGCCGTGACTGTTCCGGAGGGGGTCGTCGAGCGCCGCGCGCGCTGGGTTCTGGAAACGCTCGGAGCGGCACATCTCCGGCTCGGAGACGACGTCCCGCTCGAGTCCGAGGCGTGGGAGCAGGTCGACCGCGGCGAGCTGCCGCACGGCGACGACCTCGCTGCGGCGTTCTTCCACCTCGCGCGCGTCGAGGAGCGCGGCGCTCCGCGCGACCCGCACGGGCGCTTCTTCGCGGCGTCGTCCAACCTCGACCCGCTCGATCCGCCGCTCGAGCGGCTGCGCGGCGAGCTGGGGCTGCCGGCGCCGCGATACGGCGGCGCGACGTTCGCGGTCGCGCTCACGCACGATGTCGACGTGCCTTGGCGCTGGACGCGGATCGGGATGCGGGGCGCGGCTGCGCGACTCAAAGGCCACGCGCTCGCCGGCCGCGTCGGCCCGGCGCTCCACGAGGCGAACGGCCTCGCGCGCGTCCCGCTCCACAGGCTTCGCGGAAGCGATCCGAACTGGCGCTTCGAGGAGATCGCCGCCGAGGAACGGGAGCACGGCGCGCGCTCGACCTTCTTCGTCATGGCGGGCCACGGCCACCGCGCCGACGGCGCCGCTCCGGAGTCGTACGACCGGCTGCGCCCGAAGCTCGTGGAGACGATCGCGGAGGCCGGAGCGGAGGTCGGTCTCCACGGCAGCTACCTCGCCGCCGAGAACCTCGACACGCTCGCGCGGGAACGCGCGTTGCTCGCCCAACTCGACGGGCCTCTCCTCGGCCACCGCTACCACTACCTCCGCGTCGACCCGCACCGGAACCTCGTGCCGCTCGAGGATCTCGGGTTCCGGTACGACACGTCCCTCGGCTTTCCGGACGCACTCGGCTTCCGCGCAGGGATCGCGCATCCGTTCCGGGTCTGGGATCTCGCGAACGACCGGCCGTCCGACCTGGTCGAGGTGCCGCTCGCGGTGATGGACGCGACGCTCGCGGAGGCGCGGTACGAGGGGCTCTCCGCCGCGGCGGCGAAGTCGCGCGTCATGGCGCTCCTCGACTGGGCGGCGGAGCACGGCGGAGGGTTCTCGATCCTGTGGCATCCGGAGCGCTTCGATGCGCCGAGCGCCCGCGGCTGGGACCGCCTCTACTTCGACGTGATGGACGCCGTCCGCGAGCGCGGTGGCGTGTGCTTGTCGGCCGGCGAGCTCGCCGGGGAGGCGGCCGAGCGGCTGGGCATCCCGGGCTCGTAGCCTGCACCCGTACACTCCCGCCGTGTCCGAGCTGGATACGTCGCCGACGGAGCCGGTCCTCGAGTGGGACACGCCGCTCTTTCGCATGGCTCGCGCCCAGTACGAGCAGGCGCTTCCCCACGCCGACGTCTCGGACGCCGTAGCCGAGCGGCTCTGCTTCCCGGAGCGCGCGGTCATCGTCAGCGTCCCGCTGCGCCGCGACGACGGCGCGATGGAGATCTTCCCGGGTTACCGCGTGCAGCACTCGACGGTGCTCGGCCCGACGAAGGGCGGGATGCGCTACGACCCGGAGGTCTCGCTGGGCGAGTGCGCTGCGCTCGCGACCTGGATGACGTGGAAGTGCGCGCTCCTGCGGCTGCCGTACGGCGGTGCGAAGGGTGGGATTCGCTGCGATCCGCAGGCGCTCTCGCTGCGCGAGCTCGAGCGGCTCACGCGACGCTTCACCTCCGAGCTGATCCGGGAGATCGGTCCGCAGACCGACATCCCGGCGCCGGACATGGCGACGAACGAGCAGACGATGGCCTGGATGATGGACACGTACTCGATGCAGAGCGGCTACGCCGTGCCCGAGGTCGTGACCGGCAAGCCGATCTCGATCGGCGGCTCGGTGTTCCGGCGCGAGGCGACGGGCGCCGGCGTCGTGATGGTCGCGGAACAGGCGTGCCGGCGACTCGGGTTCGAGATCGCCGGACGATCGTGCGTCGTCCAGGGGTTCGGGAACGTCGGCGGCGTGGCGGCGTCGGAGCTGCACGAGCGAGGCTCGCGGGTGATCGCGGTCTCGGACGTCTCGGGCGGCGTGTACTCCGGGGCCGGGCTGGACGTCCCGGCGTTGCACGCGTATGTCGCCGAGCAGGGCTCGCTCGCGGGCTACGACCGCTGCGAACGGATCACGAACGAGCAGCTGCTCGAGCTCGAGTGCGACGTGCTCGTCCTGGCCGCCCGCGAGGATCAGCTCACGAGCGCGAACGCCGACCAGGTCCACGCGCTGCTCGTGGTGGAGGGAGCGAACGGGCCGACGACGATCGAGGCGGACGAGATCCTCGGCGAGCGTGGGATCCCGGTCGTCCCGGACATCCTCACGAACGCCGGCGGAGTCACCGTCTCGTATTTCGAGTGGGTGCAGGATCTCGGCCGGCTCTTCTGGGATCGCGACGAGATCCGGCTCAAGCTCGCCGACATGATGGGCGCGGCCTTCGACCGGGTGTACTCCATTGCGGGCGACAAGGGGATCACTCTGCGCCAGGCGGCGATGGTGGCGGCGATCCGTGAGGTCGCGGCCGCGCTCGAGGCTCGCGGAATCTTCCCCTGACGCGAGAGAATGCCCGGGATGTCAGCCGAGACCGTTCGCGACGCGATGGTGCCCGAGCCGACGACGCTCGCCGCCGGCGCGAGCGCTCAGGACGCGGGCCGCGTCTTCGCGCACAGCAGCGAGGTGCGGGCGATCTTCGTCACGGAGGAGGGCGGCCGGCTGCTCGGTGTCGTGACGCGGAAGACGCTCGTGCGCGAGGTCGTCGCGGCCGGACGAGGTCCGGCTGAGGTGAGCCTGCGCGAGATCGTCGAGCCCCCGAACTTCACCCTCGACGCCGGACTCGAGCTCGAAGGGGCCTTCCGCTTCCTCGAGGAGGAGGACCTCGAGCGAGTGCCGGTCGTGGAGGAGGGTGGACGGCTCGTCGGGGTCCTGTCCCGCGCCGTCGTGCAGCGCCGCCTCGCCGAGGACGAGCCGCCGCCCGAGACCGAGCCCGAACGCGACTCGGTCGTCCTCTAGCAGCAGGTGTAGGCGCCGGGAGGCGCGGCGCCTTCCTCGGGCTCCGGTAGCTCGGCTGCCGCAAACGCCGCTCCGTGGAGAAGGCCACGTTCGCTGACGGTGATCGCATGGAGGCCGTAGGCCTCGAGGACCGCGACGAGGATCGCAGCGCCCGCGACGATCACGGGAGCGCGCTCCGGCTCTAGCGCCGGCACCTGCCGCCGCTCCTCGAGCGGCAGTGCGGCGAGCCGTTCGAGCTGGG
Organism: Gaiellaceae bacterium; assembly: GCA_035310545.1. Lineage (GTDB taxonomy): Bacteria > Actinomycetota > Thermoleophilia > Gaiellales > Gaiellaceae > Palsa-739. The sequence continues at coordinate 72,246 of DATGEB010000053.1, forward strand.
CCCGAGCAGCCTCGAGTGTGAGGACGTGTCCGTGCACGTGCTTCCGGTCGTACTTCGGCAGACCGAGGTCGAGCGCCGCGAGCGTCGTGATCGTGCCCGCGACTCCGATTGCGGCGGACGGCTCCAGCTCCGGCAAGACCGCCGTGGCGGCTGCGTCGAGCGCCCGGATGTCCTCGTCGTGCCTTTCGGTAAACCGGACAGACCCCATCCGCAGGCTCGTCTGAAACGCGTCGAGGACGAGCTCTGTCGATCCGCCGCCGATGTCGACGATCAACGTCCCCGGCGCGGTGGAGCCGAGACCGCGACGCATGAGCTCCGCTTCCTCGTCCCCCGACAGCAGTCGCGTCGCGAACCCGTAGCTCCACTCGATCTCGCCGAGAAACGCCTCGCCGTTCTCGGCGTCGCGAACCGCGCTCGTCGCGACGAGCAGCGTGCGCTCGGCTCCGAGTGATTCGGCGGTGCGGCGGTAGTCGGAGAGCGTGTTCCGAACCCGCGCGATCGGGACGGGGAGGAGGCGTCGACGGGCGTCGACTCCTTCTCCGAGTCGCGTGATCCGCGTCTCGCGGTGCAACTCCTCCAGCCGCCCGTCCTCCACGGCGGCCACCAGGAGGCGCGTCGTGTTCGTGCCCTGGTCGATCGCGGCGACGATCACTTGCGCGCGATGCCCACGACGACCGCGATCGGCCCGACCACGACCCGCGCGTCCTCGAGCGCGGAGCGCAGCACGGCGAGCCGCGCAATCGAGACGCGGAGGCGTCCGACGCTTTCGTGGAGCTCGGCCGTATTCCCGGCGACCGCGACCTTGTCGGCGACGGCCTCGCTCTTCCTCGCAAGCTCGTCGAGCCGGCGGACGATGTCGCGGCGGGCGTCCCGGACCTCTCGCCACGCCGCTCGCAGGCGCGTCACGAACAGCGCGAGAGCGGCGGTTCCCGCGATTCCGCCCACGCCGAGCGCGCCCCAGACAGGCCAATCCCACATCGAATCGATCGTAACGGCGGTGCTACAATCGGGGCCGCGACGCGGGGTGGAGCAGTCAGGTAGCTCGCCGGGCTCATAACCCGGAGGTCGCAGGTTCAAATCCTGCCCCCGCTATAGGAAAGGCCCCGGAAACGGGGCCCCGCACAGTCACAGTCCTCACGCCTGACTGTGAAAAATCGCCGAGTTTGCAACGAGGCACGCGCAGTCGGGGTGGCCAAAGTTTGGCAAGAGTCCGCCGGGCTGATCTCCCCGGCGCTATAGGAAAGGCCCCGTTTCCG
>DATGEB010000054.1:0-45097 GCA_035310545.1 Gaiellaceae bacterium
GCAACAGCGACGAACGACGCCGCGCGCTCGCCGGCTGGCTCGACTTCTACAATCGACAACGACCACACCGCAGCCTCGGCCGCCAAGCCCCGCTCGAGCGCTTACAAACGCTCAACCGGAACAACGTCCTCGGGTCCTACATCTAGTAGATGCAAGTCCCAGGAGGGTTGTTCGTCTGACCTGCCTTGGAGGCTGGTGGTTGTCAAGGCCGTCAGCGACTCCAAGGAGGTCGGACGGTGACAATGCATCGCAACGCCAGGACGTGCCCGCGCAGTCGGCGTCTTTTGGCGGATCGGGTGTTGCTTGAGGGGTGGTCGCTGGCGGCGGCGGCCGAGGCGGCCGGCCTCAGCGAGCGCACGGCCTGGAAGTGGGTCGACCGGTTCCGGCTTGAGGGTGAGGCGGGGTTGGAGGCTCGTCTACGTCGAGGTCCTCGCCGACGAGAAGGCCGTGACCGCGGTCGGCTTCCTGCGCCGCGCGGTCGCCTTCTTCCGCCGCTCTGGGATCCGGGTCGAACGAATCCTCACCGACAACGGCGCCTGCTACCGGGCGGTCGTGCACGCGCTCGCCTGCAAGGCGCTCGGGATCAAGCACCTGCGCACACGCCCCTATCGTCCGCGCACCAACGCCGCAAACCGCCACTCACCCGGCTCGCCGAGATGAACAACCTTGTCGGGACCAACATCTAGACGACGGCCGATCCGACCCGGTTGTAGTGGCTGGCTACACTGCCGCGCGACCCGTTGCGGGGTCGTCTAACGGTAGGACGCCTGACTCTGGATCAGGAAGTTGGGGTTCGAATCCCTGCCCCGCAGTTTTCTCGGCTTCTTGGGGCGCCGAAGCTCTATTGAAGTCGACCCGCTATACGCTCGCCGCGTCGTTCGGCCCCGGATCGGAGGAGCGTGTTCAGGTGCAGGCTCCACTCGGCCGACGGGCCGACTCCGGGTGCGGCACGCATGCCGTTCAGTAGTTCCCCCGATGCACCCGGCAGGCTCCGCGGCAACGATCGGAACATGGTCGACGCAGAGGACAACGCGGAGGAGCTGCCGGTCCCGTTCGAGACCGCCAGGGTCGGCGACGCGATGAGCCGCGGCGTCATCAGCTGCCCTCCGGAGACGCCGCTACGGATCGTGGCGCGGATGATGTCGACGTTCGGCGTTCATGCCATCTTCGTCTTCGACCACGCCGACGAGGACGACGAGGCGCCGCAGCTGTGGGCCGTCGTATCCGATCTCGACCTCGTCGCGGCGACCCAGCTCGACCTCGACACGCTGACCGCGGGAGCCACTGCCGTCACGCCGCTCGTCAGCATTGCGGCCGACGAATTCATCGCAGAGGCCGGCAGCGTGATGGCGCAGTACGGGATCGCACATCTTGCCGTCACCGAGCCTTGCTCACGCCGCCCGATCGGTGTCATCTCGACGCTCGACATCGCTCGAGCGGTCGCAGCCGGCCACGGCCCCGCGACGTCTTCCCCTCCGCCTGACGGGCGCTCGCGTTCGCCCGTCGTCTCCGCCCTTCGCCGCTAGGGGATTTCCCGCAGCGGAAGCGGGGAAGACCCGCCGCTCGGTTCCGCAGCCACCCCGATGGCGCCGGCCCTGTTCCGACGCAGACTGCAGCTCAAGGCAGCACCACGGAACGGAAAGGAGTCGGGACATGCGCAAGTTTTTCGAGATCGGAGGGCTCGTCGCCGCGGTCGTCCTCATCGTGTTCGGCGCAGTCGCAATCACGATGGGCGTGAATGGCCGAAACACCGTTAACAAGAGCCTTGCGAACGAGTACATCGTCGGATCCCCAGACATGACGCCAACGGCGATCAAGGCCGAGGCGCGGAAGGCAGGCGTCGCCAACTCGGTCAAGGAGTGGCCGACGAAGAGCGTCGCCAACCAGAAGATCGACACCGGGGCGAAGGCCCGCCTGATGGCGCAGTACATGCGGGTCCACACGCTCGAGGCGACCCGCGGCTTCACCTACGCGCAGATGGGCATCTACACGGCCAAGCCGGGGACGCCGAAGTCGCAGCTGCTGCCGGGCGGCGGCACCGACAACGCGGCCTTCGCCGCGATCGACCCGACGACCAAGGCGCCGGTGCAGAACTCGGCACGGCAGATCTGGGTCACGGAGACCGCCCTGACGACAGCCCTGAACACGAGCTACATGGCCTCGCAGCTCGGCCTCTTCGGGATCGTCGTCGGCATCGCCCTTCTCCTCAGTGGGTTCGGGTTCGCGATCCTCGCGATCGGCGGGGCTCTCCGGAACCCGCAGACCGCCATCGCCTTCCTCAGACGGCCGAACCCCAAGGCTCCCGCGGTGCCCGTGGCATAAGCGCCCGACTCCACCGCAGGACAGTGAGGGCCGCTGCGAAGCGGCCCTCACGCATTCCCCACGGCTACGGGAAATGCCGCAGCGAAGATCCGTGGCCGGCACGACGCCTCAGCCGGCCGCCCGCGGTGAGGATGGCCTCGTGGCAACCCAACCTGCGCAACGGCTCTGCTCGCTCGAGGAGGCTGTCGGGAAGCACGGGGCTTGCCCGGAGGAGGCGTGCCCGTTCTGGGAGCCCGGCGGCGCCGCCCTCGGCGGCCGCTGCACGGTGGAGGCGCTGGGAGGTGTGACCGACGCCGCGCTCGCCAGGTGGCTGCTGGAGATTCGCGAGCAGCTGCCGGCTGAACGACTCGGCCGAGTAGCACGCGTCAGTCGGCCTCGAGCAGCCCCCGGTCGAGCGCGTATGAGACGAGGTCGGCCCGGGTCTGGAGGCGCAGCTTCTGCATGATGTGCGCCCGGTGCGTCTCGGCTGTCCGCACCGAGATGTACAGCTGTTTCGCGATCTCCTGGTTCGTGTGGCCGAGCGCGAGCAGCCGGAGCACCTCGCGCTCACGGTCGGAGAGCGGATCCGCCTCGGCGAGCCGCGCCGCCTCGGCGTCGGCGGCGACGAGCCGCGCGCCGAGCTCAGGGTTGACGTAGCGGCCTCCGCCGGCGACCTCGCGCACCGCCGCCACCACCTCCGTATCCGCCGCCTCCTTGAGCACGTAGCCGCTGGCCCCCGCCGCGAACGCTTCACGGACGTACCGCGGCTCGTCCTGCATCGAGAGGATCAGCACCTTGACGTCGGGGCTCTCGTGCTTGAGCTGCGGGAGCACGTCGAGGCCCGAGCTCTCGGGCATGACGATGTCGAGCAGGATCACTTCCGGCTTCAGCACACGTGCCTGGAACACCGCGTCTCGCGCATTCCCCGCCTCGCCGACCGGCTCGAGATCGTCCTCCGCCTCGAGCAGGAGCCGCAGGCCGGTGCGGACGACCGCATGGTCGTCGACGATGAGGATGCGGATGCTCACGAGAGCGGGACCTCGGCGACGACCGTCGTGCCCGCGCCGGGGCGCGACTCGACCGCGAGGCGGCCGTCGAGTAGAGCAAGCCGCTCGCGCATCCCGATGAGGCCGATGCCCTCGGCGCTCACGGCTCTCTGGTCGAATCCCTCGCCGTCGTCCTCGATCACGGCGACGACGCCAGACTCGCGCCGCGTGAGCGAGACGCTGATGTGCTGGGCATTTGCGTGCTTGACGGTGTTCGTGAGCGACTCTTGCACGACCCGGTAGAGCGCAGTCTCCACGTCCCCGGGCAACCGTGCCTGCCCCAGTGCGGAGTGGAAGTCGACGTGGACGTCCGATTGCTCGGCGAATCCGTCGATCAACCGCTCGAGCGCGGGTACGAGACCGAAGTCGTCGAGCACGGCCGGACGCAGCTCCACGGCGAGGCGGCGCACATCCTGGAGCGCGGACACGACCTGCTCCCGCAGCTCGCCGAGCGCCGCGTGTGCCGGGTGTCCCGCGAGCGCGTCCTCCAGCGGCTTCAACCCGAGCAGGATCGAGGTCAGCGCCTGGCCGGTCTCGTCGTGCAGCTCGCGTGCGAGCCGCCGGCGCTCCAGCTCCTGCGCCTGGACGACGCGCCGCACCGAATCCCGCGCCACGCGCTGCGAGAGCTCGACGGCGACCGTGGCGCGCGTGGCGAACGTCTCGGCCAGCCGGAAATCGTCATGGGAGAAGCGCGGGTCGGGGCCTTCCTTGTCGTGGATCTCGAGCACGCCGATGACGTCGTCGCGCCCGATCAGCGGCACCCACATGCCGGTTCGCGCAGCGAGCTGTCGCGAGACTTCCTGATGCACCTCGGGATCGTCCATCACCGAGTCGATCCGCTCACTCCTGCGACGCGCGAGCACGGCGCCGCTCTTCGACGCGGAGCGGGCGATTGTCATCCCGAGCAGATCGTCTGCGCCGGCCACCGCGGCGAACCGAAGGTCGTCGGCGCCCACGGGCAGCGCGAGCGCGACCACGCGCGCTTCGAGTAGCTCGCGCAGGCGGCGAACGACGAGGTCGAGCAGCTTCTCGAGATCGGTCTCGGTGGCGAGCGCGTTCCCGACCTCGTTGAGCGACTGGAGTTGGCGCGACCAGCGGGTCGACGCCTCGTACAGGCGCGCGTTCTCGATCGCCACCGCCGCCTGCCCGGCGAGCAGCGTCACGAGATCCTCATCCTCCTCGGTGAAGTCCTCGGCTCCCTGCTTTTCGGTGAGGTAGAGGTTGCCGTAGGCGACGCCACGCAGCATGACCGGCACGCCGAGGAAGCTGCGCATCGGCGGATGTGCGGGCGGGAAGCCGACCGAGCGCGGATCCTCCGCCAGATCGTGCAGGCGAAGCGGCTGCGCGTCGCGGATGAGCACGCCGAGGATCCCGCGGCCGCGAGGGTGCGCGCCGATCTCCGCGCGCAGGTCGTCGTCGATGCCGTGGGTGACGAACTGTTCGAGCCTCGCGCCGCTCTCGGCCATCACGCCGAGCGCCGCGTAGCGTGCGCCGGTCAGCTCCGCTGCCGCCTCGACGAGGCGGCGCAGCAGCGCGTCGAGGGAGAGCTCCGAGGTGACAGCAAGCACCGCTGCAAACAGCGCGCGCAGCCGCCCTTCGCTGACGGAAAGCGCGTCCACGAGGACAACACTACGTCTCAACCGATCCGTGCCGCGCCGAAAAGTGGGCCGGCGGCGCCCGATCCGGCGCCGCCCTCTCCCCGTCGGCACCGGGCTACGCTGTCGTCAGCCGCTCGGCCTCGTCGCTCGGCCGCTTCGCCAAGCCGGCGGGCGGCACGACGAGGACGGGCCGGCGCGCCGTATGGCAGAGCCCGCGGGCGACGCTGCCTGCGATGGCCGCTGTGACGCCGCCACGGCCGTGCGTGCCGACGACGATCAGATCGGCCCCGACCTCGTCGGCTGCGTCCTCCACGAGCCTCGGGATCTCGTGCTTGCCTCTGCGGATCTCGAGCTTCGCGTCGAATCCCGCGGCGCGAAGGTCCTCAACCTGACCGGCGATCTTCTGCTCGATCTCCGGCTCGTCGGCGAGAAGCGGCGCATTGCCGAAGCGGCCGGCGAGGAGCTCGTTCGCGTGCACGGCCACGATGCGGGAGCCGTGGGCTTCGGCGAGCTTCCGGACGTGCTCGAGCGCCTTGTCGGCGAGCTCCGACCCGTCGGTTGCCCACGCGATTGTCTCGAACATGGTCTCCGTCCTTTCGTTGACAGGAAGATCGTCGGCGAAGCGGAGTTCGAAGGCATCGGCAGCGGCCCCGAGCACGGCTAGGTGGTTTCCCGCAGCGCCCTGCGGTCTCCGCCCCGATGCCTCGTGACCGCGCGCGCCGAACACTGTGGGCAGGAGTCGAGACAGAGGAGGTACCCGAGATGAGCGCGACGAAGCCCATTCTCTTCGCAACGGACGGCTCGCCCTCCGCGGCGCTGGCGCAGGAGAAGGCGATCGAGCTGGCGAGAGTGCTCGGAGCACAACTGGTCGCCGTCTCCGTCGCGCACCCGGCGCTGCCGCCGGTCGGCTACGGAGGCTACGGCTACTCCGACGTGGTCGCCGAGCTCACGAAGGCCGACCACAAGCGGCTCGAGACGCTCCTGTCCGAGGTGGCAGGAGCGGCCGAGGTGGCAGGCGTGTCGTGTTCGACCGTCGTGGCGGACGGCTTCGCGGTCGAAGAGATCTGCCGGAGGGCGAGTGAGTACGAGGCACAGCTGATCGTCGTCGGCTCGCACGGGTGGGGCGCCGCGCGCCGGCTCTTCTCCGGCAGCGTCTCGACCGGGCTCGTGCACACGGCTCCCTGCCCGGTGCTCGTCGTCCGCAGCCCACAGCGGGCACACGAGCATGCGGCAGCCGCGTGACCTTCTCGCCGACGACGTGCCCGAGGTCGCGGAGCCGCCCCGGCGTCGACGTCGTCGATCTGCGGGCAAATACCGAGTCGAAACGGCGGAGAACCCGGATTCCGCCGGTGGTCCGGCGCCCCAGGATGGGTGCACGCCACGGACTACCAAAGGAGCAACGATGAAGATCTGGACGCTTACTCTCGCAGCCGTCGTCGCCATCTCCGCGGGAGCATTCGGCGTCGGACAGGCACTCGCCACCACCACGACGCATCAGTCGACGCCGAAGACGCTCCGGATCGTGATGAGCGACCCGGGCTGCCACTGGTTCAAGCTCGGGAGCAAGCTCACGACGAAGGCCACGGTTCACGGACGCGTCCGGCTCGTCAACCTCGACGAGGCCGCCCTGCGCGTCATGTCGCGCTACGGCGCCCGACGGATCGCGACCGGCAAGTCGATCGTCGTCGGCCACGGGAGCTACGTGATCATGATGGTCGGCCAGGCATCGGACGACAACCACCTCATGCTCACCGTCCGCTGAGTGGCAGGCCGCGCCGCGAGCGCGAAACCGAACTCCGCCTCCTCCCGTTGCTTCCTGAACACGGGAGGAGGTTCTCGGATGGCTGCATGGATCTGGATCGTGATTGCGATTGGTGTCCTGGTCGCGGTCGCCCTCGTCGCTCTCGGGGCGACGCGCGGCCGCGACAAGCGCCGGCGGAGGGAACAGGCTCGGGAGCTCCGGCAGGAAGCCGAGAGGCGGACACGGCGGGCCGAGGAGCGCGAGCGGGTCGCGCAGGAGCAGGCGCAGGAGGCGCGCGACGCACGGAAGGCTGCGGACGAGGCGAGTGCGCACGCCGACGAGCTCGACCCGGACGGTGCGGCGCGCTCCGACGAGAGCGTCGCCGAGCGGTCTGCGTGACCCGACTCGGGGGCGGCCGAGGCCGCCTCTCGGTCGACCCCTCAGTCGATCGCGCGCCGGTAGAAGCCCTTCACGCCGACGGTCATCAGGACGCAGATCGCGAAGACGAGCACGAGCAGGCAGATCCACGGCGGGATGTGCGGCACCGACGGCACGAGCGCGCCGCGGAGCGACTCGCTCACATAGGTCATCGGGTTCGCGGCGGTCACGACCTGGAACCAGCGGAGCCTCGCGAGGGACGGCCACGGGTACTGGCTGCAGCCCGTGAAGAGCAGCGGCGTGAAGACGAGCGAGAAGAGCAGGTTGATCCGCTGCGGCTGAACGAGCGTTCCCATGAGGAGGCCGAAGCCCGCCCCCACCAGCGCCCCCAGGAAGAGCCCCGCGACGAAGAGCGGGAGCCCGCTCCAGCGCCACGGAATCGAGCCGAGGATCAAGACGCCGACGGGCAGCATGATCAGCGTCGCGACGAACGAGCGGACGATGGCGAAGAGCACCTTCTCCGCTGCGACGAACGCCGTCGGCATCGGGGCCATCAGCCGATCCTCGATCTCCTTTGTCCAGCCGAACTCCGCGACGAGCGGGAAGGCGAGCGTCTGCATCGCCGTGAGCACAGAGGTGAGCGCGAGCAATCCTGGGAAGAGCAGGTCCGCATAGCCGGGCCGCGTCAAGTCGAGGCTGCCGAGCACCTTCCCGAACACGAAGAGCAGGAAGAGCGGTTGCAGGATGACCTGGGCGAGGAACGCGGGCAGCTCGCGCCAGGTGACGTACAGGTCGCGATGGAGGACGGCGCGGAAGGCGCGCCACTCGGTCGCCCGATCGACCCAGGGCGCGGCGACGGCGCTCATCGCAGCGTCCTGCCGGTGAGGTCGATGAACACGTCCTCGAGCGTCGGCGTGCCGAGCTTCACGTCCTGCAGCGCGAGACCGTGCTCGGAGAGAACGGCCGCCGCCGGAGCGACGAGCAGGGCCGCGTCGCCGGTCAGGTAGAGGCGGACGCGGAGCGGCTGCGAATCCGCGGGCGGTGGCGCCTCGCCGTTCTCCGTGTGCATCTGAACGGGCTCGACGTGCGCGACGCCGCTGAGCCCCGCAAGCGCCTCGAGGACGGCGCCGTCGGCCGGTAGGTCGGCCGCGAGCTCGAGCGTGCCCTCTCCCTCGAGAGAGTCGATCAGCGCCTCGGGCGTGTCGAGCGCGAGCAGGCGCCCGTGGTCCATGATCGCGACCCGGTCGGCGAGGAGCGCCGCCTCGTCCATGTCGTGCGTCGTGAGGATGAGCGTGACGTCCGACTCGCGCAGCTCACGCAGGCGGTCCCAGACGAAGAGCCGCGCCGCCGGGTCGAGACCCGTCGTCGGCTCGTCGAGGAAGAGCACCCGCGGCGCGTGCATCAGCGCGCGGGCGATCATCACGCGCTGCGACTGCCCGCCGGAGAAGAAGTCCGGCTTGTCTCCCGAGCGATCGAGCAGGCCGAACTGGTCGAGCAACTCGTCCGCGCGCTCTAGGCGCTCCCGCGCCGGCACGCCGTGATACGCGGCGTGGAAGACGAGGTTGTCCCGGATCGAGATCGAGCGATCGAGATTGCTCCGCTGCGGCACGACGGCCACCTGCTTCCGCGCACCCACCGGATCTCCGACGACGTCCACCCCACCCACGAGCGCGTGCCCGTCGGAAGGCCGGACGCGCGTGGTGAGCATCCCGACCGTCGTGGTCTTTCCCGCGCCGTTCGGGCCGAGGAGCCCGAAGACCTCTCCCGCCGGAACGCTGAAGGACACGCCGTCGACGGCATTGACCGGCGACTTCGGATACCGCTTGACGAGATCGACGACCTCGACCGCCGGACCGTCGGTGGGCAACTCGCCGGACATCTCGAAATCGTAGGGCCGCGGGTGTACGTTCGGGACACGGATGCGCTCGCGGGACGCACGGTCGAGGGCCGCAAGACGGTCACCGCTCTCTTCTGCGACCTCGTCGCCTAGACGCGGCTGGCCGTGACAGCCTCGTCGACCGGCGTCGTTCCGTAGAGGAGTGCCTTTCTCGGTGTCGACCGCCGTCCGTAGAAAGCCGCCACGGGGCCGCGTCAATCCCCGATGCGGCTCTCACCGCGCGCCCCCACGATCACACCTGAGACAAGGAGGGTGATGAGATGAGCGCATCGGTGACGGGCACTGCCTCGGTTCGCCCGAGGGAGTTTCACTTCCCACTCACAGTCGAGTGGACGGGCGACCGGAGAGTGACGGCGCGCGTCGAGGGGAAGGAACCGGTCGACCTCTGTCCGCCGGTCGTGTTTCGGGGTGACGATCCCGGCGCTTGGAGCCCCGAGGACTTCTTCGTCGCAGCCGCCGCGTCGTGCCTTGCGGTCACGTTCACCGGGATCGCGGAGCGCGCCGGCTTCGCGTACGAGACCCTCACGGTCGACGCGGACGGCGTCTGTGGCCGACGACCCGATGGACGCTTCGGCTTCACGGGCCTCTGGCTCCTTCTCGAGCTCGAAACGGCCGCAGACCCGGCCGAGGCTCGACTGCTGGCGGAGCGCGCCGAGGAGTCGTGTCTCGTCGCGGCATCCCTCGACGTCCACGTGAAGACGACGATCGTCGTGAACGGCCGCTGAATCATTCTCCCTGTAAAGATTCCGCTAGGAGCCTGAGAGTTCGGCACACTGCGGACGTGCGGCACGGGGTCCGGCCTCTGGTTCTCGGCGTTCTCGCGGTAGCGCTCGGCGCGTCGTCCGCGTACGCGGGCGGAACGGCGGGCACGGGCACGACCGCGACGACACCCGCACCGTCGTACGCGCGGCTCACGCCCTCGTTTCTGACCGCGGCCTGTGTCGGCGCCGGCGACGCAGCGATCGCCGAGCCCGGACGCCGGGCGCTCGCGCTCGGCACCCCTGCTGCGACTCGAGGCCCGTCCGCCTATCCTGCGTCGGCTCCGCTGGTCAGCTTCGACTCCGCGACGGCAAGCGGCACGACCTGCATGACGGCGTCCGTGACGCTCGGGTCGGTCTCGCTCTTCGGGGGGCTGGTCACGGCATCGGGCGTCGCGGCGACGCACGGCACCGGGACGGTGACCGGGCTCATGGTCGACGGCTCGCCGGAGACACTCACCCCGGGCCAGTCCATGCCGCTCGGATCCTGGGGACAGGTCACCGTCGCAACGACCGTCGGCCGGCTGACCGCGCCGCTCGTCGTGCAGTTGATCCAGCGCCACGGGTCGCTGCCGGCCGGGACGGCGATCGTCGTCGGCTTCGCAGCGTCGGCGCAGCCGGTGCACGAATCCAAGCCGACGCATCACCCGTCCTCGGGATCGTCCGGCGGCACGCCGCCCGGAGCGACCACTCCGCCGAGCAGCTCGCACGCCGGGCGGGCGCACGGTGCGAAGACGACGCACCGGCACCACAGGCATCACGTGCCGCAGCCGCTCAAGCGAACGCCGCCGCTTGGGTTCAAGCCGACGCACTACGTCTTCCCGGTCGACGGCGGCGCGTCCTACATCGACACCTACGGCGCGAACCGCAGCGACATCTACGACGGCTGGCATCACGGCGACGACCTGTTCGCGCCCCTCGGCACGCCGGTCGTGGCGGTGGCGAACGGGAAGCTGAGCCTCGTCGGCTGGAACCAGCTCGGAGGCTGGCGCGTCTGGCTCACCGACGCCGACGGAAACTCCTTCTACTACGCGCACCTCGCCGGCTACTCGAAATGGGTGCTCACCCACCCCAACGTGCGTGCGGGAGAGGTGATCGGCTTTCTCGGCCGGACCGGCGACGCGTTCACGACCACACCTCACCTCCACTTCGAGATTCACCCGCAGCGGTACCTCAAGCTCGGGTACGACGGCGCCGTCGATCCCACGGCGTACCTGAAGAAGTGGCGGATCGTGAAGGTGCCGCCGAGCCAGATGCCGAATCCGGCGAGGCTCAAGGCGCCCGTGGGGACGCCGGCCCAGGAAGCGGCGGTCGTCTGGCACGAGCTGCTGGCCGCTCGGCATCTGCTGCCGCCGCGCGTCACGGGCTCCTCCGCGACGGTCGAGCCCCGGCGCTTCCCGCAGCCACGGAGCCTCGAGGCGGCCGCCGGTCCGCTCCGGATCTCCGACATCCACCCGACGGCGGCGCACGTCTCCGCGGCGGCTCCCGACACGACGGTTTGGCTCGGCGGCGGGCTGACCGGAGCCGTCGCCGTTGCCGGGCTCTCGGCCGGTGGCTTCTTCTTCCGCCGCCGCCGGAGCGCGACGAGTTAGCCTCGACGCCCCGCTACACTGGGCCACCGCGAGGCGCATTCGTCTAGTGGCCTAGGACACCGCCCTCTCACGGCGGCGGCACGGGTTCGAATCCCGTATGCGCCTCCTCGTCGGGCGACGCCAGTACCGTCGCGGCGGATGAGTGTCCCGTTCTGGGCCGCCGAGCGCTGGTACCAGGAGGAGAGCGGCAGAGTCCACCACTCGGTCCAGGCGGTCGTCCTCGTGTTCGCGCTGCTGATGCCGCCGGCAGTGCTGATCCAGGACTCGAGCCTGCATTCGCCGTGGGGCTTGGCTCGGCGCGGCGCTTCGCTTCCACTGGCACGACGTGCTGGTGTTCGCGGTGATCTTCCCTGCGTGGGCGATCCTCTTCTCGGCGCTCGGCGCCGGCTGGCTGCGCGGCTGGCGCCTCGCGTGGCTGTGGGCGATCGCGGGTCGCGTCTTCCGTGCGGAGAGCCTGCTCACCCGTCGCCTGCAACCTGCCCTACATCGCGGCGCTGACCTTGCTCCTCGTCCCGATCACAGGAATCGCGGTGCACGAGACCGACCCGAGTCTCTTCCCGAACCCGTGGCGCGGGCTCTGGCTCGCGATCGTCACGGTGACCACGGTCGGCTACGGCGACACCTTCCCCACCTCGCCGCTCGGACGCGACGCCGCCGCCTTCCTGATGATCGTCGGCTTTCTCGGTCTCGCGACCGCTGCAGTCGCGGGCCGCTTCGTCAACCAGGACGCCGAGGACAAGCACCGCGAGTCGACCGACAAGCAGGACGAGATCCTGGCGGAGCTCCGCCTGCTGCACGAGCGGCTCGACCGGCTCGAGGCAAGAAACTGAATCTGCCTCTTTGCGAACCTGGCGCACCCGCGTAGGCTCGGAGGGGGCGGGCTCCGGTCGCGGCCCCCTTCTCCGGGGCCCGCCCTCGAATACTCATACGGCCGCCCCCACACCGGCTCCGGAAGGGTGATTCCCGAGCGCCCGGCGAAGACCGATGATCCAGCCATGGTCGGGGGTCGGAGAGCAGGGATCGCCGCCGTCTGCGCGCTTGTCGCGTTGGCGGCGGTCGTGGCGGGGTGCGGCGGCGAAGGTCAGGCGCTCGCGTTGGATCCGGTCGCGGCGGCGGCGACGAAGACGCAGGACGCGGGAACGGCTCGCATCCGCTACACCCTCTCGTTCACCGCTCCTCAGCTCCAGGGCGGGACGGTCCGGATCAACGGGAGCGGAGTGATAGACGGGACCAGCGGCATCGTCAACCTCGACCTCGGCTCCGCGCCTCGGGGCAGCGGGCTCCCGGCCGGTTCCTCGATCACGGAGATCTACCTCGAGCAGGGCGACGATTTCGTCGTCTACATGCAGCTCGGCGCGCTCGCATCCCAGATGCCGGGCGGCAAGCAGTGGCTGAAGCTCGACCTCACCAAGCTCGGCAAGTCGGCGGGCGTCGACCTCAACAAGCTGATGTCCGGCAGCCAGCTCCAGCCGACCGACCTCCTCTCGATGCTGAAGAGCGAGGGCGCCACGGTTCGCACGGTCGGAAGGGAGAAGGTCGGCGGCGCCGCGACGACCCACTACCACGTCACGGTGAACATGGCCAAGGCGCTCGAGGCCGAGGGCGTCTCGAACCCGACGCTCGCGGGAATCGCGTCCGAGGCGCCGAGCATTCCCGAGGACGTCTGGGTCGGCAGCGACGGGCTCGTGCGCCGCATCGAGCTCTCGTACGGTCTCAAGTCGACGCGGATGGCGATGTCGATGGATCTCTACGACTACGGCGTGAACCTCGCGATCGCCGCTCCGCCGTCGAACGAGGTGTACGACGCGACCCAGCTCGCGCAGCGGGGGATGAGCAGCATCGGCTCCAGCTCGTCTCAGTACCACTAGACGGTCGTTTCCGAGTTGTCAGTCGCGGGAACGCTGCACGTCCCGTGGCGTTCCGCTGGCGAAGCTTCAAGGAGATCGTGCGGCTCTGGGTCGATCTCTTCGATCGCCACAACCTGTTGGCGTACGCGAGCGCGATCGCGCTGCGCATGTTCATCGCGGCCGTCGCCTGCGCGCTCTTCGCGCTCGGCATCCTCGGAGCCGCCCACGAGCAGCAGCTCTGGCACGAGACGATCGGGCCGCCGATCAAGCCGAAGGTGCTTCCGGACGTGTTCGCGGGGATCAACCAGACGGTGGATCACGTGTTCTCGTCGTCCAGCGCCGCACTGCTGGCGCTCGCCTCCGCGCTGGCGGTCTGGGAGGTGTCGGGCATCATCCGCGCGGCGATCGGCGCGCTCGACGAGATCTACGAGACACCCGAGACCCGGCCGTTCTGGATCCGCTTTCCCCTCTCGTTCGGCCTCGCGATCCTCGTCCTCTGCGCGATGCTCGGAGCCGTCGCCATCGTTTGGGCCGGACATGTCTCGGGCAGCTTCGGCCTTCCGATCCTGATCCTCCGCTGGCCCGCGGCGGTCGCCCTCGTCGCGTTCGCGTTCGAGCTGATCGTCCGCTGGGCGCCGGCAGAACACCGACGCGTGCGTGCGCTGGACGAGCCTCGGCTCTCTGCTCGTCGTGGCCGGCTGGATCGGCGAGACACTGAGTGCTGCTCGTCGCGATGGAGCTCGACGAGCTCGTTCGGGCCGACACGCAGCGGACGCGCGCCCAGCAGCAGTTCGTGCCGCTCGTCGCGCGTGTGATCCGCGGCCCTGCTACCTAGATGTCGCAGTCAGCTCGGCGACGAGCGGCGCGGTGTCGAGCGGCTCGAAGCCGATGCGGCTTGCGACGTCCTCGCTCGACGGGCGCGTGCCCTCGGCGAAGAGGGCGCGCAGGAGCTCGCCCGTGCCGCCCGATCGCCACCACCACTCCCCCACCTCGCCTCGCAGGTACGAGCTGAGCTGGGCCGAGCGGATCCAGGCGCGAAGGTAGTCGGCGGAGTAGAAGCCCGCGTCCATGTCCGCGAGATAGGCGCGCCGGTCGTAGCGCAGCCCGGTCGCGGCGGTGAGGAGCGGTTCGTAGTCGCGCGGCGAGCCGCCCTGCTCGGCCGGGAACGCATCCCAGAATCCGAGCTCGAAGCGAAGCTTGGCCGCGTAGCGGCGGAAGATGAGCGCTTCGAGGAACCGTGTCGCCTCGGCGTTCTCCTCGGCCTGTGCGTCGGACAGGCCGAAGTGGAGCGCGTGCCAGCCGGGCTCGCGCGAAACGGCTTCGACGATGTACGAGTAGATCTCGGTCAGCGCATGATCGCGTGAGATCGCGCGGAACGTCCACGGCAGCCGCGGGTCGCAGCCCGCGTAGTGGAGTGCGTGGCCAGCCTCGTGGAGGAACGACTGGTAGTCGGAGACGCCCCCCTGCGCGCGCGTGATCAGGTAGACGATCGCCGGCGGATCGATCGGGACGACGCAGGCCCGCGGGCTCTTCTGCGGGCGGTCCTCGAGGTCGAGCCGGATGTTCGGGGTCGACTCGAGGTCGAACCCGAGCGCGCCGACGGTCTCGACGCAAACCTCGACCGAGCGCTCTCGCGGGTAGGTCGCCTCGAGCGGCGAGAGGCGGCGCAGCCAGCGGACGTGCGCGCTCCCCGGCACCTCGGCGCGCTCGGGGCCGAGGAGCCGCTCGAACCAGCGGTCGCGCAGTCGGTCGTACTCCACGCTGACGTCGTCGGACGTCTGCCGCAGGACGCTCTCGAGGTCGCGAAGCGAGATCTGCTTCCGCGCCTCGCTCCTCGCGACCGTGTCTCGCTCGCCTGCGAGCTCGGCCTGCAGTCCGTCGCGCGTCGCGAGCAGGTCGCGCCGCCGGTCGTTGAAGCTCGAGTCGAGCGCACGCGCGAGCTCGCCGAGCTCCTCTCGTTTCGCGTAGTCGGGAAGGACGGCGAGCTGTGCCTCGGCGGTTCGCAACGGCATCTCCTCGCCGTCGAACGTCAACCGTGCGGCGAGAAGCGCGTTCGCGAGCTCGTCGTCGCGGGCCGCGAGCTCGGCGTCGACGATTCCCTCCTCGCACTCTCTCCCGAGCCGGTAGAGCCGTTCGGCCTCGCCGGGATCGGTGGCGTCCGCTTCGGCCTCGCGCAGCGCGTCGAGCTGTTCGCGCGTGAACAGGTCGGCGTGCCGCGCGACGATCGCCGCCTGCTCGGAGGTCTCCTTCTCGCCGACACGAACCGCCCGCACCTCGTCGGACGCCTCCACGTAGTACGCGCGGTAGGCGTCCTCGTACTCCTGCGCGCTGCGAACGGCGGTCGTGCTCATCCGTGCGCCCGCGCAGCCGCCAGGTGGCGCACGGTGCTGAGGAGCTCGTCGAGCTCGAACGGCTTCGGGAGGATCGCGTCGGCGTGGCCGAGGCGCGCGAGCTGGCTGGCGTCCGCGGAGCCCGAGACGATCACGACCGGGATCGGCGGCCGCCGCGCGTGGCACTCCGCGAGGAGCACGTCGCTGCGCTCGCCGCGCAGGTGGATGTCGAGGAGGACGACGTCGACATCGCCCGTCTCGACGGCTGTCCGAGCGGTCGCGAGCGAATCTGCTTCGAGGACCTCGTGGCCCTCGAGCTCGAGATTCACACGGCAGAGCAGCCGGATCGAAGGCTCGTCGTCAACGACGAGAATCCGAGGCGCGGCCGCAGGCCCCTCGGTGTCGGACATCGTGGCGAATATATCCGTGGGCGTTCGGTCCGTAACCGCGGTCCGCGGGCGGTCGTTCACCCTGTGCAGTGGCAAGGGACCTCCCGCAGCTTGGTCCCGGTGGGCTGCGCGACGCCCGGGGCGCCGATCCCGCCGGTCTGCCTCTCCCGACCCAGCGATTCCGACGTCGGGCCTGGCTCGCGTTCCAGCGAGCGCTCGATCCTCTCGGCCCGCCGAAGCCCCTGCCGCCGGCTGCTCCTAGCTCGCCGAGGCGCAAGCGGCGCGAAGACGGCTCAGAGTCGTCTCGCGACCGAGCAGCTCGATGCTCTCGAACAGGCCCGGAGAGACCTTCGAGCCCGTGATCGCGACGCGGACCGGCTGGAACGCCTGCCGCGGCTTGAGCTCGAGCCTCTCCGCGGCTCCGCGTAGCGCGGCCTCGATCGCCTCCGCATCGAAGGGCTCGAGCGAGCCGAGCGCCTCCTCGGCCGCCTCGAGCATGGGCGCCCCGCCGTCGAGACCGGTCGCATCCGGCTCGACCTCGCGGAAGAAGAAGCCCGCGAAGCCCGGATACTCCGCGAGCCGGGAGATCTTCTCCTGCACGATCGGCGCCGTGCGCGCGACGAGCTCGGCGTCCCAGTCGTAGCCGTTCTCGCCGAGCCAGAGGACGAGCCGGTGCGCGAAGTCGTCGGGCGAGAGCTGGCGCAGGTAGACGCCGTTCATCCAGTCGAGCTTCTGGTAGTCGAACTGCGCCGGGCTCGGGCTGACGCGCTCGAGGGAGAAGCGCTCGATCAGCTCGTCGCTGCCCATGAGCGTCGTCTCTCCGTCCGGAGCCCAGCCGAGCAGCGCGAGGAAGTTGACCATCGTCTCGGGGAGGTAGCCGGCCGTCCGGAACTCCTCGACGCCCGTCGCGCCATGCCGCTTCGAGAGCTTCTTGCCGTCCATGCCGTAGATCATCGGCGTGTGCGCGTAGACCGGGACCTCACCGCCGACGGCGCTGATGATGTTGATCTGCGTCGGCGTGTTCGAGACGTGATCGTCGCCGCGAATCACGTGTGTGATCCCGTCCCACACATCCTCGAGCGGAGAGGCGAAGTTGTACGTCGGCCGCCCGTCCGAGCGGACGATGACGAGGTCGGTGAGGTTCTCGTTCTGGAACTCGACAGGGCCGCGGACGACGTCGTCCCACGTGGTGGCGCCTTCGTCGGGCATGCGAAAGCGGATCGCGCCCTCGTCCTCGTAGGCCTTGCCCTCGGCGAGGAGCTGTTCGGCGACCTTGCGACAGTCGTCCATCCGGTCGAGCTGGAAGGTGTGCGGCCCGTCCCAGTCGAGCCCGAGCCAGCGAAGCGACCCCTGGATCTGGTCGACAGCCTCCGCAACCTCGCGCGAGGTGTCCGTGTTCTCGATCCGGAGTCGGAACTCGCCGCCCTCATGCCGCGCGTAGAGCCAGTTGAAGAGCGCCGTGCGCGCGGTGCCGATGTGGAGGAGCCCGGTCGGGCTCGGAGCGATGCGGACGCGGACGGCCATGTCCCGGATAGCGTAGGCGCCGGTGCAGGTCGGGGCTCACGTGTCCTCTTCGGGCGGAATCGACAAGGCGATCGACCGAGCGGTCGAGATCGGCGCCGAGTCGGTGCAGGTCTTCACGCAGAGCCCACGCACGTGGCGGCCGACGAACCACGACCCGGCGAGCTTCGAGCGCTTCCGCGAGAAGCGGGCGGCGGCCGGGGTCGGAGGCGTGCTCTGCCACGCTCTCTACCTCTGCAACCTCGCCGCGCCCGACGACGCCGTCTACGGGAAGTCCGTCGCCGCGATGCGCAACACGATGGAGGTCGCCTGCGGCATCGGCGCCGACGGCGTCGTCTTTCATGTCGGCTCGCATCTCGGCAGCGGGCTCGAAACCGGGCTCGAACGCGTGCTGCCGGCGATGGAGCAGGTGCTCGAGCTCTGCAGCGACGAGACCTGGCTGCTGATGGAGAATTCGGCCGGCGCCGGCGGCACGATCGGGCGCTCGATCGCCGAGCTCGCGACGATCAACGAGCGGCTCGGCGGCCACCCGCGGCTCGGCGTTTGCCTCGATTCCTGCCATCTCTACGTGTCCGGTGTGGACGTGACCGATTCCGCCGCGCTCGACGCGTGCCTCGACGAGGTCGACTCGACGATCGGGCTCGACCGGCTGCGCGCGCTGCACGTCAACGACTCGGCGGCCCCGTTCGCCTCGAATCGCGACCGGCACGCCAACATCCTGGAGGGCGAGCTCGGCGAGAAGCTCGGCGTGTTCCTCTCGAACGCGCGGCTCCAGGGGCTGCCCGCGGTGCTGGAGACCGCGGGGCCGGAGAACCGCGGCCCCGACGCGAAGGAGATCCAGAAGACGAAGGATCTCCGCGGCCGCTGGCTCGAGTGAGCGACCGCCGCTACCGCTGGGTCGTCCTCGGCGCGGGGACGTTCGCGCAGGCGAGCTTCTCGGCCTCCTCGGTCGGGTTGCCCGCGCTCGGGCCGGCACTGAAGTCCCACTTCGGCCTGACGCTCGGCGAGACCGGCGTCGTGCTCGGGGCGATCGGGATCGGGATGCTGTTCACGCTCCTGCCGTGGGGGCTCGTCGCGGACCGCGTGAACGAGCGCTGGGTGATCGCGAGCGGACTCAGCGGCGCGGCCGCCTCGCTCGCGTTCGCGTCGACAACGAGCAGCTTCGGAACCGTGACGGGCGCGCTGGTCGCCGTCGGCGCGCTCGGAGCGAGCGTCAACGCGGCGAGCGGCCGCGCGATCATGGCCTGGTTCCCGCCGGCGGAGCTCGGCACGGCGCTTGGGATCCGGCAGACGGCGATCCCCATCGGCGGCGCGCTCGGCGTGCTCCTCCCCGTCTTCGCCTCCGCCGGCGGGACGCGCCTCGCCTTCCTCTTCCTCGCGGGTATGTGCGCCGCAGGAGCCACGGTCGGCGCCGCGTTCATCCGCGGGAAGGCAGACGACCCCGAGCTGGGTGACGTCTCACGCCCGCTGCGCGACCCGCGCATGTGGCTGCTCGGGACCGGAACCGGTCTCTATCTCGTCGCGCAGATCGGGATCACCGGCTTCGTCGTGCTCTTCCTTCACGAGCACCGCCACGTCTCCACCCACGCTGCCGCCGCGCTGTTCGCGACGATCAACGTGCTCGCCATCGCTGCCCGGATCTGCTCCGGACGGATCTCCGACCGCCTCGGTAGCCGCCTGCGGCCGCTCCGGTCGATCGGCGTCGCGCTCACGATCTCCACCGCCGCGGTCGCGGCCGCCACCGACGCGCCGCTCGCGCTCGTGATTCCGCTCTTCGTGGTCGCCGGCGTGTTCAGCATGGCGTGGAACGGCCTGTCCTACGCCGCTGCGGCGGAGCTGGCCGGCTCCGCTCGCACCGGCGCTGCGCTCGGCTTCCAGCAGACGCTCCTCGGCGTCGTCGTCGCCGCCGCTCCGCCAGGGATCGCGGCCGTCGCGTCGCACAGCTGGCGGCTCGCGTTCGCCCTCGCCGCGGCGGGACCGGCTCTCGGCGTCCTCGTCCTGCGGCGGCTGCGGGAGCCGGCTAGGAGACGCGCGCGAACACGCGGAACGTCGGCGAGCCTGCCGGCAGCTCACCGAACTCCGGATTGACGCAGCCGAGCTCGCTCTCACGCTGCGCGAACGTCGACTGCACCGCCGCGTCGCACATCGGCAGCGGGCGCTTGAACGCGCGGACCGCGCCGAATCCGTCCCGCGTCCGCTCCGCGGCGGCGAGCATCTCGACGTCGATCTCCGCCTCGAAGACGCGCTGCAGGCACCCCATGTACGTGTGCCCGTGCTCCTCGTACGCGTAGACGAAGGGACACGACCGCTGGAGGCACGCCGACGGGTAGACGACCTTCTCGCAGTGCACGTCGCAGCGCCGGCATTCCGCCTCGTCCTGCGGGTGCAGGGGCAGCGTTGCCGTCGCTTGCCTGGACCTCATGACTGCATTTTCGGAGCCCATGCGAGGCTGCGCAAGTCTTGACAGAACGCCGGAATCAGGCTAGGCGCCGCACCGCGTTGAGGACGTCCATGGCCGTGAACGCCATGAGGTCGGCCTCGATCCCGGGAGTGTCGTCTGCTCTGAACCACAGCGCCTGCATCGTCTTCATGCCCACGCGGGCCGCGCCGTGCACGTCGTCCGTCAGGTCGTCTCCGACGAAGAGCGTGGCGGACGGATCGACGCCGAGCTCGCGACACGCGCAGAGGAAGATCTCCGGATCCGGCTTGCGCGCTCCGACCTCCTCGCCGAAGACGAGCGCGTCGAGGAACGGCGCGAGACCGAGCGCCTCGGCGTCGGCTCTCAGGATGCGCCCCGGGTCGGGCCACGCGTTGGCGACGAGCCCTGTCTTCAGGCCCCGGTCACGCAGCGTCTCGAGCAGAGCTCGAGCGGAGGCGAGGACGCTGTAGGCGGGGCGCCACATCGCGTGCTCGCGGTCGATGAAGCCGTCGGGATCCTCGACTCCGAGCTCCGCGAGAAGCTCCGCATACGGCCGGCGGCCGTGCTCGTCGCCGAGCATGAGCGCGCGCCAGCGCGCCGTGAAGTCCGGGTCGTCGCGGCCGAGAGCCGCCCGATGGCCGAGCCGCACGAGCTCGTCGTCCCACACGA
The DNA here is from genome assembly GCA_035310545.1 of Gaiellaceae bacterium. GTDB lineage: Bacteria > Actinomycetota > Thermoleophilia > Gaiellales > Gaiellaceae > Palsa-739. The sequence goes on from DATGEB010000054.1 coordinate 20,487, forward strand.
GCCGGACGAGCGTGTTGCCCCAGTCGAAGAGAACCGCGTCGAGCACGGCCCGTTACGCTAGCCACCCGTGCGCCGACAGCTTCTGTGGGGGTCGCTCATCCTCGCCCCGGCCACGATCGCGGTCGACAAGCTCACCGGCGCGGGGGACGTCGCGCTCTTCGTGCTGGCCGCCGCCGCGCTCGTCCCGCTCGCCTGGCTGATCGGCGAGGCGACCGAGCACGCCGCCGAGCACACGGGACCGGGCATCGGCGGGTTCCTCAACGCAAGCTTCGGGAACGCGCCGGAGCTCATCGTCGCCCTCTTCGCGATCGGCGCCAACCTGCCCGTCGTCGTGCGCGGCTCGCTCTCGGGGAGCGTGATCTCCAACCTCCTGCTCGTCTACGGGGTCACGCAGATCGCCGGCCCCGATGGAGCCAAGATCGACCGGCGCTCGCTGCTCGCGCAGATCGGGCTCGTCGCCGTGGCCGTCGTCGCCCTCGTGATCCCCACGGTCCTCGGCTACGCGGGACCGCCGGAGCGGCACACCGTGGTGGTGGCCTCGGTGCCGGTGGCGACCGTCCTCCTGCTGCTCTATCTCTACGCGACCCGGCAGAACCTGCGGCGTCACAAGGCACGCGAGCAGGAGCGAGACGAGGAGCCGGACGAGGGCACGTGGCCGCTCTCGGCCGCGCTTGTCGCTCTCGGCGCGGCGACCGGCGCCACCGCCTGGGTGAGCGAGATCCTCGTCCACTCGCTGCACGCGTTCGCGTCGGCCGTCGGTCTGAGCGAGTTCTTCATCGCGGTCGTGATCGTGGCCATCGTCGGCAACGCAGCCGAGCACGGCGGAGCGATCCTCATCGCGCGCGCCGGGAAGATGCGGCTCGCGACCGAGATCGCGATCTCCTCGAGCGCGCAGGTCGGCTTGCTGGTCGTCCCGGTCGTGACCCTGCTGTCGCTGCTCTTCGCGCACCCGCTCGCGCTCTCGTTCCGCTGGACGGAGATCTTCGCCATGGGAGGAGCCGCGGCGATCGTTGCGGCAACGGTCTGGGACGGGCACTCGCGCCGGCGCGAGGGGATGTTCCTCGTCGCCGCCTATGCCGCGGCCGTCCTCGGCTTTCTGCTAGGCGGCGGCAGGTGACGGCTGTAGCCAAGTGGTGAGCCTCGTTCCGCCCGGTCACGAATTCGTCTAGGTTGGACGTCATGGCCGTGAGCGAACAGCCGAAAGGCGATCTCAGTGCGCGCTCGAACGCCGCAGTCGAGGCGCGCGGGCTCGAGCGCCGCTACGGCGAGGGTGAGACGGCGGTGGACGCGCTCCGCGGCATCGACCTCACCGTGCGCTCCGGCGAGCTCGTCGCCATCATGGGGCCGTCGGGCTCGGGCAAGTCGACGCTCATGCATATCCTCGCCGGCCTCGACAAGCCCACGTCGGGGACGGTCGAAGTCGCCGGAACCGAGATCACCGGGCTCGACGACGCGAAGCTCACGCGGCTCCGGCGCGAGCACATCGGCTTCGTCTTCCAGTTCTTCAACCTCCTGCCCATGCTCGACGCGGAGGAGAACGTCACCCTGCCACTCTCGATCGCGGGCGAGAAACCGGACAGGGCCTGGCTCGACTCGCTCCTGGAGCAAATGGGCCTTTCCGACCGGCGCCGCCATCGTCCGTCCGAGCTCTCGGGCGGACAACAGCAGCGCGTCGCCATCGCCCGCTCGCTTGTCACGCGGCCGACGATCCTCTTCGCCGACGAGCCGACCGGCAACCTCGACTCGAAGACGGGTGGCGAGATCCTCGAGCTGATGCGCGCGTCGACGGACGCGTACGGCCAGACGACCGTCATGGTCACGCACGAGGCTCGCGCCGCGTCGATCGCCGACCGGATCCTCTTCCTCGAGGACGGCCTGATCGTGAAGGAGCTCCACGGCGCGAGCCAGCAGGACGTGCTCGCCGTGATGAACTCGCTCGGCACATGATCAGCGTCGCGTTGCGGGGCATGATGCGGCGCAAGCTGCGCACGGTGCTGACCGCGATCGCGATCGTGCTGGGCGTCGCGCTCATCACCGGCACCTACGTCCTCACAGATTCGATCAAAGGCGCGTTCGGCGGGATCTTCAGCCAGGTCTACCGCGGCACCGACGCGACGGTGACGGGCAAGTCGGCGTTCACCCTGAGCGGCCAGAGCAACCAGAACGCACCGCCGTTCGCCGAGTCGCTGCTGCCGAAGGTTCGCTCGCTGCCCGACGTGGCCGACGCCGTCGGCGGCGTCGGAGGGATCGCCCACCTCATCCTCGGCGGCACGGTCGTCCACTTCGGCGGGGCTCCGAACCTCGGCTTCAGCGTCGATCCCAAGCGACCCGAGCTCAACTCGCTCACGCTCGTCCGAGGAGACTGGCCCGGACCCGACCAGATCGTGATCGATCAGGCGACCGGCCACAAGAAGCACCTGAGCGTCGGGCAGACGATCGGCGTCCAGGCGAACGGGCCGACGCTGCAGATGAAGATCTCCGGCTTCGTCCACTTCGGCGGCGCGGCGAGCCTCGGCGGCGCGACGCTGTCCGGCTTCGACCTGCCCACCGCCCAGCGGCTCTTCCAGCGCATCGGGAAGCTCGACCAGATCCGCGCCAAGGCCAAGGCCGGCGTGACGCCCGCGAAGCTCGCGGCCGAGATCCGCGCGATTCTGCCGCCGCTCACGCAGGTTCGCACCGGCCAGGCACAGGCGAAGTCGGACGCGAGGGGCACCGAGAGCTTCCTCAACTTCCTGCAGGACTTCCTGCTCGCGTTCGGCGGGATCGCGCTCTTCGTCGGCTCGTTCGTGATCGCGAACTCGCTGTCGATCACGATCACGCAGCGGACGCGCGAGCTGGCGACGCTGCGAACGCTCGGGGCGACGCGACGCCAGGTGCGGCGCTCGATCGTGATCGAAGGGCTGGCGATCGGCGCCCTCGCGTCGGTCGTCGGCATCGGCGTGGGCCTCGGGCTCGGCGTCGGCCTCTTCAAGCTGTTCGACCTCGTCGGCTTCACGCTCCCGAACAACGGGCTCGTCCTGCACACCCGCACGATCGTCGTCGCGCTCGTGGTCGGGATCCTCGTCACCGTGCTCGCAAGCCTTCGCCCGGCTGTCCGGGCGACGCGCGTCCCTCCGATCGCAGCGGTGCGGGAAGGATCCGACCTGCCGCCGGGACGATTCGCGAAGTTCAGGCCTGTCGGCTCGGCGCTGCTGACCGCAGTCGGGTTCGCCTTGCTCATCTACGGCCTCTTCGCCCACGGGCTGGGCACGAAGGGCATCCTCCTCTCGATGGGCGTCGGGACGCTGCTGATCTTCATCGGCGTCGCTCTGCTCGCCGCCCGGTTCGCGCGACCGCTCGCGTGGATCCTCGGCTCTCCCGCAGCCAGATTCGGCGGCGCAGCCGGGGCGCTCGCCCGCGACAACGCTCGGCGGAACCCGCAGCGAACCGCTTCGACCGCCTCCGCGCTGATGATCGGGCTCGCGCTCGTCACGCTCGTCGCCGTCATCGCCGCCGGGATCACGAAGAGCTTCCGCGGAGCCGTGAACGATCTCTGGGTCAGCGGCTACGCGATCACCGCGCAGAACAACTTCGACCCGATCCCGATCGCCGCCGGCAACGCGGCCGCCAAGACGCCGGGAGTCCAGGCGATCGCGAACGTCCGCGGCGGCGACGCCCAGATCCTCGGAGGCGTGCATCAGGCGACGGCGGTCGGCCCGGGCGGCTCCCAGATCTTCAACATGAAGTGGCTCGACGGCGGCAGCAACGCGGTGTTCACGAAGCTCGGCGCGCACGGCGCATTCATCGACGACGGCTTCGCGAAATCGCACCACCTCACGATCGGCTCCCCGCTGATCCTGACCGCGCCGACGGGGAAGTCGGTCGACCTGCACGTCGTCGGCATCTTCAAGCCTCCGACAGGAGGCTCGCCCTTCGGGCCCGTGACGATCTCCGACCAGGCGTGGGACAAGATCTACGACACGCCGATGAACATCTACTCGTTCGTCCGGATGAAGGGCGGCGAGACGGTCGCGGACAAGGCCGCGCTCGAGCATCAGCTCAAGGCGTTCCCGAACGCGAAGGTGCAGACGAAGCAGCAGTTCATCGACAACCAGATCAGCGGCCTGAACGCGATCCTCAACGTGCTGTTCGTGCTGCTCGCCTTGTCCGTGGTCGTCAGCCTCTTCGGCATCGTGAACACGCTCGTCCTCACCGTGTTCGAGCGCACCCGCGAGATCGGGATGCTGCGCGCGATCGGGATGACACGCTGGCAGACGGGGATGATGATCCTCGGCGAGAGCGTGATCACCGCGCTGATGGGCGGCGTGATCGGGATCGTCCTCGGGCTCGTGCTGGGCGGCCTGCTCGCCGTGCGCATCGACTTCATCGTCTTCGCGCTGCCGTGGAAGCAGGTGATCGTCTTCGCGATCGCCGCCGTCATCGTGGGCATCGTCGCGGCGATCTTCCCTGCCCGGCGCGCCGGAAAGCTCAACGTCCTCGAAGCGCTCCAGTACGAGTAGGGAACCGAACTGCGCCGACGGGGAGCGCGCTCTCCCGTTGGCGCAGTTCCTTTGTCCCAGCGAGCGGGTGCGAAGCCACGCGAGCTACGCAGGGGCGCGCCACGGCCCCGGCTCTCGTGTCACCGGGTATCCCGCCCAGACCATTCGCGCAACCGAGCCGTCCACCCCGCGCTCGATCCGCAGCACCTCGCCGTGCTCCGGCCCCGACACCGTGCGCCAGCGATCGTCCGTCTCCTGCTCGAACACGGCGGACGGCTCCCAGTCGAGCATGCTGTCGTAGCGCGCCTCGAGCCGTCCCTCGCGCCAGCTGAAGACGAGCCGCGCCGCCTCCATGAACCAGATCCCGAGGAGCGGGACGACCTCGCCCGGCGGCGGCTCGCCCGCGCGCCACGTCTCGGGTGCGACCGGCCATTCGTCCACCGTCGCGCCGACGAGCTCGAGCGCGAGCTGCACGATGTTCGCCTCGCTCTCGTTCGTCAGCGCGGCCGCCGCGACCTTCTCCTTCGGCGAGGCGTAGAGGACGGCGATGAAGCCGGGCATCGAGCCGGTGTGCCCGACGAGGATCCGCTCGCCGTCACGCCGCAGGCCGAGGCCGAGCCCGTAGCCGGCGAGCCATCGCTCGTGCTCCGACATCACCTGCACCGTCCGCATCTCCTCGGCGGTCTTCTTCGCGAGCACCGCTTCGTCCGGGTCGGCCAGGAACGCTCCCCAGCGGCAGAGGTCGGCGACCGTGCCCCAGAGCTGACCGGCCGAGGCCCACGCGCCCGTCTCGACGTCGATCGTGTCCCAGACGCCGTCGGCGTACGGCTGCCCGAGGTAGCCCTTCGCTGCCGGCGGCTCCGGCTCGAAGCTGAGCCGCGTCAGCCCGAGCGGCTCGAACAGCCGCTCGCGGACGTAGTCCATGTACGGCATCCCGGACACGCGCTCGACGACGATCCCGAGCAGCGCGAAGGCGAGGTTCGAGTAGTGGAAGCGCGCGCCGGAGGGGAGCACCATCTCCGCCTGCGCAAGTGTCTCGAGCAGCTCCTCCGGCGGTGCGAAGCGAAGCGTCAGCCAGGAGTCGTCTTGCGTCTCGCGCTGCAGGCCGGACGCGTGCGACAGAAGACGGCGAATCGTCGGTACGTGCGCAGCGCCCTCGACGTGGATGTCGAGCGTGTCCTCGAGGTCGAGCTTGCCGGCGTCGCGGAGCTGCATGATCGACGCGGCGGTGAACGTCTTCGTGATCGAGCCGACGCGGTACTGCGTGCCGGCGGTCGCCGCCGTTCCGGAGCCGACGTCGGCGGCGCCGACGGCGGATTCCCAGATCACCTCGCCGTCGCGTAGGACTGCGGCAGCGACGCTCGGCGCGCGCTTCTCGCGTTGCTCGGTGGCGAGCAGCTGCTCGAGCTTCGCCGTGAGCCGCTCAGGCGTGGACACCCAGCACCTCCTGGATCCGTTCGATTGCCCGCTCCACGTCGTCGTCGTCGATGTCGAGATGCGTGACCGCGCGGAGCCAGCCTCTGCGAAGGACGCCGACGCCGACGCCGCGCTCGAAGAGCCGCTCGGTCAGCCCGGGCTCGTCGGGGATCGGGACGAAGTTCGTCTCCACCGTCGCGGGGTCGACCCCGATTCCCACCGCGAGCCTCCTCGCACGCGTGTGGTCGTCGGCGAGCCGCTCGACGTGGTGGTCGAGCGCGTAGAGCATCGCGGCCGAGGCGACTCCCGACTGCCGGAGCGCGCCGCCGAAGAGGAACTTCGCCTCCCACGCCCGTTCGATCGTGTCGGCCGGGCCGGCCAGGATCGCACCGAACGGGCAGCCGAGCCCCTTCGAGAAGCAGATCGTGACCGTGTCGGCGAGCGCGCTCCACGCCGAGGGCTCGATGCCGGCAGCCACGGAAGCGTTGAAGAGGCGCGCGCCGTCGAGGTGCACTGCGGCGCCGCGCGAGCGCGCGGCGCTCAGCGTCGCCTGAAACTCGTCGGGCGACCAGATCCGGCCGCCGGAGCTGCGATGCGTGTTCTCGAGCACGAGCACGCTGCCGGGACCGAACTCGTCGACCTCCTCGATCTGCTCCGACGTCGGCTTCCCGTCCTCCGCGGCGAGACCCTGCGTCACGAGCCCGGAGTGGATCGCGGGACCTCCCCACTCGTAGATCAGGATGTGCGTCAACTCCTCCGCGACGACCTTGCAGCCCGGCCGGCTCAGGACGCGCAGCGCCGCCTGGTTGGCCATGGTCGCCGTCGGCAGGAAGAGCGCCGCCTCGTGGCCGAGCAGCTCGGCCATCCGACGCTGCAGCTCGTTCGTGGTCGGATCCTCGCGCTCCTGCTCGTCGCCGACCTCGGCGGCCACCATCGCCGCGAGCATCCCCGGGGTCGGCTTCGTCATGGTGTCGGAGCGCAGGTCGATCACGACCGAGGACGCTACCGTAGCCCGATGGACCTGGCCCTCCTGGAGCAGACCCTGCGCGAGCGCGGCGAGCCGGCGTTCCGCGCTCGTCAGGTGTGGGAGTGGACTGCACGCGGCGCGCCGGGCTATGCGGAGATGACGAACCTGCCGGCCACCCTGCGCGCGACGCTCGCGAACGCCGTCTCGTTCTCCACGCTCTCGGTCGAGACCGAGCGCGAGTCGCGTGACGGCACGGTGAAGACCCTCTTCCGCACCGCCGACGGCCATCCGGTCGAGGCGGTGTTGATGCGCTACCGCGACGGCCGGCGCTCGCTCTGCGTCTCGTCGCAGTCGGGCTGCCCGCTCACCTGCACGTTCTGCGCGACCGGGAGCATGGCGTTCGGCCGCAACCTCACCGCCTCCGAGATCCTCGACCAGGCTCTCCACTTCAGGCGGCTCGTCGCGGTCGACCACGCCGTGTTCATGGGAATGGGCGAGCCGATGCTCAACCTCGACGAGGTACTCGGAGCCGCGCGGCGGCTGCCGGACCTCGGAATCGCCCATCGACGGACGACGATCTCCACTGTCGGCTGGCTGCCGGGGCTGCGGCGCTTCGTCGACGAGGTGGACGGGCCGATCCGGCTTGCGCTGTCGATGCATGCGGCCGACGACGAGCTCCGCTCGCGGATCATGCCCGTCAACGAGCGCTACCCGATCGCGGACGTCGTCGCGACGTGCCGCCGGCACGCCGAGGCCACGCGCAGGCGCGTCTTCGCCGAGTACGTGATGCTCGCGGGGGTGAACGACTCGCCGGAGCAAGCGCGGGCACTCGCAGAGCTTCTCGGCCGCGCTCACTTCAAGGTGAACTTGATCCCCTATAACCCGACGGGTCTCTACGCGGGCTCCTCCAGGGAGCAGATCGCCGCCTTCCGGTACGAGCTCGAGCGCGCGCGGGTGCCTGTCACCGTGCGCCTCACGCGAGGCCGCGACATCGAGGCCGCGTGCGGCCAGCTCGCCGCTGCGCCTAGGCCTCGATCGGCTCCTGCGCGGGCTCGAATCCGAACTTGACGATCTGATTCTTCGCCGCGCGGACCTCGTCCAGGCGGCGAACCGGTCGGCGATGCGGTGCGTCCTTCAGCACCTCCGGCTTTTCGGCTGCCTCACGCGCAATCGCGATCATTGCGTCGCAGAAGGCGTCGAGCGTCTCCTTCGCCTCGGTCTCGGTCGGCTCGATCATCAGAGCCTCGGGGACGATCAGCGGGAAGTAGACCGTCGGCGGGTGGAAGCCGTAATCCATCAGCCGCTTCGCAACGTCGAGCGCGGTGCAGCCGTGCTCGCGCTTCATCGTGCGGGCCGAGAGGACGAACTCGTGCATGCAGAGCCGGTCGAACGGGAGGTCGTACGTCTCCTTCAGGCGCGCGAGGACATAGTTCGCATTGAGCACGGCCGCCTCGGACATCTCCCGCAGTCGCGGCCCCCACATCCGGAGGAACGCGTACGAACGGACGAAGACGCCGAACGGCCCGGTGAAGCCGCGCACCTTGCCGATCGTCTCCGGCCGGTCGAAGTCGAGGCCAAAGCCGCCGTCCTCCCGTTTGACGACGGCGGGCACCGGCAGGAACGGCTCGAGGATGTCGCGCACCGCGATCGGCCCGCCGCCCGGGCCGCCTCCGCCGTGCGGCTGCGAGAACGTCTTGTGCAGGTTGATGTGCACGACGTCGAAGCCCATGTCGCCCGGCCGCGAGATGCCGCAGACCGCGTTGAGGTTCGCGCCGTCGTAGTACATGAGCGCGCCGGCGCCGTGGAAGATCCGCTCGATCTCCTCGATGTTCTCGTCGAAGAGCCCAAGCGTCGACGGGTTCGTGAGCATCAGCGCAGCGGTCTGCTCGTCGACCTTGCCGCGAAGGTCGTCGACGTCGATGTTCCCTCGGGCGTCGGTCTGTACGTGCGTGAGCTCGAAACCCGCCATCGTCACCGATGCGGGATTCGTCCCATGTGCGGTGTCGGGAATGACGACCTTGCGCCGCTGGTCACCCTCGCCGCGGGCGGCAAAGTAGGCGCGGACGAGCAGGAGGCCGGTCAGCTCGCCTTGCGAGCCCGCGGCGGGTTGGAGCGACACCGCGTCGAGCCCGGTCACCTCCGCGAGGATCTCCTGCAGCCGCCACATCAGCTCGAGCGCACCCTGCGCGCCGCCTTCCTCCTGCAGCGGATGCATCCGGGCAAATCCGGGCAGCGCGGCGAGGCGCTCGTTGATTCGCGGGTTGTACTTCATCGTGCAGGAGCCGAGCGGATAGAAGCCCGTGTCGACGCCGAAGTTCCGGGTCGAGAGCTCCGTGAAGTGGCGGACGAGCTCGAACTCCGGCACCTCCGGTAGGCGCGGAGGCTCGCTGCGGCGGAGCTCCGCCGGAATCCCGGGCGCCGCGGGCAGGTTCTCGTACCGCGGGAGCGCCGAGGCACGGCGGCCGGCCTGAGACTTCTCGTAGATCAGCTTCATCGGGCCACCTCCGCGAGAACCTCTGCGAGCCGGTCGATCTCGTCGGGCGTACGGCGCTCGGTCACCGCGACGAGCAGGACGTCGTCCATGCCCTCGTAGTCGCGCCCGAGCGCATGGCCGGGATGGACCCCCCGCTCGCGCGCCGCGGCGACGACCTCACGGGCGTTCCGTCCGACACGGACGGCAAACTCCTTGAACGTTGGCCGATCTGCAAACACCTGCTCGAATCCGGCCTCCGCGAGCCGCTGCTTCGCGTACGCGCCGAGGGACAAGCAGATCTCCCCCAGCTCGCGCAGCCCCTGCGGCCCGAGCCACGTGAAGTAGACGAGCCCGCCGAGCGCGAGCAGCGTCTGGTTCGTGGTGATGTTCGAAGTCGCCTTCTCCCGCCGGATGTGCTGCTCGCGGGTCTGCAGGGTGAGGACATAACCGCGGTCGCCCGCGGTGTCTACCGTCTCGCCGACGATGCGGCCCGGCATGCGCCGGATGAACTGTTCGCGCGCGGCCAGGAACCCGTAATGCGGCCCGCCGAACGACGGGAAGTTCCCGGCCGCCTGACCCTCGCCGAGCGCGAGCGCAGCGCCGTAGTTGCCCGGCGCCTCGAGCACGCCGAGCGAGACGAGGTCGACGTGCGCGATCGGCAGCGCGCCGGCGTCGTTGGCCCGCGCGCAAAGTTCCGGCGCCGGCTCGAGACAGCCGAAGAAGTTCGGCTGCTGGAAGATGACTGCGGCAGCGTCGGCGGCGGCACGCTCGACCTCGTCGAGGTCGGTCACTCCGTCCCGGTGAGGCGCCTCGACGATCTCGAGCCCGAAGCCCGCGGCGAACGTCTTCACGACCTGACGAACCTGCGGATTCGTGGCCTCGGTGACGACGACCTTCGTCCGGCCGGTCGAGTGCTTCGCGACGTAGCACGCGTCGACGGCGACGCTCGTGCCGTCGTAGCCGGAGGCGTTCGAGACGTCCATCCCGGTCAGCTCGCAGATGGCGGTCTGGTACTCGAAGATCGCCTGGAGCACGCCCTGGCTCATCTCCGGCTGGTACGGCGTGTAGGCGGTCAGCAGCTCGCCGCGCTGGAGAATCGTGTCCACGACCGCGGGGACGTAGTGGTCGTAGACGCCCGCGCCGAGGAAGGACAGCTCGCGACTCGCATCCGCGTTCTGTCCGGCAAGAGCGGCAAGGTGCTCGAAGGTCTCCTGTTCGGACAGGGCCGGCTCGAGCTCCAGCTCGCGCCCGAGGCGAACGGCTGTCGGGAGGTCGCGAAAGAGCTCGTCGACCGAGGCGACGCCGATCGTCGCCAGCATCTCCCTCCGGTCGGAGTCGGTGAGCGCGAGAAACGGGTGCGTCATTTCCGCTCCCGGCGCCGCCGAAGCCGGCGCCTCCCCTCCATGGTGAGCTCCGTCGAGCCTACGCTCACTGGCTTTCGAGAACCTGACGGTAGGCGTCCGCGTCGAGCAGCGCCGCGACCTCGCCCGGATCCGAGAGGAGGACGCGAATCAACCAGCCGTCGCCGTACGGGTCGTCGTTCACCGTCTCCGGCGCGTCGATCACGTGCCCGTTCACGGCGACCACCTCTCCGGAGAGCGGCGCGATCACATCCGAGACGGCCTTGACCGATTCGACCTCGCCGTACGACTGATCCTTCGTCACGTTCGCGCCCACCTCGGGCGGCTCGAAGTGGACGAGCTCGCCGAGTGCGTCGGCGGCGAACCACGTGATGCCGAGCGTCGCCTCGTCACCCTCGACACGCGCCCAGTCATGCTCGGAGTGGTACCTCAGGTCGTCGGGATAGCTCTCGGCGGCTGTCACTCAGTCCTCCCTCTCGTAGATCGGCTTCTTGACGACACGCGCCCGGCGGGGCCGGCCGCGAACGTCGATCGTCAGCTCCGTCCCGGGCGACGCCTGCGCGGTCGGCACGTATCCCAGACCGATCCCGACCTCGAGCATCGGCGAATGCGACCCGGAGGTCACCTCGCCGCCACCCTCGATCGGCATCCCCTGACGGGGAATCGCCTTGTCCTCCATCACGAACGCGACGAGTCGCCGCTCGGGCCCTTCGGCCTTCACGGTGCGCAGGACATCGACACCTTCGAACTCCTTGTCGAGCGCGCAAACCCAGCCGAGGCCCGCGGAGATCGCGTCCGTATCCGGCCCGATGTCGTTGCCGTGCAGCGGATAGCAGACTTCGAGACGCAGCGTGTCGCGCGCGCCGAGTCCGCAGGGGACGACGCCTCGCTCGAGCACGGCGTCCCAGAGCTGCACCGCGTCCTCGGTCATGCAGAGGAGCTCGCAGCCGTCCTCGCCGGTGTAGCCGGTGCGGTTCACCATGACCTCGACTCCGTCGAGCACCGCCTCGGCGTAGGTGAACGGCGGAGCCGAGGGAAGACCGAGGCGCTCGATCGCGCGCGGGCCCTGGACGGCGAGGAGAGCGCATTCGTCGGACACGTCGCGAACGTCGGAGCCGTGGATCTCGCGTTCCTTCAGCCAGGCGTAGTCGATCTCGCGGTTCGCGGCGTTGACGACGAGGAGGTAGGAGCAGTCACCGACGCGATAGACGATGAGGTCGTCGACGATCCCGCCGTCCTCGTTCGTGAGCAGCGTGTACTGCGCCTCGGCGAGCGAGAGGCGATCGACGTCGTTCGAGAGCGCGCTCCGAAGGAGATCCCGGGCGCGCGGGCCCTCGACCTCGAGCTCGCCCATGTGCGAGACGTCGAAGACTCCGGCATCCGTTCGGACGGCGCGGTGCTCGGCAATGACGCCGGCGTACTGAACGGGCATCTCCCACCCGGCGAACGGCACCATCCGGGCGCCGAGCGCGACGTGCCGATCATGGAGCGACGTGTGCAGAAGCGTCTCGGGCATCGGCACGGCCGATCCTAGTGGTGACCGCGCGGACGAGATCGCTCGAACGGCTCCGAAACGGAGCCGCCCCGGCTCGTCAAGGACGAACCGGAGCGGCGGACCGGGTCGTGGGGTTGACACGTAGACGGTCAACCCTGTTGAGGGCACCGACGATGTGCCCCGTTTCGGCGCGCCGAAACCTCCGGACGCGAAACTCGTTGAGAGCCGTGACTACCGGCGCTATTCGCCGCGCAGGAACGACGGGACGTCGAGCGTCTCGTCGCCGCCGCGCTCCGCGGCGCCGGACGAAACGGGGACGGGCGTCTCGACGCTCCCACGCCGCCGCCGGCGTCCGCCGCCGAAGCCGGTGGCGATGACGGTGACCCGAACCTCGTCGCCTATCGCCTCGTCGATGACGGCGCCGAAGATGATGTTCGCATTCGCGTCGGCGGCGCTCGTCACGACCTCGGCGGCCTCGTTGACCTCGAACAGGCCGATGTCGGGACCGCCCGTGATGTTGAGCAGGATCCCGGTCGCGCCCTCGATCGACGACTCGAGCAGTGGTGACGACACCGCGGCGCGTGCCGCCTCCGCCGCGCGATTGTCTCCGCGGGCGGCGCCGATCCCCATCAGGGCCGAGCCGGCCTCGCGCATGATCGTGCGCACGTCCGCGAAGTCGAGATTGACCAGCCCGGGCACCGTGATCAGGTCGGTGATCCCCTGCACACCCTGGCGGAGGACGTCGTCTGCCATCCGGAAAGCATCAACGACCGAGGTCTGCTTCTCGACCACCTGGAGCAGGCGGTCGTTCTCGATCACGATGAGCGTCTCGAGCCTGTCGCGCAGGTTCTCGATTCCCTGCTCGGCCTGCTGGCTGCGCCTCCGGCCCTCGAAGCCGAACGGCTTCGTCACGACGCCGACCGTCAGCGCGCCGAGCTCGCGACCGAGCTCGGCGACGACCGGAGCGGCACCGGTCCCGGTGCCACCGCCCTCGCCGGCGGTGATGAAGATCATGTCGGCGCCCTTCAGCGCCTCCTTCAGCTCGTCGCGACTCTCCTGCGCGGCCGCAAGGCCGACGGCAGGATCCGCACCGGCTCCGAGGCCACGCGTGGCCGCGGAGCCGATGTGGATCTTCACGTCCGCGTCGCAGACCATGAGCGCCTGGGCGTCGGTGTTCACCGCGATGAACTCGACCCCGGAGAGGCCGGCGTCGACCATCCGGTTGACGGCGTTCGTGCCTCCGCCGCCGACACCGACGACTCTGATCACGGCGAGGTAGTTACCGGCTGCGTCGCTCATGCTCATTTGCCTCGAGCCTTGACCTTCAGTAGAGGATTGGGGCGCTGATCAGCAACAACGCGCCGCAGGGTATGTGTCCAGAGCCTCGTTGTCAACCGGAGCGAGAGATCTCGTGTATCAACCTCTACTAGAGCCTTGTGGTGTGGGCACTCCGGGCGACCCGATCCCCGAGACCGTTCGGCCGGGCACGCTCACGTCGAGGAAGGTCGAGCCGGACGGCACCATCGCGAGGGCGCGTGCGGCGACTGCGACCTTGAGCTTGACGTCGTTCGGGCTGCCGAGGAGGAGCTCGAGCCCCGACCGCAGGTGGAACACGAGCGCGCCGTCGGCGTACGTCGCGGTGCCGATCCGGGAGCCGAACGCGCCGGCGAGGCCGACGGCTCTGACCGCCACACGGGCCTGCGCTGCGGCGAGGATCGCTCCAACACCGACTGCGGTGCGGCCCGAGACCCAGACGCGCGGCAGGCGCGGGTCTGCAGTGGGCGAGAGCGGTTGCATCACGCGGCCACGGATCGAGACGAGCCAGCTGCGGGCGCCGCTGCGCAGGACGGCTGCGGGGCGCTCCGGCACGATCGTGACCCGTAGCGTGTGCGGAAAGGCGCGGTCGTAGCTCGCGCGCACCACGGTCGGGAGAGCATCGACGTCCCGCACGACCGCAGAGCCGTCGAGCCCGACGAGGGGCTTGCCGACCAGCGACGCGAGCGCCTGCCTGACCTGCGCGGCGATGCGGGGTGAGCCTCCCTGAACGTCGATCCGGTCGATCGCGAAGAGCGACGTCTCCCGAGCGATCGCGTACCCGCAAAGCGCGAGGGCGGCGAGCGCCGACCCGATGACGAGCGAGCGGGGGGTCGGGACGATCCGGACGACCCAGGACCGCGGGTGGATGCGTGGCCGACTCGGACGCCACGGCAACGCGACGGCCTCGACGCGCGGCACGGACCGGCTGAAACGGGCCCTCGCAGGCACCTCTTGGAGTTCGGCGCCGACGCGATCCTTCCTACAGGTCGGGCAGCGCGAGGTCGCCGAGAAACTCGACTTCGTGCTCGAGCCGTACGCCGAACTGTTCGCTCGCACGGCGCCGGGCCTCGGCCATGAGCGCGAGAGCGTCGGCCGTCGTGGCTCCGTCGGCGTTCTCGACGAAGTTCGCGTGCTTCGGCGAGATCTGCGCTCCGCCGATCCGGTGGCCCTTGAGCCCGCACGCCTCGAGCATCCGCCCAGCGCTCAGCTCGCCCTCCGGGTTCTTGAAGACGCTCCCGAACGTTCGTCGGTTCGTCGGCTGGGCGGCCTTCCGGCGCGCGTTCAGGTCCCGCACCTCCCGCTTGATCTCCTCCGGCGGCCGTGGGTGCAGCCGCAGCTCCGCACGCAGGACGATCTGACCGTGTCGAAGCTCCGAGTGCCGGTAGCTCAGTCCAAGCTCCGCAGGCGTGAGCCAGCCGGTGCCGTCGGCCGTCGCGACGAGCGCGCGCTCGAGGACACCCGCGAAGTCGCCGCCGTACGCACCACCGTTCATCCACACGCCGCCCCCGATCGTGCCGGGGATCGCGCAGGCGAACTCGAAGCCGCCGAGCCCGGCCGCTCGCGCTCGATGCAAGGCGACCGCGTTCGCCGTGCCGCCGCCAACTCGCAAGATGTCCCCGTCTGCCTCGACCGTTGCGAGCTCGCCACCGAGCTTCAGGACGAGCGCGTCGACGCCTGCGTCGGCGGCGAGCAGGTTCGAGCCGAGACCGACGACGGCGACGCTCAGCGACTGATCTCGCGCCCAGCGCAGGAGGTCGTCGACTTCCCGCTCGGACTCCGGCCGCGCGAAGGCTCGCGCCCGGCCACCGGTGCCGAGTGTCGTGTGCCGGGCGAGCTCGACGCCCTCTTCGATGTTCACGCGAGCGCCTCGAGGATCAGCGGCGCGGCGCGATCGACGTCACCGGCGCCGAGAGTGAGGATCGTGTCCCCGGGGCGCGCCCATGCCGCGATGACGCGAGCTGCGTCGTCGATCGCAGGCGCCCAGCCGATGCGCATGCCGGGACGAAGCGCGGCGAGCTCGTCGACGATCAACCTCCCGCTCACGCCGGGCAGCGGCTCCTCCCGCGCGGGATAGATCTCCGTGACGCACGCGGCGTCGGCCCCGGCGAGCGCTTCCGCGAAGCCGTGCGCGAGGTGCAGCGTGCGGGAGTAGAGGTGCGGCTGGAAGAGCGCCAGGAGTCGGCCCCCGTTGCGAACCGCGGCGAGGTCGGCAGCGAGCTCGGCCGGATGGTGCGCGTAGCTGTCGACGACGGCGACGCCGCGCGCGTCTCCCCTCTTCTCGAGCCGCCGCCCGGCGCCACGAAACTCGAGCAATACCGCCTCTGCTTCCCTGCGCGGCACACCTGCGAGCTCGAGCGCCGCAAGCGCGGCGGCGGCGTTGCTCCGGTTGTGCGCGCCCGGCACTGCGAGCTCGAGCGCCACCGGCTCGAGCTCCTCGGCCCGCACGGTGTGCGGCACGTCGCTCAGCCAGTCCTCGAAGAACGCCTCCACCTCTGCCCGCGAGGCGAACGTGGTGTGATGGTCGAGGTCGACGTTGAGGAGCACTGCGACCTCCGGCCGCAGGGCGCCGACCGAACGGTCCGACTCGTCGCCCTCGACGACGAGCCAGCCGGCGCCGGCGCGCGCGTTGCCGCCCAGTTGCGGCACGTCGCCGCCGATCAGGAACGCCGGATCGAGGCCGAGCCGGTCGAGGCAGAACGCGATCATGGCGCTCGTCGTCGTCTTTCCGTGAGCCCCGGCGACGACGATCGTGCGCCGGAGCTCGACGAGCTCGGCGAGCAGGTCGGCGCGCGGACGCCCAACGACACGCCCTGCGTACGCAGTCGAGACGTACACGTCCCAGCCGAGCGGCGGCGAGGGCGGATCCGGCGAGATCTCGACGGCGACGTCGTCGAGATGGCGCAGGTACGGCGTCTCCACCCGATCCCAGCCGGCGACCTCCGCTCCCCAGGCCCGCGCGAGCAGCGCGTAGCCGCTCATGCCGGCGCCGCCGACTCCGGCGAGCCAGATTCGCCTACCGGCGAGCGGCTGCGAGGGAGACGAGCTCATCCGCGATCTCTTCCGCTGCATTGGGTTTCGCGACGACGCGCATCGCCGTGGCCATGGCCGCGAGCCGGTCGGGATCGCCGAGCAGCCCCTCGACCACCTGCGGTGCGCGCGCCGCCTCGTCCTCCGGCACCACGACCGCGCCCTGCGCATCGACGAACCAGCGGGCGTTCTTCTCCTGGTGCCGGCCGGTCGCGAACGCACCGGGCACGAGCACTGCCGGGAGGCCTGCCGCCGCGAGCTCCCAGACCGAGCCTCCGGCACGCGCCAGGGCGAGGTCGGATGCACCGTACGCCACACCGATCTCGTCCATGAACGGCCGCAGGATGTAGTCGTGGCGAACGACGCGGCCCTCGAGCTCGGGGTAGTCGCGCTCGCCGCAGAGGTGGATGACGGCGGGTCCGGCCTCGGCCCAGGCGTCGAGCGCCACGTCGTTGAGGAGGCGCGCGCCGAGTGAGCCACCGAAGACGAGGACGACGCGTGCGTCCTCGGCCAGACCGAGCTTGCTGCGGGCCTCGCTCCGATCCATCGCGCGAGACGCGGCGGGGATGGGGCGGCCGACCGCTTCGTACTTCTCCCCGTGCAGCCCGAGCGGAAGCGCGAGGAAGACGCGGTCGGCGAGCGGCGCGGCGAGCCGGTTCGCGAGCCCGAGGTGTGCGTCCGCCTCGGTGAGCGCGCACGGGATCCCGCTCAGCCGCGCTGCGAGCACCATCGGCCCGGCGACGTAACCGCCCGCGCCGAGGACCGCGTCCGGCCTGCGGCGTCGGAGGATCCGGCGGCAGGCGAGCGGCGCGGTCAGAGCTCGGACGACGGCGCGCACGAGCTGCCGCCCCGGGCGTCGCGGTAGCCCCGAGACGGCGAAGGCGTCGAACTCGTAGCCGAGGTCAGGAACGAGCCGCGCCTCGACGCGATCCGGCGACCCGGCGAACGTCACCAGCCCGCCGCGGCGCCGCAGCGCTTCGGCGACGGCCAGTGCCGGCGCGACGTGCCCGACCGTCCCGCCCGCCGCGATCAGGAACCGCAACTGCCGTTCGTCCGCCATTACGCGCGATGTTAAGGAGGACGCCGACCGACGCGAGCATCACCACGAGGCTCGAGCCTCCGTACGAGACGAACGGAAGCGGGATTCCCGTCAACGGCGCGACACCGAGAACGGCGGCCATGTTGATCGCGGCCTGGCCGCAGACGAGCGCGGTGATGCCCGCTGCGAGCCGCTTCGCAAACGGATCGCGGCACGCGATCGCGAGGCGCACGCCCGCGTACGCGAACGCACAGAAGGCCATGAGCACGAGCGTGACGCCGACGAGCCCGAGCTCCTCGCCGATGACGGCGAAGATCATGTCGGTGTGCGGCTCGGGAAGGTAGTAGAGCGGCTCGAGCCCGTGCCCCAACCCGCGCCCGAAGATCCCGCCGGAGCCGACGCTGATCAGCGCCTGCACGTTCTGGAGGCCGGCGCCGGTCGGATCCTTCCATGGGTCGAGGAACGTCAAGAGGCGGTCGCGCCGATATGGCGACGTCCACGCTGCGATCGCGGCGAGCCCGAAGACGAGGCTGTACGCCAATCCGAGCAGCGTGAGCCGCGTTCCCGAGACGAGCAGGATGGCTCCGACGGCGACGAGGATCGTCAGCGCGGTTCCGAGATCCGGTTCGATGAGCACGAGGCCGGCGAAGGCGAGGACGACGAGGCCGATCGGCCGGGCGAGCTCCTTCAGCGTGCGCGGCGACCGGCGGCGCGAGAGGTACGCAGCTGTCCAGATGACGAGCGCGAGCTTCGCGAGCTCCGACGGCTGGAAGACGAGCGGCCCGAGGGAGATCCAGCGCCGCGCGCCGTTGATCCGGGCGCCGATCACGAGCACGGCGAGACAGAGGACGAGCGCGCTCACGACGAGCGTCGGTGCGAAGAGACGAATCCGCTCGAGGTCGACGCGCGAGACGAGCACGAGCAGCGCGGCGCCGACGATCGCGTATGCCACCTGCCGCTCGACGAAGCCGAACGGGTTCGCGTTGCCCAGCACGGCGGATCCCGAGGTCGCGCTGTACACCATCACGAGCCCGAAGAGGACGAGCGCGGCCGTGACGAGGACGAGCAGGTTCCACTCGAACTGCAGGCGCTTCGGCCGGCCGCTCATCTCCCGCTCCGACGCCGGCACAGCCGGCCCCTCCGCTCCCTGGCGAGCTCCGTCGAGCCGACGCTCACTCGAGCTCCTCCACGAGCCGGCGGAACGTGTCGCCTCGGTCTTCGAAGCTCGCGAACTGATCGAAGCTCGCGCAGGCCGGTGACAGGAGGACGACGTCGCCCGGCTCGGCGTCGGCTGCGGCGCTGGTCACGGCGGTCGCGAGGTCGCCGGCGCGGGAGTACTCGCGGCCCGCCGCGTCGAGCGCCGAGGCGAGCTCGTCGGTTGCGGCGCCGATGAGGTAGATCGAGCGGAGGTTCGGCGGGAGCTCGCGGGCGAACGGCCCGAAGTCCTCGCCCTTGGGCGAGCCGCCGAGGATGAGCCGGAGCGGCTCGTCATACGCGGCGACGCCGCGGCGCGCGGCGGCGGTGTTGGTCGCCTTCGAGTCGTTGACCCAGCGGGCGCCGCGGAGCTCGCGAACGAGCTCGAGCCGGTGCGGCACTCCCGGGAAGGTGTGGAGCGCGCGAGCGATCGCCTCGTCGGGGACGCCCGCTACGCGGGCGGCGGCAGTCGCCGCGGCGGCGTTCTCGCGGTTGTGCCGTCCGGGGATCAGCGGCTCGGCGGGGAGCGGATCGTCGGCGGAGAACTCGATCCCGTCGATCCCGAAGCCTCGCGGGACGACCTTCGCGCGCGCGCGCTCGAAAATGCGGAGCTTGGCGGCGCGGTACGCGTCGAACGTGCCGTGCCGGTCGAGGTGGTCGGGCTCGAGGTTGAGGAGAACGGCGACGTCGCAGGAGAGCGTGTGGACGTCCTCGAGCTGGAAGCTCGAGAGCTCGCAGACGACCCACGAGTCGTCGGCCGCAGTCTCGGCTGCGTCGGTGAGCGCACGGCCGACGTTGCCCGCGACCTCGAAAGGCCGGCCCGCCTCGCGAAGGATCGCGCCGAGCAGCTCCGTCGTCGTCGTCTTGCCGTTCGTGCCGGTGACGCCGATGAGCCGCGCGCCGGCAGGCAGAAGGCGATAACCGAGCTCGACCTCGCTCCACAGCGCGATCTCCGCGGCGCGTGCGGCCGCGACGAGCGGTGACTGCTCGGGCACCCCCGGGCTCTTGATGACGAGATCCACCCCTGCCAGCAACGCCTCCTCCTCCTCCTCCTCCTCCGTTCCGAGTCGGAGTTCGACGCCGAGGTCGCCGAGCCTGCCGGCATCGGCGTCAGGAGCGCGATCGGCGGCGACGACCTCGACGCCGCGGCGGGCGAGCGCGGACGCCGCCGCGCGGCCCGAACGGGCGAGCCCGAGGACGAGAGCCCGCCGAGGCAGCCATGCCTGGTCCCGAGACGGCTCGAGGGGCCGTGGCCTGTTCACGACAAACGCTCCCCCCCAATGGGGGGCGCGGGTCCCCTGGGGTCAGCGTACCCGCCGGAATGCGACAGAACTGTGAAAGGTTGCCTGCGGATGCGATACGGATTCGCCGTTGGGCTCCCGCATCCTCAGCGCAGGCGGCCGGTCACCACGACCTCGCCCCCGGCCTCAGTCACTTCGACTTCCTCGAAGCCCGTCGCCGCGAGTGATCGTCCCAGCTCCTCGCCCGCCGCCGAGCCCTGCTCCGCGAAGGCGACGCGCCCGCCCGCAACGAGAACGCGCGCAAGCTCATCCGCCACCGCGACGAGTGCGCCGTCCTCCGTCGCGATTCGACCGAGCGCCGCCGTCACGGCGTCGTCCGTGAGCGGAAGGACAGGCGCCGCTCCGACCAGATACGCCATGCCGCTCGCTCCGACGGTATGCGCCTCCCCCAGCAACTCCTCGAGCTCGTCCACCTGCGAGCGGACGACGTAGACCCAGCCGTCACCGACGCGGTCGTGCGCCCCCAACGCGAGCGCACCGCCGCCGAGCACGAGAACGTCGTCTCCCGGCTGCAACTCGGCGCCGTCGAGCAGGGCCCGCTCCGCCTCGCTGACGTTCACCGCTGGCCGAAGTAGTAGCGGTAGTAGAGAGCGAAGCCCAGCGAGCACAACAGGCCCGCGATGATCCAGAAGCGCACGGTGATCTTGGTCTCGGACCACGCCTTCATCTCGAAGTGGTGGTGGATCGGCGCCATGAGGAACACGCGTCGCCCGAAGCGTTTGAACGAGAACACCTGGATCATCACCGAGAGCGCCTCGATCACGAAGATCCCGCCGAGCAGGAGCAGCAGCAGCTCGACCTTCATCATGATCGCGAACGCCGCGAGCGCGCCCCCGAAGGCCATCGATCCGGTGTCACCCATGATCACTTCGGCGGGGAAGGCGTTGAACCAGAGGAAGCCGACCGCCGCACCGATCAGAGCGGCGCCGACGATCGCAAGATCGAGCTTCGTCAGGTTGCGGTGCGAGGGGATGTGGCTCGAGCGGACATACGAGACGACGTTCATCGCCATGAAGGTGAAGAGCGCGATGATCGCCGTGCCCGCGAGAAGCCCGTCGACTCCGTCGGCGAGGTTCGTGCCGTTCGCGGCTCCGGCGATCACGAAGAAGAGAAACACGTACCACCCGTACGACAACGGCACCGTGACGTCGATCACGGGGATGTAGACGTCCGTGGTCAGGTGCAGGTGCCACGCCACGATCGCAACCACGACGGTGACTCCGGCCAGGAGCACGAGCTTCCAGCGTCCGGACAGGCCGAGCGACCGCTTGTGCGTGAGCTTGATGAAGTCGTCGAGGAAGCCGATCGCCCCGCACGCGAGCGCAGTGAAGAGCACGGTCACCGACTGCAAACGGAAATGACTGACCGGAAGGAACGACACGGTCGCCGCGAAGAGGATGAGCAGCCCACCCATGGTCGGCGTGCCCTGCTTGGCGATGTGGTGGCGCGGGCCCTCCTCACGAATCTGCTGCCCGAACTCGTGCCGGCGGAGGAACTCGACGAACTTTGGTCCGACGACGAGCGAGACGGTGAGCGCTATGGCGGCGGCGATGACGACGCGGATCACGCGGCGGCTCCCAGCAGCGCGTCGGCGACGACCTCCAGGCCGACGGAGCGCGAGCCCTTGACGAGGATCGCGTCGCCGGCCCGAACGAGGCCGAGCGCCACGTCCACCGCCTCCGCCGCGGAGGCGACCCATTCGTCCGGGTCGTAGTCGCGCGCCAGGTCGCCGACACCGAGCACGACGTCGATGGCGGCGGCGTCCTCGCCGATCTCGCGGTGGTAGCGACGAGCGTCGTGGCCGAGCTCGGCCATGTCGCCGAGGATGGCGACGCTGCGACGCCCGTTCGCGCGCTCGAGGAGGTGCGCGAGCGCGGCCCGCATCGCCACCGGGTTCGCGTTCCAGGCGTCGTTGATGAGCAGTCCCCCGCCGGGCAACTCGGCTTCCTGCGAGCGCCAGCGGGAGAAGGCGACCTCGACCGGCTCACGCGGCGCCTCGACACCGAGCGCCTCTGCCGCCGTCAACGCCGCCGCGGCGTTCGCAGCCTGGTGACGCGCCGCGAACCCGAAGACGACGTCGCGGCCGTGCCAGCGCACGTGCGTGCGACCGTCGCGGATCTCCGCCTCCGGCGGCGCGAAGCGCCGCACGTCGAGCCCCGACGGGACGAACGGTTCCAGCTCGGGCACACCGTCGGGGAGGATCGCAACCGCATCGGTCGGCAACTCCTCGAGAAGCTCCGCCTTGGCCCGGGCGATGTTCTCGAGACTTCCGAGGTTCTCGAGATGAACCGGAGCGATCGACGTGATCACACCCGTCTGCGGACGTGCGATCCGAGCAAGGTCGCGGATCTGTCCCGCGGCGCGCATGGCCATCTCCGTCACGACGACCTCGGTCTCCGGCTCGATCAGGCACAGCGTGAGCGGGAGGCCGATCTCGTTGTTGAAGCCGTCCGGTGCCGCGACCGTCCGCAGACGGGGCCGCAGGAGCGCAGCCAGAATGTCCTTCGTCGACGTTTTCCCGACGGAGCCGGTGATCGCCACGACGCCGGCTTCGCTACGAGCGCGCACGGCGCTCCCCAGCGCGGCGAGCGCAGCGTGCGGGTCGTCGGGGACGAGCGTTGCGGCAGCACCCCGAGCCCGCGCGTCGGCGAGATACGCCTCTCCTCCCGAGACCGCGACGAAGAGATCGCCCGGCCGAACCCGGCGCGAGTCCACGTGAACTCCGGTGATCACGTCTCCGTCGCCCTCGATCGCGCCGAGCGAGAGCGCGCGCACCTCGACGAGCGTCAGCGGGATCACGTTCCCTCCCCCAACGCCCTCAGAGCCTCCTTCGCAGCCTCGCGGTCATCGAACGGCACAGTTCGGTCGGCGAACTCCTGTCCCTGCTCGGCGCCCTTGCCGGCGATGAGCACAACGTCTCCCGGGTTGGCCAGCCCGATCGCTCGCACGATCGCCGCCGTGCGCTCCAGCTCGACCTCGACCTGCCCGTTCGTACCGGACACCATCTCGGCGGCGATCGTCTCCGGATCCTCGCTCCGCGGATTGTCCGAAGTCACGATGGCCACGTCCGCGAGCTCGGCCGCCAGGCGGCCCATGGGCGCGCGCTTCGCCCGGTCGCGATCTCCGCCGGCGCCCACGACCACGATCACGCGCTTGCCGTCGGCGAGCTCGCGGGAGGCGCGCAGCACGTTGGCGAGCGCATCCGGCTTGTGCGCGTAGTCGACGATGACGTGAAACGGCTGGCCCACGTCCACCGACTCGAACCGGCCCGGCACGCCGCCGACTGACTCGAGCCCGCGCCGGATCGCCTCGTCCTCGATGCCGAGCGCGCGCGCCGCGCAAAGAGCCCCGAGCGCGTTCTCGACGTTGAAGCGGCCGCGCAGCCTCAGGTCGATCCCGTCGAGCGCGCTCGCGTCTTCGACGCTGAACGTGACCGCCTCCGGGAGCTCCCGCGCCAAGCGCTGCCCGTACTCGTCACCGACGTTGACGACGGCGAGCGGACGCGGCTCGGCGAAGAACAGCCGCCGCTTGGCCCCGAAGTACGACTCCAGGTCGCCGTGAAAGTCGAGGTGGTCGTGGCTCAGGTTCGTGAAGACGAGCGCTGCGAACCGAACGCGATCGAGACGGTGGAGCACGGACGCGTGCGACGACGCCTCCATCGCACACGAGCGGTCGCCCGCGTCGAGCATCTCCCTGAACAGCCGCTGCAAGTCGATCGCCTCGGGGGTCGTGCGCACCACACCGCGCCGCTCGCCGCCGACCCGCGCCTCCACCGTCCCCAGCAGACCGGGACGACGTCCCGCGGCGGCGAGAATCGCGAAGAGAAGGAAGGACGTCGTCGTCTTACCGCTCGTCCCGGTGACGCCGACGACGTCGAGCTCGCGAGTCGGCTCGCCGAAGAAGACGTCCGCCGCGGGCGCCATCGCCGCGCGCGAGTTCGCGACGACGACCTGCGGCAATGGCAGCTCGAGCGGGCGCTCCACCACGAGGGCGACCGCTCCGGCCTCGACCGCCTGCCCGGCGAAGTCGTGACCATCGGCGCGCTCGCCCGGGACGGCGAAGAAGAGAGCGCCGGGAGTCACGGTGCGAGCGTCGTATGCGAGATCGCGGACCTCGGCCGCAGGGCGCCCGATCACCTCCAACGGCTCGAGCGCTGAGACGAGGCGCTCCAGGTCCATCCGGCAGAATCTACTCGTGAGCGGTGACGGGCACGCCGGCTCGGTCACCGGCTTCTCCTGGCTGTAACGGCGTTCTTCGTGGCGATGGTCGGAGCGACGCTGCCGACGCCGCTGGATCCGCTGTTCGAGCAGCGCTACGGCTTCGGGCCGCTTCTCGTCACCGTGATCTTCGCGATCTACGCGTTCGGCGTGATCGGCGGGCTGATCCTGTTCGGAAACCTCTCCGACCGGATCGGCCGCAAGCCGGTCTTGTTGCTCGGGCTCGCTCTCTCCGCGGCGAGCGCGCTTCTCTTCCTCTTTGCAGACTCGCTCGCGTCGATCTACGCGGGCCGGATCGTGTCCGGCCTCTCGGCCGGGGTCTTCAC
>DATGEB010000055.1:0-10685 GCA_035310545.1 Gaiellaceae bacterium
GCAACAGCGACGAACGACGCCGCGCGCTCGCCGGCTGGCTCGACTTCTACAATCGACAACGACCACACCGCAGCCTCGGCCGCCAAGCCCCGCTCGAGCGCTTACAAACGCTCAACCGGAACAACGTCCTCGGGTCCTACAGCTAGCTCTCAGTTCCGGTATCCGGGCGAGCGAGACCGACGGTCTCGCGAGCTAGACCTGGACAAGGTTCGGAAGCGGCTCGCCGCGCGCGAAGGCGAGCACGTTGTCGACGAGCACGCGCGTCATCGCCGCACGGGTCTCGGCCGTCGCGCTCGCGATGTGCGGCGTGAGGACGACGTTCGAGAGGTCGAGCAGTCCCTCGGGAACCTGAGGCTCGTCGGCGAAGACGTCGAGCCCTGCCGATATGCGGCCCGACACGAGCTCGTTCACGAGAGCCTCCTCGTCGACGATCGCTCCGCGGGCGGTGTTGACCAGGGTCGCGCCGTCCCGGAGCAGCGCGAGCCGCTCGCGGGTGATCAGGCCGCGCGTCTCCGGCGTCAGAGGCACGTGCAGCGAAACGACATCGGATTTCCGCAGGAGCTCGTCGAGCGGGAGGCCGTCGCTGCGCCGGTGGTGGGCGACTTCCATGCCGAACGCCTCGGCTCGGCGCGCCACCTCCCGCCCGATTCGTCCCATCCCGACAAGGCCGAGCCTCGAGCCGGTGAGGTCGTGGCCGAGCAGCTCCGGTCGCGCCCAGCCGCGCCGCCAGCGTCGGTCGCGCACGAAGCGGTCCGAGACGACGAGGTGCCGACGGCACGCGAGGATCAGCGCGAGCGTGAGGTCCGCGACGGCGGCGTCGAGGACACCCGGTGTGTTCGTGACGGCGATTCCGCGCTCACGACAGGCGGCGACGTCCACCGCGTCGTAGCCGACGCCGAAGTTGGCCACGAGGCGGAGCTCGCGGAGAAGCCCGAGCTCCTGCGCTCCGACCTCGACGTTGGCGACAATCAACACCTCGACGCCCGGCAGAGGCTCTGATGGCGGCCAGGTCTCGAGCATCTCGAGGTCCGGCAGCTCGTCCCAGGCCGGCCCGGGAAGCTGTTGCGTGGCCGCGACGCGCACGCCGCAGTATTCCCGGAGACGGTCGTGAAGCGTGCATAGTTGGCGCGTGGTCACGGTCGTGATCCCGTTCGCCGGAGCGGAGGGCAAGACCCGCCTTCACCCGTCGCGCCGTGTTCGTGGAGCGCTCGCTCAGGCGATGCTGCGCGACGTCCTCGCGACATGCGTGGTGGTGGGCGCGACCCGCGTCGTGACACCCGACGAGGAAGGCGTCGCCGCAGCTGTCGAGGCGGGGGCAGAGGCGGTCTCCGATCCCGGCGGTGGGCAAGGAGCGGCGGTTCGAGCCGGCCTGGACGGAGTCGCCCCGGGCGGCGTCCTCGTCGTGAACGCCGACGTCCCCTGCGTCGTGCCGCATGACCTTCGCTCGCTGCTCGCTGCGACGCCGGCCGGTTGCCTCGCTCTCGTCGAGGCGCTGGACGGCACGACGAACGCCCTCAGCCTCCCGTCACCCGACGTCTTCGCACCGCTCTACGGCCCCAGCAGCTCCGACCGTTTCCGCGCGCACGCCGCGGCGCTCGGTCTCGGGACGATCTCGGTCGCGCTGCCCAACCTCGCCAATGACGTCGACACGATGGAAGACCTCCGGAGCCTCCAACTGCGCGCCGGCCCGCGTACGCAGGCGTGCCTCGCGGAATTCGAGGGGAGCCTCGTCTGAACGTCGTCGTGTTGTCGGGTGGAGTCGGCGGCGCGCGCTTCGTCCGCGGCGTCGTGGATGTGGCCGGCGCCGCGTCGACGACCGTCGTCGGCAACGTCGGCGACGACGTCGAGGTGCTCGGGCTCCACGTCTCGCCCGACCTCGACTCGATCCTCTACGCCCTCGCCGGCCTCGCCGACGATCGGCGCGGCTGGGGCCGCAGCGGCGAGACCTGGCGGGCGCTCGAGACGGTCGGCGCGCTGGGTGGGGAGGACTGGTTCGCCCTCGGCGACCGGGATCTCGGGCTCCATCTCGTGCGGACGCAGGCGCTCCGCACCGGTGGGCCGCTCTCCACGGTGACGGCACGGATCGCTGCCGCGCTGGGTGTCGAGACGCCGCTGCTCCCCGCCACCGACGACCGGCTGCGCACGTGGCTCGACACGCCGGCGGGAACGTTCCCGTTCCAGGAGTGGTTCGTCGCGCGCGGTCATCGAGACGAGGTCGATGCCGTCCGCTTCGAGGGCGAGGACATCGCGGCGCCGGCGCCGGGGGTGCTCGAAGCGATTGCCGGCGCGGATCTGATCCTGCTCGCGCCGAGCAACCCGTACGTCTCCGTCTGGCCGATCCTCGCGGTGCAGGCCGTGCGGGATGCGCTCGTCCGGCGGGCGGTGCCCTGCGTCGCCGTCAGCCCGCTCATCGGCGGTCGTGCCGTGAAGGGGCCGGCCGACCGCATGCTCCGGCGTCTCGCCGGCGGCACGTCTCCACGCCACGTCGCGGGCTGCTACCCCGGATTGATCGACGCGTTCGTCGTCGATGACGCGGACGCCGACGACCTCGACGGGCTGGGCGACGTGCGCCCAATCGTGACCGGCACGCTCATGCGCGACGGCGACGCGCGCAGGCGCCTCGCGGAGGTCGCGCTGGAAGCGGTTCCGGCATGAAGGTCGCGATCGTCGGCGGGACGGGCGACTTCGGGCTCGCGCTCGCGGCTCGTCTCGTCGACGCGGGCGACGAGGTCGTGATCGGCTCGCGGGACGCGGAGCGCGCGGAGGAGAAGGCCCGCGAGGTTGGCGCCGCATCCGGCGCGACGAACGAAGACGCCGTTCGCGGCGTCGATCTCGTCGTGCTCGCGACGAACGCCGGCGGGACACTCGAGACCGCCGCGTCCCTCGCCGCTGCGATCGCCTCCACCCCGGTTCTCAGCGTCGCCAGTGACCTCCGTTCTCAGGAGACCGTCTCGCTCGCCGAGCGGACACAGGACCTCGTTCGGGGCCCGGTCGCGGCCGGCCTCCATTCGCTCGCCGCCGGCAAGCTCGCGAACGGCCGCCCGGACGAGGATGCCTTCGTCTGCGGCGACGACGCAGACGCGAAGGCGCTCGCGCTCGAGCTCGCCGCGAAGGTCGTGGCGGGCCGGGCGCTCGACGCCGGCCCGCTGTCGCGCGCGCGCACGCTCGAGGGAATGACCGCGGTGATCGTCAGCCTGAACAAGCGCTACAGGGGTCACGCCGGAATCCGCATCACCGGCCTTCCGTGACGCCCGTCGTCGAGATCACCGACCCGGCGGAGCGCTCCCGCATCGCCGAGGCCGTGCTGCGCGACCTGCCCGAGTGGTTCGGGATCGAGGAGGCGACCGTCGCCTACATCGACGCCGCGGCGACCCTCCCCACGTTTGCGGCCGGGTCTGAGGCCGGCTTCCTCTGCCTCAAGCAGCACATGCCGCAGGCGGCCGAGGTCTACGTCATGGCCGTCCGCCGCGAGCACCACCGCCGCGGGATCGGCCGGGCGCTCGTGGCGGAGGCCGAGTCGTGGTGCCGGGCGCGCGGCATCCGCTTCCTCCAGGTCAAGACGCTCGGCCCGTCGCGGGAGAGCCGAGGCTACGGTGCGACCCGCGCGTTCTACGAGGCCATGGGCTTCGTCGCGCTCGAGGAGCTGCACGGGCTCTGGGGCGGGGAGAACCCGGCGCTGATCCTCGTCAAGGACGTCACCCCGGGCTTCTCGGTCACGCCGATCGAGGGCCTGCCGGAGCTGGTGGAGGGAGACGACCTCGCAGCTCTGATCGCCGAGCGTACGCAGCTCGCGGACGGCGACGTCGTCGTCGTCGCGCAGAAGGCCGTGTCGAAGGTCGAGGGCTGCGTTGTGGACCTCGCGGGAGTCGAGCCGTCCGAGCGAGCGCGGGAGATCGCCGGCGACGAGGCGGATCCGCGCCGGATCCAGGTCATCCTCGACGAGGCGGTCGAGCTCGTCCGTGTGCGCGGGCCGCTCATCATCGCTCGCACCCGTCACGGCTACGTCTGCGGTTCGGCCGGAGTCGACGCGTCGAACGCGCCGGCGCCCCAGACGGTCGTGCTCCTTCCCGTCGATCCCGACGCGTCGGCGGCCCGGCTCCGGAACGAGCTGCGCGAGCGGACGGGTGTCGATGTGGCCGTGCTCGTCACCGACTCGTTCGGCCGCCCGTGGCGTGCCGCGACGACAGACGTTGCAATCGGCGCCGCCGGCCTCGAGGTTATTCGGGACCTGCTCGGCGAGCGCGACCCCGCCGGCTACGAGCTGCACGCGACTCGCATCGCCGTGGCCGACGAGATCGCCGGCGCCGCGCAGCTCGTCTTCGGCAAGCTCGACCGGGTGCCGGTCGCCGTCGTCCGCGGGCTCGACGTGCGCGGCGACGGCCGGGCCGCGGATCTCGTGATCCCGCCCGAGACGGACCTCTTCCGTTAGAACACGCGCAATGGCGGACGCAATCGAGCAAGCGAACGCCCTCCTCCGCGAAAGGGGCTTCGCCGAGCGCGACCTCGCCGTGCATGCCGGCCCGCGCGGGAAGGCCCTGCTCAAGGGGAACAAGATCATCAGCCCGCTCAGCGACGAGGCCGAGGTCGTCCTGCGCGTCGTGCGGGATCTCGTTCCGACGGATGCCGACCTCGGGGCCAAGATCCTGCGTCCCGCCGAGCTGCGCGCGAAGCTCTGAGCGTGGAGGGGGAAGCCGAGCTGCGGCGGGCGGACCTCGCGTCCGATCCGCTCGAGCAGTTCCGGAGTTGGTACGCCGAGGCCGCCGCGGCGCTCGACGTGCCCGAGGCGGTCGCGCTCGCGACCGCAACGCCCACCGGCGCGCCGTCGGTGCGGATGGTGCTGCTGAAGGGCTTCGACGAGCGCGGGCTCGTCTTCTACTCGCACTACACCTCGCGGAAGGGGCGTGAGCTCGACGCGAACCCGCAGGCGGCGCTCCTCTTCCACTGGCGGCCGCTCGGGCGGCAGGTGCGGGTCGAGGGAACCGTGGAGCGTGTCTCCGCGGAAGAGTCGGACGCCTACTTCGCGACGCGGCCGCGTGGCGCGCAGGTCGGCGCGCTCGCCTCGCGCCAGAGCGATCCGCTCGCTTCGCGCGTGGAACTGCACGAGCGGCTCGCCGAGCTGGAAGGCCGGCTCGCCGGCGGGCGGGTGTCGCGGCCACCGACATGGGGCGGCTTCCGGCTCATCCCGATCGCCTGGGAGTTCTGGCAGCACCGCGAGTCTCGCCTGCACGACCGCTTCCGCTACGAGCTCGAGCCATCCGGCGAGTGGCGGATCGAGCGGCTCTTTCCTTAGGCGGACGGCTCACCGGTCGCGGCCGCAGGTTCGGTGAACCACTCCGGCTCGGACGCGTTCCCCCAGGCCTCGATCGCCGCGCCGAGCCAGTCCCGGCTCGCCGGATCGTAGGCCGCAGCTTTCTCGGCACTCGTGAGCTCGTTCGACCACGCCTGCAGGAGTGGGGCGAAGCCTGCGAGCATCGCGGCGCCGATCGGATCGCGGGCGTCGTCCCACGTGCGGAGCGCGACCTCGTATCCCACGTCGCCGGTTCGCGTCCAGCCGCCGCGGAGCATCGTCGGCTCGACGTCTGCGCCGTTCGGCATGCTCGCCGCCAGAAGAGTGTCTCGCGGCGCGGTGGCCGGCGCCAGGTCCGCGACGTTCTCCACGCACGTGCGAGCGAAGTCGCGGATCGCGTCGGGCTCCGCGACCGGCTCGGCGGCTCCGTGCCCGGCGGAGCGCTGCACGACGAGGAACGGCGTATCCGAGAGCGAGCCGAGCGTCTGCTCGTGCAGGTCGTTGCCGGTGATTCCGATCAAGCGGGTTCTCGCCGCCCAGACGCGGCCGTGGCTCTCGGAGATGAGCTCGTCGCCGCACCGCAGCCGGAGACCCGGCACGTACGTGTGCGAGAGGAATCCGTCGACGCCGCCGCGAGCGTGGTAGCCGACCTGCAGCATCGCGTCGACCCCGTGCTGCGGAACGTCCCAGAGATTCCACGTCTCGAGCCGCGCACCGGCAGGAAGCACCGTGGCAGGGATGTTGACCGGGTTTCCGCTGGCGTGGTTGTCGAGCACCACGACCTCGGTCGCTCCACCTGCAAGGAGGCCTTCGCAGGCAGCCCGTACCTCTTCCTCGAAACGGGGCTTTCCGGTTTGCCAGTAGTCGGGACAGGCCGCGAGGATCTCGCGAGCGTGGCGCAACTGCGACACACCTTCCATGTCTGCGCTGAGGACGACGCGCACGGCTACGTCTTTCCCGCGAGGCTTCGCTCGAGCGCGGCGAGCCGCTCGTCCCACGCGGCGCCGACCGACACCATCCATTCGACCGCATCCTCGAGCGGCCCCGGCGTCACCTCGTATCGCGTCTCGCGTCCGGCCCGCGTCGCGCGGACCAGGCCGGCATCGGCGAGTGAGGAGAGCTGCTTGGCCACCGCCTGCCGGGTGACCGGCAACTCCGCCGCGAGCTCCGTCGCCGTCGCCCTGCCGCGTGTCGCCACCGCCTCGATGAGCGACCGTCTGCCGGGGTCGCCGAGCGCGGCGAAGACGCGGTCTACGCCGCCAGCGCGCTGCATGAGAGCGCACGCAGGCCGAGCGCGGGGGCGAACTCCGGTGAGGATTCGACGACGCGCACGCGTGTGCCCTCCACGACGGGCTCGAGCTCCAGAACGACGCTGCCGCCGTCGTCCCAGTCGAGGACGAGGCGCTCCGCCTCCTCGAGCTCGCGGACGACCGCGCGCCGCTCGTCGCCGTCACCCCACCGAAAGACTCCTTCGCCTCCGGGGCGCGCGTCGAGCTCGACCTCCGAAGCGAACCACTCCTCGAGCCGCTCCGGCTCGGTCAGCGCCTCCCACACCTCGTCGGGAGCCTCCGGCACGACGATCTCCCGCTCTATCTCTATCCGCTCGATCGGCATTTGCGCAACCTCCTAGTTGCGTATTAATGTGCAACCGATGAGTAGCGTATCGAATCACCTCGTGCCGATGGTGGTCGAGTCCGACGGCCGCTTCGAGCGGTCCTTCGACATCTTCTCGCGGCTCCTTCGCGAGCGGATCGTCTTCCTCGGCACCGAGGTCGAGGCGTCGGCGGCCAATCTCGTCGTGGCGCAGCTCCTCTTTCTCGAAGCGGAGGATCCCGACGCCGACATCCGGTTCTACATCAACTCCCCCGGCGGCGACGCCTACGCGGGGATGGCGATGTACGACGCAATGCAGTTCGTGAAGCCGGACGTGCAGACCTACTGCATCGGAATGGCGATGTCCGCGGGCGCGCTTCTCCTCGCCGGCGGCGCGCCCGGCAAGCGCTTCGTCCTGCCGAACTCGAAGGTGATGATCCACCAGGGCTCGGGAGGCTTCCGCGGCACGCCCGCGGACATCCAGATCGCGGCGCGCGAGATCCTCTCGCTCACGCGGCGCTACGCCGAGGTGATCGCGCACCATTCCGGCCGCGACGTCGAGCAGGTGACGCGGGACATCGACCGCGACCGCTTCCTCGCGCCCGAGGAGGCCGTGGAGTACGGGCTCGCGGACTCGATCCTGGCAAAGCGGAACGGCGACGCCGGCTAGCTGGCGGGCGGCTCCCAGGCGACGCTGTCGCCGAGGATCTCGTCGATGCGCGTCAGGGTCTCGGCGTCGAGCTCGATCCCCGAGGCGCCGGCGTTGTCCTCGACCTGCTCCGGACGCGTCGCACCGATGATCGCCGAGGCGACGTTCTTCTCGCGGAGCACCCACGCGAGCGCGAGCTGGGCCATCGACAGGCCGAGGTCGTCGGCGACCGAACGCAGCTGCTGCACGCGCTCGAGCAGTGTCTGGTCTCCGGCGCGATCCATGAAATAGCTCATCCGCTCGTGCGCGGCGCGGCTGTCGCCGGGCGGCGCCTCGCCGGGCAGGTACTTGCCGGTGAGGATGCCCTGGCCGAGCGGCGACCAGACGATCTGGGAGATCCCGAGCTCGCGCGAGGCCGGAATGACGTCCCGCTCGGGGCCGCGCCAGATCATCGAGTACTGCGGCTGGCTCGAGACGAAATGCTCCACGCCGGGCATCGCCTGCGCCTCGCGGATCTTCTCCTCGGGCCACTCGCTGAACCCGAGGTAACGAGCCTTGCCCTGCCGCACGACCCCGGTCAGCGCCTCCATCGTCTCCTCGAGCGGGACGTTCCAGTCGTAGCGGTGGCACTGGTAGAGGTCGACGTGATCGGTGCGGAGCCGGTTCAGCGAGGCATCGATCTGTTTCGCAACCTGTTCGCGTGAGAGGCCGCTGCCGCCGTCGGGCGCCGGCCAGTAGAGCTTCGTCGCGAGGATGTACGAGCCGCGCGGCCGACCGGTGAGCACCTCGCCGAGGAACTCCTCGGCTCCGCCGCCGGAGTAGACGTTCGCGGTGTCGATGAAGTCGATCCCGAGCTCGAACGCCTTCGCCACGCACGCCTCGGCGCGCTCACGCTCGACGGCGCCGCCGTACGTCATCCAGGATCCGAGCGAGATCTCGGAGACCATCAGGTCGCTCGAGCCGAGCTGTCTCTTGCGCATGACTTCGACGCTAACGGCTAGGTTCCGGGCTGTGCCGCAGCTGAACGCGATCGGGATCGTCTGCGCCGACATGAAGCGCTCGATCGCGTTCTACGGACAGCTGGGGATCGAGTTCCCCGAGGGCAACGGCCATGTCGAGGCGACGCTCCCGAACGGCGTCCGCCTGATGCTCGACACCGAGGAGGTCATCGAGGGCTTCCGGCCCGACTGGACTCGCACGGCCGGCAACCAGCTCGCCCTTGCCTTCGAATGCGGCAGTCCCAAGGAGGTCGACGAGCTCTACGCGCGCGTGGTCGCGGCAGGCTTCGACGGCGACAAGGAGCCGTGGGACGCGTTCTGGGGCCAGCGTTACGCGCAGCTCAGCGACCCGGACGGCGTGCCGGTCGACCTCTTTGCGGCGCTCTGAATCTCGTCGAGCAGGAGGTCGAGCTTGCGTGCGATCTGCGCCTGGAGATCCTGCGGCCGCCGAGTCCTGACGAGCTGATCGACGAGGCCGCGTTCGACGAAGAGGAGTTCCTGCCCTATTGGGCGGAGCTGTGGCCGAGCGGTCTCGCGCTTGCGCGCCACGTCGCCACCCGCGAGCTCGGCGGGCTCCGCGTCCTCGAGCTCGGTTGCGGCCTCGGCCTGCCGTCGCTCGCTGCCGCCGCGCGCGGCGCCGAGGTGCTCGCGACCGACTGGGCGGAGGACGCAGTCGAGCTGCTGCGGCAGAACGCGGCGCGGAACGGCGTCCTCGTCCGCGTGACGCAGGTTCGCTGGAGCGAGCCGGAGCCGCTGCTGCGCGCGGCGCCGTGGGACCTCGTCCTCGGTGCCGACCTGCTCTACGAGGCGCGAAACGTCGAGCAGCTCGGTGAGCTCCTCCCTCGGCTCGGCGCCGACGTTCTGCTTGCGGAGCCGGGGCGTCCCTACGCGAAGGAGTTCCTCGAGCGGCTCGACGCCGAGGACCTCGGCGAGCGGGTCTACCGGCTGCGCTAGCGTCGAGCCCGGGCTGCCTCACAGAGAACGACACCGGCGGCGACGGCCACGTTGAGGCTGTCGACGGGGCCCTGCGCCGGGATCCCGATCGGCAGGTCGGCCGCGTCGTCGGCGCAGAAGCCCGCTAGCCTGGCGAGACGTGTTCGCGACCCTCGCGCTGACGCTCTCGCTCGCCATTGCGCCGCGGCCGCACATCGTCTGGAAGCCGATCCCGTACGGGCCGCAGCGCAGGGCCGAGATGGCCGCGTACGCCGAACGGCACTATGGAATCCACTCGTGGCGACTTCACCCGAAGGTGATCGTCGAGCACTACACCGCGAGCAACAGCTTCTCCGCGGCGTGGAACACGTTTGCCGCCAACACGCCCGATCCCGAGCTCGGCGAGCTGCCCGGCACGTGCGCGCACTTCATCATCGATCGCGACGGGACGATCTACCAGCTCGTCCGCCTGAACGTCATGTGCAGGCACACGGTCGGGCTGAATTACGTCGCGATCGGAATCGAGCACGTCGGCACGTCCGACGCGGAGATCCTCCACGACCGTGCGCAGCTCACGTCGTCGCTCGAGCTCAACGCCTGGCTCGTCACGCGCTTCCATATCAGGATCCGAAACGTGATCGGACACGCCGAAAGCCTCTCGAGCCCGTACCACCGGGAGTTGTACAAGCCGTGGGCGGGTCAGACCCACGGAGACTGGAAACACCTGGATATGGACGTATTCCGATCTAAACTCCGAGCCCTTTTGCGAGCGGACGCTCGACGCTAGACTCGCAACCATGCCCCGATACATGATCATCCGCAGCTTCGAGATCGGCGAGGAGCAGATGCCGCCGGTCGGCCGTCGCTCCCGCGAGCTGACCGAGGGCGAGTTCTCCGAGATCACGTGGGAGCACAGCCACGTCGTCGTCGACGACGACGGGCTCGTGCACACCTACTGCGTCTACGAGGCACCGAGCGAAGAGATCGTCCGCGAGCACGGGAAGAAGCTCGGCAAGCACACGATCGACGGACTCCACGAGATCGCAGGCGACGTGAGCCCCGCCGACTTCCCGCCCGTCCCGGCCTAGCTAGGGTCGCTGCCGAGCCCGAGCAGCCGGGCATCGTCCAGGTGGACGTACGTCTGCGTCGCGACGGCGAGCCGTTTGCGCAAGAAGCGCGTCCGCTCGACGTCCTCTGCCGGCGTCATGTCGAGCGCCTCCTTGTA
>DATGEB010000056.1:0-27920 GCA_035310545.1 Gaiellaceae bacterium
AGCGTCGTCATTCCGCGACCGGTGTTCGTCTGCATGACGGAGTAGATCTGCTCGACCTTCGCCTGGCGGATCAAGTTGCGGACGGCGTCGTCGGGGAAGAGCACTTCGAGCGCGGCGACGCGCCCAAAGCCATCGGCGGTGGGCAAGAGCGTCTGCGTGATGACGCCTTGCAGCGCGCTCGCGAGCTGGGTGCGCACCTGCTCCTGCTGCTCCGCAGCGAAGACGTCGATGATGCGGTCGATCGTGCTCGGCGCGCTCTGCGTGTGCAGCGTCGCGAGCACGAGATGCCCCGTCTCGGCCGCGGTGAGCGCGGTGGAGATCGTCTCGAGGTCACGCATCTCGCCGACGAGGATCACGTCGGGGTCCTGCCGCAGCGCTCCGCGGAGCGCCTCAGCGAATCCCTTGGCGTCGGCGCCGACCTCGCGCTGGTTCACGATCGAGGTCTTGTGCCCATGGAGGAACTCGATCGGATCCTCGATCGTCACGATGTGCAGCGCCCGTGTCTCGTTGATCTTGTCGATCATCGTTGCGAGCGTCGTCGACTTACCGGAGCCCGTGGGGCCGGTCACGAGAACGAGTCCACGCGGCTCCGCTGCCAGCTGGAGGAGCACGTCCGGAAGGCCGAGCTCCTCGGCGGACTTGATCAGCCTCGGAACGAGGCGGAAGGCGGCAGCCAGGCTGTCTCGCTGGAAGTAGACGTTGACACGGAAGCGCGCCACGCCGGGAACGGAGTACGAGAAGTCGATCTGGCGGTCGATCTCCAGCCGCTTCTGCTGCTCGGTCGAGAGGATGCGATAGAGAAGCTCCCGCGTCTCCTCTCCGGAGAACGGCTGGAAGTCGTTCATGGGCGCCAGCCGGCCGCGCATACGAAGAAGCGGCGGCGAGCCTGCGGTGAGGTGCAGGTCGGAGGCGTCCTCGGTCGCGGCGCGCTCGAGGAGCGTGTCAACGGAGAAGGCGTGCGGCGTCATGCGACCGAGCTATCGGCGGGCTATGTCCCCCGCTTTAGGAAGGACGCCGGGAACCCCTCGATCGAGTGAGATCCGGCGCTACCCGGTCCCCGGCATCCCCCACGGCGGGTGAATGGGTGGGTGAGCCGAATCACTCGGTTGGGGGGAAAAGGCTCTGCCTCTCGCGCCGATAGAGCGCAGGTCTGGGTACCCGTCAAGAAAAAGGAGACTCATGCTTTCCACCCTCAGACAGCGAGTCAATGCGCGTGACGAGAGCGGTTTCACCCTGATCGAGCTGCTCGTCGTGCTCATCATCATCGGCGTTCTGCTCGCGATCGCCATTCCGTCCTACCTGGGCTTCCAGGCAAAGGCCCAGCAGACGGCGGCGCAGTCGGACGTCCGCGAGGCCATTCCGTCGGCCGAGGCGTACTACTCGGATCAGACTCCTTCGAACACGTACACCGGCCTCAGCATCCCCGGTCTGAAGACCTACGACGCCGGCCTGAGCAGCGCCATCCAGACCGCGGTGTCCAACACCGCCGGCGACCAGTACTGCATCTCCGCCGACGTGTCCGGCAACTGGGCGCATGTCATCGGTCCGTCCGGCTCGACCGGCGCGACCGCAGGCGTCGTGAACGACAAGGGTGTTACGACGGACCCCTGCGCTGGGTTCTAGTAGATCCCGAAGCACCAGCAGGACCGAGGGCGCGGGAGACCGCGCCCTCTTCTTTTTCCCTCACCCGGATCGCGTATCCCCCATTTCAGGGAGGCCCGCCGGGCTGGGCCTGCCGATAGGGAGGCCATGAACGCGACGTTGAGCACGCGCCAGCTTCGGCTCGTCGCCTTGCTGGTCGGGATTGTCGTCCTCGCCGCCGGGTATCTCGTCGTCTCCCGGCACACGTCGCCCTCGCCGTCCGCGGCCAGCTCGACGCCGGCGTCGACGACGCCTGCGCAGACCACGCCGACGCAGACCACGCCGAGCAAGGCGCACACGCATACCGTGACGCCGGCGAAGCTCGAAACCTACGGGCTGCCGCTTCCGGTCGCGCGGGCGCTTCAGACCCACCGGATCGTGGTCGTCTCCCTCACGGAGCCCGGTGGCTCGCTCGGCCGGCTCTCCGCTGCCGAGGCGCAGGCCGCTGCGGCCGCCATGCACGTGGGCTACGTCTTCATCAACGTCTTCCACCAGCGTTCCGGGACGGCGCTCCTCCGCAAGCTCGGGGTGTTCAGCACCCCCACGACCCTCGTGGTCAAGCGAGGCGGCAACGTCTACGCGGACTTCAAGGGCTTCGTCGACCGCACCGTGGTCGAGCAGTCCATCTCCGACGCCCATTCATGAGAATCGGCGGACGCTCGCAGTCAGACGCTGAACCGACGGAGCTCTTCGTCCGCAGCGCGAGCCGCTTCGGGCGTCCCGTCGTGACGATGCGGGCTCGTGATCTCGGCGACGCGTGCGTCGTCGACGTCGAGGTCGAGGGGAAGGAAGGGGGCGAGCCCCGCTCCTACAACTTCGCCGACGCCCAACAGGCGAGCACGTTCGTCACCGAGGCCGTCGAGGCCCTCGTCTATCTCGGCTGCGAGATTCACGCCTGAGAGGCTCGAGCGAGGGCGAAGCAGTGGAGCCGGTGCACAGGAACGAAGAAGAGCTCGGAGGACACGACGCCGAGTCGGTCGCCGACGTGATCGCTCTGCCGCAGCTCGAACGGCTGCCGGCGAACCCCGACGGCTTCGATCTCGGCTCCGGCGCCGGCCTCGCCGCCGACAACCGCTCGGCGCGTCTCGAGGCGCTCGAGCTCATGAGGACCGCCGTGGAGCTCGCCGACCGCATCGAGCGCGATGCCCACGAGACGGCGAAGGACCGGCTCGCGCGCACCGAAGAGGAGATCCGGCTGCGGCGGCTTTCGATCGACGAGCGCGAGATCGCGCTCGACCATTCGAGGCGCGACATCGACGCGGCGCGCCAGGAGCTCGCGCACGCTGCTCAGGAGGTCGAGCAGCAGCGCGCGCAGGCGACCGAGGCGGCACGCGAGGCACGAACGCGCCTGGCGGCCGCGGAGGAAGAGGCGGCCGCGGTGATCGCCGCCGCAAGCGAGGCTGCAGCCACGCTCCAGGCCAAGGCGGGTGAAGACGCCGACGCGTTGGTCGCGAGCGCGCGCACCGAAGCGGAGGGGGCAACTGCGTCGATCCATTCCGAGGCCCACGCGGCGCTCGAGGCGGCCCGCTCCGAGGCGGCAACGCTCGTCGGAGCGGCCCGCTCCGAGTCGGACAGGCTCCTCGGCACGGCTCACTCGGAGGCTGAGGCCGTTCTCGAGGCGGCCCGTGCCGAGGCGGACAAGCTGCTGTCGCGGGCGAGCGAGGAGGCCGCGCTGACGGCAGAAACCGCACGCGCCGCCGCCGACGAGCTGCGGGCCAAGGCCGGCGCGGAGGCGCGGGACATCCTCGCCACTGCGAACGTCGCCGTCGCAGAACAGGTGCGTGACCTCGAGCCCGTGTTCGAGGAGGAGCTCGCACCACCCGAAACGCCGGAGCCGCCCGTCGCCGAAATCCGGCCGCCGGCGGAGAAGGGCGACGGCTTCACTCTGCCGCCGACCTCGCTCGAGGATCTCGCCACCGCGAGCCGGTCGCAGAAGTTCAGCGTTCGACGCAACTCGAGGACTAGACGCTCGAATCGACGCTGAGCACCGGCTCGAGGCCCAGAAAGGCACCGAGGCGGACCGCTTCGCGGTGAAGCTCTGCCTGGCGTTTCCTGCCGGCGCGCTGCGTCAGCCGAACCGTCAGCTCGAGCCGCTTGCCGCGCTTTCTCCGCTCCCAGAGCCCCGCGGCGATTCCGTCCACCAGCACGAGGCGAACGCCGGCCGGACCCTCGTAGCGGCCGCGGCCGTGACTCGCGATCAGCTCTCGCACGTGATCGGGGACGAGGCGATCGCGTTCGCGAGAGCCCATCACGTAGGCGTCGTATTCCGGCAGTAGCCGCACCCGGTCGCCGGGAGAAGGGAAGCTCCGGTCGCCGGCCAGGACGAAGCTCGGACGGCCATCGACCGCCACCTCCTCGAGACCGGCTCCGAGCTCTGCGAACAGAGCCCTAGCGTCAGCGACCTTGAACGTGGACGACGCGAACCACTCGCTGAAGTCGGCCGGGCGAGCGGGACCGTACGCGCGCAGGAAGCGGCGGCAGACCTCGCGCAGAGCCTCGTCATCGTCGTCGGGAAACTCCCGCCAGCCCTCGATCCACTGGTCGGGACGGGCGAGCGTGATCCGCGAGCCCCGTGGCGGGCCCTGGCACAGCTCGCCGAGAAAGAAGGCGAACCCGGACGCGAGCCGCTTCCGAGGCGCAGCTCCCAGGCGCTTCACGACTTCCTCGACGAGCTCGTCGCGCAGCAGGCAGCGGCCGTCGAGCACCTCCCAGACCGCGGCGCGCACCGCCTCGACGTCGGCCGCGGCGAGCGGCTCGTGTTGCACACCCGCCGGGTCGCGCCAGGCGGGAAGCCCCCGGTCGGCCGAGCGCAGCACGGCACGTCGGGCGGCATGCCAGAGCGCGAGCTCGTTCGCGGGGTGAAGGTGCAGCGTTCCGCGGATGGTCCATGCCTTGACGAGAGCGCGCCGCTCCCAGAGCGCCGCTCGGACGTCGGCCTGTGCGACGCCCTCGAGGCGAGCGGCGAGCTGCAGCTCGGCCGAAGCCTGAACCTGCGCGTGCGCTCCGCACACGGCGGCGGCGACCTCGACGAGCCGGTCGGAGCCGGCGCG
The DNA here is from genome assembly GCA_035310545.1 of Gaiellaceae bacterium. Lineage (GTDB taxonomy): Bacteria > Actinomycetota > Thermoleophilia > Gaiellales > Gaiellaceae > Palsa-739. The sequence goes on from DATGEB010000056.1 coordinate 4,692, forward strand.
CCGGCTCAGCGACGAACGCTCGAGGCGCCGAGCCACGACCTCGTCCCAGCCGACGTCGACCACGCCGGGATCATCCCAAGGTTGGGGACAACCAACTAGATGGTGGTGACGCGCGCGAGCTCTTCGAGCGACGTCAAGCCCGCGACGACCTTCTCGATGCCGTCGGCCCAGAGGTTCTTCATGCCGGCTTCGGTCGCCGCGCGCTGCATCTCCTCGTGGCTGGCCTTCCGCGCGGCGAGGGTGGAGAGCTCCTCGTTCATCGTCAGCAGCTCGAAGATGCCGACGCGGCCCCGGTAGCCGGTCTGGCGACAGCGGACACAGCCGTTTCGCCGGAAGAGCTCGGACTTGCCGTGCCATGCCTCGTCCGGAATGCGGGCGGCTGCGATCTCTTCCTCCGTGGGCGTGTGGAGCTGCTTGCAGTGCTCGCAGAGCCGCCGCGCGAGGCGCTGCGCCAGCACGCCGGTGACCGCCGCGCCGGTGAGGAACGGCTCGACGCCCATCTCGTTCAGTCGCGTCAGCGCCGCCGGCGCGTCGTTCGTGTGCAGCGTCGAGAGGACGAAGTGGCCGGTCAGGGCCGCCTCGATCGAGATCTTCGCGGTCTCGACGTCGCGGATCTCGCCGACCATCACGACGTCGGGATCCGCGCGCAGGATCGAGCGCAGCGCGGTGGCGAACGTCAGCCCGGCGCGCGGATTGATCTGCACCTGGTTCAAGCCCGCGAGGCGGTACTCGACCGGGTCCTCGACGGTGATCACGTTGATCTCCGGGCGATTGATCTCGGTCATCGCCGCGAAGAGGGTGGTCGACTTGCCCGAGCCGGTCGGCCCGGTGACGAGCAGCGCGCCGGTCGGCCGGTGGATCAGGGCGCCGAGGGCGTCCTGCATCGCAGTGCCCAGCCCGACTTCCTCCATCGTCGGCGGTTTCTTCGACTTGTCGAGGAGACGCATGACGACCGACTCGCCCTCGACCGTCGGCAGCGTCGCGACGCGGACGTCGAGCATGCGGCCGGCGGCCTGGGCCGACAGCGAGATTCGGCCGTCCTGCGGCTTCCGGCGCTCCGCGATGTCGAGCTTTGCGAGCACCTTGAGGCGCGTCGTGACGCCGACGGCGCTGCGCTTCGGAATCCGCTGGGTCTCGTGGAGCACGCCGTCGATGCGGAAGCGCACGACGAGCGCGTCCGCCTGCGGCTCGAAGTGGACGTCGCTCGCGCCGTCCTCCGCCGCCTCGAAGAGAATCGAGTTGACGAGGCGGACGAGCGGTGCGTCGGAGATCCCGTCGTCGACTTCGAGATCGTCGGCCTCGTCCTCGACGACTTCGAACGCGACCGTTCCGCTCAGGGTCGAGCGTGCGCCGAACGCCTCGGCGGTCCGCGAGAGCTTGCCGAGCTCGTTCGCGATCTCCTCGGCCGCGGCGACGCGCAGGGCGATCGGCTGGCGGCTCGCGAGACGCAGCGCGTCGATGCCGTGGATGTTCTGCGGGTCGGCGATGGCGACGCAGATCGAGTCGTCCTCGAACGCGTACGGAATCGCGTTGACCTGCTCCAGCACGTGAAGGGCGATCGACTCGGCGGCGGCGAGGTCGATGCCGACGCTGCCGAGCTCGACGACGGGGAGCCCGTGTTGCGCGGCGACGATCCGGGCGATCGCCTCGCTCGAAGCGAGCCCCTCTTCGACGAGTACCTGCACGACGGGTGTGTCCTTGGCCCGCTCCCGCAGCAGCTCGATCTTCCCCTCGGGAATCAGGCCGGTCGTCTCGAGCAGGTCGACGACGAGCTCGCCCATGAGCTGGGAGATCGGCGTGGGAGTGATCGGGCCGTTCGGCGCCGCAGTTCCGTTCAGTGCTTGCGCAGACATTCAGAAGCCGCCTTAGTTGAAGAGGCCGAGGTAGGCGTGGGTGATGGCATGGCCGGCGAAGAGCGCGATCACCGCGCCGGCCGCGAGGAAGGGCGCGAAGGGGATCTTCGCCTTCCGAGCCTTCGCGCCGTAGCGGGCGAGCAGGACGGCACTCGGAAGGAGCGCGAGGAAGAGCCCGAGCATCAGTCCAGCCGGCGTCGTCGTGCCGAGAAGAGCGCCGATCAGAAACGCGAGCTTGACGTCGCCCATCCCCATCCCGCCCGGGTAGGCGAGCGCTGCGGCGAGGAGGAACCCTGCGGCACCCACGGCGCCGATCGCCCACTCCGGCGAGGGGTGCGAGATCGTCTCGAGCGCGATCACCGCCACGGCCGCCGGCAGCACGACGGCGTTCGGAACGATGCGACGTTCGAGATCCGTTGCCGTCACGACGACGAGCGCGGCGCACGCGATTCCGGCCGCAGCCGCTTTCGCGGTGAGTCCGAAGGCGAGCACGCAGCCCGCGAGAAGAAGCGCGGTCGTGAGCTCGATCGCGAGGTCGCGCGGCGGAATCCGGACGCCGCAGCGGCGGCAGCGGCCGCGGAGTAGCAGGTACGAGAGAACCGGAACGTTGTCGTACCAGCGGATCGGCGCCTCGCAACTCATGCACGCGGAGCCTGGACGCACGATCGACCGGTGCAGCGGAAGGCGCGCGGCGACGACGCCGAGGAAGCTCCCGACGGCGAGGCCGGGCACGAAGACGAACGGCAGGACGAGATCCATCTCCGTCGTTATCGACACTCGGGCCGTCGCGCTTGAGGGCGCCTTGCAGCGAGTGTCACAAGCACCGCGAGAAGAAGAGCCGCGTGCTACTTGGAGTGCGCGTGCCCGACGCGGCGGATGATGCTCGCCCCGTACGGCGACCTGTTCTGGGGCTGGCCGGCCTCGGCGCCGCGCCGCACGAGCCAGAGCGTGATCGTCGGCGAGCCGGTGTCGTACACGCGAGTACCGGGCGTCGGCGACTGCTTGACGACCATGTTCGAGGGATAGCCCTGCACGGAGCCCCGAACCTTCCAGCCGAAGCCCCCGTCCTCGATCATCCCCGACGCGAAGACGAACATCTGCTGCCGCACGTCCGGCACGATGAGCACCTTCTGCGGCGCGTTCGCGTGCGCGGCCGGCTTCATCGCCGTCGGCTTGTCCGCGGCGAGGCTGATCGTCGCGCTGACGAGCAGGCCGGCCGCGGCGACGGCCGTGAGACGGGGCAGCGTGATGATGCGGCGAGTCACGCCAGGTGCATCGGATGCGTCTACCACGGCCATGACCCCCCTAATGGGTGAAGTAGACGATGTTGGAGGTGAAAGTCGTTCCGCCGCCGCCCGACGTGAACGCGGCCGTGCCGCTGTCCGGGGTGAAGGCGGTCGTGCGAATGGCCTGGGGGACGCCGAGGCCGTCGAGCGAGGTGCCGACGATCCGCCTCGCGCCGTCGTAGTGCGAGGCGAACCAGGGTCCGCCGAGGCTGTCGATGCGGACGGAGGCCCCCGTGTGCGGCGCGTCGATGAAGTACCCGTAGCCGATGTAGATCCCGACGTGGTCGAGCCCGTTGAAGAAGACGAGGTCTCCCGGCTGGAGCTGATCCTTCGGAACCGGGACGGCGCCCGGGTAGTTCCACTGCGAGGCGGTGTAGTGCGGCAGCGAGACGCCGACCTGTGCGTAGACGTACTGCACGAGGCCGGAGCAGTCGAAGCCCTCCGGGGTCGCGCCGCCCCACACGTACGGCGTCCCGAGGTACTGCAGCGCGATCGAGACGACGCCGCCGTACTGCGTGGCCTGCCCCGCGCCGCCGCCGGCCACGAACATGCTGCTCGCAAGGAGCTGCGGAGCTCCGGTGGCGAAGGAGCCGCCGGTCGCCTGCTCCTTCATTCTGGTCAGCTGGGCGGTGGCAGAGTCGAGACGCCTGCGCAGCTGGGCTGCACGCAGCTGAGCCGCGTAGCGGCGGACGCCGAGCTGGACCGCGTGCTTGCGCGCTTCGAGCTGGTCGGAGAGCAGGCGTGCAGTCGTGGCGACATGGAGGAACCGGCGCTCCGCACGTCGGAGCGCGGTCGCCTGCGCACTCGCAGCGCTGAGCAGCCGGTGGGTCGACGCGACCTTCTTCTGCGCAGCCGGAAGATTGATCTGGAGCTGGCCGGCCGAGAGGAGGTCGTTGCCCCCGCCGCGGCTGTACAGGCCCGCGAGGCCCAGCACCTCGTCCACGTAGACGGTCGAGTGGTTGTAGCAGTGCACCGCGCGGGCGATGTCGAGCTGTCCGCCGCAGCCGGCGAGGTAGCGGGCCGCGCTGAAGATCGCATCGGTCGGGTTGTTGGGATCGGCGACGCCGTCGCCGTTCGCGTCGATGCCCCAACGCGCCCAGGTCGAGGGCATGAACTGCATCCAGCCGATCGCGCCGGCGGAGCTCGGCCCGAGATTCCGGCCGAAGTCGGTCTCGACCTTGTTGATCGCGCCGAGGACCTCCCACGGGATCCCGTACGCGTTGCCTGCCGCCTGCCAGATGGGGCGGAGGGCGGCGAAGCTCGTCGGGCCGCTCGCCGCCGGGGCGAACGCGATCGGGCTGCCGGCGGTCTCGTGCGGCTGGGCGACGCGGAAGGTGTCCGCCCCCGCAGTGCCCGAGAAGGCCAGTGCCGACGCGGCCAGGAGGATCGGAATGAGGCGTCTCATCGCTAGGTGCCGGCGATGCGAAGCTTCGGCATCTTCTCCGCCGCGGGAGCAGCGGGCGCCTCGGTCGTCTCGTCCGCCGGCGGATCCGGCTCCGGGCTGTCCTCGGGCTCGAGATCCGGCACGGGCTCCAGCTCGGTGACGGCGCCGACCGACCGCTCCTTCATGGCGCGGTCGAGCGCGATCAGGAAGTCGTGGCGGTTCGACGCGGCATTGGCCGCGACCTCGCGGTCGACCTTCTCTGCCAGCACGAGCTCGATGAGCGCCGCACTGAAGGTCTGCATCTGGAAGAAGTCGCCGTCCGCGATCGCCTCGGTGATCTCGTCCGGCTTGTTGTCGCGGATGAGGTCCGCGATGCGCGAGTTGTTGACCATGACCTCGACGGCAGGGACGCGGCCGCCGTCGACCTGGGGGAGGAGGCGCTGGCTGATCACGCCGCGGAGAACGCCGGCGATGATCGATCGGATCAGCTGCTGCTTGACGGCCGGGAAGAACTCGACCATCCGCCCGATCGTCTCCGCCGCGTCGACCGTGTGCAACGTCGAGAGGACGAGGTGACCCGATTCCGCCGCGTTCAGCGCAGTCTCGGCGGTCTCGGCGTCGCGCAGCTCGCCGATGAGGATCACGTCGGGATCCTGGCGGAGTCCGCGCCTCAGGGCCTGGGCGAAGGAGGCCGTGTCGAGGCCGACTTCGCGCTGGTTGACGATGCAGGCGTGGTCTCCGTGGACGATCTCGATCGGATCCTCGATCGTCACGATGTGCTGCTTCCGGGAGCGATTGATGTGGTCGATGATCGCCGCGAGCGTCGTCGTCTTCCCGGACCCGGTTGCGCCCGTCACGAGGATCAGGCCGCGGTGCTCCTCTGCGAGGCGCCTGACGCCTGCCGGCAGCGAGAGATCGGCGAAGTTCGGAACCTCGCGCGGAATGACGCGGAAGGCGATCGAGATCGACCCGCGCTGCCGGAAGCCGTTGACGCGGAAGCGCGGGAGGCCCTCGGGTGCGTAGGCGCTGTCGAGCTCGCCCGTCTCGAGGAAGGTCTGAAGACGCTTCGGCGTGCTGGCGCAGATCTGCTCGAGCGCGAGCTCGAGGTCGCGCTCAGTCAGCTCGGCTTCGTCTTCGAGCTCGCCGACACGCCCATCGCGGCGCAGGATGGGAGGCCGGTCCACCTTGAGGTGGATGTCACTGGCGCCGAGCTCGACGGCACGGCGTAGAACGACTTCGAGATCCATGGCAACCTCCTCAATCGGCCTGGCGGCCCACGGGCTTTAGCGTCGGGTCATCCGTTTGGCGACTGCGAGGAGACGACCGGCGCGGCGCAGCGCCAGACCTGACGGCTCGCACTGGCCGAAACCAGCTCGCACGACTGGTTGGTCAGGTTCGGAAAGCCGTCGAGTCGGCCCTTCGTGCAACTCAGCTCGGAGCGGTTGCTCGCGCTCACGGCGCTGCAGCGGCTCAGCAGCCCGGCGTCCCTCAGCACGCGTCCGTCCTTGATCGCGGCCATGATCCCGATCGCGATGGCGCCGACGATGAAGATCTTCAAGAGCATCGTCTCTCCTAACCTCTTCGCCCGTCTGAGTCGGCAGCAGCTGTGGCCGCGCGGATCCCTCCTTCGGACGAACGACGGCTAGCGGGCAATCAGCGCCTCGAGCTCCCGCTCGAGCTCTGCGAGCTCGGTTCCGTGCCGCCCGATTCCCCCGCCGAGAGCCTCGAGCGTCTGCTCGAACCGCTGCCGCTCGTCGGTGAGGAGCCCGAGCAGGCTGTCCCGCTCGGCCTCGAGACCGCGGATCTGCTCCTCGAGCTGCTCGGCGTTCTGGCGCGCGGCATCCGACTCCCGCGTGAGCTGCGCCGCGAGGTTCGCGCAGGCTTGCCGGTGCTCCTCGAGCTCGGCGCCGGTTGCCGCGAGCTCGAGCTGCAGCTCCGCGACCAGACGGGCCTTGCGGCCCCAGCGCGGAGCTCGCACGGTGGCGGTGGTCGGCAGCTCGAGGACGTCTACCGCCTGCGCAGCTCGGCCCCTGACGATCGTGACCGCACCGACGACGGCCGCGAGGCAGATCCCGGCCGAGTAGAGCATGCCGGGAAGCCCGCCCACGAGCAGGTAGGCGGCCACGGCCGCCGCGGCACCCGTGCCGGTGATGCCCGCTCCAGCGAGCGTCCGTGCCGACGCGCCTCTCACCGCAGATGCCCGCCCTGGATGATCGCGGCGAGCTCCTGCGTCTTCGTGAGCGCACGCTCGAGCCGGCTGTTGCGGTCGGCCAGTTCGTGCTTGAGACGGTCGACGGCCTCCTGGTCGCGAAGGCGCTCGACGCGGATCCGCTGGAGCTCGGTCTCTAGCTCCTGCACGCGCTGCTCTCGCGCGGCCATCTCTCCGCCGAGCTCCTGCAGCTTTCCACGCAGTTCCTGCAGCCGCGTCGCCTCCGTGTCGAACAGGCCGAGGACGCGCTCGAGCGTCCTGCCCCAGACGGGCGCCGCCGCTGCCGCGCCCGAGGTCACGGCGTCGGTTGGCTCCGCGGGCGAGGCAACGCTCATCGACGCCGCGTCGAGGAGGGAAGCGAGCGTCGAGGACGTGACGACCCCGATGTGCGTGGCGCCGGAGAAATGCTCCCGGATCCCCGCGATGCGGTCGGGAGTCGCGTCGGCGAGGACGACGCGGACACTGCCGTCGCCACAGCGGACCGGCGCGGCCCCGATGCGTGCGAGCTCCTCGCCCCCGACACGCGCGGCGGATTCGCCATCGATGATCAGGGGCTCGTCGTCGAGGAAGGGGAGCTCCCAGCTGCGCGCGGTCTCGATCGCCGCGCTGCGCTCGTCCCCCGGCTCGACGCGCTGCTCTCCGTACACCGTCTCACTCTCGAAATGTTCATCCATGACAGGCCTCCAGTTCGTGTCTCCGGGCAGTTATCGGCCTTTCCGACCCCCGTCTTTAGGTGCGGAGCGACTTACACCTGCGAGAGGTAGATGCAGAGCTCGCCGCCCGGATGCGTGCGGCCGCTGCGCACGACCTCGAACCGGACCGGCTCGTCTCCGTTCGGCGGGACGAGCTCCACGGTCTCGCCCGCCCGGGGAGGGACGCCGGCCTGCGTGATCAGGTCGTATCCGTCCGGCCCTGGGACGAAGAGCGAGTAGCCGCCGGGCTCGGGCTCGCTGCCGCGCTCGGACGGGCCGGTCGCGGGAGCGGCCGCCTCGGTCTCGACAGCGAGGCTGTCTTCCTCGGGCGCGGTCGCTGCCTCGGTCTCGAGATCAGCGTGCTCGTCCCCCGTCTCGGGTTTCTCGAGGAGCTCCTCGGCCGGGAACACGAGCTCGGCTGCGGCGCGACGGACGGTCTCGAGCCGGTCCGCGCCCGCCGCCGCAGCCGCCTGCGCATGGTCGAGCGCGTCGTGAAGCCGTTCCGCGGCGAGCTGGAGCCGCCGCTCTCGCTCGTCGGCCGCGGCGGTCGCAGCGGCGAGCCGTTCGATCGCCGAGCCGAGCTCCTCCTCGAGCAGCGTCCGCTGGGCCGTGAGCGACTCCCGCTCCTCGAGGTGGCGCTCCTGCTCCTCGACGAGCAGACGGGACTGCTCCTCGGCGGTCGCCTGCGCGTCGGCGACGACGGCCTGCAAACGGTCGGTCTCGGCGATGGCACGGTCACGCTCCGCGGTGAGGGCGATCTGTGACTCGCGCACCCGCTCGGCCTTGCGGAGCACCTCGCGCGCCTCCTCGAGCTCGGCCGCGAGCGTGTCGCGCTCCTCGGCCACGCGGCGAAGCTCCAGCGCACAGCTCTCCTGCATCTCGGCGAGCGAAGCCTCGAGCCGCTCGATCTCTGCGCGCAGCTCGTCGCGCTCTTCGGCAGCGGAACCGAGGACGGCGAGTCGCTCCAGGGCGGCGTCGAGCTCCTGCTGGAGCCGCTCGCGCTGGTCGGTCAGCTGGCCCCGCTCGGCGGCGTGCCGCTCCTGCTCCTCTGTCCGGCGGCGCTCCTGTTCCTCGGCTGCGGACTGTGTCTCGGCGAGCGTCGACTGCAGGCGCTCCATCTCGGCCCGGGCGCCGTCGTGCTGCTCCCGCAGGACGCTCAACTCCTCCTCGTGTTCGGCTCGCAGCTCGGTGAGAGTTGCCTCGAGCCGCCCGGTCTCGGTGCGCAGCCGGTCGCGCTCCTCCGCGGCCGGCCCGGTCTCGGCCAGCTGTTCGAGGGCGGCGCCGAGCTCTTCCCGTAGCCCGTCGAGTTGGACGGTGAGCTGGCCCCGCTCGGCGGCCTGCCGCTCCTGCTCCTCTGCCCGGCGGCGCTCCTGTTCCTCGGCTGCGGACTGCGTCTCGGCGAGCGTCGCCTGCAGCTGCTCGCCTTCCTCCGTGGCGCGCTGGAGATCCTCGCGCAGGCGGAGGAGCTCCTGCTCGCCCTCCTCCCGCAGGGCGTCGAGCTGCTGCTCGTGGGAAGACTCCGCCTCGGCGAGGGCGCTCTCCAGCCTCGCGACATCGGCGAGCATCCCCTCCTGCTCGTCGGCCGTAGCGTGCAAGCGCTGGAGCTCTGCCGTGGCCTGCTCGTGCTCTTCCCTGAGGCGAGCCAGGTTCTGTTCGTGGGTCAGCTGCGTCTCGGCCAGGGCCCCCTCGAGCCTCTCGACGTCGAGCAGAAGGCGCTCCTGCTCTGCCGCGGCTCCCTGCGCCTCGGCAAGTGCAGCTTCGAGACGCGCGATCTCTGCGCGGAGCTCTTCGAGCTCGGCCGGCGCCTGTGGCCGCTCCGGCTCGCTCTCGGCCGCCGTCGCGGGTTGGTCTGCGACAGCCTCGTCCGGCTCCGTGGCAGGGAACTCCTCGGCAGCGGGGACCACCTCGATCTCGTCGGTTGCGTCGACCGCCCGGCCGTCGGCAGGTTCTGCAGCCCTCGTGACCTCCTCGGCCTGCTCGGGCTCGCTCGTGGGAGCCGGAACGGCGGCAAGCGGCGCGCGCTCCTCGACGTTCACGCGACCGGTCTCCTCGGGGGCCGGAAGGCTCGCGCGCACGGGTGGCGCGACCGCAGTCGGCGCCAGGCGGAGCTTCGGAAGCCCGGCCCGGGTCTCGTCGGCGCCGTCGCCGTCGGCAGGGCTGACGCCGAGGGCGAAGCCGTACTCGGTCTTGAGTGCGCCGCCGCTCTGCATCGCCAACGCGTGTGCGACCGCGGCGCCAGAGGCGAAGCCGAGCTCCACGACGATCTGGCCGAGCGGCCGCTTCGACCGCTGCTGCACCTCGAGCACGGTCGCGAGCTGCTCCTCGCTGATGAGCCCGAGTTCGGTCATCAGCTCGCCGAGCTGTCGCTGTCGCATCCCTCTTTCGGATGAAACGCTCATGGCGTTTGATCGGCCTGCGTGAAGCGGTTCACGTCGCGTGTATCGGCCGTCGGGGCGCCGAACTTGACTGTTCTGGAAGGTCCCCCAGGCCGCGAAACCGCTTGTTCGAGGGATCCGGGGAAACCCCTCTCGTGACGACGATTGCGGCAACGACACCTGCGGCGTCGGAAGTCGAGAGTGGAGAGGAGCGCCGCATGTCCAGCACGATCGAGGAACGCGTAACCCCCGCCGACGGGCTGCTGGAGGTCGAGTACGACATCCGTCGCCGGGACGCCGAGCGCGAGGAGCTCGCCCGAGACGTGGCCGCGCAGCACGAGCGGCTGCACACGCTTCGCGCCACCGTGCTCGAGGAGCTCACGAGACAGCGTCGAGTCTCGATACCGCGTTGGCCGAGCGGGCCCAAGATTTCCGCTGCGCTCGTCGACGAGGAAGAGTGGTGGTCGAAGATGCTGGGGAGGAAGAAGGCCGCGTAGTTCCCAGTCAGCGGCCAGGGGAGCCCGGGGGCGCGCCGGGCTCCCCTGGTGTAGTCGTCAGGGCGCGGTCGTCGTCGTCCCGGCCGAGGTGGTGGTCGGTGGTGGTGGCGGAGCCGTGGTCGTCGGCGGGGCGGTCGTGGTTGGAGGCGGCGCGGTCGTGGTCGGCGGAGGAGGCGGCGCCGTCGTCGTCGGCGGAGGTGCAGTTGGCGCAGGCGCCGTCGTCGTGGCGATGCGCGTCGTCGTGTGGCGTGTCGTCGTCTCGCTCGTGGTCGCCTTGTTCTGCGTGGAGGTCTGCTTCACGCAGGCGCCGTCGTGCTGGCGGGCGTCGCGGAAGGTCCGCGCGAACTCGTAGCGGCCGCACCACGGCCTGTACGGGGGAGCGCCGGGGTTCGCGAACTGCTCGACCTGCAGTCCCTGCAACGCGGCGGTCATGTACGTGTGCCAGATCTCCGCCGGAAGGGTCCCGCCGGTCACGCCCGGAATCCCGTGCACCCCCCGCATCGGCTGCTCCTTCGTCGGGTCTCCGACCCAGGTCACGGTGGCGAGCTGCGGCACGAAGCCCGCGAACCACGCGTCGGTGAACCGGTCGGTCGTTCCGGTCTTGCCGGCCGCGGGCCGGCCCGCGAGGGCGGCGGCGGTGCCCGTTCCGGAGCGGACGTTCGCCTCGAGGATCCGCGTGACCGCCGCGGCCACTTTCGCATCGACGACGCGCTTGCCGCGCGGCTCGGAGGCGCCCTCGGTGTTCCCGCCGGGGAAAGCCACCTTCGTGAGGATGGTCGGCTGGTGCATCACCCCTCCGTCGGCCAGCGTCGCGTAGGCGCTCGCGAGGTCGAGCGGGCTGATCGCGTTCACGCCGAGCACGATCGACGGGACCGGCTTCAGTTGCGACTGGATCCCCATCCGCTGCGCCAGATCGGCAACCGGCTTCGGCCCGACGTCGAGCGTGAGGCGGGCGAACACCGTGTTGTCGGAAAGGAGCGTGGCCTGCGAGATCGGGATCCGGCCGGAGTACGTGTTCTCGTATGTGTGGACGTGCCAGTTGTCCGGGCCCACGAACGGCGCCGAGAGGTACTTGGTCGTCCAGGGATCGATCCGTCGCTGCACGGCCTCCGTCAGGGTGAACATCTTGAACGTCGAGCCCGCCTGGCGTTGCGCGTCCGCCGGGATGTCGTACGCGATCTTCGTCCCGTGCTGCGCCACGGCCATGGCGCGGATCTGGCCCGTCGCCGGATCGATCGAGACGATCGAGCCGGCAGGATCGTTCTTGCGATCGAGTGTGGCGAGGATCGCCTGTGTCGCGTGCGCCTGGGCCTTGCTGTCGAGCGTCGTGTAGATCCGCAGCCCGCCGCGGCGGATCCGTTCGGCGCCGTACTGGTCCACCAGTTGGGAGGTGATGAAGTCGCTCAGGTAGGTCTGACCGCCGAGCCCCGGCAGCTGCGTCGGATGCAGGCCGAGCGGCCTGTCGACCGCCTTTCGATAGCGGGACTCGGAGATGTCGCCGGCCCGGAGCATCGCTTGCAGAACCTCGGCCCTTCGCGCGCGCGCCGCGCCGGGTCGAGCGATCGGGTCGTACGCAGACGGCGCCTGTGGCAGGCCGGCGAGCAGGGCCGCCTGGTCGAGCGAGAGATCCTTCGCGTGCACGCCGAAGTACGTGGTGGCGGCCGCCTCGATCCCGTAGGCCTCTCGGCCGAAGTAGATGTCGTTCAGGTAGGCGGTGAGGATCCGGTCCTTGCTCCACTGCCGGTCGAGCTGGACGGCGAGGCACCCCTCTTCGATCTTGCGGCCGAGCGTCTGCTGCGGGCTGAGATAGAGGTTCCGGACGAGCTGCTGCTCGATCGTCGACGCGCCCTGGGCGAACTGGCCCGAGGACACGTCGGCCCGCAGCGCGCGCAGGATCCCGATGTAGTCGATGCCGTTGTTGTCGTAGAAGCGGCGGTCCTCGGTGTCGATGATCGCCTTGCGCATCACGGGGTCGATCTTCTGGAGCGGCACCGGCAGCCGGGAGCCGCTTGCGCCGAGCATGCCGAGTCGGGTGCCGTCGCTCGCGAGCAGGACGCTGGCGTGGGCCGGCCCGTGAGCCTCGAGGCCGTTGAGGCTGCACGAGTCCCAGAAGAACGGCCCCGCGACCGCCGTGCCGACGGCGTACGCGCCGACGAACACGACGACGCAGGCAGCTGCAATCTGCAGCCCCCGCTTGATGCGCGACCCCGTTGTGCGCCCGTCCGCGTCTCCCATGCGACGACGGGTTAACGCCGGGGGCGCCCGGTGGATACGGGCTCAGCGTCCGAACAGCCGAGCGAGCAGGCCCCGCTTCGGCGGATCCGGCTCGGGAGCGACCCGCTGGGGCGGCGGCTCGTCGTCGGGCGGCAGCATCGAACGCGGCACCGCGCCGCGCTCCCGCTGAGCGCGGATCACGGCGTTCATCTCCTCGCGCTGCGATTCCTCTTCCGGCACGCGCCGATGGTACGTCGTACGCTCCAGAGCGATGTGTTTCGAGCTCGACTCCGAGCCTCCGATCCCGCGGATCTCCGGCGCGGCGGTCTCTCACGACGACCTCGTTCTCGAGAGCGAGGACGGCAACCGCTTCGCGGCGTTCCGCGCGCTGCCGGATGGCGATCTCTCGGCCGGAGTCGTGATCCTGCCGGACGTGCGCGGCCTCTACCGCTTCTACGAGGAGCTCGCTCTCCGCTTCGCCGAGCGTGGCCACGCAGCCGTCGCCTTCGACTACTTCGGCCGCACGGCGGGCGTCGACAAGCGGCCGGACGACTGGGACTACATGCCGCTCGTGCAGGAGCTCACGCCGCACCAGGTGATGGCGGACGTCGGCACGTGCCTCAGGCAGCTGCTCGCCCTCGACTGCACGTCGCTCTTCACGGTCGGCTTCTGCTTCGGCGGCTCGTACTCCTGGGTCGCGACTGCATTCCACGACGAGCTCGCCGGGGCGGTCGGCTTCTACGGTCGTCCGGCGCGCGCGCTGCCGTTCGTGGAGGAGATGCGCGGGCCGGTCCTCGCGCTGCAGGGCGGCGCCGACCAGGGCATCAGCCACGAGGACAACCTCGAGCTCGAGCGGGCGCTCCGGCTCGCCGGCGTCGAGCACGAGCTCGTCGAGTTCGAGGGGGCGCCGCACAGCTTCTTCGACCGCAAGCAGGAGGAGTTCCAGGAGGCGTCGGACGACGCCTGGCGGCGCACGCTCGAGTTCATCGCATCGCATTCTTGAGCGGCGCGCGTTTTCGTTTCGCCCTGACGTCCACAACTCGGTAGAGCGATCCCGAGGAGGCTCAAGCTCGCGCGCGAGCACGGCGCCTCGGGTCCGACCGGGCCGAAACCCGAGCGCCTCTACTACGAGGTGCGCCCCCGGCCGTCGCTTGCCCGACGCGCTGCGAAAGCCGGTGCGCTCGCCGCGGCAGCCGCCGGAGTCGTCGCGATCGTCTCCGCTACTATGCGGCGGCGCGAGGCGCCGTAGCTCAGCTGGTCAGAGCGCTGCACTCATAATGCAGAGGTCGGTGGTTCGAGCCCACCCGGCGCTACTTCAGCGCGTTCGTCCCTCGGATCGAGAACAGGAATGGCAACCGGAGTCAGAGTCGCAATCACGCTCGCCTGTACGGAGTGCAGGCGGCGGAACTATCAGACGCAGAAGTCGAAGCGAAACTCGCCCGACCGCGTCGAGTTCCGCAAGTACTGCCGCTGGTGCGGTAGCCACACGCTGCACCGGGAGACCCGCTAGTGGCTCGCTCAACCCGGCAGCAGCGCCGACAGCGGCGCGCCCAGGCGGCGGGCACTCCGCCCCTGCGTCCCGCGGTCCGGCCGCGCCCGACCACCGAGGAGGAGCCTCCGAGGCAGCCGGCCGAGCCGCGCGCCGAGCGCCGCGACGACGTCCGGCCGGGGATGCCCGGCATCCGCTTCGTCCAGGAGTCGTACGCGGAGCTGAAGAAGGTCGAGTGGCCGTCACAGCAGCAGGTGATCAGCGGCACGGCCGTCGTCCTCATCGCCTGTCTCATCACGGGCGTCTACCTGTACGGGAACGACCAGCTTTGGAGCTACGTCGTCAAGCACGTGCTGCTGCGATAGGGCCGAGAGGAAGTCGAGAGATACCGAAATGTTTCGTTGGTACGTGATCAACACCTACTCCGGGCACGAGAACAAGGTGAAGGCCAATCTCGAGCACCGGATCGAGTCGATGAACCAGCGCAACCGGTTCCGGCGCGTCGTCGTTCCCACCGAGCAGGTGATCGAGACGAAGGACGGCCAGAAGGTGCAGGCCGAGAAGCGCACGCTTCCGGGCTACGTGCTCGTGAACATGGATCTCAACGACGACGCGTGGACGGTCGTGAAGAACACCCCGGGCGTGACGGGCTTCGTCGGCGCGGGAGCGACTCCGGTGCCGCTGTCGCAGCCCGAGGTCGAGCGAATCCTCCACACGGGAGCGGGGGCCGCGGCGCCGCAGCGGTCGCAGGTCGAGTTCCAGCTCGGAGAGTCGGTCAAGATCACCTCCGGGCCGCTCGCGGACTTCGACGGCGAGATCACCGACGTCAACCCCGACGCGCAGAAGCTGCAGGTGATGGTCAACATCTTCGAGCGGCAGGTGCCGGTCGAGGTTGGCTTCGACAACGTGAAGAAACTCGATTGAGGAAGTAGATGGCGAAGAAAGTCCTCACCCTGATCAAGCTCCAGATTCCCGGCGGCCAGGCGAACCCGGCCCCGCCGGTCGGTCCTGCGCTCGGCCAGCACGGCGTCAACATCATGGAGTTCTGCAAGGCCTTCAACGCGCAGACGGCCGACCAGAACGGCCGCATCATCCCGGTCGAGATCACGGTCTTCGAGGATCGTTCGTTCACGTTCATCACGAAGACGCCGCCGGCAGCCGTCCTGATCAAGGAGGCGCTGCGGCTCGACAAGGGCTCCGGCGAGCCGAACCGCACGAAGGTGGGCCGGCTCTCGCGCGAGCAGGTGAACCGGATCGCCGAGACGAAGATGCCCGACCTGAACGCGCGCGACATCGACCAGGCGGCCAAGATCATCGCCGGCACAGCGCGCAGCATGGGCGTCGAGGTGGATTGGTAATGGGCCAGCACGGCAAGCGCTACCGCAACTCGCGCGCGAGCTTCGAGCGCGAGCAGGTCTACTCGCCGGTCGAGGCCGTCCGCCTGCTCAAGGCGATGGGCGCAGCGAAGTTCGACGAGACGGTCGAGCTGCACTTCCGGCTCGGTCTCAACGTCCGCCACGCGGACGAGCAGCTCCGCGGCACCCTGATGCTTCCGCACGGAAGCGGCCGGGAGGTGCGGATCGCCGTGTTCGCCGAGGGAGACAAGGCCCGCGAAGCGGAGCAGGCCGGTGCCGACGTCGTCGGCTCCGCCGACCTCGCGAAGCGAATCGAGGAGGGTTTCACGGAGTTCGACGTCGCAATCGCGACGCCTGATCAGATGGGGAACGTCGGCCGGCTCGGCCGCATCCTCGGCCCTCGCGGCCTGATGCCGAACCCCAAGACCGGCACGGTGACGATGGACGTCGCCAAGGCCGTCTCCGAGGCGAAGGCCGGCAAGCTCGAATACCGGACCGACCGCGGCGCGAACGTCCACGTCGTGATCGGCAAGAAGAGCTTCGAGGAGCGCGCGCTCGTGGAGAACTACGCAGCCGTCCTCGACGAGATCGTGCGCGCGAAGCCGTCGGCCGCCAAGGGTCGCTACATCCGGCAGATCACGCTCACGAGCACGATGGGCCCCGGGATCCACGTCGATCCCGCTCGCACGCGCGACATCGTCGAGGAGTTGGACGAGCGGCCGCTCCAGGACGCTACAGTTCCGGCCTAGCCACTGACCCGCCGAAGACCACTGGCAGCCCTCTACCGGGGCAGAAGACCAGTCGAGGTGAGATGAAGAGAGACCAAAAAGAACAGGTTGTCGACGAGCTGACCCAGCGCCTGAAGGCCGCTGAGACGCTTCTCGTCGCCGACTACCGCGGACTGACGATGCCCCAGATCGACGAGCTCCGCACGCGGCTCGTCGAGAGCGGCGCGAGGTTCACCGTCGTCAAGAACACGCTGACCCGCCGTGCCGCAGAAGCGGCCGGGGCGGAAGCGCTGCTCGCCCTGCTCGACGGCCCGAGCGCGATCGCCTTCCTCGAGGCCGACGGCGACATGGTTGCGGCGGCGAAGGCGCTCGCGACCTCTGCGCGCGAGACGAACGTGCTCGCGATCCGCGGCGGCGTCATGCAGGGACGCGCGATGAGCGCGGAGGAGGTCGAGACGCTCGCGACCCTCCCGTCGGTCGAGGCCCTCCGCGGCCAGGTGCTCGGTGCCATCGTCGCGCCGCTCACGACGCTCGCCGCTCTGCTCGACGCGCCGCTGCAGAACCTCGTCGGCCTGATCGAGGCGCGCATCGAGCAGCTCGGCGGCGAGGAAGCGGAAGCGGCTGCGAAGCCCGAGCCGGAGGCAACGACTGAGGAAGAGCCTGTCGCCGAGGCGGAGCCGGCGGAAGAAACCACACCGGCGGACTCCACAGAGTCCGCCGCCGAAACGGAAGACGAACAGGAAGAGGAGAGTTAGATGGCGGTCGAGAAGATCTTCGACGAGCTCGGCAAGATGTCCGTGCTCGAGCTGGTCGAGCTGAAGAACAAGATCGAGGAGGAGTGGGGCATCACGGCCGCCGCTCCGGTTGCGGTCGCCGCACCCGGCGGCGGCGGTGGCGACGGCGCCGCGGTCGAGGAGAAGTCCTCGTTCGACGTCGTCCTCGCCGAGGCCGGTGGCCAGAAGATTCAGGTGATCAAGGTCGTCCGCGCGGTGACGGGCCTCGGCCTCAAGGAGGCGAAGGACCTAGTCGATTCGGCGCCGAAGCCGGTCAAGGAGGGCGTCGCCCAGGAAGAGGCCGACCAGATCAAGGCGCAGCTCGAAGAGGCCGGCGCCACGGTCGAGCTCAAGTAGTCCCGCGTTTCCCGTGGCGCCGCTTGCCGATCCGGGCGGGCGGCGCTACTGTTTTCCCCGATACCGGCTTCCGCCGCGGCTTCGGCTTGCGGTGGGAGGGGCCGCTCCGGTACCCTGGCTGGTTGCGCCGACATTCGGCGCGCTCGCACGCTCCGACGCCGATTTCTTGCCCGTTTTCGCACGCTTCAAGGGAGGCTGTTCTACTTGACCACCACGGTCGTTTCGCCCCGCGCTCGTACAACGTTTAGCCGTCTCGAGCACGTTCTCGACCTACCGAATCTGATCGACATCCAGAAGACCTCGTTCCAGTGGTTCCTCGACGAGGGACTGCGGGAGACGATCGACGATATCTCGCCGATCGAGGACTACACCGGCTCGCTCGCCGTGGAATTCGGCGCCTACCGCTTCGGCGAGCCGCAGGCCTCGATCACCGAGTGCCGCGAGAAGGACCTCAGCTACCAGGCCCCGCTCTCGATGACCGTCCGCTTCGTGAACAAGGACACGGGCGAGATCAGGGAGCAGACCGTCTTCATGGGCGACTTCCCAATGATGACGGAGCACGGCACCTTCATCATCAACGGCACGGAGCGCGTCATCGTGACGCAGCTCGTCCGCTCTCCGGGCGCCTACCTCATGGAGCCGAAGGACCCGACGAAGCAGGTCTTCACGGCGAATCTCATGCCGAGCCGCGGCTCGTGGCTCGAGCTCGAGATCGACAAGAAGGGCATCGTCTACGCGCGCATCGACCGCAAGCGGAAGCTGCCGATCACGACGCTCCTCCGCGCGCTCCCGGCCGAGGATCCCTCGACCGGCTTCGCGCTCGACACCTCGACGAACGAGGCGATCCTCGCCCTGTTCGACAACTCGCACTACATCGTCTCGACGCTCGACAAGGACCCCTCGACGCGCGAGGAAGAGGCGTTGATCGAGGTGTTCAAGAAGCAGCGCCCCGGTGAGCCGCCGACGCTGGACAACGCGCGGAACCTCCTGCGGGCCCTCTTCTTCGATCCCAAGCGCTACGACCTGACGAAGGTCGGCCGCTACAAGCTCAACCAGCGCCTCGGTGTCAACGTGCCCGAGGACACCCGCGTCCTCACGACCGAGGACATCGTCGCGCTCGTGCGGAAGCTTCTCGAGCTGCCGGTCAAGATCGGCGTGCCGGAGGACTCGAAGGATTTCGCCGCCGACGCGATTCAGCTCTCGCGGGCCCCGATCGTCAACGACCTCGACGAGTACGAGCATTTCGGCAACCGCCGCCTGCGTACGGTCGGCGAGCTGATCCAGGAGGCGTTCCGCGTCGGCCTGTACCGGATGGAGCGCGTCGTCCGCGAGCGCATGACGACGGAGGACGTCGACACGATCACGCCGCAGACGATCATCAACATCCGTCCGGTCGTGGCTGCGCTGAAGGAGTTCTTCGGCTCCTCACAGCTCTCGCAGTTCATGGATCAGACGAACTCGCTGGCCGGCCTCACACATCGGCGGCGTCTCTCGGCGCTCGGCGCCGGCGGACTGACCCGCGAGCGCGCACCCATCGAGGTGCGCGACGTCCATCCGACGCACTACGGCCGCATGTGCCCGATCGAGACGCCGGAAGGCCCGAACATCGGCCTGATCGGCTACCTCGCGTCGTACGCGACCGTGTCGGAGTTCGGCTTCATCCAGACGCCGTACCGGAAGGTCGTCGGAGGCAAGGTCACCGACGAGATCGTCTACCTCGACGCCGTCGAGGAGTCGCGCTACGTGATCGCGCAGGCGAGCGCGCAGCTCGACAAGAACGGAAAGTTCGCGACCGACACCGTTCTCTGCCGCTCCTCGGAGGGCGAGGCCGTGATGTCGGCTGCGAAGGACGTCGATCTGATGGACGTCTCGCCGGCGCAGATCGTCTCGGTCTCGACCGCGCTGATCCCGTTCCTCGAGCACAACGACGCGAACCGCGCGCTGATGGGCGCGAACATGCAGCGGCAGGCCGTGCCGCTGCTGGTGCGCCAGGCGCCGCTCGTCGGCACCGGCCTCGAGTACCGCGCCGCCGTCGACTCCGGTGACGTCGTCGTCACCTCGAAGGCCGGCACGGTCGTCGACGTCGACGCCGACCGGGTCGTCGTGGAGACGAAGGACGGCAAGGACGACTACCCGCTGACGAAGTTCATGCGCTCGAACCAGGGGACCCTCATCCACCACAAGCCGATCGTGAAGCTCGGCGACAAGCTCAAGGCCGGCGACGTGCTCGCCGACGGCAGCTCGACCGACAACGGGGAGCTCGCGCTCGGCGCGAACCTGCTCGTCGCGTTCATGCCGTTCGAGGGCTTCAACTTCGAGGACGCGATCGTCATCTCCGAGCGCGTGGTCAAGGACGACATCCTCACGTCGATCCACATCCACGAGTACGAGATCGACGCCCGCTCGACGAAGCTCGGCGACGAGGAGATCACGCGCGACATCCCGAACCGTTCGGAGGAGTCGCTGTCGCAGCTCGACGAGCGCGGCGTCGTGCGGATCGGAGCCGAGGTCGGCGCCGGCGACCTGCTCGTCGGCAAGGTCACGCCGAAGGGCGAGACCGAGCTCACGGCCGAGGAGAAGCTGATCCGCGCGATCTTCAAGGAGAAGGCGCGCGAGGTCCGCGACACGAGTCTCAAGGTGCCACACGGCGAGGGCGGCGTCGTGATCGACGTGAAGACGTTCTCGCGCGATGGCGGCGACGACCTGTCGCCGGGCGTCAACGAGCTCGTCCGCGTCTACGTCGCGACGAAGCGCAAGATCGCCGAGGGCGACAAGCTCGCCGGCCGACACGGCAACAAGGGCGTCATCTCGAAGATCGTCCCCGAAGAGGACATGCCGTTCCTGGAGGACGGCCGTCCCGTGGACATCGTCCTCAACCCGCTCGGCGTGCCGAGCCGGATGAACATCGGCCAGGTGCTCGAGACGCACCTCGGCTGGGCGGCTGCCCACGGCGTGTTCGCCGAGGACAACGCGAACGGTCGGCGCAACGGCGACGTCGACTGGCGCCACCGGCGGCAGATCATCAACGGCGGCAACCCGAGCGCCGTGGCGACGCCCGTCTTCGACGGCGCCACGCCCGACGACGTCGACGAGGCCCTGATCCAGTGGACGAAGCAGAACCCCGACTCGCCGATCAAGTTCCTCGTCGACCCGAAGCGCCCGGTCGGCCGCCAGTGCTCGGGGAAGGCGCAGCTCTACAACGGCCGCAGCGGCGAGCCGTTCGAGCAGAAGGTCACGATCGGCTACATGTACATCCTGAAGCTGCTCCACCTCGTGGACGACAAGATCCACGCGCGGAGCACGGGCCCGTACTCGCTCGTCACCCAGCAGCCGCTGGGGGGCAAGGCGCAGTTCGGCGGCCAGCGCTTCGGCGAGATGGAGGTGTGGGCGCTCGAGGCGTACGGCGCCGCGTACACGCTGCAGGAGATGCTGACCATCAAGTCCGACGACACGGTCGGGCGTGTGAAGGCCTACGAGGCGATCGTCAAGGGCGAGAACATCGCCGAGCCGTCGATCCCCGAGTCCTTCAAGGTGCTCCTCAAGGAGATGCAGTCGCTCGCTCTCGACGTCCACGTCCTCTCGGACGAGGGCCGCGAGGTCGAGGTACGAGAGGAGGAGGACGAGCTGCTCCGCGCCGCGGAGGAGCTCGGCATCGACCTCTCGCCCGGTTCGCTCCGGGCCGTCGGCCGCGAGCCGACCGCCGAAGAGCAGGAGGAAGGACAGGAGCGTGTCGACCAGGACGGCGAGCTGACGCTGCCGGCCGACGAGGCGCTCGGCGACCTCGAGGACGTCGAGGTCTCGGACGAAGAGGAAGCAGCCGAAGAGGCCGATGAGGAGGCCGGGCCGCTGGGACCGCAGCCGGACCTCGTGGATCTGGAAATCGAAGACTGATTAGGGCCCGTGCTGGCCTTTAGGGACGAGGGAGAACTTTGATCGACATCAACGATTTCGACGCAATTCGGATCGGCCTCGCGTCGTCGAAGCAGATCCGCGACTGGTCTTCCGGCGAGGTCACGAAGCCGGAGACGATCAACTACCGCACGCTCAAACCCGAGCGCGACGGCCTGTTCTGCGAGCGCATCTTCGGTCCGACCCGCGACTGGGAGTGCTACTGCGGGAAGTACAAGCGCGTCCGCTACAAGGGCATCATCTGCGAGCGCTGCGGCGTCGAGGTGACGCGGCAGAAGGTGCGGCGCGAGCGGATGGGTCACATCGACCTCGCCGCGCCCGTCTCGCACATCTGGTTCTTCAAGGGCGTGCCGAGCCGCATCGGCTACCTCCTCGACATCGCTCCGCGCGAGCTCGAGAAGGTTCTCTACTTCGCCGCCTCGATCGTGACGGCCGTCGACGTGGAGAAGCGCGCCACCGACCTGAACGGTCTCGAGGATCAGGTGCGGGCGGAGGCCGAGAGGATCGACGTCGACCGCGACGAGGCGCTCGCTGCGCTCGAGGATCGCCTCGCTCGACGCCGCGACTACTTCGCGAAGGGCAAGGAGCGGAACTTCGACGAGGACGACGACTTCTGGGGCCGCGGGCTCTCGACCTGGGCCGAGGAGCAGGCGCTCCCGACTCTCGAGGACGCGCGGACGCTCGTCGGCGGACTGTTCGTCGAGCTCGTCCCGCAGATCACGACCGAGGATTCGAAGAAGATCCGCGAGCTCGTCCGCAACTCCGCGATCCGCGACGACCGCCGGCTGACGCCCAAGGAGCTCGATTCGGTCGCCGCCGCCGCGGAGCAGATCAAGGCTGTCATCGCCCCGCTGGAGAAGGAAGCCGAGAAGGCGACCGGCTCGAAGAAGGGCGCGGTCACGAAGCACATCCACCGCATCGTCGACGGCCTGCTCACGGGCGCCGAGCTGAACGAGGAGGACTCGGCGCTCGTCGAGAACGTCGACCTGAAGAACCTCGAGAAGTCGCGTGACCTGGGCGCAGGGCTCCTCAAGGAGGTGCTCGACACCGCCGACGCGGAGAGCGATCTGCGCGAGCTCACGAACGACCTCTGCCTGCGCACCGACGGACGGATCCAGAAGGAGGACCTGGACGCGATCGTGCAGTGGGCGCTGAAGGTGCGCGAGATGTATCTCGACATCGAGTCGCGCCGCGAGGACGCGAGGGAAGCCGCCGTCGACGCCGTGAACCGGCTCGAGGAGACGTGGCGGATCTTCCGCGAGCTCGAGCCGAAGATGATCGTCAACGACGAGCAGATCTTCCGCGAGCTCAAGGATCGCTTCGGCTCGCCGTACGGGTTCGGCATCTACTTCAGCGGCGGGATGGGCGCGGAGGCGATCCGCGAGCTCCTGAAGGACCTCGACCTCGATGCCGAGGCCGCGATGCTGCGGGAGACGATCCGCACGTCGAAGGGTCAGAAGCAGCAGCGGGCAATCAAGCGGCTCAAGGTCGTGAGCGCGTTCACGACGAGCGAGAACCGGCCCGAGTGGATGATCCTCGAGGCCGTCCCGGTCATTCCGCCGGAGCTCCGCCCGATGGTGCAGCTCGACGGCGGCCGCTTCGCCACGTCGGACCTGAACGACCTCTACCGCCGCGTGATCAACCGGAACAACCGCCTCAAGCGACTTCTGGACCTCGGCGCGCCGGAGATCATCGTCAACAACGAGAAGCGGATGCTGCAGGAGGCCGTCGACGCGCTGTTCGACAACGGCCGCCGCGGCCGCGCCGTCACCGGCCCGGGCAACCGGCCGCTGAAGTCGCTGTCCGACATGCTCAAGGGCAAGCAGGGTCGCTTCCGCCAGAACCTGCTCGGCAAGCGCGTCGACTACTCGGGCCGTTCGGTGATCGTCGTCGGTCCGCAGCTGCGCCTGCAGCAGTGCGGGCTCCCGAAGGCGATGGCGCTCGAGCTGTTCAAGCCGTTCGTCATGAAGCGGCTCGTCGACCTCGAGTACGCGCAGAACATCAAGTCGGCGAAGCGCATGGTCGAGCGCGCCCGCCCGCAGGTGTGGGACGTGCTCGAAGAGGTCATCAAGGAGCACCCGGTCTTCTTGAACCGTGCTCCCACGCTT
>DATGEB010000057.1:0-10322 GCA_035310545.1 Gaiellaceae bacterium
GTACGTGTTCATGTAGTACGGGAAGCGGGCCGCGCAGCCGATCCCGCTGATGAAGACGGTGTTCTCGCGGGCGATCCCGAGCTCCGGCATGAACGACTGCATGGCGGCGAGGATCGCGTAGTCGCCGCAGCCCGGGCACCAACGCACCTCCTGGTCGGTGCGAAAGTCCTTCGCGGTCAGCGCGCCGTTGCCGTTGCCGCCGTTCTCGCTCACTGCCTCGGCCTGTCGTCCTGCTGGGAGGGCACCCAGTTCGGCGGAGCCGATGTCTTCTTCAGCAACTCGCGGAGCTTCATAGCAGCGCGTCCAGGGATTCGATCGCGTCCTGCAGCTCGGCCGCGCGCAGCGGGAAGCCGCGGACGCGGTTGTAGCCGATCGCGTCGACGAGGAACTGCGACCGGACGAGCTGCAGCAGCTGCCCGAGATTCATCTCCGGGACGAGCACCTTCTCGTAGCGGCGCAGGACGTCTCCCGTGTTCCGCGGGAACGGATTGATGTGGCGTAGATGCGCGTGCGCGACCTGCTTGCCGTTCGCGCGCGCGCGCCGAGCCGCCGCCGCGACCGGGCCGTAGGTGCCGCCCCAGCTCAAGACGAGCAGCTTCGCCGCGCCGTCGGGGTCGTCGACGTCGAGCTCCGGGATGTCGCCTGCGATGCCCGCGACCTTCTGGGCGCGGAGCCGCGTCATCAGGTCGTGGTTCTCGGGGTCGTAGGAGATGTTGCCCGTTCGGTCCGCCTTCTCGAGGCCGCCGATCCGGTGCTCGAGCCCCGGTGTCCCGGGTAGCGCCCACGGCCGCGCGAGCGTCTGCTCGTCGCGCAGGTACGGCAGGAACTCCTCGCCCGCATTCGGCTCGGTCGCGAACGTCGGCGTCAGATCGGGGAGCGTGTCGAGCTCGGGCAGGAGCCACGGCTCGGAGCCGTTCGCGAGGTACGCGTCGGAGAGGAGGTAGACGGGCGTGCGGTATTTGAGCGCGATCCGCACCGCCTCGATCGCTGCGTGGAAGCAGTCCGAGGGCGAGCGGGCCGCGACGACCGGAACCGGCGACTCGCTGTTCCGGCCGTACATCACCATGAGGAGGTCGCCCTGCTCCGGCTTCGTCGGCATCCCGGTCGACGGGCCGGCGCGCTGGATGTCGCAGATCACGAGCGGCAGCTCGAGCATGATTGCGAGCCCGACCGTCTCGGCCTTGAGCACGATGCCGGGCCCGGCCGAGGTCGTGACACCGAGCGCGCCGCCGAACGCAGCCCCGACCGCAGCACCGGCGGCTGCGATCTCGTCCTCCGCCTGGAACGTGCGGACGCCGAACTGCTTGTAGCCGGCGAGCTCCTCGAGGATCGCGCTCGCCGGAGTGATCGGATACGCGCCGAGGAAGAGCGGCAGCCCAGACAGGCGCGAGGCGGCGACGAGCCCGAGCGACAGCGCCTGATTGCCCGTGATGTTGCGGTAGAGCCCCGGCGCGAGCTTCGCCGGCTTCACCTCGTACGTGACCGCAAACGACTCCGTCGTCTCGCCGAACGCGTAGCCGGCCCGCAGCGCCTTGATGTTCGCCGCCGCGATCTCCGGCCGCTTCGCGCCGAACTTCTGCTCGAGGAACTCGATCGACGGCTTGATCGAACGCCCGTACAGCCACGACATGAGCCCCAGCGCGAACATGTTCTTCGAGCGCTCGGCCTCGCGCGGCGTCACGCCTTCGACCTCCTTCAGCGCCCCGACGGTGAGCGACGTCAGCGGCACCGCGTGCACCTGGTACTCGTCGAGCGAGCCGTCGGAGAGCGGGCTCTGCGCGTAGCCGGCTTTCTGGAGGTTCCGCTCGGTGAACGCGTCGGCGTCGACGATCAGCGTCCCGCCCCGCGGCAGGTCGACGATGTTCGTCTTCAGCGCCGCCGGGTTCATCGCGACGAGGACGTTCGGCGCGTCGCCCGGCGTGAGGATGTCGTGGTCGGCGAAGTGGAGCTGGAAGCCGGAGACGCCCGGGAGCGAGCCGGCGGGCGCGCGGATCTCGGCCGGGAAGTCAGGCAGCGTGGAGATGTCGTTGCCGAGGAGCGCCGCCTCGGAGGTGAACTGCGAGCCGGTGAGCTGCATGCCGTCACCGGAGTCGCCCGCGAAGCGCACGATCACCTGCGAGAGCTGCTCGACCGGCTTTGTGGCCATCTGCTTCTGTCAGGTATAGCGCACGCCCCGGCCCTTGGTTCGGGTTGGGGATCGGACGTACACTCGGCGCGTGGAGCCGGTCGTGTCCGTCCGAGGGCTGCGCAAGCGCTACGGCCAGTTCGAAGCCGTCGCAGGGATCGACCTCGAGGTCGGCCGCGGCGAGATCTTCGCGTTCCTCGGGCCGAACGGCGCCGGCAAGACGACGACCGTCGAGATCCTCGAGGGATTCCGCACGCGAACGAGCGGCGAGGTAAGCGTACTCGGCATCGACCCGGGACACGGGGACGCCGCCTGGCGCAACCGCGTCGGAGCAGTGCTCCAGGAGTCGAACGCCGAACCGGGTCTCACGGTGCGCGAGAGCCTCCAGCTCTACTCCGGCTACTACCGGCAGCCACGCGACATCGACGAGACGATCGCGCTCGTCGGGCTCGAGGAGAAGGCGGAGACGCTCGGGCAACAGCTCTCGGGTGGACAGCGGCGCCGGCTCGACGTCGCGCTCGCGCTCATCGGCGATCCGGAGCTGATCTTCCTCGACGAGCCGACGACCGGCTTCGACCCGTCCGCGCGCCGCACGGCATGGCAGGTGATCGACGGGTTGCGCGAGCTCGGCAAGACCGTCTTCCTCACGACGCACTACATGGACGAGGCGGAGCAGCTCGCCGACCGCATCGCCGTCATCGCCGGCGGCCGGATCGTCGCCGAAGGCACACCGACGACTCTCGGCGGCCGCCACAGCATGGCCGCAACCATCCGCTTCACGTTGCCGGCCGGCATCCCCAGCGACGAGCTCCCCCCCGAATTGCAGGCGCTGCGGGCCGGCGAGGACGGACACGTGACGCTGACCTCGGACATGCCGCTCGCCACCGTCGGCGCGATCGCCAACTGGGCAAGCGGGCGCGGCATCGATCTCCCCGACCTCGACGTGCGCCGGCCGACGCTCGAAGAGGTCTACCTCGAGCTGACGAGGAGCGCGCCATGATCCTCCTCATCCGCTGGCTTCGCCGACGACGGCGGGCGCGGCTCGGCGAGTCGCCGACGACCACCACCGCGCAGACGACAGCAGCCGCCCGTGGGCCGCTCATGCTGACCCTCCACCAGGCGCGCTACGACCTGCTCGCAATTCTTCGCAACCGGCAGGCGCGCTTCTTCACCCTGATTCTGCCCCTGCTCTTCCTGATCATCTTTGTCGGCGTCTTCGGCAACCATGTCGTCGGCCCGGGATCGATGAAGGCGTCGGCGTACTATGTGCCGGGAATCGCCGCGCTCGGCGTCATCGCCGCGTCCTTCGTCAACCTCGTGATCTCGATCACCGCGCAGCGCGAGAGCGGGGTCCTCAAACGCCGCCGGGCGACGCCCGTACCGGCCTGGGTGCTGATCGCCGGGCGGACACTCACGGCGGTCACCATCTCGCTCGTGGTTCTGGCGGTTCTGCTCGCAGTCGGCCGCGCCGCCTATGGCGTCTCGCTCCCGACCTCGACGCTGCCCGGCATCGCGCTGACGGCAGTCGTGGGCTCGATCACCTTTTGCGTACTTGGCTACGCCCTCTCCACGGCGATCAAGAACGAGGATGCGGCGCAGCCGATGACGCAGGCGATCATGCTCCCTCTCTACTTCATCTCCGGCGTCTTCATCGTGAACACGAACTTGCCTTCGTGGCTACGACACGTAGCGTCCGTCTTCCCGGTCGAGCATCTTTCGGACGGCTTGCACAACGCCTACAGGCCTGCCGTCAAGGGCGTCGGGATCGTCTGGACCGACATCGGCGTGCTCGCCATCTGGTTCGCGATCGGACTCGCCGTCGCCCTCTTCCGCTTCACCTGGCTGCCAAAAGCAGCGGACGCCTAGCCGAGCAACGAAATCCGGCGTACGTCCGCTCGAAGGACGATCTGCTCGCCGCGATCGGGTCGAGAATCCTCACCGAGCTCGAGGTCGAGCAGTGCACCGCCACGGACTGGCGCGGCCGGATCGAAGCCGTCGCGGCACGGCTCGCACGGTGAACAGTACGATCGCCACGTGACCGCCATCGACCCGCGCGTGGACATCGGCCACGTCCACCTCAAGGTCTCCGATCTCGAGCGCGCGCTCGACTTCTACACCGGCGTGCTGGGCTTCGAGCTCATGACGCTCTACGGCGAGGAGGCGGCGTTCGTCTCCGCCGGCGGCTACCACCACCACATCGGCCTGAACACGTGGGAGTCGAAAGGCGGGTCGCCTCCGCCTCGCGGCACGACCGGCCTCTACCACACCGCGATCCGCTACCCGGACCGGCGTGCGCTCGCAGCTGCGGTGACGCGCGTTCTCGAGGCCGGAATCCCGCTCACGGGCGCGAGCGATCATGGCGTCAGCGAGGCGATCTACCTCAACGACCCCGACTCGAACGGCGTCGAGCTCTACCGGGACCGGCCGCAGGAGGAGTGGCCTCGCACCGAAGACGGCTCCTTCACGATGTTCACGAAGCCGCTCGACCTCGACGCGCTGCTCGCCGAGCTCGACTCCTAGCCCTCGGTGTGCTTCAGCGTGTCCTCGCGCTGCTGCGCCTGCGCGAGCGTCAGCTGGCCGGAGCAGACTTGGGCGTTGAGGTCGTTCTCGATCCGGTCGACCTCCGAGGCCCGCGGGTAGGGCTCGGGCCAGAGGTTGCGCGGATCGGTCGGGTTGCCGCCGAGCTCGAGGCTGATCAGATGATCCTCCTGGTAGTCGGAGAGCGACCCGGTCTCGCCGTACTGCCGCATCTGCCGCCGCTTGAGCGCATTCGTGTACTCGACCGGCGGCCGGATCGTCGCCGTCCAGCCATGACGGCAGATCGTCGAGCGGATGTTCGACTGCGTGACATCCGGGTTGAGAACGCCCGGCGTGCGCACCGGGTCGGCCAGGATCGCGCTCGCGCCGCGTCCGCGCCCGTGTGCGAAGAGCAGCAGCACCGCAGCGACGACGAGGAGCGCGAGGAGCAGGTCGAGCGGAGTGACGGAGTGCGTCACCTCGCCGACGGTAGGGAGCGCTCTCGCCGCTCGCAAGACGCTCTTCCCGCCGTGTCCTAGCGAGGCAGTAGGCTCGGGACGTGGCCGAAGTCGTCGCCCGTCCGCGCGGCCCGTACTCGCTCGCGCTCTCCGCTCGGCTCGCGGGCGACGCAACGAAACGTGTCGGCGACGGCCTGGTCATGGCTCGTTGCGGCGGCGGGGTGGCACGCGCGTTTCAGTCCCCGGACGGCAGGGTGACGATCCGATCCGAGTCTACGACTGCCGCCGAGAAGCTCCGCTGGATGCTCGCGCTCGACGACGACCACTCCGAGTTCCTGCACCGCTTCGCCGACGATCCTCTCATAGGGCGCGCGACGAAACACCTGCGCGGCCTGCGACCCGTGCGGACCGGAACCGTCGCCCAGGCGCTCCTGCGAGCGGTCTGCGGACAGCTCATCGACTCGAAGACGGCACGAAGTCTCGAGCGCCGCGTGATCCGCGCCGCCTCGCCTCCGGATTCCGACGGCCTCAGCGAGCCGCCGTCGACCGCGGCGCTCGCTGCCGCAGCGCCGCTCGAGCTGCGCCGCCTCGGCCTGCACGAGCGGCGCGGCGCCGCGATCGTCCGGCTCTGCCGCTCGCTCGAGCTCGAACGCCTCCACGACCTCCCGACCGACGCGGTCGTCCGTCGCCTCGAACGCGAGCGCGGCCTCGGGCCATGGTCGGCGGGGGTCGTCTGCCTCGAAGGCCTCGGCCGCTTCGAGCACGGGCTCGTCGGCGACCTCGGGCTCGTCAAGCTCCTGCGCGCTCTGCGCGGGCGGCCGGTCGACGGCTGGGAGACGGCGGAGTTGCTCGAGCCGTACGCCGAGTGGGCGGGTCTCGCGAGCGTCTACCTCCTCGCCGGCTTCGGCCGTGGCCTGATCCCGCTGCCGACGGCTCGCGCCGCGTGAGCTGGTCTCCCGGCGACGCCATCGTCCTCCGCCAGGTGTGGCGGCGCCGGCCGCTGTTCGCCGTGCCTCTCGTCGTGCTCTCGGACGAGCGCGACCTGCTCGTGACCTACCTGCCGGAGCGGGCACCGTTCGGGGCGATCCCCGGCTGGCCGAGGCCGGACGGCGTCCATCCGTGGGCGCATCGCACCCACTGGGAGGGACACGGAACGCTGATGCTCCGGCGCCCTCGGGATCGCTACTCCATCTGGGTCTTCTGGCACGGCGACGACCGGAAATTCGAATGCTGGTACGTGAACCTCGAGCAGCCGTACCGGCGCTCGGCGATCGGCATCGACAGCCTCGACCATGAGCTCGACCTCTGGAGCGAGGACGGCGTGACGTGGCACCTGAAGGACGAGGAGGGCGTCACGGAGTGCGTCGACCACGGTCGCTTCGACGAGGGGGAAGCGGAGCGGATCTGGGCCGACGCCGCCGCCTTCGAGGCCGAGTGCGAACGCAACGGCCCGTGGTGGGACCTGGGGTGGGCGGAGTGGACGCCGCCGGCCGGCCTGGCCACGCCGTCTCTCCCCAAGGGATGGGAGCTCGTGCCTGCTGCCTGACTGAGGCAGACTCTCGCCATGAACGAGCGCAAGATCGCGATCCTCGGCGGCGGCCGGATCGGGGAGGCATTGCTCTCGGGACTGCTCAGCTCGGGTTGGCGCGAGCCGGGTGAGATCGTCGTCACGAGCCGCGGTGCGGAGCGGGTTGCCGAGCTGCGCGAGCGCTACGGGGTCGAGGCCACCTCGGACAACCCCAGCGCGGTCGCAGAAGCTGGGCTCGTCGTCGTCGCGGTCAAGCCGCAGGACATCGACGCGCTCCTCTCGCAGATCGGCGTCCACCTGACCCCCGAGCAGACCGTGGTCTCGGTCGCAGCCGCCATCCCGACGGCACACATCGAGGAGCGGATCGCCGACGGCGTCCCGGTCGTGCGTGCGATGCCGAACGCGCCCGCGACGGTGCACGAGGGGATGGCCGGCGTCTGCGCGGGCGCGCACGCGAGCGACGACCAGCTGGCGCTCGCCGAGGAGCTGCTCTCGCATCTCGGCCGCGTCGTGCGCGTGCCGGAGACGTGGATGGACGCGATCACAGCCGTCTCGGGCTCCGGGCCTGCGTACTTCGCGCTCCTGGCCGAGGCGATGATCGAGGCGGGGATTCTGCTCGGCCTGTCGCGGGAAGTCTCCACGACACTCGTGGTGCAGACGATGTTCGGAACGGCGAAGCAGCTCCGCGACCAGGGCATGCACCCGGTCGAGCTGCGCGAGTCGGTGACCTCGCCGGGCGGCACGACGATCGCCGCGATCCGCGAGCTCGAGCAGGCCGGCGTGCGCGCGGCGTTCCTCAACGCGATCCAGGCCGCGATGGACCGGGCGCGCGAGCTCGCCGAAGGCGGTTGAGCTCCGTCGACATCACCGTCGTCGGGGACGCCGAGGAAGCGGCTCGGCTCGTCGCGGAACGGCTCGCCGAGCAGGCGCGCACCGGCGGCCATGTCGTCCTCACGGGTGGATCGACGCCGCGCCGCGCCTATGAGCTCGCCGCGCAGCTCGAGCCCGACTGGAGCCGGGTCGAGCTGTGGTGGGGAGACGAGCGCTGCGTCCCGCCGGACGACGCTCGCTCGAACTACGGCATGGCGAAGAGAGCGCTGCTCGACCGGCTCGAGCAACAACCGGCTGCCGTTCACCGGATCCGTGGCGAGCTCGGGCGAGACGCGGGCGCCGACGCCTACGACGAGGAGATCGGCGGCCGCGGCGCGTGGGAACTTCAGTTGCTCGGGCTCGGCCCCGACGGCCATGTCGCGTCGTTGTTTCCCAACTTCCAGACGCTCGACGTCTACGACCGCAACGCCGTCGGTACGGAGGCGGGGCACGAACCCTTCGTCGACCGGATCACGCTGACGGTACCGCGCATTCGCGGCACGAAAGAGCTCCTCTTCCTCGTCGCCGGCGAGGACAAGGCCGACGCGGTCGCGCGAACGTTCGCCGGCGAGCCGTCTCCCGATGCGCCGGGCAGCATGGTGCGCGCATCGTCTGGAGGCGTGACCCGAGCCGTGCTGGATCGCGCCGCGGCGTCGAAGCTCTAGCCGCCCCAGCGCCGCACGACCTGCCATGTGCGGCCGAAGTCGCGCGTCTTGATCAGGCGTGCCGGGAAGCCCGCCTTCCCGGTGAGAAGGACGTACCCCAGACCGTCGGAAAAGGCGGCAGCGCCGGCGTCGAGATCGACGTCCCGGCGGACGACCTCCCGCTTGGCATCGAAATGCCGCCCGCCGTCACGGGTCACGTAGAGCGTGCCGTGGACCTCGGTCAGGAGCCCGAACCCGTTCGGCGCAAAGGCAAGCTCATCGGGAGAGCCGATCAGTCCGACACCGCCGTGCACCCGGACGTGCGGCGGCCCGAGGTTCGCGGCCCCCGTCTGCCAGGTCTTGCCGCCGTCGCGCGTGCTGAAGATCGCTTTGTCCGCGGTTCCGCCCGCCGGCACTCCGACGCAGACGATCCACCACAGCTTGGCCGTCACGAGCGCGGCGTACGCGTTGTAGGTGACCGCGTGGTTGCACGGGTCGGCGAGGAGTCGCCACGTGCGGCCGCCGTCGTGCGTCGCCTGCAGGGCGAGCTTCGTCGAGCTTCCCTGCATGTACGCGGTGAACCGCACGGCGACTCGCGGCGTCGCCCAGAAGAACGGCTGATAGTCGAACGGCTTCCACGTCCGGCCGCCGTCGAGCGTTCGCCAGGCGTGGCCGCCGGAAGGCGTCGCGATCGCCCCGCGCGCGCCGACCTTGGTGAGAAGCCCGACCGGCTCGGAGGTGTGCAGGACGACGTGGTACGTGCGGCCGCCGTCGGTCGTGCGCTCCACCGCGCCACCGGCGCACTGGCCGCCGCCGCGCGCGCAGTAGCCGATCCCGATCAGCCAGACGCGCTTGCTCCAGAAGACGCCCGACTCCGGCCTTACTGCGTGCCGGACGGATGCGGCCGCTCCGGACTGCGCCAACACCGCGGCGGCAACGACGACGAGCAACCCACGAAACGCCGGCTTCACGACTCGAGTCTACGGCTCGCCGCAAGGGCATCCAGAGCGAGCGCCGTGTCCGCGACCGGGATGTCCTCGAGATGCGCCTCCCGCTCCTCGAACGAGCGGCGCACGCGCTCGGCGGCGCGAACGTACGCGGCCGCGTCGCGGTGCGCGAGCGCGGCGACCGCCGCCGTGACGTCGCCCGGGAAGCCTTCGCCGAGCGTCTCCGCGACGGCCTCCGCCTCGTCGTCGCGCTCGAGCACGAGCAGCGCGAGCGCCCCCGCATAGCGGCCGATCGGCGACTCTGCCTGGGCGGCGCCGGCGTCGATCGCCCAGCGCGCAGCCTCGCTCGCGTCCTCACCCGCGATGAGCAGCGCCTTCATGGCGCCGATCGGCCTCCCCCACGCGTCCGTCGCGCCGCCGGCATCCCAGCTCTGGCGGTACCGGGCCGCGGAGCGGCAAAGCCAGTCTGCGGCGCCTTCGCGGTCACCTGCCATGAGGAGCGATAGCCCCGCCGCCCAGGCCGCGTTCGCGAGCTGTACGAGTTGCCGCTCGTCGAGATCGCGCGCCTCCCCCGCCGCGTAGCGCGCCGCCGCCTGCTCGTACCGCTCGCGCCAGTCCACCCGCGCAGACTAGGCTCGAAGCGACATGGCCGAAGACGACTGGCGGATCCGGATCGAGGTCGAAGAGGAGGAGCACGCGACCGGCCTCCTCGAGCGACTCTCCGGCGAGCTCGACTCCGAGGCGCGCGAGCTCGCGAAGGATCTCCGAGCGAGACGGCTCGCGGTCTCGCGCAGCGACGACACGGTCTTCGTCTACGCGGACAGCCACGCAGAAGCCGAGCAGGCCCTCAGGGTCGTCGAAGCGGAGCTTCGCGCGCACGGCACCGAGGCGCGCACCAGCCAGATCGAGCACTGGCTCGACGACGAGGACCGCTGGGACGACGAGCCCGGCGAGACGTGGGAAGCGGAAGAGCTCAGTCGTGGCTTCGCCCCGTGGGAGGTGCGGGTGGAGTGCTCCTCCAGACAGGAGGCGCGGCAGCTCGCGGAGACCCTCGGCGCCGAGGGCTACCAGCCGGAGCGGCGCTTCCAGTACCTCATCGTCGGCGCCGCGAGCCGCGACGACGCCGACAGGCTGGCGGCTCGCCTGCACGGCGAAGTCGGTGCGGGCGGAGAGATCGTCCGTGAGGTCGAGCCTGCGAATCCGTTCGCCATCTTCGGCGGCCTCGGCACCTAG
>DATGEB010000058.1:0-6179 GCA_035310545.1 Gaiellaceae bacterium
CGACTCGTTCGTCGAGCTGGACAAGTTCAAAACCCATCGCAATACCGATTTTGGCATGGCTGATCGCAAAATTCCCGGCGACGGCGTGGTGACCGGTTACGGCACTATCGACGGCCGGCAGGTTTGTGTTTTTTCGCAGGATTTCACGGTATTTGGCGGCAGCCTCTCGGGTGCGTTCGCCGAGAAGGTCTGCAAGGTGATGGATCTCGCGGCAAAGGTCGGATGCCCGGTGATCGGCATCAACGACTCTGGCGGCGCGCGGATCCAGGAAGGCGTGGTCTCGCTCGCCGGCTACGCGGAGATCTTCTGGCGGAACGTCCAGGCATCGGGCGTGATCCCGCAGATCTCCCTCGTCATGGGCCCGTGCGCGGGCGGCGCCGTGTACTCGCCCGCGATGACCGATTTCGTCTTCATGGTCGAGGGCTCTTCGTACATGTTCATCACCGGTCCCGACGTCGTGAAGACGGTGACGGGGGAGGAGGTCACGTTCGAGGAGCTCGGCGGCGCGACGACGCACGCGACGAAATCGGGCGTCGCGCAGTTCACGGCGCCCGACGAGGAGACGTGCCTCGAGGACGCGCGCTATCTCCTCTCGTTCCTGCCGCAGTCGAACGCCGAGCAGCCGGCCTGGAGCGCTCCCACCGATCCCGCCGACCGGGAGGACGCCGAGCTCGACTCGCTCGTCCCCGACAACCCGAACAAGCCGTACGACATGCACCAGGTGATCCGTCGCGTCGTCGACGACGGCGAGTTCCTCGAGGTGAGCGAGCACTGGGCGGAGAACATCGTCACGGGGTTCGCGCGCCTCGGAGGGCATCCGGTGGGGGTCGTCGGCAACCAACCGCGCTCGCTCGCGGGCGTCCTCGACATCGACGCCTCGAACAAGGCGGCGCGTTTCGTCCGTACGTGCGACGCGTTCAACGTCCCGCTCGTGACCTTCGTCGACGTCCCGGGCTTCCTGCCGGGAACCGCGCAGGAGTGGGGCGGGATCATCCGCCACGGAGCGAAGCTCCTCTACGCGTACTGCGAGGCGACGGTGCCGAAGCTGACGGTGATCACGCGCAAGGCGTACGGCGGAGCGTACGACGTCATGAGCTCGAAGCACATCCGCGCCGACTTCAACTTCGCCTGGCCGACGGCCGAGGTCGCGGTGATGGGGCCGGAGGGAGCCGTGAACATCATCTACCGCGATCGTCCGGTCGAAGAGCGTCCGGACCTGATCGCGGACTACAAGGAGAAGTTCGCGAACCCGTACAGCGCGGCAGAGCGCGGCTACGTCGACGACGTGATCGAGCCGCGGCGGACCCGGCCCGTGCTCATCGACGCGCTCGAGACGTCGCTGACGAAGGCCGAGCCGCGGCCGCGCCGCAAGCACGGCAACATCCCGCTCTGATCAACGCGTGACGGTGAAGGACCGACGCGTAGCGAGCGCGTGTCGAACCACGAGAGCTGGTCAGCCTGAGCTTGCGGGTGGGTGCAGTTGCGCGCGGCTCGCGACTGGGTTCTCGGGCCTCTTTGATCAGAGCCTCGAGCTCGTCGTGCGACGGCGGCCTTGGCGGCGCCAGGATCTAGTGCTATTGTGAACAGCACGATGCTCGAGGTCAAGATCGATCGCCAGGAACCGACCGAGCTCTTCGAGCAGGTGGCGGCCGAGATCCGGCGCGCGATCGCCGACGGCGAGGCGAAGCCGGGAGAGCGGCTACCGCCCGCCCGCGACCTCGCGGCTGTCCTCGACGTGAACACGAACACCGTCCTCCGATCGTTGCGGCTTCTACGCGACGAGGGGTTGCTCGAGTTTCGGCGTGGACGCGGCGTCACCGTCGCCGGCACGCCGGAGAGGGGCGCCGTGATCGCCCGTGCCCGCGAGCTCGTCCGCTTCGCACGGCAGCAGGGCTACCGGCGCGACGAGCTGATCCAGCTCCTGGAAGAGATCGCCTAGACGGCGACGAGATCGTCGCGCGTCGGCCGGAGCTCGTCGCCGAGTGCCTTGACGACCGCCGGGTCGAACTGCGTCCCGGAGCAGCGCTCGAGCTCGGCGAGCGCGTCCCGCTCCGGAATCGCGCGGCGGTACGCGCGGTCGGAGGTCATGGCGTCGAACGCGTCGGCGACGAAGATGATTCGCGCTCCGAGCGGGATCTGCTCGCCCGAGAGCTTGTTCGGGTAGCCCGCCCCGTCCCAGCGCTCGTGGTGGTGGAGCACCCACTCCGCGACCGGCTGCACGCCGAGGCTTTCGAGCATCCGGAAGCCGATCTGCGGATGGCGTTCGAGCATGAGCTTCTCCGCTTCGCTCAGCGTGCTCGCCTTGCGCAGGACTTCCTCGGGGATCGCGAGCTTGCCGAGGTCGTGGAGATTCCCGGCGAGCCGGGTCAGCTCGACCGCCGGCTCGTCGGCTCCCATGCGGCGCGCGATCAGTGCCGAGTAGTCTCCGACGCGCTGCGAATGGCTGCCGGTGTAGGCGTCGCGGTCGTCCACCGCCCTTGCGAGGCTCTCCGCCGCCCTGTACTGGGCGGCTCGGTCGGGCGTCTCCGCGATCTGTTCGAGGTTGGAGCGCACGATCGTCTCGGTGGCGTAGGCGCGAACGCGGTTCTTGCCGTCCTTCTTCGCCCAGTACAAGGCGCTGTCGGCGAGCCGGATGAGCTCGTCCCGGCCGGTTCCGTGCATCGGGTAGGTCGCGACGCCGACGCTCACGCTTATCTCCCCGACGTCTTCTACGTGGAGCGCTGCGACCCGCTCGACGATCGAGTGGGCCACCGCCATCGCCTGCCGCTCGTCCTGTCGCGGCAGCAGCACCGCGAACTCGTCTCCGCCCAGCCGGAACGACTCGCCGCCCTGGCGCAGTCGCGACGCAACCTGGCCGAGCACGAGATCGCCGACCGGGTGACCGAACCGGTCGTTGACGCTCTTCAGGTCGTCGAAGTCGACGAGGCAGAGCCCGAGTGACGTGCCGGCCTCCTCCGCCGCTACGAGCTCACGCTGGAGCCTCTCGTGGAAGCTCCGGTGGTTCCCGAGACCCGTGAGCGGGTCGGTCAACGCAAGCCGCATCGCGCGGATCGCCTTGTGCGTCGAGCGCTGATAGAGAGCGATCGCGAGCAACGGGCCGACGAGCGCGATCGAGAGGAAGGGCTCGCGTTGCCAGAGCACGATCAGCATGAGCGCCGTCGAGGCCATGAACGCGAAAGGAGCCGTCGTCTGGGTGACGTTCTCCCAGGCGATCGCGAAGAATGAGCGGTCGGAGTCGGCCGCGAGAACCGCGCTGATCAACACGAGGTTGACGATCCAGTAGTAGACGAACCCGCAGAGGAGAACCTGCGCGACGAGGATGCCCACCGAGTGTCCCTCGAGGCGCTCGACGACCAGCCCCGCCGCGAGCGCCGAGAGCGCGAACATCGCGCCGTTGTAGGCGACGCGAAGCGGCGGTCTGCGTTGGAGCAGATGCGTGAAGGTGGGGCCGCCCGTGGCAACGAGGACACCTGCGGGCCAGCCGAGCAGGATGATCGCCGAGATCGAGAAGACGAATCCGAGCGTAACCCCGCCGGCTCCCATCCCCTCGACAGGAACCGGGAAGCGCTCGGCGAGCGCCATACTCGCCATCAGGCCGAAGAGGCCCGCGAGATCGGACGCCGAGCTCGGGGTGTCGGCATATCGGAACAACGCCAGCCCGATGGCGCAGGTGCCCGCGACGATGACGGGCACCACGACGGCCAGCACCTTGGCCTGAACCGCAGCGGGAGGGGTCACCGCAGCGCGCTACCTGACACCATGACCTCCCCTACGAGGTTTCGAGCCGGTGTCTACCAGCCGTAATTGTGGAGCGCGGCAACACGTCCAAGCACTGCCGCAACCGAGCCGGCGATGGCCAGAAGAGTCACCAGGCGAAACTTCCACTCGAGCATTATGTGCCTCCGGGGAGTCGGTAGAGGGACGCCAGACAGACGAAATTGTGGGTGCGACCGTCGCGTGCGGGTATCACCCGATGGAGGTAGCCCGCTCACTCGAACGGGGTAAAAAATCGGCTAGTCGAGGCCCGCTTCGTGGAGCGGGCGGCGGCCCCAGGCGAACTTCTTGCGATACCAGCCGCTGAGCTGCGCGAGCGCGACGCCTTCGTCGGAGGACTGGATGAACCAGCCGTTCCCGACGTAGATCGCCGTGTGGAAGACCTGGGCGCCGGTCGAGTGGGCGCCGTTGTCGCCGAAGAAGATCACGTCCGCGGGCTGCAGCTTCTTGAAGGGAATCCGCTGCGAGGCGGGGACCTCGATGCTCATCGTGTACGTCGTGCGGCCCTGGATCGTCGAGGCGAGCGTGCCTTCGTCGGGATAGCTCTGGAGCTTGTAGACGCGCCAGATGAAGCCGGAGCAGTCGTAGCCGCCGCGCGCGGTGACGCCGAAGTCGGTCTCGGTCCCGTCACTCGTGCCGCCCCAGACGTACGGCATGCCGATCTTCGAGAAGGCCACTGTGAGGATCTGCTTCTGCCAGTCGTTCAGCGTCGGCAGCGCGAACGTGTCGGCGAGGCTCTGCACCTGTGCGACCTGCCAGCTGTCGGACAAGAGGCCGAAGCCCAGGATCTGTGCTGCGGAGTAGGCGGCCTCCGCCCGCGTTGCCGGGTCTTGCGGCCGAAGCTCGAGGAAGTCCTCTGGGGCCGGATGGTTGATGCGCAGGCCCAGAAGGCGCGCGACCACCTCGGTGCCGAAGCGGCCGGGCACGGCGAGACCGTCGGCACGGGCGCCCTGGGTGAACTCCTTCGCCGCCTTGTCGAGGCCGAGCATCGTGACGAGCGTGCGGTCGAGCTGCGTCATCGTCGTCGGCGCGTTGGGATTCGCGGCGGTGGGCGTGGTCGTCGTCCCACCGGTCGTCGTTCCGCCCGTGGTCGTCGGTGGAGTGGGATCGGGGCTGGTGCCCGGGTCGGTGCTGGGATCGTTCGAGCCCGGGGTGCTGTCCGTCGACTTGGTGCCCGCCGTCGACGGCGGCGGAGGAGCCAGCTGAGCCTGCAGGCCGGACGCGAGCGTTGCGAGCGTGCCCTGCGTCAGGTTCGCGTTGGGCCGGAACGTGCTCACACTCTTGGCCATCAGCCCGTGAGAGACGACCGTAGAGATCTGCGGAGCCGCCCAGTTGGGGACGCGCCCGGCCGCGCCGGGGGCCGACCCGACGGCGAAGCACGCCACCGTGCAGGCGGCTGCCAGCATGCTCAAACGCTGCCCCACGTTCCCGTCCTCGGCCGGTCAGCGCCGGGGAATTACCCTCATCCGAGTGGTGAAGTCCGTCGAGATCAGGCCGGAGCCCGACGAGGACGAGCGCAAGGCGATTCTCGCGGCCCTGGAAGCCGAAGCCGAAGCGCAGGTCGAGGCTTCCGGTTGGGCTGCGTTGCTCCTTCCGGCGCGCAACGGCGACGACGGCTCGCCGTAACCGGAGGAGCCGTTCGGGCGTTCCCTCCGCATGTGGGAGGAGTGCATCCGCTGCCGGCAGGCACCGGCCGTCGACGATCAGGGCTACTGCGGCCACTGTCACTGGGCCGTTCGGGCGGAGGTCGAGGAGGGGTTCTACGCCCTCCGCGAGTACCTGCGCGCGTGGGCCCGATTCGACGAGTGGTGCGAGCATCGCGGGATTCCGGTCTGATCGACCGGTGGCCCGCTATTCGGGCTGAGCGCGACTGAACAGGCGCGGTGCGCTGCGCGCGTAGTCGAGCCCCGACAGCCAGGTGAGGACGACGGCCACGAGTAGCGTCCACCAGGCTGCGCGATGCGTCCAGGCGCCGGCGGCGGCGAATCCCGCGACTGCGGCGGCGACCGCCTGAGCCCACGTCTTGAGCTTGCCGAGATCGCGCGCTGCGAGGACGACGCCGCGCTCGATTGCCGCCTGCCTGAGGCCGGTGATCAGGACCTCGCGCACGACGATCGCCGCAACCATCCAGGCCGGGACGATGCCTTGCCCGACGAGCATCACGAGCGCCGCGAGCACGAGCACCTTGTCGGCGATCGGGTCGAGGAGTGAGCCGAGCGAAGACGAGCGGCCCTGCCTGCGGGCCAGCCTCCCGTCGAACCAGTCGGTCGTCATCGCGACGCAGAACACGGCCGTAGCCCAGTAGTCGTGCCCCGGGAAGCTCCACGCGTACAGCGCCATGACGATCGGCACGGATGCCGCGCGTGCGACGGTGAGCTGGTCGGCGGGAGTCACAACGTGGAGAG
>DATGEB010000059.1:0-4160 GCA_035310545.1 Gaiellaceae bacterium
CTAGGTCTGGCGCGGATCGCCCTCGACGACACCGTGCGGCTCGCCGTAGGCGGCGAGGAGCTCGAGGAACGGGTCCGGCGGGAACGACTCGGGGCCGAGGACGCCCGCGCCCTGCCAGGCGCCGGACTCGAGCAGCTCGAGGGCGATCACCGGGTTGATGGCGGTCTGGAGCACGACCGCCTGGTGGCCGTACTCGCGCATCGTCCGCTCGTTGTCGGCGACGTGGTACAGGTAGACGGCGCCGTCGCCGCCGTCGTTGCGCTTGCCGGTGACGAGCGTTCCGGCACAGGTCTTGCCGCGCATCCGGTCTCCGATGGTGGCGGGATCGGGAAGCGCGGCTGCGACGACATCCCGCGGCGCGACCTCCACCCCACGCACCTCGACGGGCACGGTCGAGTCGAGCCCGAGCTTGTGGAGCGTCTGCAAGACGTCGATGAACTCCGCCCCGAGGCCGTACTTGAACGTCACGCGGCGGCAGTCGATCGCGCGCGGCACGAGCACGACTTCCTCGTGCTCGACGTTGACGCACTCGATCACGCCGATCCCCTCGGGGAACTCGAACAGCTCGGGCTCGGAGAACGGCTCGGTGGTGTAGAAGCCGCGGTCCTTCTCCCAGATCAGCGGCGGATTCAGGCACTCCTCGATCGTCGTCCAGACCGAGAAGGTCGGGGCGAAGTCGTAGCCCTCGACGACGAGATCCGCGCCGTCGCGCACGCCCACTTCGTCGATCTCGTCGAAGAGGTGGTCGGCGGCGTAGCGGGCGAAGACGTCGGCGAGCCCCGGCTCGACCCCGATCCCGGCGAGCGCGAGCAGGCCGCGCTCCTGCCAGCGCTCGTGGGCGTCGAGCTCCTCCTGGCCGAGCAGCACGCCGGGGCCGGACAGCGTCATCGCCATGTCGAGATAGGTGCAGCCGTACTCGAACGCGGCGTCGAGGATCGGCGGGTTGAAGCGCGGATCGGCGGCGTTGAGGACGGCGTCGGCTCCGGTCTCGCGGAGAAGGCCGATCAGCGCCTCGCGGTCGCCCGCATCGACCTGGGCCGCGACGAAGCGCTCGTCGCCGTCGCGCTCCACGAGCGTGGCCGGCCGAGCCGGGTCGAGGTCGGCGAACGTCATGCGCTCGAAGAAGCTGCGACGCCGCGCGACCGCGGCGACCGCCGCGCCGACCGCGCCGGTCCCAACGACGAGAACCTTCATCAGCGGCGTCTGATCAGGGTCACACCCTCACGGAACGGAAGAAGCACGGCCTCGACGCGCTCGTCCTGCACGACGTGCTCGTTGAACCGCGTGATCGCTCGCGCGTTCTCGCCATCGTCGTCGAGGCCGAAGAGCGTGTTGTCGGCGGCGATCAGGCCGTTGGACGCGAGCTTGGGGAGGATTGCCTCGTAGTAGTCGACGTAGCCGCCCTTGTCCGCGTCGATGAATGCGAGGTCGAACGGGCCGTCGAGCGTGGCGAGCGTCTCCACCGCCGGGCCCAGCCGGTAGTCGATCCGGTCGGCGACGCCCGCCTCCTCCGCGTAGCGGCGCGCGACAGCGGTCGTCGCCTCGTTGATGTCGAGAGAGACGATCCGACCGCCCGGCGGCAAGGCGCCGGCCATGGCGATCGACGACCAGCCGGTGAACGTTCCCACCTCGACGACGAGCGTCGCCTGCGTCATCGAGACGAGGAAGGAGAGGAACGCGCCCTCGACATGCCCGACCATCATCTGCGGCGCGTCCTGCGTCTCGCGCGTCTCGGCGCCGAGGCGGTCGAAGAGCTCGGCCCGGGCGCTCGTGTAGCGCTCGGAGTAGGCTTCGACCTCGTCGGGGATGTACCGCGCCATCGCCGCGGACACTAGGTGAAACCGCCGAGCCAGGCCGTGCGTATCCGTTGCTGGATGGCGCGGTTCATCGATCTCTCGGCCCGCAGGAGCAGGACGCCCAATAGGCCGCGCGGGCTCGTCGCCGCACAGGTGGCCGCGGCGCTTCTCGTCGCCACGGCGGGAGCGATCCACCTGTACCTGTGGTTCGACTACTTCCACGTCGTGCACGTGGTCGGCGCCCTCTTCCTCGTCAACGCCGCGATCGGGCTCGGCCTCGGGGCCGCGCTACTCGTTCGCCCGGACGCGCTCGTCCTGCTCGCGGCCGCCGGGTATGCCCTCGGGACGCTGGCCGCGTTCGTCGTCAGCACGCGCTGGGGGCTCTTCGGCTACCGCGAGACGTTCTGGGGTAGCTGGCAGGAGGCCGCCGCCGGCGTCGAGCTCGCCGCAATCTTCGCGATGGCTCTGGCTCGGAGGGGGTGGCCGGCGCCAGGGGTCGCGCCGGCTCGCCCCGCTCCGCGCAGATGGGGCTAGCCCCAACCTCCGCCACCACCGGTGGTGGTGCCGCCGCCTCCGGACGACGACTTGTGCTTGACGAGCGCGCCCTTGGCCGAGATGAGGTACCACTTGCCGCCGCTCAGTTTCAAGCCCTCGCCCTTGGCCTGGCCCGCGGCGGAATCGCCCGAGTACGTGTAGAGCGGCCACTTGTTGTACGTGACCACGCGGCCGCCGGACGGGTTCTTGTCCGAGCTCAGCAGAGACGTCTTCGCCGCCCCGCCCGCGGTGGGCCTGCGCTTGCTCTTCCACTTCAGCGGCGGCCAGAAGCTCGCGCACTGACCGGTGCAGGTGACGTGACGGCGCGCATCCTTCATGAAGATGTAGAGCGTCCGTCCGCTCGAGTTCACGAGCACGACGCCGTAGCCGCCGATCTTGCGGGTCTTGACCGCGACCGTGGTCAGCGAGTGCTCCGCGCCGGCAACGCCGCTCTTCGGCAGGGACGACGCGGACGATCCGCCGCCACAGCCGGTGGCGACGAGCCCGAACGTCGCGACGAGCGCGATCGCAAGCAGGCGAAGCTTGTATCGGTTGAAGCTCCCCTTCAGGCTTCTCACAATCATCTCCTCCTTCACGTGTCTTCTCGTACGGCTCATCGCAGAGTCTCGCCAGTTGGATTGCTCGCGACAACAAGAAATCCGCCGAAGCCCTCGCGAAGGTAGAGATGGCCGTGGACGCTGAACCCGCGAGACGCGACGCCGTCGACGGTTTTTCGCCCCTTCTCTTCGTCGGCCTCGCGATCGCGTCGGTCGGCGGGCCGCTCGCGCTCCCCAACTTCCTGCCCGGGACGGCGGGCGGCGCGGGGATCGAGTCGGCCGGGCTCGTCGTCCTGCTCGCACTGGCGGCTTTCGCTGCGCCGCTCGCGCTCTGGCTCGCCTACTCGCGCCGCGTGGTCTCACCGGGAGGACTGAGCGCGTTCGTCGAGGCAGCGGCCGGACGCCGAGCCGCCGTCGCGCACGGCTGGATCTGGGCGCTCGCCTATTTCCTCTACCTGCCGTACACGATCACGTTCGTCGTCTACGACCTGCTCGCTCCCGTGTTTCCCGGGCTCCACCCCTACCGGTGGGTGCTCGAGCTCGTCCTGCCGGTCGCGATCGTGCTGCTCGTGCTCGCGCCGGTCCGCCTGGCTCTCGTCGCGCTGCTCGCCGTCGGCCTGGCGCAGCTCGTGCTCTTGCTCGTGCTCGGCGGCGTCGCCATCGAACACGTGCCGGTGCGCTTCGCCGGGCACCCGAGCCTCGACCCGATCGGCCGCGGAGTCGGTGGAACCGCGCTTCTCTTCATCTGTGCGAGCTTGCCGCTCTACCTCGGCGCGGAGGTCCGCGGCGGGAGCAGGACCGTGCGACGCGGACTCGCGGCCGGCGTCGGCATCGTCGGCGCCTGTTTCCTCTTCGCGGCGCTGCCTCTCGCGACAGTCCCGAAGGCGCTCGCCGCCTTCCCGGTGCCGGCGGCCACCATCGCGAAGTACTACAGCGGCCGACCGCTGGAAGTGGCCGTCGCGCTCGGAATCGCGCTCGGCACGCTCGCATTGATCGTGGCCGAGTATCTCGCGCTCGGTCGCCTGCTCCACTGGCTGCACGGCGTCGAGCTTCGGCGTGTCCTCCTCTGGATCGCCGTTCCATTCGTCGTCGCCGACGCGATCTCGCTCGTGAACCCGGACGCGTTCTACGACAAGCTGCTCAAGCCCTCGCTCGGCGCGCTCTTCGTCTCGCAGCTCGCCGTCTTCGTCGTCTTCCCGCTCTACCGGCGCGGCCTCCGCTGGCTGCCGCTCGCCGCCGTCGCCTCCGGCCTCGCCGCGTGGGGCTTCTACAC
>DATGEB010000060.1:0-56113 GCA_035310545.1 Gaiellaceae bacterium
CATGGCGTGTTCGTGCGGGCCGCGCTCGCGGGCGTGGCCGCGTTCGCCGTGTCCGGTGTATTCAGCTCGGTCGCACCGGAGTTTCTCGGGCTCGTCCTGCATCACCACGGTCCCGCGCTTGCCGGCCTGCTCGTCTTCGTCCTCTTCCTCGCCTCGGTCGCCGCGCAGGCGCTCGTCCTCCGGCTGTCGAACGGGCTCGCGGCCGGCTGCGGACTGCTCGTCGCGGGAGTTGCGCTGCTCACCGTCTCGCTCGCTGC
Organism: Gaiellaceae bacterium; assembly: GCA_035310545.1. GTDB lineage: Bacteria > Actinomycetota > Thermoleophilia > Gaiellales > Gaiellaceae > Palsa-739. The sequence goes on from DATGEB010000060.1 coordinate 258, forward strand.
CTACTCCCTCTCCACGCTGTTCGCGAGCGCGGGCGTCGCCGGTCTGGGCCAGGGCGTCGCCGTCGGCGCAGGTCTCGCCGCGATCGCGGAGCGCGCACCGGCCGAGCGCCGAGGCGAGACCGCCTCGAGCTTCTTCGTCGTGCTCTACTTCGGCCTCTCGCTGCCGGTGATCGCCGCCGGCATCGCGATCCACTACACCTCGTTGCGCTCCGCAGGGATCGGCTTCTGCGCCGGCGCGGGCGTCCTCGCCCTCGGCGTCCTCGTCAGCCTGCTCGGCTCGCGCCGGGCGTCTACCTGATCTTCAGGTCCGGCGGGACCGCGAGGTACTGGAGGTCGAACGATGCGATCTGCTCGAACGCGGGTGCCGCGACGATGCCGCCGTAGATGCCGCCCCGCGGCTGGTCGACGCTGACCAGCACGACGAGGCGCGGATGCGATGCCGGAACCATCCCGACGAAGGTCGCGACGTACGCGCCGGGGATGTAGCCGTTCGGTCCCGGCTTCTGCGCCGTGCCCGTCTTGCCCGCGACGGTGTAGCCGGGAATCTGGGCGAGTTGCGCCGTGCCCTGGTCGGAGACGACGCCCTTGAGCATCGTCCGCAACTCGTAGTCGATGTCCGGCGTGAGGATCCGCCGGCGGTGCAGCTTCGCCGGCGGATCGCCGAGGACATGGTCGACGAGGTGCGGCTCGACCCAAACGCCTCCGTTCGCGATCGCCGAGTAGGCGGCTGCGAGCTGGATCGAGGTGACCGACACGCCCTGGCCGATCGGAACGTTCCCGATCGTCGACCCCGACCAGTACGACGGAAGCAGGCCGGGGCTCTCGCCCGGGAAGTCGATGCCCGTCCGCCGGCCGAAGCCGAACCGGACCATCCACTTCTTGAGGCCGGCTTCGCCGAGGTAGCGCTCCGCAATCGTGACCGCGCCGACGTTCGAGGAGCGCTGCAGGATCTGCGCCACGGTCATCCGCTCGGTCGGCCTGATCTCTGCGTCGTGGATGACGCGGTCCGCGACATGGATCGAGTCCGGTAGCGTGAACGCGGTCTGGGGAGTGATCTTGTGCTCCGACAGAGCACCGCCGACCGTGACGACCTTGAACACGGACCCCGGCTCGAACACGTCGTTCACCGCGTGGTCGACGCTCAGGCCGTGCGCGAACGCCTGCGGGAAGTCGTTCGCGTTGTACCCCGGCTCCTGGGCCATCGCGAGGATCGCGCCGGTGTGCGGATCCATGACGATCGCGGTCGCGTCCTTCGCGTGCCACTGGCGCACGGTGTGCTCGAGCACCTGCTCGGCATTTGCCTGCATGTGGCTGTCGAGCGTCAGTTGGACGTCCCGGCCGTCGCGAGCCGGGCGGTTCTGGATCGTGTTCACGGCCTGCCCCAGTGCGTCCCGGACGACCGTGGCGCTGCCGTTCGTTCCCGCCAGCTTCTTGTTCAGCTCGAGCTCGAGCCCCGCGAGACCGGTGTTGTCGACGCCCGCGTAGCCGAGCACCGGCGCGGCCACCGTTCCCTGCGGATAGACCCGCTTCTCGTCGGGATTGAACGTCAGGCCCGGCAGCTTCCGCGCGGCGAGAGCAGCCGCCCGTGCCGCCGGCGCCTTCCGCCAGATGTAGACGAATCCACGACTGCGGTCCGCGAGCAGCCTGTAGACGTACCGAACCCGTAACCCGAGTACCCTGGCCACGAGCCTCGCCTCGCCTGCCGGATCGGAGATCTGCAGCGGGTCGGCGATCACGTCCGTCGCCTGCTCGCTGATCGCGAGGGGCATGCCCTGCCGGTCGTAGATCGTTCCGCGCCCGGCGCGCAGCACGAGATTCGCCTTCGTCTGCTTCTGCGCGAGCGAGGTCAGTGACGACGCGCGGATGGTCTGGATCCAGGCGGCTCGCGCGCCGAGGGCCGCGAAGATGACGACGATGCAGAGGAGGAGAAGACGGAGCCGCGAGTTGACGACGCGCGTCTTCAACGGCTTCCCGAGGGGAGCATGAGATACGACGTGTCGGCGGCCGGCGCCAGCACCATGCCGAACCGGCGCGCGGCCGCCTCGACGCGTGGCGCCGAGCTGGCGGCGGAGAGCTGGGAGGCGAGTGCCTGGTTCTGCGCTTGGAGCTCGGCTCGCTGCTGGTCGAGATTCGTCACCGCCACGTGCGCGCGCAGCACGGCCACGTTGATCGCGACGACGCCGGCGAGGAGGATCGCGAAGAGAATCATCCAGACGATGTGAGCGCGAACGCGGCGTTGCGTGGGCTTGCGCCGCGAGCGTGCGGGCGCCGCCGGACGCTTCGCGGTGCGCGGTGGCCGGCGCCGCGGAACCGGACGCGGCTCCGCGACCTCTGGGTGCGCGAACCAGTCGACCGCCGCCATCTAGTGGTTGCTCCGGCCAAGGACGCAGGAAGGCCGCGCACCCGAAGGTACGCGGCCGACCGAGGACGCCGGCATGCGACGCTTTGCAGCCGGACAAAGGGCGCTGCTACTTGCCGGAGTGACCACTAGTCCTCCTCCGCCCCGGTCTTCACCGCGACGCGCAGGCGCGCAGACGCCGAGCGCGGGTTCGCCGCAAGCTCGCCCCGGCCGGGCCGGACCGGTCGCCGCTGCAACGCCCGGAGCTCCGGCTCGTGGCCGCACACGCAGACGGGGAAGTCGGGCGGGCACGTGCAGCCGCGCTCCCGCTCGCGCAGGAAGCGCTTCACGATCCGGTCCTCGAGCGAGTGGAACGAGATGACCGCGAGCCGGCCGCCGGGGCGCAGCATCCCGAGCGCCGCGGGAAGCGCGCTCGCGAGCGAGGCGAGCTCGGCGTTGACCTCGATCCGAAGCGCCTGGAAGACCCGCTTCGCGGGATGACCCTCGCCGAAGCGCGCTGGAGCCGGGATCGAAGCCTTGATCGCGTCGACGAGCTCGCCCGTCCGCTCGAGCGGCTGCTCCTTGCGGCGACGGACGATCCCCCGCGCGATCTGCTTCGCGTAGCGCTCTTCCCCGTAGCGCCGGAAGATCGTGACGAGGTCGCGCTCGCTCCAGGTGTTGACGACATCGGCGGCGCTGATGTCCTGCGTGGGATCCATCCGCATGTCGAGCGGCGCGTCCGCGGCGTAGGAGAAGCCACGCTCGGGCCGGTCGAGCTGCATCGAGGAGACGCCGAGATCGAGGAGGATCGCGTCGGCCTGCACGCCGTTCTCGGCCAGCTGCGGAAGGACGACGCCGAAGTCGCCCCGCAGGAGCCGTGTGCTTGCCGTGGTGCGCTTCGCGAGCTGCTCGAAGTACGTGCGCGCCGTCGGGTCGCGGTCGATCGCGATCAGCTTCCCCTTGCCGCGCAGGTCGGCGGCGAGAATCGAGGCGTGCCCGCCGGCGCCGAAAGTCGCGTCGACGACCGTCTCGCCGGGCTGCACGCCGAGGCTTGCCCTCACCTCCTCGGCGAGGACGGGGACGTGGTCAGCTTCCCTGGGCTGCAAGACGTTCGGCAACATCCTCAGCACTCCCTTCGACCTCGGCGAGCTCGCGCTGCCAGGCTGCGCGGTCCCAGATCTCGAGGCGGTCGTTGACCCCGGCGACGACGACGTCGCGGCCGAGTTTCGCGTGCGTGAGCAAGGCGGGCGGAATGCTCACGCGGCCCTGCTTGTCGGGCGCCGTCTCGCTGGCGCCGGAGAAGAAATGCCGGTGCATCCGTCGGCCCTCCTGGCTCAGCGGATGCAGGTTGGCGAGAGTCGTGACGCGGTAGCTCTCCCACGCCTCGGGCGTCCACGCCCAGAGGCACCCGTCGAGTCCTCGCGTGACGACGATGCCGCCTTCGAACGCCCGACGGAACTTCGCCGGAAGCGTGAGGCGGTTCTTGTCGTCGATCGTGTGCTCGTACTCGCCTAGGAGCATGGGGCCTCTCTCATTCCACCACTTCTTTCCACTATAAACCACATCTCCCCACAAGTCCACCCCTGGCGGACCATGCCGAGGCGAGCTGCAACCGAGGCCTCAGGGATCAGACGGTGTTTGCGGCGGATCGTCGCGACGCCCGTTCGGAGTCACGACCCGAGGTTGCCGCACGAGCGGCGGCGGCAGCGAGCTGGCTCATGGACCGGCCTCCGCCGACCTTCACCCGGCGTGTAGGTCGTCTGCGGTCAGCTGGTGCTCATACGCGCCCTGGCCCGTGAGGACAGTCGCTCCGCACCGGGCGCCGAGGGCCACGGCCTGATCCACCGGCTTTCCCAGGGCAAGCCCGTAGGTGAGACCCGCCGCGAAGCAGTCGCCGCAGCCGTAGGCGTCGGACACGGGCCCCGGCGGAGTCGCCGCGCGGAAGGGACCTCCGGGGCGGATCCAGCCGCCGAGCCCGCCGGCGGTCGTGACGACGATCTGCGGTTCCGGCTCGAGCTCGCCGGTCTCGAACCGCTCCGCCGCGTCCTCGCCGCTGCCGACGAGCACGTCGATCTGCACCGCGCCCCGGCGCAGCATCGGGATCTCGCGGGCCGCAGCGACGAGAACGGGACAGTGGCGGGCCGCGCGCAGCGCGGCGATGTCTCCGGCCACGAAGTAGACGGCGTCACAGCGACCGAGCTCCTCCCACGGGAGCGAGCCGTCCTCCCCCGACGGTCGCAGTTTCTCGCCGAGCACGGTGATCGTCCGCTCGCCGCCCTCGTCGACGTGCGTGAACGCGCGGCGCTGGGTTCCCCGCGCGTGAGTCGCATGCACGGTGACGCCGCGGCCCTCGAGCTCCTCGCGCGAGCGATGGCCGAGCTCGTCGTCGGCGAGCGCGGTGAAGAAGAGGCAGGAGCCGGCGAGGTTGGCGAGCTGAACCGCGGCGACCCCGCCGCCGCCCGCGGCTTCCTCCCACCTCTCGAGAGCAGGCACGATCTCACCGGATTCGGGCACGCGATCGACCCGCGCGAACTCCACCCATTCGACGTGTCCGACGACCGCGACCTTCATGACCTCACATCTTGATCCCGCAGTACGTTTCAGTGCTCGATGGCCCGCACAGGAATTCCTCCGTTCGAGCTCTTCTACGAGGCTCACTCGGACGAAGTCCTCGCCTTCTTGCGCCGTCGGGCCGGACGCGCTCGGGCCGACGACCTCTTTCAGGAGACGTTCCTGCGCGCGCTGCGCGCCTACGGCCGACTCGAGCACGGCGAGCACCTGCGAGCGTGGGTTCTGACGATCGCGGCGAACGCGATCGTCGACGCCGCACGGAGAGAGCGGCCGACGGTCGAGCTCCCGGCCGAGCCCGCCGGCGAGGACATGCGCCCGGCCGTGGAGGAGCTCGCGCCGCTCACCGACGACCTGCCGCCGAAGGAGCGGGCCGCGGTCGTCCTTCGCTACGGGTACGACCTCGACTACGACGAGATCGGCGCCGCTCTCGGCTCGAACGAGCAGGCGGCGCGCCAGGCGGCCTCCGCCGGTGTGCGGCGGCTGCGGAAGGAGAAGGAAAGCCGATGACTGGAGTCCCGACCGTCCTCGACGAGCGCTTCCGGGCGGCAGCCGCCGCCTCGGGCGATCTCGACGTGGCCTATGACCTGCTCGACGACACTCCGGTGGGGCCGCTGCTCGTCGGCGTCTCGGACCGCGGGCTGTGCCGGGTCGGCTTCGACCCCGAGCCCGAGGCCGAGCTCGAGCGGCTGGCACGGAGCTTCGGACCGCGGGTCCTGCGCACGCCGAGGGCGCTCGATCGCGTGCGACTGGAGCTCGACGAGTACTTCGCGGGCCGCCGGCACGCCTTCGACCTGGAACTCGACCTGCGTGCGACGCCGGAGTTCCACCGGCGCGTGCTCGAGGAGCTGACCCGGGTCGAGTACGGCCACACCACGACCTACGGCGCGCTCGCGCTGCAGGTCGGCGCCCCTCGCGCGGCGCGCGCGGTCGGAACGGTGATGAACCGGAACCCGCTCCCGATCGTCCTCCCCTGCCACCGGGTGGTGGGAGCGAACGGCAGCCTCACCGGCTACGGCGGCGGCCTCGACCGAAAGGAGTGGCTCCTCCGCCTGGAAGGAGCCATTCTCTAGCCGGGGTCGCTGCGTCAGTGGCTCATCATGCCGGGCGTTCCCAACGTTGACGAGACCGACGGCGGGCTCCGAGCAGACGCTAGTGGAAGTGGCCCCAGCGGGTCGCGACGAGGAGGCAGATGAAGCCGGCCGCGAGCCCGAGGCCGCCCAGGACCTCGCCGGCGCGTTTCCCGAACGGCGTCATCCCGCCGAGCAGGAGCCCGAGCCCGCCGAGCGCGCCGAGCGCTTCCCCCACCTCGGCCAGCCGGATTCCGGTGTGCGTCTTGATCGTGATTGCGAGTATGAGCATGGCTCGATGATCACGGCCGGGGCGGACGGCGTGCCCTCGCAACCTGGGCCGCCGGCACGTGCCTGAGCTTGTAGCCGACCCCCCACACGTTCACGATCCAGTTGGGTAGGTCGGCTGCAGCGAGCTTGCGCCGGACACGCGACGCATGCGACTCCAGCGTCCGCGTCGGGACGTAGGTGCGGAATCCCCATACGTCGCGCAGCAGCTGCTCGCGCGTGAAGACGCGGTCGGGATCGGATGCGAGCTTCACGAGAAGCGCGAACTCCTTCGCCGACAGCTCGACCTCCGCGCCCCTCACCGTGACGCGGCGCGCGGCTCGGTCGATCACCAGCGGCCCGATCTCGACGAACTCGACACGCGGCGGGCAGCGGCGGAGCACCGCGCGGATCCGCGCCAGCAGCTCCTCGTAGACGAACGGCCTTGCGAGGCAGTCGTCGGCACGGGCCAGCGCACGGACACGCGAAGCCGGATCGGCGCCGCCGAGCACGATCACGGGACAGTCGGGCACGACACCGCGATCGAGCGCGTCGGTGTCGCCGAGCACGAGAACGTCCGGATCCGCCGCGCGCGGAAGCTGCTCGGCGCGCTCGCACGCGACGACGTCGAAGCCGTCGTTGCGCAGCTGGCGCTCGAGGAAGCCGCGAACGGCCGGCTCCGGCTCGGCGAGAAGAAGAGCGGTCATCGACTCGAGGCTAGGCGCAGCCCGCCCGCTCCGCCAGATGTCCTTTCGCGCGAAAGCGTCACGATGTGCCGCGCGAAGAGCTGCGCTCTTCGCGCTGGGGGAAGCCGAACTGCGCCGACGGGGAGAGCGCGGTCTCCCCGTCGGCTCCGTGCAGAGAGCTTGTGAGGGCTGACGCACGGTTCGAGCCGCGCTTCCGTCGCGGCGGCGTAACGCACCGTTACGCCGCCGCCCAACGCCACTCGAACCTCCAGCCGCCCAAACCAACGAGCGGCCACAGGCCGGAGGCTAAGACCCGGCGAAGCCGGACTTCATCGGAAACCAACACAGCACGAAGGGGCCGGAAACCACGCTTTCCGGCCCGCGCAGTTCCATATCCCAGCGAGCGGGTGCGAAGCACCCGCGAGCTTCGCTCGCTACAGGCGTCCGCTTCGAACGACGCCCCAGAGGAGCCAGAGCCCGAGCACTGAGGAAAGAGCGAATCCGGCGATCGAGATGACGTTCACGCCGAGAACGTGGGGGCCGCCCTTGGCGAAGATCCCGATCAGGCTCGACCCGATCAGCCCCCCGACGACGATGAGCGCGATCACGAGCCGGTTGAAGGCGACGTCGAGCTTCTGCATGAACTCCTCGAGGCCCTTGTGCACGAAGCCGACCTCGATCTGGCCGTCCCGGATCTCCTCCATGAAGTCGTGGAACTGGTGGGGCGCCTCGGCGATGACCCGCGCGAGCTGCAACGTCTCCCGCCGCGCGCGCCGGGCCACGCGATCCGGCCTGAACCGCTCCACCATCAGATCGCGCGCGTACGGCCGCGCCACCTCGAAGACGTTGAAGTCGGGATAGAGATCCGTGGTCACCGAGCCGAGTGTCGCGATCGAGCGGTCGAGGAGCAGGAAGCGCGCCGGCAGGTGGAGGTTCATCGAATAGATGAGCTGGAAGCCCTCGCGGATGATCTGGATCGGGTCGACCTCGCTGAGGGTCGCGCCGTAGTAGCGGTAGTACAGCTCACGGAGCTCGGCGAGGAACTCGCCCTCCCGTTCCTTCGGATAGTGCACGCCGAGGTCGGCGAGGCGCCTCGGTAGCTGCTCGACGTTCTCGTTCGCGGCGTCGATGAAGAGGCCCGTCAGCTTCGACATGTCGTCGTCGGTGAGCGTTCCCGCCGCACCGAAGTCGACGAGCCCGATCGTTCCCGCCTCGCGCGGCACGAGGATGTTGGCCGGGTGCGGGTCGCCGTGGAAGAAGCCGTGCCGGAAGATCATCGTCATCCACGCCTCGGTGATCCGGGTCGCGAGCTCCCGGCGCTCCTCGAGCCTCGTGCCGACCAGGTCGACGTCGGCGAGCTGGATCCCGTCGATCCACTCGAGCGTCAGGACGCGCGGTCGCGTGTAGTGCCAGTAGACCTTCGGGACGCGCACATGCGGGTCGCCGGCGAAGTGACGGTGGAAGTTCTGGGCGTTGCGCGCCTCCTGGCGGTAGTCGAGCTCTTTTCTGATCGACCGTGCGAACTCGTCGACGACCTGGTGCGTGTCGACGAAGTCGAGCGCCCGGACCCGCTCGCGCGCGAGCTTCGCCGCCTGATAGAGCAACCCGAGGTCGGCCTCGATCTGGCGGGGCGCTCCGGGCCGCTGGATCTTGACCGCGACCTTCCGCCCGTTCGGCAGGGTCGCACGGTGCACCTGCCCGATCGACGCAGCGGCGACCGGCGTCGGGTCGAACTCGAGGAACAGCCGCTCGATCGTGTTCCCGAGCTCCTCCTCGATCACGCGCTCGGCCTCCTCGAAGGGGAAGGGCCGCACGTCGTCCTGGAGGGCGCGCAACTCGACGACGATGTCGGGCGGGACGACGTCGGGCCGGGTCGAGAGGAGCTGCCCGAACTTCACGAACGTCGGCCCGAGCTCGTCGAGTACCTCGCGGAGGTGCTGGCCGCGCGCGGAGGCGGCGCCATGCTCGGCGGCGACGTTCGCGAGGCGATCCTCCGCGGACCGGCCCGGCAGAAGGTCGCTGAGCTTGTGCGCCTCGAGGAAGTACCCGAAGCCGTGCCGCACCATGACCTGCGCGATCTCCGAGAGGCGCCCGATGCTGCGCGTCGTGCTCACGCCGAACAGGTTAGGCGGCGCCGGGCGCTCCTGTCAGGCCGCGGCGCGGCGACGAACCGTCTCGCGTCTCCGCGTCCACGGCCCTGGCGGAACGAGCAGCGACTCTGCGTGGAGGTAGGCGAGCCCGACCGCGGGCAGATCCGTGAAGCGCTCGACGCAGATGTAGCGGCGACGCCATTCGGGGAAGAACTTCCGGTTGAACGAGTAGAGCCGCTCGAGCTGGAAGACGCTGTCGGCGAGCAGCAGCGCCCGGCGGACGAGCCGGCGCAGCGGGGTCGTCACCCGCTCGGGGGCGAGGAAGTCGGTCAGCGCGCAGAAGTTGAGCGACAACTCGCTCGCGCCCGCGTCGCGGGCCCACGCGAGGGTCTCCACCACGAGGAACTCCGTCAGCCCATTCGGCGCGTACGGGCGACGCCGCATCGCGCTCAGCGACCAGCCGGCGCCGCCCGACGACGGCGCGAGATGGAGGAAACCGCCAATGTGACCGTCCTCGTCTTCGGCGACCGCGAGCATCGTCCCCGGGACGTGGAGATCGTCGATCGCCATCGAGAAGCCGCGCTCCGGGTGGCCCCTGCGCCACGCTGCCGAGACAGCCTCGAGCTCGACCTCGAGCGCCGGGCCGACGTCCTCCGCCGGAACCACGCGGAACGAGTAGCCCGCCTTCTGCAGCCGCGAGACCGACTGCCGGACCTTGCGGATCGCCCGACCCTCAAGCGAGAACTCCTGCGGCAGCAGGACGGCCTCGTCGCCCATGGGGACGGGCTTGAGCCCGAATGCGCGGTAGCGCTCGAGGTGCTCCTCCGAGGCGCCGACCACGGCGAACCGCCACCCATGCGCGCGGACGAGACGCCGCAACTCCGCGAGGAGGTCGTCGATCTCTGCCTCGTCTCCGACAGGGTCGCCGCTGACGAGCGCCGTTCCCGCGACGACGCGATACGCGAGGAACGCGCGTCGCGACGGCGAGAAGAGGTAGCTCTTGTCGCGGCGTAGAGCGAAGAACGAGAGACTGTCGCTGCCGTAGGCGTCCACGAGCGTTCGCGCCAGCCGCCGCTCCCCGACCGTCTGCGCGACGGCAAGCCCGAACGGTCGCAGCCAGAAGTAGAGCGCGAGCGCGCCGAGGACGAGGCCGAGCCCGACGAGCGCGTCGCTGGCGCGCGGGGAGAAGTCCACGCCGCGCAGCTCGGCTCCGCCGACGATCGCCGTGATTGCCGTGAGCGCGACGCCGAGGCCGAGCAGCGGCCGGACACTCGCCGGGTCGCCGGGCACGTCGAACCGGCGCCGCCAGTGGAGGAGCGCGGCAAGGAGAAGCAGCGAGACCGCCGCCTCCTCGAAGTCGAGGCCCTTTGCGAGATGGGCCGCGGCCGAGGCGACGACGACCAGCACCGCGAGCTGCCAGGCGCGCTTCCGGCGCTTCGCGAGCGAGCGCGAGAGCCAGATCAGGCCGAGCCCGAAAGCAACGGTGAGAACTCGCGCGGCTTCCGGCCATCCCGGCGGCAGGACGCCTCGAGCGAGCCTGACTCGGTCCGCCATCTCCGGTGTCAGGGCCGACACGAGCCCGATCACCCCCACGAGCGCCGCGGCCGAGGCGAGCACCTTCTCGGCGCTGAACTGACGCAGCATCATGCGGCCAGGGTACAACGTGACCATGAGCGAGTCGTACCCCGAAGACCCCACACGCATACCACTCCCGCGCTGGATGAAGGTGCTGCTCGGCCTGGTCGCGGTCGTGCTCGTCCCCTGGATCCTCTATCTCACGTTCACGCTGCCGTCCCGGCACGTCACCTTCCACTACGACATCGCCTGGGTCGGCTTCGATCTCGGCCTCACCGCGTCGTTCGCAGCCACCGCCTGGGCGGCGTTCCGCGGCTCGCAATGGCTCGCCCCACTCGCCGCGGTGACCGGGACGATGCTCTGCTGCGACGCCTGGTTCGACGTCGTCACCTCGCAAAGCGGCAGCGAGACCTGGAAGGCGATCGCGGAGGCTGCGCTCGCAGAGCTTCCGCTCGCAGCCGTGTGCGGCTTCATCGTCTACGACGCCGAGACGTTCCTCGCGGCGACGGTGAACCGCTTCCGCCGCTGATACGGGCGCAGAGCTTCGCTCTTCGGCCGGGGGAAACCGAACTACGCGCGCCCGAGAGTGCGATCTCGGGCGCGCTCCGTGCTGACAGCCTTTTGAGGCTGACGCATGGTTCGAGCCGCTCTTCCGTCGCGATCACGCCTCAAGCCGCTCGATCAAGAACCCAGGCCAAAAGGCCAACCCATCCAGAGCATCGAAACCAAGAACAGCACGGAGCTGCCGGGAGACCGCGCTCTCCCGGCAGCGCAGTTCCGTCACCCAGCACGTGGACGCGCAGCGTCCGCGTGCTCGAGCAGCCGCAAGCGGTGCTCGAGCTGGGCGACGCGCAGCTCGAGCTCGTCGAGCTCGTCGCGCGTGACGAGGTTGAGCTCGTCCGAGATCCCGCGCAGCGCCGCGACGGCGCTCTCGGACAGCCGCTCCCGGCCGCCGCGCAGCCGGCCGGGAAGCTCGGCGATCAGCTCCTCGACCGTGTCGAGGAGCAGGCTCCTGTTACCGCGATCTGCCATGCGGTCTCGAGCGGCGCCGCTGGCGACGCTTCTCCTGCCGTGCGCTCGCGGTGGCAGGCTCGGGCGAGATCGCGTCGACGAGGCTCGGCGTCGGCTCCGCGGCGAGCGCCGCCTCCGACTCCTGCAGCGCGAGCGTCCCGGTGTCGAGTGCCGGGCCGCCCTTCGGCCGCAGCGGCCGCCGTCGCGCGAGACGTCCTCCGTCGGGCTCCGCGCCCTCACCTTCGGCCTGCTCCTTGCGCCGCGCGTACTCCGGCTCCCGCTCCTTCCAGATCGTGAGGATCGGCGCTGCGAAGAAGATCGAGGAGTAGGCGCCCGACGTGACGCCGACGATGAGCGCGAAGGCGAAGTCCTTGAGCGTCGCGCCGCCGAGGATCTCGAGGCAGATGATCGGCAGCAGCGTGATGAACGTCGTGGCCAGCGAGCGCCTGATCGTCTCCCACAGCGAGACGTTCGCGATCGTCGCGAACGACGAGCGCCGCATCAGCGGGATGTTCTCGCGGATGCGGTCGAAGATGATGATCGTGTCGTAGATCGAGTAGCCGAGCACGGTCAGCACGGCGGCCACGGTGGCGACGGAGACCTCTTTCCCCACCAGGGCGTAGACCCCGACGGTGACGGCTATGTCGTGCAGCATCGCGAGGATCACCGGCATCGCGAACTTGCGGTCGAACCTGACCGCGATGTAGATCGTGATCAGGATCAGCGAGACGACGATCCCGTAGATCGCGTCGATCGCGATCTGGTGGCCGAACGTTCCCGAGACGCTCTGCACGCCGCCGCCGTAGGCGCCGAAGTTCGCCTTCAGGCCCTGGGTCAGGGCGTTCTGCTCGGCGGGCTTGAGCGCCGTCGTCCGGACCTGCCACTGCTTGTAGTCCCCGTTGAAGCTCCGCCCGCGACCCTGCACGACCGCGTCTCGCTCGTGCTGGCTCTGCATGAAGCTCGTCATCGCGCCCGTCGAGTACGCCTTCTTCGTGGAGAACGTGATCTGCGTACCGCCCTTGAAGTCGATCCCGAGATTGAGCCCCCGGATCCCGAGCGACACCATCCCGGCGAGGATCACGACGCCCGAGAGCGCGAACCACATGTAGCGGCGCCGCATGAAGTCGATCTGGAGCCACTTCGCCGTCTGCTGCCCGTGCGCGCCCATGAAGCGCGGGTTGTCGAACCAGCGGAAGCCGCTGAGCAAGCCGAGCAGGGCACGCGTCGCGGCAACGGCGGTGAGCAGTGAGATCAGGGTGCCGATCAGGAGCATGAGGGCGAAGCCCTTTACGTCGGCGACCGCGATGAGGAAGATCACCATCGCCGTGATCACGGTCACGACGTTCGCGTCGAGAATCGTGTGGAACCCCTTGCCGTACCCCGCCGAGATCGCCGCCCTCACGGAGCGCCCGGCGCGCACCTCTTCCTTGATGCGTTCGAACACGACGACGTTCGCGTCGGCCGCGACGCCGATCGTGAGGATCAGGCCGGCGAAGCCCGGCAGGGTCAGCGTGACGTTGAAGACGAGGATCGCGGCGTAGTAGAGGAGCCCGTAGATCGCGAGGCCGATCACCGCGACGAGGCCGAGGAAGCGGTAGAGCAGGAGCAGGAACACGGCGACGATCAGGAGGCCGGCGACCGCGGCGAGGATCGCCTCGTGCAGCGAGCTCTTGCCGAGGGTCGCCGAGACCTGCGTCTGCGCGACCTGCTGCAGCGTGTACGGCAGCGAGCCGCTCTGGAGGACCAGGGCGAGATCCTGCGCCGCCTTCAGCCCGCCCGAGCCCATCGTGATCGACGCGTTGCCGCCCGCGATTCCGAGGCTCAGGCTCGGATCCGTGTAGTCGATGTACGGCGTCGACTGGAGGACGCCGTCGAGGACGATCGCGTTGTGCCCGGCGTACTGCACCACGGTGTTCGGGTTGTTGTTGCCGAGCTGGCCGGCCTGACCGGCGGCGATCCGGCCGCGGATGTACTCCGCCTTCGTGATCCGCTGGAACTCCTTGGCGCCGTGGCTCTTGAAGGAGAGCAGCACCTCGGCCTGGCCGGTTTGCGGGTTGATGTCGGCGCTGATGCCCGACTCGTTCAGGTCGGCGCCCGTGATCTCCGGCGGCCCGTTCGGATTCTGCGGGAAGTACTTGAAGACGTACCAGGCGGTGCCGCTCGTGGAGCCCACCACCTCGCGGTGCGCGGGCACCTTGAGGATCTCCGTTCCTGCGGGCTGCTTGCCGCCCTTGTACGGCAGGAGCAGGCTCTTGATCGTCGCCTCGGGCCCTTGCAGCCGTGCGTGCTCGATCGTCGTCGTGTGCTTCTTCGAGACCTGCTTGCCGTTGACCGTCGTCGTGACCGTCTTCGTGACCTTCTTCGGGCCGAAGAGGTAGTACGCCTCGGGCGATCCCTTCTTCGCCTCGTCCTGCAGCTGCTTGAGCAGGCTGTAGAGCGATGAGATCGGCTGTGGCTGCCCCGTCGGGCTCAGGCTGGGCGGCGCGAGATCCGCCTCGAAGTCGAAGAACTGCAGCTGGCCGGTGCGGCCGATGATCTTCGCCGCCTTGTTCGGGTCGTGGATGCCCGCGAGCTGGACGACGATCTCGTCGTTCCCCTGCACGGCGACGTTCGGCGAGGTGACGCCGATGCCGTTGACGCGCCGCTCGATGATGCTCCGCGCCGTCTGCATGCCGGCGGCGTCGATCGGCTTGCCGCCCTTGACCGGGACGGCGCGCAGGACGACTTCGATCCCGCCGCGCAGGTCGAGGCCGAGGGTCGGCTTCTTGTAGGCGGGCGAGCCGGGGATGGCCAGCAGCGCGGCGCCGACGAGCGCGGCGCCGATCGCGCCCATGAGCAGGAGATAGTTGCGACGCTCTCTCACGAAGGATCCTTCAGACCGCGAACAGGTTAGCCGCGGCTCTTTTCGTTCGATGCGTCGCCGCTCGTGCCTGCGTCGTCCTCGTCGAACGCGGATTGCCACTTCTCGTGGTCGTCGTCGGAGGCATCCTCGTGCTTGCCGGTCTCGCTGGCTTCGTCCGGCTCCGTCGTGATCCCTGCGATCGCCCGCCGCGCGACACGTACCTCGACCTTGGGCGCGATCTCGACCGTCACCCGGTCGTCGTCGATCCGCGAGACCGTGCCGTAGAGCCCTCCGGCGGTGAGGATCTCGTCGCCGACCTTCAGCTCGTTGAGCAGGGCCCGCTGCTGGCTCTGCCGCTTCTTCTGCGGCCGGACGACGATCAGCCACAGTAAGAGGAACGCGATGATGATGATGAAGAAGAACCCCGATCCGCTGCTCGCTGCGACGATCACACGCTCGCTCCCTTCGCTCGTTCGAGCGCCTCGTCCTTCCACGTGAGGAACTCGCCGCGCTCGATCGCCCCGCGCGCCGCAGCGACGAGATCGAGCAAGAAGCCGAGATTATGCAGACTGAGCAGCCGCAATCCGAGGATCTCCTGCTGGTTCACGAGGTGCCTGATGTACGCGCGACTGAAGCGGGTGCACGCGGGGCAGGCGCAGGTCTCGTCGAGCGGGCGCCCGTCGCGGGCGAAGCGGGCGTTGCGGAGGTTGAGGCGTCCCTCGCTCGTGAGCGCGCTGCCGGTGCGCGCGGTCCGGGTCGGAAGGACGCAGTCGAACATGTCCACGCCGCGCGCGATCACCTCGAGCACGCCCTCGGGGTCGCCGATTCCCATGAAGTAGCGCGGCTTGTCCTCTGGGAGCAGCGCAGCCGCGTTGGTGGTCGCCTCGAACATCGGCTCGCGGTGCTCCCCCACGCTGAGGCCGCCGATCGCGTAGCCGTCGAAGTCGAGCGCGACGAGCTCATCCGACGAGCGGCCGCGCAGCTCGGCGTCGAGGCCGCCCTGCGTGATCCCGAAGCGGAGCTGACCGGGCGCGCGCGGCAGGTCGCGCTGCCGCTCGGCCCACACCGTCGTCCGGCGCACGGCTTCCTCGAGCTCGCCGCGCGACACACCGGCCGGTGGACAGATGTCGAGGCACATCGCGACGTCCGAGCCGAGACGCTCCTGCACGCGCGCCGCGAGCTCGGGCGTGAAGCGCTCCGGCGCGCCGTCGTAGACCGAGCGGAACGTGACGCCGTCGTCGTCCACCTCGAGCAGCGTGTCGCGGAGCGAGAAGACCTGGAAGCCGCCCGAGTCGGTGAGGATCGCGCCGTCCCAGCCCATGAACGAGTGCAGCCCGCCGAGCTCGGCGATCAGCTCCTCGCCCGGCCGGAAGTGGAGGTGATACGTGTTGCCGAGGACGATCCCGGCGCCGAGGGCGCGCAGCTCGTCGGGATCGAGGGTCTTCACCGTCGCCTTCGTCCCGACCGGCATGAACGCCGGCGTCCGCACGTCACCGTGCGCCGTCCGGAGGACGCCCGCGCGCGCCGAGCCGTCTCGTGCGGTGACCGTGAAGGTCTCGCTCACGAATCGAGCCTAGACGGGTACCCTCGTTGGCGATGGCCAGATGGGGCCCGTACTTCTTCTCCCGACGGCGGCGGTATCGCGAGGAGCGGCTTCTCGCCTACATCCACCGCGAGCACGAGAAGGGCCGGCACCTCACGGAGGTCCTCGAGGACCCGTACGTCGAGCGTTGCGGCTCTCGCGAGTTCGTGTGGGAGACGCTGCGGGACACACCGCTGATCGAGCTGCTCGGCGCGGACGTGCGCGAGGCGATTCAGCGGGGCAGCGTCGACGCCTCGAACCAGGCGTAGACGCGGCCGGCCAGCTCGGCGTCGCGCTCCGCGTCGGCGGGCTCAGCGAGCTCGTGCGCGCGGATCCGGCCGAGCTCGGCGACGAGCGCGCGCAGCGGGGCGCTGCTGCCGAGCAGCGTCGCGATCCGGACCGAGTACGGCGCGAACTCGTCGAGCTGCGCGTGCAGCTCGCGCTCGCCGCCGTCCCGCCAGAAGTCGCGCCACTCGTTGGCGCTCCGCGGTCTAACCAACCGACATCGCGTTGAGGATCGGGTAGCCGAGGTAACGGCTGAAGACGATGTGGCGCACGCGCTTCGAGACCAGATAGCGGAAGTTCGGGATGTAGAGCGGGAACACGGGCGCGTACTTCACCATCAGAAGCCTGTCGAGCGCGGCATACGCTCGCGCGCGGGCCCGGCCGGTGAGCGAAGCGGCGTGATCCGCCTTCCTGGCGAACGACGCGCTGTGGAAGTACCAGCCGTCGAAGCCGGTCTGGTGGCTCGTCCCACTCGCGAAGAAGAGGTTGATCAGGTCGCAGGGGTCGAAGTAGTCGACGCAGTACCCCGAACGCATGACGTTGTCCTGCGAGTGGTTCGGGTCGATCGGCCCGTAGTACTGCTCGGGAACGAGGTTCGCCGTCAGCCCGATCCGCTCGATCTGCGACTGCATGAACTGGGCCTCCTGCGTGCGCTCCGTGCTGGCCGAGTTGTAGACGATGGTGAGCGGCGGCGCGTTCTTCAGCGCGCTCCCGCCGACCTGTTCCGCCTTTGCGAAGTTCGGGTAGTTGCCGTAGACGGAGAGCTTCTCGTACCCGGGCATGCCCGGCAGCAGAAGCTGGTCGGTCGCACGGCCCGCGTACGGACCCAACAGACGGATGATCGGCGTCCGTCCGATCGCGTAGTCGAGCGCCTTCCGGACGTCGACGTTGTTCGTCGGTGCTTTCGCGTTGTTGAGTGCCTCCCAGAGGACGCAGCCCTCGGAACCGACATGGAACCGGCGCGGGTACCGCTTCGCGGCGGTCGCCACATCGGCTGCGGGAACGCCCCCAAAGTCGAAGTCGACCTGGTTCTTCTCGATCTGCAGCAGCGCGGCCTCACCGTTCGAGCTCGGATAGCTGCGAATCACGATCTCGTTCGATCTGGCCGGGCGGGAGCCGCGGTAGTAGGGATTCCGTCTCAGCACCACGAGGCGACCGGGCCGATTCGTCGCGATGTAGTACGGGCCGGCGGAGGCGTACTCGAGGATGCCGCCCGGCGCCGTCGTGTACGGCATGTTCGGCTTCACGGCGCCGAACCACGGCATGGAGAGGATCGAGACGAAAGTCGCGTTCGGCTTCGTGAGGTGGAACGTGAGCATGAGGCCGGCGGCCTCGATGCCCGAGATGTGCGCGGCCCTGCCGTCGGTGAAGCGCTGTGCGCCGACGACCATCCTGTTCAGCCCGTCGAAGATCCCGTACTGCGCGTACATGCGCGGGCTGAGGATGCGCTCCCAGGCTCGTTCGTAACACCTGGCCGTGACCGGCGAGCCGTCGTCGAACCTGAGTCCCCGACGGAGGTGGAACGTCACAGTCCTGCCTCCGTCCGAGATCGCCGGGAACGACGTCGCCGCCTCCGGAACCAGCTGCTCACCGGCCTGTCCCGACCGGTCAGGGTAGTTCACGAGCAGCAGCTGCGTGGAGTGGAGGACGTCCCAGTCGTTCGTGACGTACGCGAGTCCGGGATCGAGCGTGTCGAACGCCCCGCCCGACTGGTCGATCCGAAGCACGCCGTCGTTCGGCGACGCAGAAGAGGCGACCCCGACCGTCGTCGCCGCGACAAGCAAGGCGACTCCGATGCCCGCCATGAGCAAGGAGAGAACGCGCTGCCTACGCATACGGCTCCTCTCGTCTCGGATTCGCCCGGTGTTGACTTCTGAGACGAGTCCTTCGCGCAGGGGGTTGGTGGCTGCGGGTCACGGCCTCGACGGCGTTGCCGTCGGGATCGAGGGCGACGGCGCCGTTCGCGACGCGGCGGAACGCTGCGAGAGCCTCGCCGTCCGCCACCGCCAAGGCGAGGTGGACGCGCTCGGTCGGAGGGCGCCCGTCGGCGACCAGCATGAGGTGACGTCGGTGTCCGGCCACGACCACCATTCCCCCGAAGCGGGCGCGCTCGACCTGGAGCCCGATCACGGGCGAGATCCTCTCCCAGAACCGCCGGCTCGCCTCGAGGTCGCTCACCCCGATCCAAAGGTGGTCGATCGGCGGCCCAGTCTCGGTCCGTCCCGGCCGGTGGACGGACTCGACGCTGTTCCCGTCGGGGTCGAGCAGGAAGCCACCGTAGTAGTCGGGCCGGTACTGCGGCCGCAACCCCGGCTCGCCGTCGCTGCGATAGCCGGCGTCCACGCCGCGCTGCCAGAAATCGTCGACCGCCTGCTGCGAGGGAGCCGCAAACGCAATGTGGAGGTGTCGCGTGACGGCGCGATCGTCCTCTGGAGGGACGACCGAGAGGTCGTCCCATTCCCGATCGAGCACCTCCGAGTAGAAGCGGGCGGACTCGGCGGGATCGGAGACGCGGATCGTGACGCAGGCGAGCATCAGAGGACGAGCATCGCATCGCCGAACGAGTAGAAGCGGTACCGCTCCTCGATGGCGAGCCGGTAGAGCCGGCGCGTCTCCTCGATTCCCGCGAACGCCATGACGAGCGCGAGCAGCGTCGAGCGCGGCAGGTGGAAGTTGGTCAGGAGCGCATCGACTCGCCGGAACTCGAAGCCGGGCGTGATGAAGAGCTCGGTGCGACCGGCGGGCCGGCCGCCGTGGGCGAGCGTCTCGAGCACGCGCACCGTCGTCGTGCCGACGGCGAGCACGCGCTCCGCGGCGCGGATCCGCTCCCACGCGTCCGGCTCGACCTCGTACCGCTCGCCGTGGATCCGGTGCTCCTCGAGCCGCTCCTCGGTCACGGGCCGGAACGTGTCGAGCCCGACGTGAAGGGTGACACGCGCCGGATCGAGCCGCGCGAGCAGCTCCGGAGTGAAGTGGAGACCGGCCGTCGGCGCGGCCGCCGAGCCGGGGTCGCGGGCGTAGACGGTCTGATAGCGCTCCGGATCGCCGAGCGGCTCGGTGATGTACGGCGGCAGCGGAGTCTGGCCCGCGGGCTCCCCGTCCAGGCGCACGTGCCAGCGTCCTTCGCCGAGATGCTCGATCAGCTCGACCGGCCCGTAGCGGCGGCCGGGCTTCAGCCTGCGGGTCGGCCGCGCAAGCACCTCCCACGTTCCGTCGCCGCGCCGCTCGAGCAGCAGCACCTCGCCGCGCGGCGACGAGATCGGGATCCGGGCGGGCACGACCTTCGTGTCGTTGACGACGACGAGCGCCCCGTCGAGCTCGTCCGGCAGCTCGGCGAACGTGCGTTGGCGCACGGCACCGGTGGCGCGCTCGTAGACGAGGAGCCGCGACGCGTCGCGGCGTTCGGCCGGATGCTGCGCGATCAGCTCCGGCGGCAGCTCGTAGTCCAGCTCCGAGAGTTCCATCCGACGCGAGTTCTATCGTCGCCTCCGTGGATATGGACGCAATCGCGCGCGCGCAACGGCGCATCGAGCACGCGGCCTCCGGCCGCACGGACCCCGCGGCGTTCGACGCCACCCTGCAGCGGGCGCGCACCGCCGTGGAAGCGCTCGCCACCACGACAGCTCGGTTCGAAGCCGGCCTCCCCGCCGCCATCCAGGATGGGCTGCGGGAACACTTCCGGCCGAGCGCACGCCATCTCGCCGAGGTGCGCGGGCTCACGAATCAGGTCATCCGCCGCCTGGAGGGGATCGAGAACGACCTCTTGACCGAGCGGCACGCGCGCGTGGACGACCTCTCCCTTCTCGTCGACCTGATCGCCTCGGGCTGGCGAAGCGTCGAGGAGCGCCTGACGCGGCTCGAGGAGGGACTGAAGCGCGAAGACGGCGCGACCGTCTACCACTTCGAAGAGCGCCAGATCGGCTAGGCGCCGGGCGTCTTCACCGGCAGAACGAGCACGAACCGGCTTCCCAGGCCCGGCTCGC
The DNA here is from genome assembly GCA_035310545.1 of Gaiellaceae bacterium. GTDB lineage: Bacteria > Actinomycetota > Thermoleophilia > Gaiellales > Gaiellaceae > Palsa-739. The sequence goes on from DATGEB010000060.1 coordinate 20,555, forward strand.
TGTCGAGCTCGAGCCGACCGCCGAGCGCGAGCGCGAGCTCCCGCGCGATCGTCAGCCCGAGTCCGGTGCCGCCGCCGTCGCCGGACCAGAACGGCCGGAAGATCCGCTCCCTCCCGTCCGGCTCGATTCCGGGCCCTGTGTCGGCGACGGCAACCGTGACCTCGCCGTTCTCCGCGTTCAGCCCGAGGTCGACCCGGCCACCCTCGGGCGTCCAGCGGAGCGCGTTCGCGATGAGGTTCGACACGATCTGCAGCACGCGATCGCCGTCGGTGACGAGCACCGCTCCTTCGCCCAGCTCGAGGTCGTACTCGATCCCGCGCACCCGCGCCTCCTCGGCGAAATTCGCGTAGGCGCGCTCGCACAGCGCCCGCATGTCGACCTCCTCGCGCAAGAGCGTGAAACGCCGCGCGTCGAGCTTGGCGAGATCGAGCACGTCGCCGACGAGCCGCTCGAGCCGCAGCGCCTCCTCGGCGATCACCTCGAGGGATCGCCCGCGCGACTGCTCGTCTTCGAGAACGCCCTCCCGCAGCGCGGCGACATGGCCGCGGATCGCCGTCAGCGGCGTGCGCAGCTCGTGCGAGACCGACATGAGGAAGTTGCGGGAGAGCGTCTCCGACTCGGCGAGCCTGGCCGTCATCTCGTCGAAGCGGGCCGCCAACCGCTCGACCTCGCTGCCGCCGGTGCGCTCCGGCAGCTCGATCTTGTAGTGGCCCAACGCGACCTCGTCGGCCGCCGCGGTCAGCGCCTCGAGCGGCCGGACGATCCGGTGCGAGAAGTAGATGACAAGAGCGACAGCGATCGGAATGCCGATTCCGAAGGCAAGGGCGAGCTCCCAGGCGAGCTCGACCCAGCGGCTGCGAAGCGCCGCGTCGGGTTTCGCGACGACGAGCGCGCCGACCGGAATCCCCGAGATCTGGACGATCTGCCCCACCCCGAGATACGAGCCGCTCGAGACGTGGAGGTCGAACGTCGGCGGCTCGCTGTCGCCCAGCTTCGCGAATGGCACGGCGCTCCGCGGGAGCTCCGGCAACTGCCCGGCAAGCAGCGACGCACCCGGCACGGCGGGGACCCAGTACACCCTGTCCCCGCCGAGCGGCAGCTCGAGGTTGCGGAGCGAGATGCGCCCCACCCCTGCCTGCTGCTCGTAGAGCCGTACGATCCCGGCGGACTCGGCGCGGAGCTCCGCCGCGGCGTGCGTGCGCGTGTAGCTCTGGAAGAACCGGACGGCGATCAGCGTCGCGACGACGCCGGCGATCACGAACCCGAGCACGAAGAGCGCGGGAAGGCGGAAGCGCAGCGATCTGAGCACGAGCGCCTCAGTCGGCGGGCGCGGGAGCCGGCCCAGCCTTGTAGCCGATGCCCCACACGGTGACGATCGGCGCCGCGTCGCCGAGCTTCCGCCTGAGCTGGCGGACGTGGACGTCGACCGTCCGCGTATCGCCGGCGAACGTGTAGCCCCAGACACGCTCGAGCAGCTGGTCGCGCGTGAGGACGAGACCGCGGTGGTCGAGCAGCTCCCAGAGCAGGTCGAACTCCTTCGGCGCGAGCCGGATCTCCTCGTCGCCGACGCGGCACTCGCGCCGGCCCGCATCGAGCACCAGCTCGCCGTGTGTCATGACGCCTGCCTCCGGCCTCGCCTTCCCGCCGCCGCGGCGCAGGATCGCCCGCACCCGCGCGACGAGCTCGCGTGGATTGAACGGTTTCGTCAGGTAGTCGTCGGCGCCGACCTCGAGGCCTGCGATCTTGTCGAGATCGTCGTCGCGCGCCGTCAGCATCAGCACCGGCAGCGTGCTCGTCTCACGGATTCGCCTGCAGACCTCCATCCCGTCGAGGTCGGGAAGCATCAGGTCGAGGACGACGAGCGCCGGCGGCTCTGTGCCCACGATCGTGAGCGCCTCCCGCCCGCTGGCGGTCATGCGGACGTTGAAGTCGTCCTTGCGGAGATACGCGGCGACGAACGACGCGATCGCCTGCTCGTCCTCGACGACGAGGATCGTCTCGGTGCCTGCCATCATCCTCCGCCGATCATGCGTGTCACGGGCTCGTCCGGCAATGAGCGCCAGGCGGCGCCGTCGAGCGCGTACCTCCCGTCCGCCTTCGGGTAGACCGCCGAGCCGCGGAGCTTGACCCCGCCGCGACCTCCGGCGAAGACGTACACGCCTGAGCCCCGGATGACGACGCGATAGGCGCCGCCCGTCGCGTGGAAGCGAAAGCCGCTGCCGCTGAACTCCTTGCCGGCGAATCCGCGCCAGCGAACCGGGCGGCTCGAGACGTCCCCCACAGCTCCGAAGCCGCCCTGACCGCCGGCCGAGGGTGATTGGTAGATGTCGACCCGGGCCTGATCCTGCGGTGAGATGCGCCCGAGAACGAAGCCCTCGACGACGAGCGTCACGACGGGATGGCCGTAGATTCCCCCGTCCCCGACCCCGTTCTGGACGACGAGCAAGCCGAAGGACGTTGCTTGTCCGCGGGCACCTGCCGACCCAGCGGCGGCGAGCGCGAGCACCGCGAGAGTGGCGCAGCTGAGCAGGATCCGCCGCATCGGCGCTCCCAGGGTACTCCGCGCGAGCAGGAACGTCCCGAGCCCGGGCGAAGCTTTCGTTTCGATGGTCGACGATCCCCTGCAGCGCCGCGCCAACGACCTCACGGTCCGCATCCAGGCCTTCGCGGAAGCGCTGCGCGACTGCGGCGTGCCCGAGGAGATCTCCGTGGCGCTGCTCGCGAACGCGGCCGCCGCCGTTCTCCAGGCGCTCAGCCTCGAGGCGATGGCCACGCAGTCCGGCCGGCTCGCCGCCTAGTGGTTGCTCCGGTACGTCCAGTGCCCTTTGGCCGTGCGAAAAGCGAGCGGGCCAGGGACGCAGGGACGCAGGGACGCCGGCATACGACGCTTTTGCAGCCGGACAAAGGGTGCTGCTACTTGCCGGAATGACCGCTAGCCGTACTCGTAGAAGCCACGGCCGGTCTTGCGCCCGAGGAGCCCGGCATTCGCCATCGAGACGAGGCGGGCCGGAGGCGCCATCCGTGGCTCGCGGAGCTTCTCCCACAGCGCCTCGCTCGCGTGCACGTGGACGTCGATTCCGACCAGGTCGACGAGCTCGCACGGCCCCATCGGCCAGCCCGCACCGTGCTTCATGCCCGCATCGAGATCGGCGGGCGTGACCCGCGCCTCGTCGAGCACGCGGACGCAGTCGTTGAGCAGCGGGATGAGGACGCGGTTGACGACGAACCCGGGCGTGTCGTTGCAGCGGATCGGATGCTTGCCGAGGCGTTCGCCGAGCGCGTTCGCGGTCTCGAACGCGTCGTCGGACGTCCGCTCGGCCCGCACGATCTCGACGAGCGGCATCAGCGGCGCGGGGTTGAAGAAGTGCATGCCGACCACGCGCTCCGGCTTCGAGGTCGCGCCGGCGATTTCCGTCACCGAGAGCGCCGAGGTGTTCGTCGCGAGGACGGCGTCGGCACGGCAGATCCGATCGAGCTCGGCGAACAGCTCCTGCTTCGGCCCGAGCTCCTCGACGATCGCCTCGATCACGACGTCACAGTCGGCGAGCGAGGAAAGATCGGTCGTCAGCCCGAGCAGGCCGATGTCGAAGGAGTCGATCTGCCCCTTCTCGACCTTGCGTGTCAGGAAGTGCTCGATCCGTCCGCGCGCGGTCTCTCCCAGCTCGTCGGTCACCTCGCGGCCAACCGTCTCGAGCGCGGCCTCCACGGCGAGCTGCGCGATTCCCGCGCCCATCGTGCCGAGCCCGACGACTCCGACCTTCACGTGGCGGAGCCTAACCGGGCCGCCGCCGGCGGCCGGGGTCTATCGGGCGGGGCGCTGCCGGATTTGCCGTAGCCGCTTCCAGCCCGAGTCTCGGGCCAAGCAGCACGAGACCCGCCGCGCCGAGGAGCCCGAGCGCGCCGGCGAGGCCGACGCCTCGTGCGAGGAAGCCGATCGCCGGGCCGTTGACGACCGCGCCGGTAGGCCGAGCCGGTGAGCAGTCCGACGCTCCACATGCCGTGCAACGCGGAGAGAACGTGGCGTCCGAGCCGGCGCTCGAGCGCGACACCGTCCGCGTTCGCCGCCGCGATCAGGAGCCCGAGCGCCGCGGGCATCTGCGTGCCGTAGCGGCTCGCGAGCCATCCGGCGAGCGGCAGCACGTGGCGCTCCCGCTCGACGGCGAGGAAGCACAGACCCGGTACCGCGTGACGGGAGACGTGCGGCAGGGAGACGCAGAAGCGCCCGCGCCGCTCGTCGTTCTCCACGGCGGCCCCGGCCGGGCGGAGCTCCCCGAGGCCGTGCAGGCGACGCTCGACCGGCACGAAGCTGCGGGTTCCTACGACGACCCGGAGTACATGGAGGCCGGCCTCGTCTTCTACGGGCGCCACGTCTGCCGGATCCCGTGGCCGCCGGCGGTCACGAAGACGTTCGAGTATCTCGAGCAAGACCCGACCGTCTACCGCACGATGAACGGGCCGAACGAGTTCCACATCATCGGTTCCTGCAAGGACTGGCAGGTCGAGGATCGACTCCACGCGATGCGGGTGCCGACGCTCATGGTCTCAGGTCGCCACGACGAGGCGACCCCGGCGTTGCAGCAGGTTCTGCTGGACGGCATCGCCGGCTCGAAGTGGGTCTGCTTCGAGAAGTCGTCCCACATGCCCCATGTCGAAGAGCGCGAGAGATACGTGCAGGTCGTCGGCGACTGGCTCGCGCAGCACGACTGACTAGTGGTCACTCCGGCAAGTAGCAGCCACTAGATCCGCTCGATCACCGCGGCGATCGCCTGGCCGAAGCCGATGCACATCGTCGCGAGGCCGTAGCGCCCCCGACGGCGCTCGAGCTCCGAAACGAGAGTCGCCGTGATCCGCGCGCCCGTCGCGCCGAGCGGATGCCCCAGAGAGATGCCGCCGCCGTTCGGGTTCACGTCGCCCGCCTCGTAGCGCTCCTGCAGGCCCGTGTCGGCGAGGAACTGCGCCACGACCGAGGCGAATGCCTCGTTCACCTCGATCACGTCGATCTCGTCCCACGTCAGCCCCGCCTTCGCGAGTGCCTTTGCCGAGGCTTCGGGGTTCCCGTGCAGCATGAGGTGAGGGTCGACGCCGACCACGCCGAACGAGACGAACCGACCTCGCGGCCTCAGCCCCAGCTCCGCCGCCTTCGCCTCGGAGGCGACGAGCAACGCCGCCGAGCCGTCGACGATCTGGGACGAGTTTCCGGCGGTCACGACGCCGTCCGGGATGAACGCCGGCTGCAGCGCCGCCATCTTCTGCAGCGTCGTCTCACGCCGCACGGCCTCGTCGACCGCGAAGCGGACGCGGGTGACGATCGGCGTGCCGCCCGAGTCATCCGGCTCCGGCACATCGAGGTCGATCGGGACGATCTCCCGCTCGAAGCGCCCCTCGTCGATCGCCTGCGCCGCGCGCCGGTGCGACTCGTAGCCGATCCGGTCGAGCTCCTCACGCGTCAGCCCCCACTGCTTCGCGATCTCCTCGGCCGAGATGCCCTGCATCACGACGTCGTGGCGCTCCCAGACGAGCGGCGACAGCGAGCCGTTGTTCGACCCCATCGGGACCCGCGACATCATTTCGACGCCGCCCGAGACGACGAGGTCGAGCTGGCCCGACCAGACCGCCGCTGCGGCGTTGAAGTTCGTCTGCATCGAGGAACCGCACTGCCGGTCGACGGTCGTTCCCGCGACGGAGACCGGCCAGCCGGCGGTGAGCGCGACGTTGCGGCCGATGTTCCACGCCTGTTCGTCGACCTGGGTCACACAGCCCCACTGCACGTCCTCGACCTCGCCCGCGTCGACGCCGTTCCGCGAGACGAGCGCGTTCACGACCTGGGCCGAGAGCTCGTCGCCGCGGATGTGCGAAAGGGTGCCGTTCTTCTTCCCGATCGGGCTGCGAACGGCGTCGACGATCAATGCGTCGGACCGCATCGTGGAAGACTAGATCGCCGTCGATGCTGCGCAAGAACGCGAAGATCGAGCTCCTGAAGCGGATACCGCTCTTCGCCGGATGCTCGCGCCGAGAGCTCGCGGAGATAGCTCTGCTCTCGACCGAGCTCACTCTTCCCGCGGGCCGGGTGCTGATGAAGGAGGGCGACCCGGGGCGCGAGTTCATGGTGCTCATCCGCGGCAGCGCCGAGGTTCGGCGCGGGGGCCGGTGGGTCGCCGAGCTTTCCGACGGCGATTTCCTCGGCGAGATCGCACTCGTGGCCGACGTCCCGCGAACCGCGACCGTGACCACGCTGACGCCGGCGGACGTCCTGCACCTGACGGCGCGCGACTTCAAGACGCTCATGCGAGAAGTCCCGTCGCTGCAGCCGAAGGTTGTCTACGCGCTCGCGATGCGGCTGCCGCCCGAGTTCCAGTAGACGCCTAGGCCGACCGCCCCGGCACGCGCGGGTCCTCGACGTGCGCGAGGTACAGCGGCGCCGCGAGATCGATCACGAGCCGCTTGCCCGGTGTGTCGGCGAGCGCGACCTCCTCGAAGGAGTGGCCGACGTCACCGCCGAGCACGACCGGGCCCTCGTCCGTATCCACGACGACGATCTGGTGGCCGCGCGTCTCCCCCGGCGCGGGCACGATTCGGATGCCCGGAAGGATCTCCGCCTCGCCGTCGTGCTCGACATAGGTCGCGCCGTCGAAGTCGATCCACTCGCGAACCGTGTAGTCGTCCTGAGTCCGCGCGTCCTCGAGCTCGATCCGCTGCACATGGATCGGGACGCCCGGGAAGAGCCGGTTCGCGCCGTGGTGGTCGAAGTGCATGTGCGTGATGATCACCTGCGCCACGCGCTGCACGAGCTCGTCCGGCAGCGGATGCACGATCGGCGACCACTGCTCGTCGAGCTCCGGCGTCGACTCGATCATCCCCGTGTCGACGAGGACCAGCCCGCCCGGATGCTCGATCGTGTCGGAGTAGCCGGGCCAGGCCTCGCCGTCGACCACGACTTCGCTCGTCAGGTGGCGAGCGATATCGTCACGCCTGAGCACGACCCGAGCATATGGCCACCACGACCGAAGAGATCGAAGTCCGTTCGCCGTTCAACGGCGAGGTCGTCGGCCGCGCGCCGAAGTCCGTCGCAGACGATGCGCGGCGCGCGATCGACGCCGCAGCGCACGCGCTCGAGTCTCCGCTGCCGGCCCACGAACGCGCGGCGATCCTCGATCGCGTCGCCGACCTCCTGCGCGAGCGGCACGAGGACATGGCGCAGACGATCTGCGCGGAGGCGGGCAAGCCGATCCGCGCCGCGCGGGTCGAGGCGTCGCGCGCCGTCTCGACCTACACGTTCGCGGCGGTCGAGGCGCGGAAGCTCGCCGGCGACGTCATCCCGATGGGAGCGTCGGAGGCCGGCGAGGGCAAGATCGCGTTCACGCTCCGCCGTCCCATCGGCGTGATCGGCGCCATCTCGCCGTTCAACTTCCCCTGCAACCTGGTCGCGCACAAGCTCGCTCCCGCGCTCGCAGCGGGCTGTCCCGTCGTCCTCAAGCCCGCGAGCCAGACGCCGATGTCGGCGCTCCTGCTCGCAGAGCTCGAGCAGGAAGCCGGACTTCCGCCGGGCTGGCTCACCGTGCTCGTCGGGCCGTCCGCGGAGATCGGAGACGTTCTCGTCGAGGACGAGCGCGTCCGGATGATCACCTTCACCGGCTCGAGCGGGGTCGGCTGGGGCATCGCCGAGCGGGCCGCAAAGAAGCGGGTGAGGCTCGAGCTCGGCAACTCGACGCCCGTGATCGTGGCCGCGGATGCCGACATCGACCTCGCCGCCGCGAAGCTCGCCGCGAACGCGTTCTCGTTCGCCGGCCAGAGCTGCATCTCGGTACAGCGGATCTACGTCGAGCGGCCGGTCCTCGACGGCTTCCTCGAGCGTTTCCTCCCCAAGGTCGCGGCACTCGTCGTCGGCGACCCGGCGGACGAGGCCACTGACGTCGGGCCGGTCATCGACCAGGACTCGCGAACACGGATCGCCGCGTGGGTCGAGGAAGCGCAAGGCGCCGGCGCGAGGCTCCTCGCGGGTTCCACCGACACCGACCCGCTTCGCCCCATCGTGCTCGGGGACGCGCCCGAGACCGCGCACGTCGTCTGCGACGAGATCTTCGGCCCCGTCTGCGTCGTCAACCCGGTCGACTCGCTCGCCGAGGCGTTCGACCGCGCGAACGGCACCGCGTACGGCCTCCAGGCGGGCATCTTCACCGGCTCGATCACGAGCGCTCTCGCCGCGGCCGAGGCCCTCGAGTTCGGCGGCGTCACCGTCAACGAGGCGCCGACGTTCCGCGCCGACCAGATGCCCTACGGTGGCATCAAGGGCTCGGGCAACACGAAGGAAGGCCCTGCCTACACGGTCCGCGAGATGACCGAGGAGCGGCTCGTGGTTCTCCAGCCCTAGCCGCAACGTTTCCCGTCCGAGCCGCACGGGGACGCAAGGCTCGTGATCGGCGCCGGAATCGCGCCGCGCCGTCGGCCGCGACCGCCGCGCCGAGCGGCCCGTCGACTGAGGCTCGCCGTTTTCGCTTCGGACAACGCATCCGGCGACTTTGTAACATCACTCGATACGATGTAGGATCGACTCCGCGGGCGAAGGGGCGCTTGGCGGAAATCGGCTTCGGACAAGGCCTCAAGGCCTGACGCGGGGAGATGGTTAGGCACGTGATTGAAGAGAGAACCGCCCAGTTGCAGCAGTGCATGTATCAGTATTCGCGGGCCATTTACCGGTCAGTGAAGGACATGATCGATCCGTACGCGGATCGCGAGACACAGCTCGAGTCGCGCCGCGGGGTCCTCATCGCGTGCGAGCAGACGATGGAGCGTCTCGCGAGCGATCCGCTCTATTTCGCCAAGCCGGAGCGCGCCTTGTTCCAGGACATCCGGCGCTTCTTCCCCATCACGGCGCAGGCGCAGGTCGCGTGGGCGGTGAAGGAGGGGGTGAAGGCTGCGGTCGACTTCATCGAGGAGCAGATCGAGTCGGGCCTCCTCGACGGAGGCGTCGCTCGCTGTAGGGCCACGACGCGGAAGGGCAAGCCGTGCCAGCGCACGCCGCTGCCGGAGCGCGACTACTGCCCGTCGCACCAGCATCTCGAGACGAAGGCCGCCGCGTAGCGGCTCTCCACAGGCTTCCACAGCAGCGTTCCACAGGCGCCCCGCGGTAGGGTGCTGCGCGGGTGTCTCATGACACGGACAAGCTGATCCGGCAGCTCTCGCTCGTCGCATTCCTCATGGCGGAGCGGCGGGCCCTGACGGCGCGCGACGTGAAGTCGAACGTCGAGGGCTACTCGGAGATGTCCGACGAGGCGTTCGCGCGTCGCTTCTACTCCGACCGCGCGGAGCTCCTCTCCCTCGGCGTGCCGCTGCAGTCGCAGCGCGACGAGTTCACCGGCGAGGAGCTCTACACACTCCGCTCGGAGCAGTACTTCCTCCCCCAGCTCGAGCTCGAGGACGAGGAGCTCGCCGCGCTTCAGACCGCCTTCTACCTCCTCGAGGGGAAGTTCGCGTACGCCGAGCCGCTGCGGCTCGCGCTTCAGAACCTCGCGCTCGGGAGGCCGGGTTTCAGCGAGGCGCCGACCGAGACGGCGAGCCGCGTCGAGGTGCTCGATCCCGACTACTCGCCCGAGACTCCGGGTCGGCTGGCGAAGCTCGAGAACGCGATCTCCAAGCAGCGGACGGTGCGCTTCGAATACTGGTCGATCGGGCGGGACGAGGAGAGCGAGCGGACACTCAACCCGTACGCGCTCCTCAACGACAACGGGCTCTGGTACGCCGTCGGCCACGACCTCGACCGTGAAGAGATCCGCACGTTCCGGGTCTCGCGAATCCGCGGCGACATCAAGTTCGCGACGCGTCGAGAACGCGACTTTCGGGCGCCGACGGACTTCGACGTGGAGCAGTACCGCGGCCGGCCGCCGTGGCAGGTCGGCGAGATCGCCGGCACCGCACGGATCGAGGTACGAGGCGACACGGCGTGGTGGGTGAAGCGCGCCTACGGCGCGACCGGCAAGCTCGACGAAGGCGTCTTCGTCACCGACTACTCCTCCATCCGCCAGCTCTCGTCGTGGGTGCTGCGCCAGAACGGCCGCGCGGTGCCGCTCGAGCCGGCGGAGCTGAAGCGCGACGTCGCTGCGGCGCTGCGGCGGGTGCGGGAAGGTCACGAGGGCGACGCGCCGCAGATTGCGCGCGAGACACCGTCGCTGACGACGGACGGGACCGTCGAGCGCCCCGCGGGGCCGGTGGCGCCCGAGCGTTTCGCCGTTCTGCAGGCGCTGCTCGCCTATCTCCTCGCGGCTTGCGGGGAGAACCGCGAGGCGGAGATCTCGGCCGCGGAGCTGCTCGAGCGCTTCCCGTCGGTTCCGGCGGACGAGCTCGAAGAGCACCTGTCCCTCCTCAACCTCGTGAACTTCGGCGGGGGCTGTTACACGGTGTACGCCGAGCTCCGCGGCGACTCCGTCCACGTCGACAAGGAGCTGTGGGGCGACACCTTCCGCGCGGCACCGCGGCTCACACCGCTCGAGGCGCGCGCGATCCGGCTCGCGCTCGAGTACGTCGGCCCGATGATCGCCGCCGACGCGCACACGCCGCTCTCGCGAGTGCGCAAGAAGCTCGAGGAGACGTTCGGCCAGTTCGATCTCGAGCGGACTCCCGAGCCGCATGTCGCGACCGAGGAGGTCGACCTCGTCTCGCGACTCGCGCGCGGGATGCGCGAGCGGCGGCTCGTCGAGATCGAGTACCAGAAGGAGGCCGACTCGGAGCCATCGACGCGGCTCGTCGAGCCCTACTCCCTCGAGCGGCAGCTGCCCAACTGGTACGTCCACACCTGGGATCGCACGAGCGACGGAGCCCGCTCGTTCCGCCTCGACCGGATGCGCAGCGCGAAGCTGACACGCGAGCGCTTCGAAGCGCGGGAAGGTTTCGAGCCCACACGGCTGCGCGACGCGCGCACCGCGAAGCTCCTCTACGACTCGGACATCGCACGCTGGGCGATCGAGCGAGGCGCGCGGCTGCTCGCGGACGGAACCGCTTTGCGCGATGTCCCGGTCGGGAGCGACGAGTGGCTCGAGAGCGAGGTTCTCTCGCTCCGAGGCGAGGCGACCCTGCTCGAGCCCGACGAGCTGCGGCACGCGATCGCAGCCCGCGCGAAGACGCTGGCGAAAGAGCTCGGCGTCGAACGCATGCGCGCTCGCGCCGCCGGCTAGTCGTCGCTCCGGGTTGATTCGCGTACTCGTACGGCGAGGCTTCCCCGGGTGTACGTCCGCTTGAAGGGACGAGCGGTTTGGTTGTCGGTCTCGACGAAGGCGAGCATCTGCTGGGCGAGATCGGGCTCGCTGGTGAAGATGCGGCGCTTGAGCAGCCCGGGCCAACGGTCCGCCCGAAGAAGCAAGGCTGCGCGCTCGGAGGCAACGACGGTGACGATATGCCGGCGCTCTAGTCGTCGCCGACGGGCAGGGTGAGGGTGAAGACCGCGCCCGGCTCCGGGCCTGCGCTCACCTCGAGTGAGCCTCCGTGAGCTTCGGCGATCGAGCGGGCGATGAAGAGTCCGAGCCCTGTCCCAGGCTTCGAGCCGCCCTCGACGTCGACGCGTCCGAACTTCTCGAAGATCCGCCCGCGTTGATCGTGCGGAATCCCGGGGCCCGAATCCCTGACGGCGATCTGCACCGCACCGTTGGCCGCTGCGGCCGAGACGCGCACCTCGCCGCCCTCGGGTGAGTACTTGACCGCGTTCTCGATCAGGTTGCCGAGCACCTGCCGCAGCCGTGCGCGATCGCCGCGGATCGCCGGGAGCCCGCCGCGAACCGCTGCGACGACCGGAACCTCCTGCTGGGCCAGCACCGCCGTTTCGACAGCCTCCTCGACCACGCGGCCGAGATCGACCTCGTCGAAGCGGTAGCTGAACGTCCCCGCCTCGATCCTCGATGTGTCGAGCACGTCCCCGACCAGCTCGGCCAGCCGCGAGGTCTCGTCGCCGATCAGTGCGAGGAACGCCTCGCGCTGGTCGGCCGAGAGCATGCGCCAGCGGTCCTGGAGCGTTCGCGCAGCGCCGATGACGGCGGCCATCGGGCTGCGCAGCTCGTGCGACACGAGCGAGACGAAATCGGCCCGCAGCTGCGACAAGCGCGCCAGCTCCTCGACCCGGCGGCGCTCCGCTTCGTAGGCCCGGATGTTCTGCACCGCGGTCGCGACCAGGCGGCCGAGCAGAGAGACGAGCTCGATTTCGTCCTCGCTGAAGGCGTCGGGACGGTCGCGCGAGAGGGTCAGCATCCCGATCGTCCGCGCGCCGAGCAGGAGCGGCGCCACGAGCTCGCTGCGCAGGCCGAGCGCGAGGAGCAATGCGTCCTCGGGGTACTCCTGGTCGTCGAGGTCGCGCCGCACGACGACGTGCCCTTCGAGCACGCGCTCGAGCACCGAGTCGCGGATCGGGCCGCTGTTCCCGGGCGGGAACACCTCCGTCGCGCCGAGCCCGGCCGTGGCCATCGTGTTTGCGGTCTCACCCTCCACGAGGACGATCGCCGTGCGCTCGAACGGGACCAGCCCGCGCAGCTCGCGGATGAACGCCCCGAACGCCTCGTCGACCTCGAGCGAGGAGCCGAGAGCGCGTGCGCAGCGGTTCGCGGTCTCGAGCACGTCCACGCGATGACCGAGCTCGTCGCGCAGCCGCTCGGCCTCGGCGGCGCGCGACTCGGCGCGACGCCGCTCCGCGCCGAGAGTGTCGCGCAGCCGCCCGATGACGACGCCGGACAGGAGTCCTACGAGGGCGCGGGCAAACACAGTTTGCCACTGGAGGCCCGGCCCGAGGTAGTCGATGAGTATCGTCGCACCGGTCATCACGACGCCGCCGACCAGACCGCCCGCCAGCCCGAAGCGCAGCGCCGCCGCCGCGATCGGGATCAGGTAGAGCGCACGCCAGGGCTCGCCCGCCTGGTACGAGAAGACGGCGACGAACCCGGTGGCGACGACCCCGTCGAGCACGAGCAGGAGCACTCGGGCCCGCCCGCGCGCGGCCGGCCCGAGCTCGATCGCGGAAAGCACCCCGGAGGTGAACGTGGCGGCTGCAAAGAACCCGACGACCGCCCACGCCCACGGCCAGTACGACGAGGGGAGGCCGGTGGCTCCGACGACGATCGCCCCGACGACGACAAGAGCCGCACGCAGCAGGACGAGCCACTGGCCCGGGCGCCTAGGCATGCCGCGCGTCCATCCGGGCCAACGCCCATGCGGCGATCTCGCGCGTCGTCTCGTCCGGGTCGTCAAGGCACGCTGCCACAGCGCCCCGTTCGCCGTCGCCACCCACGTTGCCTGCCGCGACGACCGCATTCAGCCGGAGGCGGCGGCCGTCGTCGCGCGGCACGTAGAGCCTCCCGAAGCGCCGCCTCAGCTCGTCGGGATCGCTCTGCAGCCAGTCGACGAGCGAGACGTGCGGGGTTGCGTCAGCCGGTACCTCTTCCCCCGCGCGCCGCTTCTCGACGCCGCGGTTCCACGGGCAGGCGTCCTGGCAGATGTCGCAGCCGTAGACCTGCGCGCCGAGCGCGGCGCGGTAGTCGACAGGAGGCGGCGCCGGCGCCTGCGTCCAGTAGGAGAGACAGCGCGTCGAGTCCAGCGTCCCCGGCTCGTCGAGCGCTCCGGTCGGGCAGGCGTCGATGCAGAGCCGGCACTCGCCGCAGTCGAGATCGAGCGGCGCAGACGGCTCGAGGTCGACATCGGTGATGAGCGTGCCAAGCACGACCCAGGACCCGTGGCGTCGCGTGATCAGAAGCGTGTTCTTGCCGTAGAAGCCCACACCGCTCCGCGCGGCCGCCTCGCGGTCGACGTGCTGGTTCGCGTCGACGAGCACGCGGTAGTGACCGCCGAGCCGTCTCCCGAGCTCATCGAGCTTCTCCCGCAAGATCTCGTACGCGTCGAACCACGTGTGCCGCGGCAAGCGACCGTGACCCTGGGGTCGCTCAGGTTCCGGATGCCAGTAGCAGAGCGCCGCGGAGACCACGGTGCGGGCACCGGGGAGCAGCGTCTCGGGGTGGCACGACTCCTCCGGCCGCGCCATCGTGAACCGCATGTCCGCGAAGAGCCCGCGAGCGCGGCGCTCGCGGATGTGGCGCTCAGTTCCGGCGTAGGGCTCGGCCGGCGCCGCCCCGATCGCGTCGAGCCCGAGCCCGCGCGCCAGCCCGTCGAGTTCGGCCTGGTTCACACGGATAGTCTGCCGCGGTGCGCGCGGTTCGGATCCATGAAGATGGCGGCCCGGAGGTTCTCGTGCTCGAGGAGGCCCCCGATCCGGTTGCCGGTCCGGGTGAGGTGCTCGTCCGTCTCCGCGCGTCGGCGCTGAACCATCTCGACGTCTGGATCCGGAAGGGCCTGCCGTCGGTGCCGAAGCCGCGCATCCTCGGCGCCGACGGCGCGGGCGTCGTCGAGGCGCTCGGCGAGGACGTGAGCGGGTTCGAGCTCGGCGAGCGCGTCGTGCTGAACCCGGGTATCGAGGTCGGCGGCGGCAAGATCCACGTCATCGGCGAGCACGGGGACGGCACGAACGCGGAGCTGATCGCGGTGCCCGCCACGAACGTCCATCCGATTCCGGGCGGGTTGAGTTTCGAGGAGGCCGCCGCGTTCCCGCTCGTCTTCGAGACCGCGTACCGGATGCTCGTCACCCGTGCGGGCCTCCGCGCCGGCGAGTGGGTGCTCGCCTGGGGAATCGGCGGAGGCGTCTCCACGGCGACGCTTGCGATCGCCAAGGCGCTCGGCGCGAAGGTCGTCGTGACGTCGTCGAGCGAGGCAAAGCTCGAGCGGGCGCGTGAGCTCGGCGCAGACGCGGCGGTGAACCACGCGAACGGAGACGTGAAGGAAGCCGTGAAGGAGGCGACCGGCGGCCACGGCATAGACGTCGTCGTCGAGAGCGTCGGCGACGCGACGTGGGCGACGTCGCTCGCGGTCGCTGCTCAGAACGGCCGCATCACCGTCTGCGGCGCGACGAGCGGGCCGAATCCGCCGGCGGGGCTGCACCGCATCTGGTGGAAGCAGCTCTCGATTCTCGGCTCCACGATGGGAACCGGCGAGGATTTCGCTGGCGCCTACGAGCTCGTGGCCGGCGGGCGCGCGCGACCGGTCGTGGACACGGTGCTCCCGCTCGAGGAGATCCGCTCTGCGCACGAGCGCCTCGAGGCCGGCGAGCAGCTGGGCAAGATCGTCCTCGCGATCTGATGCCGCTGCGCAACCGAGTCACCCCGCTCGGCGAGCTGATCGAGACTCCGGAGCGCGGGTTGGTCTACGGGAACCGCGGCCGACTCCACGACGCCGATCGGCAGATCGTCCGCCACCACGACGGCCGCCGCTGGATCGCCTGCAGGCTCGAGTTCCGGGGACGCCGTCGCGCCGATCCGATGCCGCCGGGCCGCTACACCGGCCTCTTCTTCCTCGACGACGCGACCGCGCTCGCCGCCGGGCACCGGCCGTGTGCCGAGTGCCGGAACGCGGACTACCGCAGCTTTCTCGCTCTCACGGGCGCAACCGGCGCCGACGAGCTCGACCGCCGCCTCCAGGCGGAGCGCGGACGGCTGCACGAGCGTGCGCTGGACGAGCTGCCCGACGGCGCGTTTGTGCTGCTCGAGCACGAGCCGTGGCTCGTCCACGGATCAGAGCTGCTGCACTGGACGCCGGGCGGCTACGACGAGGGGCGGCGGCGCTTCAGCGCCCGCGCTCACGTGATCACGCCGCAGACGAGCCTGCAGGCCCTGGCCTCAAGCTGGAGCGGCAGTGTGCCGCTGGTCCATCCTCAGGCGGAGTCGACGACCCGCCACGGGCCCGACCCGTCGGGAAGCCGGAGAACTTCGCCCAGGCGCGGTTCCCGGATGGCGCTACGTGGGTGAAATCCGGCGCCTACGGATCGCCCGGATCGGGGTAGACACCTGCTCGACGTGCGCGCGTCAGCCGAAGCCGAGGATGAACTTCGCGTCGTCGGACATCTTGTCCGGCGTCCACGGCGGGTCGAACGTGAGCTCGAGCTCGACGTCGCTGATTCCCTCGACCTGGCGCGCGGCGCTGTCGATGTCCTGTGCGATGAGGGGCCCGGCGGGGCAGCCCATCGAGGTCAGGCTGTACGTGATCTTGGCCGTCGAGTCCTCGACCTCGACCTCGTAGAGGAGGCCGAGATCGACGATGTCCATTCCGAGCTCGGGATCCTCGACCGTGCGGAGGATCTCGAGCACTTCTTCCTTCGTGGCCACGAATCCAGTCTAGAGCCGCGTACCCTTTCGCCGTGCTCCTCGCCGGTGGCAACGGGTTGGTCGAGGTCGTGATCTTCCTCTCGTCGACGGTGCCCGTGATCGGGCTGGTCTGGTTCGCCTGGTGGTTCCTCCGCGCCGGCAAGCGCTATGACGAGCGAGAGCGGGCGGCGCAGCGCCGCCCGCCCACGTAACGCCGGCCGCTATGCCGCCGGCACGATGTTCTGGTTGACCCGGAAGACGTTGTCGGGGTCGTACTGCGCCTTGATCCGCGCCAGCCGGTCGTAGTTCGCGCCGTACATTCCGCGCACGCGATCCGGCTCGTCCATCGCGAAGTTGGAGTATCCGCCGGCCAGAACGTGCGGCTTGAGCGCGTCGGAATACGCACGCGTCCATTCGGTGATCGTCTCGGCATTTCCCGGATCCGGATCGACACCGGCGACGACCTGCCCCCACTTCGCCTGCCGATACCCCCACGCCGTCTCGTCATTGCCGACACGGGACGCAGCGCCGTCGATCGAATACATGTGCATCGTCGACTTCCACGTCGGAACGGTCTCGTGGAAGCGCAGATGCACGTCGATCGCGTCGTCCGACAGCTCCTCGACGAAGTCGCCGCGCCAGTACCACTGGTCGCCGGGGCCGTATACGCCGTCGAAGGCGGTGTTCCAGACGGGTACCGGCATCGGTCCGACGCCGTCCAGCAGGGGCGTGCCGAACGAGCGCGCCTCGCGCAGCGCCGCCGACTCCTCCTCTCCGACCTGTGTGAGGACGATGGCCGCGGTCTTGCGCAGATGGAGCTCCTCCGGAAACGGCGGTCCCGGCGGAACGGTCACTAGGCCGTACCAGATTCCGAGCTCGTCCGGCTGCGCCGGCACGAAATCGCGGTACCACCGCATGACGTCGGCCGCATCGTCGATGTCGTAGAGAACGGGTCCTGCGAGCACCATGGTCGCCGGGTGGCAGCGGAACGTGAACTCGGTCACGATCCCGAAGTTGCCGCCTCCGCCTCTGAGCGCCCAGAACAGGTCGAGCTCCCGCTCGGCGTCGGTCTGCACGACGGAGCCGTCGGCGAGAACGACGGTGGCGGCGAGCAGGTTGTCGATCGTGAGGCCCATCCCACGGCTGAAGTGGCCGATCCCTCCGCCGAGCGTGAGACCGCCGACCCCGGTCGTGCCGATGATCCCGACCGGAACGGTGAGCCCGTGCTGGTGCGTCGCCTCGAGCAGATCCTTCAGCAGCGCGCCGCCCTGCACCCGGGCGACCTTGGCGGCGGGATCCACGTCGATCTGCTTCATCTGCGAGAGATCGATCACGAGCCCGTCGTCGACCGAGCCGAGACCGGCGCCGTTGTGGCCGCCGCAGCGCACCGCGATGCGCAGGCCGTGCTCGGTCCCGTACCGCAACGCCGCGGCCACGTCCGCCTCGTCCACGCAATAGGCGATCGCCGCGGGCCGCTTGTCGATCATCGCGTTGAAGAGCGCCCTCGACTCGTCGTAGTCGGACGCGCCGGATTCGACGACGCGCCCTTTCACCGCGGACGCCAGACCTGCAACGGAAACAGCCATCTTCCCTCCCCCGATCGGTTGATGCGATGCTAGCCCGTGCTCGTGCGGAAGTGAACTACCGTTCGGGCTGCGATCTAGCTAGTAGCCGAGCAGGCGAACTTCCTCGCGGCGCTCACGCGCGAAGAAGTGGATGCCATCGACGAAGCGCACCCAGTTGCAGCGCGTGCACATCACGAGCGAGTGCGTGCGCGCGCTGTCGGCGAGGAAGCGGACACCGCGGAGCAGGTCGCCGTTCGAGACGCCGGTCGCGGCGACGATGACCTCGCCGGGCGCGAGATCCTCGGTCCTGAAGACGCGCTCGTAGTCCTCGATTCCTGCCGCCCGCATCTCGTCGATCTCGCTGCGCGACGTCGGCCAGAACTGCGCCTGCAGCTCGCCGCCGAGACACCGCAGCGCGGCCGCCGAGAGCACGGCCTGCCGGGTGCCACCGATCCCGATCGCGAGGTGATCGTTCGTGCCGCGGATCGCCGCCGAGATCGACGCCGTCACGTCGCCGTCCTGGATCAGCTTGATCCGCGCGCCCGAGTTGCGGATCTCCTCGATCAGGTCGTGGTGGCGGGGCCGGTCGAGGACGATCGTCGTCACGTCGTTCACACGCCGCCCGAACGCCTCGGCGATCGCCTCGATGTTGTGGCCGACCGGTCGCAGGAGGTCGATCGACCCGCGAGCGCGGGGACCGACGGCCATCTTCCGCATGTAGATGTCGGGAAGCTGCGTGAAGCGTCCCGGGTCGCCGACGGCGATCATCGACATCGCGCCGTTGCCCCCGCGTGCCACGACGCCGCGGCCCTCGAGCGGGTCGAGCGCGAGGTCGACCTCCTTTCCGCCGGAGCCGACGATCGCGCCGGGCGTGAGGCCGCCCGAGTCGTCGAGGGAGCCGAAGACGACGCGGCCGCTGATCGGGAGGATGTCGAGCGTGGCGCGCATGCCCGTCGCCGCCGCCTCCTCCGCCGCATCCTCGTCGGCGCGGCCGAGCCAGCGAGCCGAGACGAGCGCCGCCCGCTCGGTCGCTCGCAGATACGCCTGACACTGGCAGGGTGTCTCCTGCTCGGGCTCGTACGCGGCGCCGTCGCTCATCGGACGACTGTACGACTTCGCTCGGCAGCTTCGAGCACGAGGTCGGCAACGGTGCGCGCGGCCTTGTCGGCGTTCTCGTTCTCGATCACCGGAACCCCGGCCCGCTCGGCGCGGGAGAGGACGAAGTCCTGCAGGTTGCGGATGTCGTCGAAGCGGTCGAGATAGCGCGACTGGGGCCGCTCGGAGTCCGCGTCCCGGAAGTGGAAATGGCGCGCGTGCTCGCCCTCGTCCTCGATCGAGAGGACGACGAAGACCGAGACAGCCTGTTCCGGGTGCGGCAGCTCGACCATCCCTGGAACGAGGTGCACGCCTTCGAGGACGAGCGACCATCCCTCTTCCAGTGCGCGCTCGGACGACGCGCGAACTCCGACCAGCACGTTCCGCGCCTGCTGCAGGAAGCCGGCGACGAGCGGATCGTCGGCGTCCGGATAGAGGTCGCCCGCCTCGAAGCTCGACTGGTGGATCGACGGCATGAAGTCGTGCGAGAAGAAGGCGCGCATCGTCTGGCGCACGAAGTCGGTCGAGGTGACGCGTGTGATGCCGAACCGGTAGGCGAGCTCGGTCGCCACCGTCGACTTCCCCGTGCCCGTGGCGCCGCCGATGAAGACCATGATCGGGAGGTCGAGCTCGCGGAGCTCCTGGAAGCGGCGGAGCCTCAGGATCGAGTCGCGTCCTTCCTTCTCGCCGAGCACCTCGACCGCGAGCGCTTCGAGGCGCTCGATCTCGATCCGGCGCAGGCCGCGCTCGATCAGCTCGTCCCCCACCTTGCTTGCGAGCGCGTACGCGCGGTATCCGGCCACTCCGGCGGCCATCAGGGAACGGGCCATCAGGCCGCGCGAGTACGGGAGGCCGGACTCCCCGCCGCCGAGCGGGAGCGGCATGATCCGACGAGGCTCGTTCACGCGCGGCTCCGATCCGGCACGAGGGAGGCGAGTCGCTCGTCGAGCTCGGGCGAGACGACGTCGTTCGCGGCGAGCACGACCTCCGCCCCACGCGCGAGTGCGGCCTCCGCGACGACGTCCACGGCAGCCGCTTTCAGCTCCACGAGGTACACCTCGGCGTCGACGCGCTCGAGCTCCTCGTGGAGCGCTTCGCGCCGCGCGAGGTTGCGGGAGACGTGCACGACCTCCGCGTCGAGGTGGTCGGTCGGCGCGGGGCCGGTCGTGAAGACCGCGGTTCGGCGACCCGCGAGCGGCTCCGCCGGCCGCAGCCGAAGCTCGGCCGAAACGACCGGAACGTCCGAGATCGAGCGAATCGCGTCGCGGTCGGCGCCGCCGGTGTCGACGACGAGGTCGGAGACGAGGACGCGGTAGGAGTTGAGGCCGGCGCGGGCGTCGTGTCCCGCGTTCGTCACGAGGATCCGCGCGTCCACGTCGACCGGCGGCAGCGCGGCCCCGCTTCCGTCGAAGACGAGCAGCTCCGGGTCGAGCTGTCCCGCGAGCTGCCCGCCCTCGAGCACGTTCGACTCGAATGGAGCACCGGCGAGCCCTCCGCCTGCTCGGCGGCAGCCGACCGCGGGCACACCCGCAAGCGCCGCGGCCTCGAGGTGGTCGGAAGCGGCGTGGCGCCCCGAGCGGGACAGCGCAAGCAGGTCGTCGAGCGTCGGCGGCGTCTCGACGAGCTCCGGCTCCGCCGGCCCGCCGCGGCCCATCGCGACGACGACGACACGGCGGTCGCGGGCGAGGATGCGGGCCACGTGCCCCGCCACGGCCGTCTTTCCCACTCGCTTGCCGAGCCCGACGACCGCGAGCGACGGCGTCGCGACAGCCTCGAGCGGCGGCGGGTCGAAGCGAAAGTCGGCGCCGACATACGGCAGTCCGAGCGCGAGCGCACGCGACGCCCAGAGCATCCGCTCCCGTGGCCCGAGCACCGGCTCGTCGGAGAGATCGACCACGAGATCGGCCTGCACGGCGTCGAGCGAGTCGACAAGCGGCGCACCGTAGTCCTCTGCGCCACGAAGCTTCTCCGCCCCGCCTGCGAGCAGCGCTCCCACCACGTCGTACGGGAGCGCTTCGAGCGCGTCCCGCACGACGGGCGCATAGTGCTCGCCGTCGATCAGCACGAGCGCGCGCAGGCTCACGTCGAACGCACCTCGTCCTCGATCCGCGCCGTGTACTTCTCGTACGTCTTCGTGTCGGTCGAGAACTGGATGATGCGCTCCTGCCCGTGGAACGGGTAGCGCCGCCAGACGTCGACGTGGGTTCCCTCGACCTCGACGACGTTGTAGCAGGGTCGCCCGTTGCCGCGGAGGCGCGACGACGAGACCGTCCCGGCGTTGACGACGAACAGGTTCTCGAGCTTCCACGCGTACGGGACGTGCTTGTGGCCGGCGAGGACGAGATCGACTTCGGCGCGCTGCAGGCACTCGAGCGTGTCGCCCGCGTCGTTGACGATGTTCCGCTCACGGCCGGTTCCCGGCACCGGCAGCAGATGGTGGTGGAGGACGAACACCTTCAGTTCCGCCGGCACCGCGAACTGTTCCTCGATCCAGCGGTAGCGGCCGCGACCGATCTGGCCATTGTCGAGGTCGGGCTCGCTCGAGTCGACGGCGACGATCTGAGCGTCGCCGACCCGAAGCACCGAGTTGCGGTCGCCGAACAGAGCCTCGAAGTGGACGTAGCCCACGTTGCGCGAGTCGTGGTTGCCGGGGATCACGACCATCGCCTCGCACTCGACGCGGTTCAGGTACTCCCGCGCGAGCACGTACTCCTCCTTGAAGCCGTGGGAGGTGAGGTCGCCGGAGACCACGACGACGTCCGGCTCCAGCTCGTTCACCTCCGCAATCGCGCGCTCGAGATGCTGCGGGAGGAAGAACTGCTGCCCGCAGTGGAGATCGGAAAGCTGTGCGATCCGGAACACGCGCGGAAGGCTAGTGCCCTGCCTCTGAACGCGCCAGATTCGTGCCGATTGTCTCGGCATCCGACCGCGTCGCTACCTTGACTGCCGATGGAGCTGGAGCTCCCGGTCTTCCAGGCGTTCCGTGGTGCTGAGCCGCCACGGTTCGCCAGTCCCGCAGAACTCGAGTGCGCGAAGGTGCTCGACTATTACGACGTCGGCTGGGAGTACGAGCCGCGGACGTTCGTGCTCGAGGAGGACGAGAACGGCCGGGTGCTCGAAGCGTTCACACCCGACTTCTATCTCCCCGAGCAGGATCTCTATGTCGAGATCACCGCCATGAAGCAGTCGCTCGTGACCCGCAAGAACCGGAAGCTGCGGAAGCTGCGCGAGCGGTATCCCGACGTCAAGATCAAGCTCTTCTACCGACGCGACCTGGAGCGTCTCGCCCAGCATTTCCATCTCGACCTCGCAAGCTGAGTCCGGCCACCGGCCGGCGGACGATCGGATCGGAGAGATCTACCTCTCCGCGGCCGAGATCGCCGCGCGCGTGCGAGAGCTCGGCGACGAGATCGCGCGCGACTACGGCGGCCGCGAACCGGTCCTCGTCGGGTCGCTGAAGGCGAGCCTCGTCTTCGTCGCCGACCTTTCCCGCGCCATGCCGATCTTCCACTCGCTCGACTTCGTCGAGCTTGCCGGCTACGGCAGCGCCGCGATGGGCGGACACCAGCAGATCCGCGTGCTCAAGGACCTCGACCTCGACATCCGAGGCCGCGACGTCCTCGTCGTGGAGGACGTCGTCGACACCGGCCTCACGCTCAACTACCTCGTCCGCACGCTCGACCTGCGCGGCCCCGCGTCCGTCGCCGCCGTGACCCTGCTCGATCGTCCTTACCGCCGGCTCGTCGACGAC
This sequence comes from Gaiellaceae bacterium, assembly GCA_035310545.1. Lineage (GTDB taxonomy): Bacteria > Actinomycetota > Thermoleophilia > Gaiellales > Gaiellaceae > Palsa-739. The sequence continues at coordinate 43,120 of DATGEB010000060.1, forward strand.
CTTCCCGTCCGCTACGTCGGCTTCGTCGTCCCCGACGAGCTCTACGTCGGCTACGGGTTCGACCTCGAAGAGCGGTACCGCGAGCTGCCCGAGCTTCGCCTGCTCAACCTCGCCTGAGAGCGGCCCACCCGTAACCGGAGCAGACGCCGGCGGGTTTACGCCTTGAAAGCCGGAAAGCCTCCAGGGCTCGGGAGACGCCTCGTCTGGGGTCACGCACGACGGTTGTCTCCCGGCGACGCCGGCCGCCTCCCGCGGGCGGCCGGCCACTTCGGCGGCGCCCACACTCGAGACCTCTCGCCGCAGCCCGGCTCGAGATATCCCCCGGGCGGGGGCTGCCCCCGGCGTGCCGCGGGAGGGACGATGGAGCTGCACCATGCAGCTCTTCGTACGCGATCCCAGCTACACCGACCGGCTCGCCGCGTTCCTCACGAGCGTCGGCCGCCACGCCATCGTCATGGCGCCGGACCGCGTGGACATCGAGGAGCACGAGGACGATCCGCAGCGCCTCGAGGTCGAGCTGTACCTCCGCGTCTGGCGCGTCATCCATCCGGACGCGGACGTCGAGCTCGCGGTGGGCTAGGCGCGGCGGCCGGATTCTGCGACGCTAGGCGCGTGATCAGGTGGTTCCTCTCGCTTTTCGGTCGACGGCCGGCGCGCGAGGCATCGCCCATCCGCGAAGAAGATGCCTATGCGCGGAGCTACGGCGAGCGAAGCGGCGAGATCGTCAACGTCGCGCGGATGGAGCCGCCGCGGATTCCGCGCCGAACGGGCGACATGACGGGAGAGCTCCTGCGTCGCGCGTTCGAGGCGAGACTCGACTCACGCGGCAAGGCCGCAACCTGAGCTCGTCCGCCGCGGCCAGCCGTCGAACCAGCGCGTCGCCGAAACGTCTTGATCCGGAATGCGGATGAGAGGACTTGAACCTCCACGGGATTGCTCCCACACGGACCTGAACCGTGCGCGTCTACCAATTCCGCCACATCCGCGCGGAGCGTCAGTGTAGCCGCCCCCCAGCGCCCAAACCGCCATGTCGCACGTACCATGCCGCCTCTTGCGGCGCTCTCTCCTTCCCCTCGCGCTCGCCCTCACGGCCGCACTCGCAGCGCTCGCCGGTGGCGGCGCCGCCGCGCCGTCACGGCCCTCCGGGAAGCTCGTCGAGGTCGTGGTGACGCTGCCGCGTCCCTCGCTCGCCGTGGAGATCGGCCGGAGCCGGATGCTCGCGGCGGCTGCACGCCGGAACCGTTCCGTCGCCGTCGACGCGCCCGCTGCCGTCTCGTATCTCCGAACACTGGCCGCGGCACAGCGGACGCTCACCGCGCGGCTCGCGGTCGCCGTCCCCGCCGCCCGCGTCCACTGGCACTACGGCGTCGCACTCGACGGCGTCTCGGTCGTCCTCCCCGCCTCCGAGCTCTCACGCCTGCGCGCGCTTCCCGGGGCGACCGTCTGGCCGAGCGTCACCTACCACGCCCTGCGAGAGACGGCTGCCGTGGCGCGCACAGTTGCGACGGCGCAGGCGAACCCCGGGCCGACGCTGATCGGGGCGACGGCGCTCTGGGGCTCGAACCTCGCGACCGCCGGCGAGGGCCTGAAGATCGGGATCATCGACGACGGGATCGACCAGGCGCACCGTTACTTCGCGCCGGCCGGCTTCTCGTATCCGGCCGGCTTCCCGAAGGGAAACACGGCCTACACCACGCCCAAGGTCATCGTCGCGCGCGCGTTCCCGTCCCCGTCGACGAACTGGAAGTACGCCGATCTGCCCTTCGACCCGAAATTCTCCTTCCATGCCACCCACGTCGCCGGGATCGCAGCCGGTGACTACGACACGCGTGCGGACACCGCCGGCGTGTCGCTCGACTCCGGCGTCGCGCCGAAGGCGTACCTCGGCAACTACAAGGCCCTCACGGTGCCGACGGCGTTCTTCGGCCTCGACGGCAACTCACCGGAGATCGCGAAGGCGATCGACCAGGCCGTGGCGGACGGCATGAACGTCATCAACCTCTCGATCGGGGAGCCCGAGGTCGAGCCGCGTCGCGACATCGTCGTGAAGGCGCTCGACAACGCCGCGGCCGCCGGAGTGGTTCCGGTCGTCGCCGCCGGAAACGACTTCCAGGCCACGGGGCTCGGTTCGGTCGGCTCCCCGGCGAACACGCCGGCCGCAATCACCGTCGCGGCCTCGACCCTCGGCGGCGATGGGACGAAGCCCGACGTCCTCGCGCCCTTCTCGTCGGCCGGACCTACTCCAGTCTCGCTCCTGACGAAGCCCGACGTGACAGCGCCTGGCGTCAGCGTCGTATCCTCGCTACCGCCGAACGGGTTCGGGCCGCTCGACGGGACGAGCATGGCGACCCCGCACGTCGCCGGAGCCGCCGCCCTGCTCCTGCAGCGCCACCCGACGTGGACCGTGGAGCAGGTGAAATCGGCGCTCGCGTCGACCGGCGCGCCGGTGCACCCGCCGGGTTCCACCGGCGAGGTTCCAGTGCTCCGCGAAGGCGGCGGCCGGATCGACCTCGTCAAGGCCGACCAGCCGCTGCTCTTCACCGACCCGTCCTCGCTGGGCTGGGGGCTCGTTCGCCGCGGCTTCTCCAACACGCAGCAGATCTCGACAGGGGACGCCGGCGGCGGCGCCGCACCGTGGAGCGTCTCGGTCGACGCGCAGTCGATGCCGCGCGGCGCGGCGCTGACCCCGCTCGCCACGACGCTCGTCGCGGGAGAGACCCTTCCCGTGCGCGTCACGGTGTCGAGCTCGGCGACTCCCGGCGATGCCATGGGCTTCGTCGTCCTCACCCGCGGCTCGGACGTCCGGCGGATCGCGTTCTGGTTCCATGTGGAGGTGCCGAGGCTCGGCCTCGACCCGCACCGGACGCTTCGGAAGCCCGGCCTCTACGGCGGAGACACGAAGGGGCAGGCGTCGCGCGTGTCCTCGTATCGCTACCCCGAGCGCGGTTTCTCGGCGGGCGTTCCCACCCGGCTGGGAGGCCCCGAGGAGGTGTTCCGGTTCACGCTTCGCAGGCGGGTCGCGAACTTCGGCGTCGACGTGGTCAGCCACGCGCGAGGCGTGTGGGTCTCGCCGCGCCTCGTGGCGGGTAGCGACGAGAACCGCCTCGTCGGCTACACCGCGTTGCCGACGAGCCTCAACCCTTACCAGGAGTTCGCGCATCCGGAACCGGTCGTCGCCGCAGTGCTACCCGATCCCGGCCGGTACGAGTTCGTGTTCGACACGCCGACCGGGGCGAAGCCCGGCGCGTTCCGGTTCCGCTTCTGGGTGAACGACACGACACCGCCGTCGATCCAGCTCCTCAGCCGCCCGGCGATCGCCGGACTGCCGATTCGCTTCGCCGTCCGCGACTCGGGCTCGGGAGTCGACCCGCACTCGATCGAGGTGAGGGTCGGAGGAAGGCGGTTCCCTTTCTTCACGTATTCGGGCGGTGTGCTCTCCATCCGCTCGAAAGGTCTAGGAGCGGGCCCGCACTCTGTGATGATCATGGCCTCCGACTACCAGGAGACGAAGAACATGGAAGACGTCGGGCCGGTTCTCCCGAATACGCGCGTCCTGCGTACGACGGTGAGGCTGCGCCGCGGCTAGCCGTGCCGTTCGCGGTCGTCGATCGTCGGGAGATTCGCAAGATCTCGCTCGACGCTCGCCGCGAACTCGTCCGCCTCGTCGTCCTGGACGACGCGAAGGCTCGCCTTCCGCCTGGCACGCTGCCGGCGACGGCGCGAGTCGCTCCCAAGCCGCTCTCCCAGCCGCGGCCACTCGGCGCCCGCGACCAATGCGACAGCGACCGCGAGCAAGGCGATGTACAGCCAGCCCACGAGGCGAGTCTAGCGGAGGTCCGCCGACCTCAGATCGAACTCGGCTCGAGCGCGTCCACCTTGGCGCGAAGGTACGCGATGTACGGCTCGGCGTCGAGCGGTCGGCCGACGACGCGCTCGAGGAGCTCCGGCGGCTCGAGCGCCCGCCCCCAGCGGTGGACGTGCTCCCGTAGCCACTCGCGCAGCGAGCCGAACTCGCCCCGCGCGAACTGGTGGTCGAGGTCGGGCAAGTCTTCGGTGGCGCGCTCCCACAGCTGCACGGAGATGACGTTCCCGAGCGCATACGTCGGGAAGTAGCCGAAGCTCGAGTCCGACCAGTGGACGTCCTGGAGCACCCCGTCGACGACGCCGGTCGGCGTGACGCCGAGGTACTCGCGCAGCTTCGCGTCGAACGCCTCGGGCAGATCCGCAGGAGCGACGTCCCCGGCCAGCATCTCCCGCTCGAGCTCGAAGCGCACGACGATGTGGAGCGGGTACGTCACCTCATCGGCGTCCATCCGGCTCACACCCGGCGCCACCCGGTTGAGCGCCCGGTGGAAGACCTCGAGGGGAACATCCGCGAACCGCCCGGGGAACGTCTTCTGGAGCTGTGGATAGAAGAAGCGCCACGTCGAGAGCCGGCGGCCGACGATGTTCTCCCAGAGTCGGCTCTGCGACTCGTGAAAGGCCATCGACGCCCCTTCGTGGACAGGCGTGCGTGCGTACCGCTCGTCGATCTGGCGGTCGTATACGCCGTGCCCGAACTCGTGCATGCACGTGAGGATGCCGATCAGGTCGTCCGGGTTGAAGCGGGCGGTGACGCGGATATCCGCGTCCGAGATCGCGGTCGCGAACGGGTGCACCGTGTCGTCGAGCCGCCACGCCTGGTCGTCCATCCCCCAACGCGTGAGCAGTGCGAGCGAGAACGCCCGCTGCTTCTCGGGGGAGAAGTCCCCGTCCAGGCACGAGTCGTCGACGGGGTCCCGGATCCCCGCGACGAGCGGCACGAGCTCGTTCTTCAGGCGCTCGAACACCGCCGCGACGTCCGCGGTTCGCATGCCGGGCTCGTTGTCGTCGAGGAGGGGGTCGTATGCGTCTTCATACGGCTCGAAGCACGCAACGTACTCGTGCAGGAGCGCGATGCGCCGCTCGAGATGCGGCCGGAGGATCTCGAAGTCGGCGGCGGCCCGCGCCTCGAGCCAGGCGCGGTATCCGAGCGACCCGGCGCGCGTCATCTCCGCACGCAGCTCACCCGGAACCCGCCGCTCCTTGTCGTAATCGCGCCGAGCGACGCGGACGACGCTTGCCTCGAACGACTCGCGGCCGGAGCTTTCCTCGAGCTCGCGCAACTCCTCGAGGAGCTCACCGAGCTCAGGCGCCGTCCCGAGCTCGTGCGTGAGACGAGCGAGAGTCGCGCTCTGCTCGGCCCGCCCTGCCGCACCGAGCGGCGGCATCTTCGTCTCGTGATCCCAGGCGAGCAGAGACGACGCGCGCCGGAGGTCCGTGACCTCGCCGAGGCGCCGCAGGAGCTCGTCGAAGCGGGAGTCGAGAGCCGGCACGCGAGCCGGAGCCTAGCCCGTTCGGCTCAGACTCGAGCCCACTCCGCTCGGTCGCGCGTCTCGATCGTGACCTCGATCGGCAGGGCGTGCCCCTCGGGCGGCGGCGCATGGAGCGCGAGGCCGAGCTGCTGAGCGAGGAACGGGCTCAGATGGCGACCGACGATCTTCGTCGGCGGCCACCACAGGGGCTGAAGGTCGATGATTGATTGACGTCCTTCGTGCTGGCTTCGCAGGAAGCGTGGGTGCATCCCTGTGAGCAGTAGCCCCCGCAGGACCGGCTCGAAGGTCCTCGGTCGAACGCCCGCGCCCGCGTCGGCGGCGATCGAGGTCGCGACCGCGTCTGCCTGCTCGGCCGCAATCCCGCCCTGCTTGACGGGGAAGTCGGTGATGTCGCCGGCGGCGTAGACGTCGGTCAGGCCGAGCACCCAGCCGAGCTCGTCAGTGGCGACGTACCCCGCCTCGTCTTGCAGCAGCCCCTCGATCCGCTCGCCCTCGAGCCGCGGCAGGGAGACGGCGGCGTCGGCGTCGATCCGGCCCCCGTCGGTCAGGTACAGCGAGCCGTCGGCCCAGTGCAGCGGCGAGGCGCCCGGTCTGAACTCGATTCCTCGGATCTCGAGCAGTCGCGCGACCTCGTCGCTCGCCGCCCGCCCGAAGAGCGCGAGTGGCACCGGCTCCGGCGTCGCGACCACGATCTCGATCCCGCGTGCGAGCGCGTCGGCGAGGTGCTCCGCGGTCTGGAACGCGAGCTCGTAGAGCGGCAGCGGCCAGATCGGCGTCGGCGGCCGCGTGAAGACGATGCGCTTCAGCTCCCCCGCCTTCGCGCGGTCGAGGAGCATGCTGAGCGAATCGCGTTGTTCGGGCCCGCCGAACGTGAGGGCACCCGGAACCGCCTCGCGCGCGGTGACGCCGGTGGCGACGAGCAGCGTGTCGTAGGCGACAGCGGTGCCGTCATCCAGCGTCACCTCTTTCGCGTCGACGTGGAGCTTTGCAACCGAGCCTGCGCGCAGCTCTGCTCCCGCTGCGGCGACGAGGCGGTCGAGCGGGAACCGCCGCATTTCGCCGTAGCCGTACGGCTCGGCCACCGAGAGCGGCCGGTAGCGGAACTCCTGCTCGGGCGCGACGAGCTCGACCGTCACGCGATCGCCCGCGAGCTCCCGGAGAGCGAGCGCCGCCTCGAGCCCGGCGACGCCTGCACCCGCGATCACGACATGCATGCGCGCCCCGGTGGTCATCGGGCCGAGCATCGACGACCGGCCCTTCCCGGGCATCCGGGGATCCACTGACGTTCTTAAGCTCCCCGGGTTGGACTCGAACCAACAACCCTCCGGTTAACAGCCGGATGCTCTGCCAATTGAGCTACCGGGGATTGGCGGCGCCCAGTGTAGCGAGGAGGGAGTCGGCGAGACGGTGCTCGCTGAGGGGGGCGTGGGCGGGCGTCGCGAGGCAAGGACGCAGGGGCGTTCGTAGCTGGAAGCTACGGGCGCGACCGAGGACACAGCAGCCGGCGAAGCCGGCCGACGAGCGAAGCGAGGAGTCGCGGCGCCCGGCGCGGTCCTGCTGCACAGCCTCTGTTTCGTCGACCCCTCCTACTCAGGCGAAGGCTCTGATCTCGTCGCGCAGCCTGGCGAGCGCCTGCTGCAGCTCGACGAGACGCTCGCCGTCGGCCTCGGCGAGCTCCCGTTCGAGCCTCCGCTCTCGCAGGCGGAGGAGGAGCTGGCTCGCCGTCTCGAGCGTGATCTCCTCCTCGTCTCCGAGCGCGTAGAGCTCGGCGAGGAGTGAGGTCAGGTCGCCGTCGGCGGCCTCCTGACCGAGGAGATACGCCCGCGCGCGCCGGTGCGGCTCCTCGTCGAGATGCTCCGGGCCGAGGAGCTCGAGGTCAGGGAGGAGCGACTCGTGTGCCGCGACTCCTGCGAGGGCACTGCGCTCGAGCCGCGCGCCCGCGTCGAGAAGCCGGGGCGAGACGACCCCCGCGGTGCGCGCGCCGCCGCGGGCCGGCGCGAGCCCGGCCTGGGTCTCGGGAGGTAGGTCGAGAAGGTCGGCGGCGACTCGGATCGCCTCGAGGTGCTCGGGCGAATCCGGTAGCGAGGTGAGAAAGGCGCGGATCGCGGCGAACGCCGCCTGCGGATCGGTCGCGCGCGCGTGCTCGAGCCGAACGCGGTGCACCGGGTAGCTGACGGGCGTCGCGAGGCGCTCCTGAAACGCGGCCGGGTCGTCCGCAGGGTCGGTGCCGGGCGGGAGCGGCACGACGCGAACCGTGAAGCCCTGCCGGACCGCGAGCCCCATCCCGCGCAGCGTCGCGTCCGTCCCGGCCGCGTCGGCGTCGAAGCAGAGGAAGAGGCGCTTCGTCAGCCGGGCGAGCTCGCGCAGGTGCCCTTCGGTGAGCGCCGTTCCCATCGAGGCGACGACCGGCGTGAAGCCGGCCTGCCGCAGCGCGATCACGTCCGTGTTGCCCTCGACGATGACGGCCCGGTCCTCGCGGGCGATCATCTGCTTCGCGAGGTCGAGCCCGTAGAGGAGGTCACCCTTGCGGAACAGCTCGCCCTCCGGCGAGTTGACGTATTTCGCCTGCAGCGGGTCGTCGTCGTGGAGCTTCCGCGCCTGGAAGCCGCGGATTCGCCCGCCGCGGTCGGCCAGTGGGAAGACGATGCGACGCTGGAAGTAGTCGTTGCCGCGGCGGTTCCCGAGCCCGACCGCGAGCAGCTCCTCCTGCGAGTACCCCTCCTGGATCGCGCGCGAAGCGAGCCGCGCGCCGCCGGGCGCATAGCCGAGCCGGAACTCACGGCAGACCTCCTCGCCGAGACCGCGGGATGCGAGGTACTCGCGCGCCCCGCCGCCGGCGTCGGACTCCCAGAGCACGCGTGAGTAGAACTCCGCCGCCCGCTCGAGCAACGCCCGCAAGCGGTCGTCGCGCCGTCGCTTCTGCTCCTGCTCGGGTGACGCTTCCTCGTAGGAGAGCTCGACCCCGAACCGGCGCGCGAGCAACTCGATCGCGCCGACGAAGTCGACGTTCTCGGTCTTCATGACGAATGTGATCGCGTCGCCTCCCTCGCCGCAGCCGAAGCACTTGAATGTGCCGCGCGCGGGCGAGACGGTGAAGCTCGGTGTCCGCTCCTGGTGGAACGGGCAGAGACCCTTGTACGCGCTGCCGGCCTTTCGCAGGCGGACGACGTCCTCGACGACGGGGAGGATCTCCATCGCCGTCTTGACGCTCTCGACCGACTCGTCCTTGATCCGCGCCATCAGTCGAGCTCGGCTGCATACGCGAGGGCGAAGCGGTCGGTCATCCCCGCGAGGTAGTCGGCCGCGTCCTGGACGTCCATCCCGCGCTCGTCGACGAGCCGCTGGAAGATCCGCCGCACGGCGACGTCTGCCGGGCCGTGATCCTGCGTGAGGTAGACGCACTCGAACATGAAGGCGCGGAGCGCGAGCATCGCGTCTCCGATCTCGCCGCTCTGGACGATGTCGCCGGCGCGAGCCGAGCTCTCGACGACGTCGTGGACGAGCGTGTCGATGCGGTGCGAGCCGGTGTCGCCGAGCAGCTCGATCGACTCTGCAGGCAGGTCGGCCGCATCGAGATGGCCCGCGCGAACGGCGTCGTCGATGTCGTGGTTGATGTATGCGAAGCGGTCGACGAGCCGGACGATTCGGCCCTCGAGGGTCTCCGGCTCGTCGGGCCCGGTGTGCTTGAGGATGCCGTCACGCACCTCCCACGTCAGGTTGAGACCGCGCCCCTCGCGCTCGAGCCGCTCGACGACGCGGAGCGAGTGCTCGTTGTGGCGGAAGCCCGAGCCGCCGCGCTCGCGCAGCAGAGCGTCGAGCGCCTGCTCGCCGGCATGGCCGAACGGCGGGTGCCCAACGTCGTGGCCGATCGCGATCGCCTCGGTCAGGTCTTCGTTGAGGCGCAACGCACGGGCGACGCCCCGGGCGATCCCGGCCGCCTCGAGCGTGTGCGTGAGCCGGGTGCGGAAGTGGTCGCCTTCAGGATCGACGAAGACCTGCGTCTTGTGGCGGAGCCGGCGAAATGCCTTCGAGTGGACGATCCGGTCGCGATCGCGCTGGAACGGCGTCCGCAGGCGGCACTCCTCCTCGGGAGCCTCGCGTCCGCGCGTCTCGTACGAGCGCACTGCGAGCGGCGAGAGCCAGCGCTCCTCGTGCTCGCGAATCGCGTCCGCGAAGCCGTCCGCGACCTGTCCGGCGATCTCGGGCATCGTCGCGCCAGCCTAGCGCCCGTGGTCGCGGAGCCAATCGACCGCGAAGTCCACAGCTGCGCGCTGTGAGAAGAGTCGGGTATCCGCCGAGCCGACACGACCGCGGGCGACCGGATGCTCCCGCTCGAAGTCGCCGCCGGCTCTTCGAACAGGTCGTCGATGGCCACTCGTGACCGCGTGCGCCTCGCGACCCAGCGCTGCGAAGGACAACTGCGGATGGTCGCTGCAAAGGACGCCCGGCCACGTGCGAAAGAGCTCGGCGACAACTCCCATGCCTCGCGTCGGCGTCCGCCGCGGATCGAACGGAGGCATCTCGGCGCGGATGGTCTTTACCCACGCCTTGGGTACAGGTGGGCTCCGCCACGTGGCCGGGTCGGACAGGTCGCCGCTGTGAGCAGGCATGACGATCGTCCCTTCACCACCGGCGACCTCGAGCAGCGCCTGCATCACGGCTACTGCGCCGCCGGCCACCCAACCGAACGACGACAGCGAGGAATGGACGAGGACGGCGGCGCCGCTCACCCAATGGCGTCCGCCTCGTCCACGGCTAGATGATGATCGGGACGGTGCCGCCATCGGCGCTCCACGCGGCACCGGTGACATAGCTCGCGCGCGGCGAGCAGAGAAACGCGATCACGGAGGCGATCTCCTCGGGCTCCGCAAGCCGCCCGAGCGGCCGGCCGGAAGCGACCTTCGCAAGCACCTCCTCCCGGTCGCCCTGCTGATCCGCGAGGCCGCCCTCTCCCAGCCACGCCCCGGTCGCCGTCGGGCCCGGCGTGACCGCGTTGCAACGGACGCCGTCCTTCGCGTGAAGGTCGGCGACGAGCCGGGAGAACGAAAGCAACGCCGCCTTCATCACGGAGTAGTCGGGCATGCCCGTCGACGGGCGCTTGGCCGCCGTCGAGGAGACGTTGACGATCGCGCCGGCGCCTCGCTCGCGCATCCCGGGCAACGCTGCCCGCGTAGCCCGCACGGCGCTCATCAGGTTGATCTCGAACGACGCCTGCCAGACGTCGTCCGTCACGTCCTCCAACCTGCGGATCTCGCTGTAGCCGACGTTGTTCACGAGCACGTCGAGCCTCCCGTGGCGCTCGATCGTCTCCCGCACGACACGCTCCGGCTCGCCGGCTTCCGAGAGGTCGCCCTGAACGTCGCCGCCGCTGCGGCCGGTCGTCACGACGGTCGCGCCCTCGGCACGAAGGAGCTTCGCGGTCTCGAGGCCGATTCCACCCGTGGAGCCGGTGATGAGACAGACGCTGTCGGCGAGACCGAGGTCCATGGCTGGCTAGCGTAGTCAGTCGTGACGAGACTCCTGCTCGTTCGCCACGGCGAGACCGACTGGAACGCCGACGGTCGGCTCCAGGGCCAGACCGACCCGCCGCTGAACGACTCCGGCCGGCGCCAGGCGCGGCTGCTGGCCCACGAGCTGGCCGAGGAGGAATTCGAGGCGATCTACTCGAGCGACCTCTCCCGCGCACGCGAGACCGCAGAGATCGTCGGCAGCCGTGTCGGGCTGCCGGTCGAGCTCGACCCCGACCTGCGCGAGAAGGACTGGGGAACTTGGGAGGGTCTGACCACCGTCGAGCGCGACCACGTCGAGTTCGTCGGAGAGTCGACGGAAGCGCATGCCGAGCGGATGCTGCGCGCCCTGCGGCGGATCTCCGAGCGTCATCCCGACAGCCTGAGCGTCCTCGTTGTCACCCACGGCGGTTCGATGCGGCGAGTGCAAGCCGCCACGCTGGGGCTGGCGTTGCCGGTCGTCGAGAACTGCGGCCGCTGGCGCTGCGTGTACGAGAACGGCGCTTTCCACGCACTAGACTGACGCTCGGTGGAGGACTACACGGGCAAGTACAAGGGCGAGCAGGTCGAGGTCGCGCTCTTCGGCGGCGAGTATCAGGAGGGCGTGCTCACCGCGTACTGCTACGTCGACGAGGTCGCCCACATCGAGCTCAACGGGCACATCCTCGTGCCGCTCCAGAACATTGCGTCGCTCCACTGTTCGAGCCGGTGCGACACGCCGCAGAACGAAGACTGGCCGCCGCGCGGCCTGCTCGAGGACGACGGGCAGGAAGACAGCGGCAACGACCGCTAGGCGGCGCCGGCGTGCTTCTTGCGGCCCGCAACATCCTCAAAGCCTGGCTGCTCGTGGTGGCGCTCACGGGCGCCTTCGCACTTGTCGGCTGGCTGCTCGGTGGCGTGCAGGGTCTTTCGATCTTCGTGTTCTGCGCGCTCCTCGTCGCCGCCGGCGCGTATTGGTCGTTCGACCGAGTGGTGCTCGGAATGCTGGGAGCCCGTGAGCTCCCGCTGGGGGAGGCGCCGCTTCTCCACTCCTCGACCGAACGGCTCGCCGCAAGGGCGGGCATCGCGAAGCCGCGGCTCTACCTGATCCCCGACGGATTGCCGATCGCAGCCTCGACGGGGCGCGGCATTCGCAGCTCCGCCGTTGCCGTGAGCACGGGGTGCGTCGCCGCTTGCACGCCGGCGGAGCTCGAGGGCGTGCTCGCACACGAGATCGCCCACGTTCGGCTGCACGATGTGCAGGTTCAGACAGCCGCTGCGGTCGCGGCCGCCGTGACGCTCGAGGCGAGCCGGATCGGCGGCTGGCTCCAACGTGCGTTGCTCGTCGTCTTCGGCCCGGTGGCCGCGGCCTGCGTCCATCTGCTCGTGTCGCCCAAGCGCGAGTTCGCAGCAGATCGTTTGGCGGCGACGCTGTGCGACTCCCCGCACGGGCTCGCGGACGCACTGCTGCGCCTCGAGCAGGCGGCGGAACTCGTCGAGTTCAAGGGCAGCCCGTCGACGGAACCGCTGTTCACGATCAACCCCTTCGCGGCGGAGTGGCCGGCGCGACTGTTCGACACGCACCCGCCGGTAGCGGACCGAGTGCGCCGACTCCGCACACTCGACCCCACGTGGCACGACCCGGTTCACCCCGACGAGGCGGCGGCCTGATCCTTATGAAAAGAGCCGCAAAAGCGGCTCTTTTCAAAAAATAATCGGCGGCGACCTACTCTCCCGGGAGGTTGCCCTCCGAGTACCATCGGCCCTGGCAGGCTTAACTTCTCTGTTCGGAATGGGAAGAGGTGTCTCCCTACCGGTATGACCGCCGAACTGTCAAGGGCGCGCTCGATTCCGCACAGCACCTTCAAAACTCCATAGCGACTCTGACCGGTGTTCAAATCAAGACCTCGGGCAATTAGTACGGGTCCGCTGAACGCATTGCTGCGATTACACGTCCCGCCTATCAAGGTCGTAGTCTCCGACCGCCCTTACTCCCTCGAGGGGATGGGAGCTCTCATCTCGAGGTGGGCTTCCCGCTTAGATGCTTTCAGCGGTTATCCCATCCAGACGTGGCTAATCAGCAGCGCCGTTGGCACGACGACTGATACACCAGAGGTCTGTTCGTCTCGGTCCTCTCGTACTAGAGACGACTCC
>DATGEB010000061.1:0-21691 GCA_035310545.1 Gaiellaceae bacterium
CGAACCGCCCGACATCCTGATCACCACGCCGGAATCGCTCTTCCTCATGCTCACCTCGCGCGCACGGGAGCTGCTGCGGAGCGTCGACACGCTGATCCTCGACGAGGTGCACGCGGTCGCCGGCACGAAGCGCGGCGCCCATCTCGCGCTCTCGGTCGAGCGGCTCGAGGCGCTGACGGCCACGCCGCCGCAGCGGATCGGGCTCTCGGCGACGCAGCGCCCGCTGGAGGAGATCGGGAAGTTCGTCGCCGGAGGTCGACCGATCGAGCTGGTCGACGCGGGCGTCGCGAAGGAGCTCGACCTCGAGGTCGTCGTCCCGGTCGAGGACATGCGCGAGCCCAGGCTGGAAGCAACGGCGGCAGAGCCGCCGTCGCCCGGCCAGGAGACCGAGCGCCTCACGGCGCGCGAGCCCAGGCTGGAAGCAACGGCGGCAGAGCCGCCGTCGCCCGGCCAGGAGACCGAGCGCCTCACGGCGCTCCCGGGTGGCGACAGACGCGAGGAGGGCTGGGAGCCGCGCTCGATCTGGCCGTCGATCTACCCGGCGCTCGTCGAGCTCGTCCGGGCGCACCGCTCGACGATCGTCTTCGTCAACAACCGCCGTCTCGCCGAGCGGCTCGCGCTGCGGCTCAACGAGGCCGCGGAGGACGAGATCGCCCGCGCCCATCACGGCTCGCTCGCCCGCGAGCAGCGCACGCAGATCGAGGAGGACCTGAAGGCGGGCCGGATCCCGTGCCTCGTCGCGACCTCGTCGCTCGAGCTCGGCATCGACATGGGAGCCGTCGACCTCGTGATCCAGGTCGAGTCGCCCAAGTCGGTCGCGCGCGGGCTGCAGCGGATCGGCCGCGCCGGCCACTCGCTCGGCGAGGTCTCGCGCGGGCGCATCTTCCCGAAGTTCCGCGCCGACCTGCTCGAGTCGGCGGTCGTCGCGCAACGGATGCGCGCGGGGCTGATCGAGGAGACCCAGATCCCCCGCAACCCGCTCGACGTCCTCGCGCAGCACATCGTGGCGATCTGCGCGGACGAGGAGATCGAGGTTGCGAACCTGCACGAGCTCGTGCGGCGCGCGTACCCGTTCGCCGACCTTTCGCGCGCGCAGCTCGAGAACGTCCTCGACATGCTCGCGGGCCGCTACCCGTCGGACGAGTTCGCCGAGCTCCGCCCGCGCATTGTCTGGGATCGGACGGCGGGCGTCGTTCGCGGCCGTCCCGGGTCGCGGCGGCTTGCCGTCACGAACGCCGGCACGATCCCGGATCGCGGGCTCTTCGGCGTCTTCATCGCCGGGTCCGAGCCCGCGAGCCGCGTCGGCGAGCTCGACGAGGAGATGGTCTACGAGGCGCGTGCCGGCCAGGTGATCGTGCTCGGGGCGTCGTCATGGCGGATCGAGGAGATCGGCCGCGATCGCGTGCTCGTGTCGCCGGCCCCGGGCGTGCCGGGAGCCGTTCCGTTCTGGAAGGGCGAGGGCGTGGGGCGGCCCTACGAGCTGGGCGAGGCGATCGGGCGCTTCGCCCGCGAGCTGCTCGCCGCGCGCGAGCCGACCGTGCCCGATCTCGACGAGCTCGCCGAGCGGAACCTCCTCGCCTTCCTCCGCGAGCAGGAACGCGCGACGGGCGCGGTGCCGTCCGACCGCACCGTCGTCGTCGAGCGCTTCCGCGACGAGATCGGCGACTGGCGCGTCTGCATCCTCACGCCGTTCGGCGCGCGCGTGCACGCGCCGTGGGCGATGGCCGTCGGCGCGCGGCTGCGCGAGTCGCTCGGCCTCGAGGTGCAGTCGATCTGGTCGGACGACGGCATCGCGTTCCACCTGCCCGACGCCGACTCGCCGCCCGCGACCGACCTCCTCCTGCTCGACCCGGATGAGCTCGAGGATCTCGTGCTCGCCGAGGTGGGGCAGACCGCTCTCTTCGGCGCGCGGTTCCGCGAGAACGCGGCACGGGCGCTGCTGATCCCGCGCCGGCGGCCGGGTGAGCGGACTCCGCTCTGGCAGCAGCGGCTCAAGGCGCAGGGCCTGCTCCAGGTCGCGCGGAAGTACTCGAGCTTCCCGATCGTGCTCGAGACCTATCGCGAGTGCCTGCAGGACGTGTTCGACCTGCCCGCGCTGAAGCTCCTGCTACGCCGGGTGCGGGCTCGCGAGATCGACCTCGTCGACGTCGAGACTCCGTCCGCGTCGCCCTTCGCGTCGTCGCTCCTCTTCGACTACATCGCCACCTACATGTACGAGGACGACACGCCGCCGGCGGAGCGGCGTGCGCAGGCGCTCTCGCTCGATCGCGACCTGCTTCGGGAGCTGCTCGGCCAGGAGGAGCTGCGCGAGCTGATCGATCCTGCGGCGCTCGGCGAGGTGGAGGCGTCCCTGCGGCCGAAGCCGCGCAACGCGGACGAGCTCCACGATCTGCTGCGGCTCCGGGGGCACCAGATCGACTACGACGCAGGATTCGCGGAGACCCTCGTGCGCGAACGCCGCGCCTTTAGGTTCGGTGAGGCCCTGGCGGCGGCCGAGGATGCGGGCCGCTATCGCGACGCGCTCGGCGTCGTGCCGCCGTCGGGGCTCCCGTCCGTGTTCCTCGAGCCGGTGGAGGATGCGCTGCGGTCGCTCGTCGCACGGTTCGCGCGGGGGCGCGGCCCGTTCACGACCGCCGATGCGTCGGCGTGGTTCGGCGTCGACGTCGAGGAGGAGCTTCGCGGTCTCGAGCGCGAGGAGAAGCTCGTCCGCGGCGAGCTCCGCCCCGGTGGGACGGAGCGCGAGTGGTGCGACCCGGAGGTGCTGCGGCGCCTGCGCCGCGCGTCGCTCGCCGCGCTGCGTCGCGAGGTCGAGCCGGTGGAGGAGGTCGCGCTCGGGCGCTTCCTGCCGAGCTGGCACGGCATCGACCGCCGCGCGTCGCTGCGCGAGGCGCTCATCCCCCTGCAGGCGCTCGCGCTGCCGGTCGCGCTCTGGGAAGCGGAGGTGCTGCCGAGGCGCATTCCCGGATACCGGCCGGAGCAGCTCGACCAGCTCTGCGCGTCGGGAGAGCTCGTCTGGGTCGGTGCCGGCCTCGATCGCGTCGCACTCTTCTTCCGCGACGACGCGTCGCTGCTCGGGGCTCCCTCGGCTGCGACCGCGCCCGAGGGCGAAGCCCACGATTCGATCCGCACCGCGCTCGCCGGCGGCGCGCTGTTCTGGGACGGCCTGCTCGCCGCGACCGAGCTCGAGGCCGAGACCGCGCTGCCGGCCCTGTGGGATCTCGTCTGGAGCGGAGAGGTGACGAACGACTCCTGGGCGCCGCTCCGGGCACAGCGGCGATACCAGCCACCCCGCCCGGATCGGCGCGTCAGGCGTTTCTCCCGCGCCAGGGCGCAGCAAACCACCGCGACGCAGGGACGCTGGTCGCTCGGCGCTGGTCTGTTCGCCGGCGATCCGGATCGCCGTGCGTTGGCCGAGCTCCTGCTCGAGCGGCACGGCGTCGTGACGCGCGACGCCGTGCGCGCCGAGGGGATTCCCGGCGGCTATGCGGCGGTCTACGGCGAGCTTCGCGCGCTCGAGACGCTCGGCTCCTGCCGTCGCGGCTACTTCGTCGAGGGCCTCGGCGGAGCGCAGTTCGCGCTCGGCGGCGCGGTCGAGCGGCTGCGAGAGCTGCGGCAGCGCGAGGACGACGAGCCGGAGCCGCTGGTCCTCGCCGCGGCCGACCCGGCGCAGCCGTACGGCGCCGTCCTCCCGTGGCCGAAGCGGGCGGGCGCGCGGGCCGCGCGGGTCGCAGGAGCGCACGTCGTCCTGCTCGGCGGCGAGCCCGCCCTCTTCGTCGAGCGCGGCGGCCGCTCCCTCGTCCCGCTCCGCGAGCCCGAGGAGGACTGGCTGCGCCCGGCGCTCGCCGCGCTCGTCGGCTTCGTCAAGCGCGGCGGCGCGAAGCGACTCGCCGTCGAGCGCTTCGACGGCGATCCCGTCGCGGAGACGCTCGCCATGCCGCTGCTCGTGGAGGCTGGCTTCCTCGCCGGCCCGCGCCGAGCCGTCTTGCGCGCGTGAAGAGCTTCGCTCTTCACGCGGGGTGAGGAAACTCCGGCGCGGAAGAGCGCGCGGTCTTCCGCGCCTCCGTGCTGAGACCTTTGTTGCCCGCCGCGGCGGGCGCCTGCGGCGCGCGCCGGGGAGCGGGAAAGCCTGCGGCTAAGCGGTCGCGTGTCTGCGAGAGGGACGCCTCTTTCCGGGCCGGCTCGGCTGGCTCGTCGAGCAAGGCTAGGCCGCGACGAGCTTGTACCCCGAGCCACGAACGGTGACGAGCCGCTCCGGCTGCGTGGGGTCGCGCTCGATCTTGCGGCGGAGATTCGAGATGTGCACCTCGCACGCGTGCTCGTCTCCGACGTGCTCGCTCGCCCAGAGGTGCTGCATGAGCTCGCGGCGCGAGACGACGGCGTCGGGCTGCTCGGCGAGGAGCGAGAGCACCTTGAACTCCGAGAGCGTGAGATGGACGCGCTCGCCGTCGACAAGAACCTCGTGCCGGCCCAGGTCGATCTGGAGGCCGCCGAGCTTCCGCACGGTCGCGCCGCTGCCGGCGCGGTCGAGCTCGCGGCGCCGGAGGATGGCGCGGACCCGGCTGAGCAGCTCCGCGCTCGAGAACGGCTTCGTCACATAGTCGTCGGCGCCGATCTCGAGCCCCAGCACGCGGTCGGCCTCGGCGTCCCGAGCCGTCAGCATCAGGATCGGGACGTCGCTCTCCGCGCGCAGCGCGCGGCAGACCTCGACGCCCGAGAGGCCGGGCAGCATCACGTCGAGCACGACGAGCGAGTAGCGGCCAGAGCGTCCGGACTCGAGCGCGGTCGGCCCGTCCCGCTCCTCGTCCACGTCGAAGCCCTCGCGCCGGAGCGTGAACGCGACGACGTCGCGCACGCCGGCGTCGTCGTCCACGAGCAGGATCGTGTCGCTCACGCCGCCGTCACCTCCTCCCGAACGCGCGCCGGGGTGAGGAGGATGCGGAAGACGGTGCCCTCGCCGGGTGAGGAGTCGAGCTCGATGCGGCCTCCGAGCGTCCGTACGGACTCCCGCACGATCGCGAGGCCGAGCCCGAAGCCGTGCGCGTCGCGCTCGCCGCGGTAGAAGCGGTCGAAGACATGGCGCTGCACCTCGGGCCTGATCCCCGGCCCGGAGTCCTCCACCTCGATGGTGACGGTGCCCGCGTCGCCGTACGCTCGGAGCGCAACCGAGCCGCGTGCCGTGTGCTTCGCGGCGTTCTCGCCGAGGTTGCGCAGCGCCTGCTCGAGCAGGTCGCGGTTGGCCTCGACCGCGAGCCCGTCGGCCACCTCCACCTCGACGGCGACCCCCGCGTGCGGCTGCAGCCCGGCCGCGACCTCGCGGAGGAGGGGAGCGAGCTCGACCGCCTCCACGCGCGGCACCTCCTGTCCCGAGTGGGCGCGCGCGAGTGTGAGCATCGCGCGCGCGAGCCGCGCGAGCCGGCCCGACTCGCGCTCGATGTGGGCGAGGAAGCGGTCGCGCTCCGCAGGATCCTCCTTGGCGCCGGCCTGCAGAACCTCGACGGCGCCGATGATCGTCGTCAGCGGCGTGCGCAGCTCGTGCGCCGCGTTCGAGACGAACTCCCGCTCGGCGAGCTCGCGCCGCTCCTGCTCGGTCAGGTCGTCGACGACGAGGAGCGCCCAGTCCGTCTCGGGCTGGGACGGGATGCCGGTGACGCCGTATGCATGCTGCTCGTCCGGAGTCACGTGCACCTGCGTCACGGTGGCGCGCTCGTCGAACAGCCGGTGCGCGAAGTCGCGGAGCTCGAAGCCCGGCCACGGCTCCGGCAGCTCGTCGCCCTCGCGGAGGCGGCCGCCGAGCAGCCGACGCGCCTCGGTGTTCGCGAAGTGGACGACGAGATCCTGGTCGATCGTGAGCACACCTTCGTGCAACCGCTCGAGGAGGAGGCGCAGACGGTCACGCTCGGCCTCGATGCGCCGGAACGAGCGGCGCAGCTGGCGGCGCATCCGGTCGAAGTTCTGGACGAGCAGGCCGAACTCGTCGCGGAAGTGGTACCGCAGCGGCGTCTCGAAGTCGCCGTGGGCGAGCGCCTCCGTCGCCGCGCTCAGGCGACGCAGGCGCAGCGCGATGAGCTGGGCGAACAGGAGCCCGACGATGACGCCGATCACGCCTGCGATGACACCCGCGCGGAGCGCCTCGCCGTTGACGGTGTCGATCGCCTCGGCCGTCGCCGGCTGCCGGCTGATCGCCACGAGCACCCCGCCGCGGTACGGGATCGCGGCGACGAACACTTCCCCGTCGGAGGTTCCCTGGACGAACTGCTCCCCGGTGCGCGCGGTATTCACAGCCTCGCGCTCGAGGCCCGGCGGCGCAGTCGCGGTCTCCGCGCCCGGCACGCCGAAAAGCCTGAGGTGGACGTTGCCCTGCAGCTTGCCGGCCACGCTCGCGAGCGTCGTGGGCGTGACCCCTCTCCGCGCCGCCGTCTGCACGTCGGCGAGCGTCTGCCGTTCGCCGTGACGGCGGAACGCGGCCTCGGAACGATCCGAGAACTGCGCGACCACGATCGCGGTCGACGTCGCCGCGACGACCGCGAACGCGACTCCGAGCCACCAGCGGACTCCGATGAACGGCCTGGGCACGATCCAATCGTAGGCTTCCCGCAATGCCGGAAGGGGATTCGCTTCACCGCGCAGCCCGGCGGCTGCAGGCACTCGTCGGCCAGCACGTGGAGGTGGAGGCGCCGCATCCGCGTGCCGCGGTGAAGGGTCTCGCCGAGCGGCTCGACGGCCGGCGGCTCGATGGGGTGGAGGCGATCGGGAAGAACCTCCTGCTCCACTTCGACGGCGGGCTCGTCCTCCGCAGCCACCTCCGGATGAAGGGCCGCTGGCGGCTCGAGCGGCGCGGGACGGCGTACGTCGGAAGACCGTGGCTCGTGCTGCGCGGCAACGAGTACGAGGCCGTGCTCTGGAGCGGGGCGGAGCTCGAGCTCGTCGAGGCGCGTGGTGCGCCGCGGCTCGAAGCCGGAAGCGCCGTCGGCAGGGCCGCCGGCGCCCGGCTGAACCGCCTGGGCCCCGACATCCTCGGCGAGCCGCCCGACGTCGAGACGATGCTCGCTCGGCTGGGGACGGCGCCGGAGCGGGAGGTCGGCGACGCCCTCCTCGACCAGCGCCTCGTGGCGGGCATCGGCAACCTCTGGCGGGCCGAGGCGCTCTGGGAGGCGCGCGTCTCGCCGTGGCGCCGCGTGTCCGAGGTCGGGGACGAGGAGCTGCGCTCGGTGCTCGAAGCGGCGCGCCGGCTGATGCGCAGGGCCCTCGAAGCTCGGCGGCCGCCGCGACAGGTCTACCGGCGTGCCGGCCGGCCGTGCCGCCGCTGCGGGGGCATCGTCCGCTCCGCGCCGCAGGGGGACCACGCACGCACGGCGTACTGGTGTCCCGCCTGCCAGGTAGGAGGCCGAGCGCCGCCGTCGTAGGAGAGCCGGATGCGCGCGCCGCACCTCTACGACACGCTCCGCCGCTTCTGTCTCGGCGCCTTCGCGGTCTTCACCCGCGAGCTCGAGGACGGCGCCGACCTCCCGTTCGCCTTCGAGGAGCACGGCTCGTACGGACGCCCGACGCTCTACGAGTACCGCCCGCTCGTGCGCGGCTTCGTCGAGGCTCGAGCCGAGCGTCTCTTCACGCGGGTCGACGTCCAGGATGCCGTCGCCGATCTGCTGCGCGAGCCGGCGGCGCGGATCTTCGCGCACGCCCACGAGGGGGAGACCAGGGACGAAGCGCGCGCGGTCTACCGCAGCGTGCTCGTGCCGCTCCTCGTCCGTACGGCGGAAGGCTGCGGCGGCTTCGACTGGGACGATTCGGCCTACGCGCGCGCGTACGAGGAGCTCGAGGCATCGCTCTTCGGCGAGGGTCACTCCTACGGCGCCGTCGCGCCGCTCATCGGCCTCTCGGTCGGGACGCAGATCGAGCTCGGCGACGGGATCCGCGTGCGCGTGGCCGCGACAGGAGAGCTCGCCGCGATGTGGCCGGAAGCGGCAGGTCTGCTCCCGCGCGACTTCGGCCGCGAGCCGGACCGGATCTGTGTGCTCGAGCTCGAGCGCTCGCTCTCGAGCGGGCTGGACGAGGTGCCCGACGCGCCCGGCGAGCTGGCGGACGCGGTCACGGCGATCCGTCTCGCCACGTCGGCGCCGGTCGCCGCCGGGCCCGTTCTCTTCGAGCGGCTCGACTGGCGCCCGTACGGCGTGCGGCCGGTCCTGCCGATCGCGGCGACCGCGCCTCCGGGCGAGCCGACGCGGCTCGATCCGTTCCGCGCCTCGGTTGCGAGCGATGTACGCGTCCGCCTCGGCGTCGCCGACGACGACGCGCGGCTCGGCGATGCGCTCGACCGCTGGGAGCTCGCGCTCTTCCAGTCGGAGCCGTTCCGCGGCGAGCAGCTCCGGCACGCCCTCGAGGCGGCGCTAGGCGAAGGAGACGGGACGTGGGCTGCCGCCATGCGCGGCGCGGCCTTGCTCGGCGCGACTCCGCTGGAACGCTCTGACCTCGCCGCGAAGCTACGGGCGCCGACGTGCGAGCTGCTCCGGCGCCTTCTCGTCGCCGTTCTCCTTCACGGCGACCGGTTGGCTCTCGTGCGCGACCTCGACGAGGCGCTCCTCGGCGTCACGGGTGCGGTCGCAAGTCTCCAGCAGCGCGCCAGCTAGCTGCGACAGACACGTCACGACTTGCGGTCTACCTTCGAGACATGGAGGAGGCGCGAGCAGTGCTGGCACGGCTGGAGCGGATCGAAGCGCTCGAAAGCGAGGGTGCCGCGGTGCCTTCGGTCATCGCCGAGCTTCGGGAGCTCGTGCGCGAGGCGACCGAGTGGGCCGAGCGAGAGCGCGACCCGCGAGCGCGTGACGCGGCGGCGGACCTCGCGGGGAGATGCCCGTGAGACTCGCCGTGTCCATCCTCGTCGCGGCGGTTGGTCTCGCGTCGTCGGCGGGCGTCGCCGCGGCAACGCCGAATCCGGTGACCGCGTGGTACATGTACGGCAGCTCGGCAGGCGACCTCGAGTCGTACGCCTACTCGCGTGGATGCGGCTTCGCGCAGAAGCAGCCGGGCGGAACGCTCCGGGTGCTGCTGCTCGACTTCGGAGCGGCTCGGAAGCTCGACTCGAGCACCTGGGGCGCGGTCGACTTCAGCAACACGCGGTTCTCCAACGCCGACATCCTCGCCGCGCTGAAGCGTGCGGCCGACGGGTACCACAACTGCCACGTCCGCGGCTCCGTGGACATCGCATACGGGAACAGCAACTACCACCTCGTCGCCTCGGGCATGTCGGGCACGGACGCCTGGAATGCCGGCTACCAGCAGTCGGCGACCTCCGAGGATCTGCACGACTACCAGGTGTCGAGCGGCTACACGAGCCAGACGTCGGACGCTGCGTCCGACATGGAGCCGAGCTGGGAGTCGGCGCCGGTTACGAGGCAACTCGTGAGCGGTGACCAGGCGCAGGGCTGGGCCGTGTACTTCGACTTCGGCTCCGCCGACGGCTGCCCGCAGAGCGGAAGTTCCGACGGTCCCTGCAACAACGGCTGGCGCGTGAGCGACGTCGCCTATGCGTCGTACGGCGGGCTCGCTGTGCCGCTGCCCGAGATCTACTACACGGCGAACGCGAACCAATGGACCGTCGTGCGGAAGTGGTGGAACGCCAACACGAAGGGCGGCTACCTCTTCCTCGGCGTCACGGCGGCCACCGGTGTCGGGCTGACGCCTGCTGCGTCGTGGAACACGATGAACACGCTGAACAGCGGCCTGGTCGAGTCGGAGCTCGTGTGTTTCGGCTGCTGAGCGCGAAGGTCGCCGCGGTGACGGTTGGCGGTCTCGCGGCTGCCGCGGGCGGCGGCTTCGCGCTCGCCGACGCGATCGGCGGGCCGGTCTCGTCCTCCACCCAGAAAGCGGCCGCTCTCGACCGGTTGAGGTCCATCGCCACGACCGACTCGAACACGGCACAGGCTCCGGTTCCGTCATCCGCGCCGCACGGGATTCGGGCCCAGATGCTCGGGGGTGACGCGCCGGTGCCGATTGCGCCGTCCGTCTTGCAGCCGCAGAACGGCTGGCTCGTGAGCGACGGCAGAACGCTCGTCGCCGTCTACGCCGGAGCGGCCGGCAACGAGCCGTCGATCGGACGCGTCGTGATCGTCCGGCAAGACCTCGCGGCGGGGAAGCAGACAGTGCGGTCCGTCGACGCCGGTCGAACCGGGGCTCTCACGATCTCGGCGGCCCCGCTCGGCGCCGAGGTCGAGGCGTCGGCGCTGAGGGCGAGCCTTCGACTACGAACTCCAGCGGGCCGGATACTCACGCTCGACCTCGGCACGGGAAAGGTCGGCGGCGGGTGATCGCCGGACTTACACCGCCCTCACAGAGCCCGGCTACCGTGCCCGACTCGCGGCCGGCCCCGATCGAGTGACCAAGCTTCGCCCTCTCCCCGCCGATGCCGCTGCGACTGCGGTGATGCGGCTTCTCCCCAATCGAAAGGTCAGGCTTCTGCTGAACGGCGGCTTCGGCCTCGCGCTGCTAGCCGTCGCCTTCTTCAGCGCCCGTCATTTCATCGGCAGCGGCTGGCCGATCCGTCACGCCGACCCGGTCCTCGTGTCGGGCGCCGCGCTCCTCTTCCTCGCCGCCGCCGCATTCAAGGCGTGGGGCTGGCAGCGACTCTTCCGCGCGAGCGAGCGGCCCACGGTCGACGCGCTCGCGTTCGCGGGCGGCGCAGCGTGCGTCGGCGGTATCGCTCTCCCCGGTCGCGTGGACGACGCGCTTCGCATCGCAGTCGTGAAGCGCTACCCCGGCGCGAAGACCGGGATCGGAGCGCTCGGTCTCAGCCTGATCGTCCTCGGCATGCTCGACAACGCGGCCCTGACGCCGATGGCCTCGGTCGCGGCCGCCGGCTCGAGTCACTGGACGACGCAAGCCGCCTTCGCCGTCGTCGCCGCGGCCGGAGTCGCCGCGGCCGGCATCGTCGCCTTCCTGCCGCGCATCGCCCGGGTGCCGTTCGTCGCCCGCTGGCGCTTTGGCCGCTGCGTCGCCGAGCATACGCACTGCACAAAGGAGGCCTGGGTCGCCTGGCTGCTGATCTCGGCCTCGTGGAGCCTGCGGGCGGTCGCCGTCTTCCTTCTGCTCAACGCCCTGTCGATGCCGGGCTCGTTCGTGCTCGCACTCGCGTTCCTCGTCGCCTCCGCGGCGTCGGCCGCGCTGCCGATCGCTCCAGCGGGCGCCGCGACACAGGCTGGAGCGGGCGCTGCGATCCTCGTTCTCGGCGGAGTGCACACGGCTGACGCCGTCGCCTTCTCGGTCGCTGCACAGGCGCTCGTGATCGTGACGGGCGCCGCCGTGATCCTCCTCATCGCGACGTGGCGGCTCGCGATCCGCGTCCACCCTGGCCTCTCCCGGGCCGTGCTCTAGCCGCCTTCGAGCACCGGCCCGCTCGCGACGAAGTCCTTGCTCCGCACGAGCAGGAACGCGAGCACCGCGCCGGCGAAGAGAACAAACGACGCCACGAGGAGGATCTCGTTCAGGCCGCTGATGAACGCGGACCGGGCGTCGAGGATCGCGCCGGGCGCCACGGTGACGCCCGGCGGCGGCTGCAGCGAGCCGGATGCGATCGCCTGCGACCAGGGATGTATGAAATGCGACGGCACGCCGCTCGACGCGAGGTGCGACGTGATCCGGTTCTGGAAGATCGCGCCGAGCGCCGCGATGCCGGTCGCGATCCCGATCTGGCGGAACGTGTTGTTGATGCCCGAGGCCATCCCCGCCCGGCGCGGCTCGACGACGCTGACCGCAGTCGAGGCGAGCGGCGCGTTGACGAGGCCGATGCCGATGCCGCCGACGATGAAGCCGGGGAGGAGGGTCGTC
The DNA here is from genome assembly GCA_035310545.1 of Gaiellaceae bacterium. Taxonomy (GTDB): domain Bacteria; phylum Actinomycetota; class Thermoleophilia; order Gaiellales; family Gaiellaceae; genus Palsa-739. The sequence continues at coordinate 11,818 of DATGEB010000061.1, forward strand.
CAGCCCGAGTCGAGCTTGATGTCCCACATCAGCAGGAGCGAAAGGCCGACGGTCGCGAGCCCGCCGCCGAGCAGGAAGCGCACGGGAACCCGAGCGGACAGCCTTCCGGCGAGCGGCGCGACCACGAAGGAGACGAGCGAGAGCGGCAGGAAGCGGACTCCCGCCCAGACGGCGGAATGGCCGAGCGCGCTCTCCAGGTAGAGCGCCAGATACAGGAACTGCGCGAACATCCCGGACGAGATCGAGAACGCCGTGATCTGGGCGCCGGTGAACGTCGGCACCCGGAACAGGCGGAGATCGAACATCGGCGACGCCTGCCGCAGTTCGACGGCCCCGAAGGCCACCAGCAGGGCCGCTCCGGCGGCGAAGAGGCCGATCACGCGGCCGCTCGACCACCCCCAGTCGTTGCCGCGCAGGATGCCGAGGATGAGGGCGAACAGGCCGGCTGTCAGAGTGACGAGCCCGGGGATGTCCAGGCCGCCGCGTCCCTCGTCGCGCGTCTCGTGCAACTCACGCAGCCCGCCGGCGATGCACGCCGCGCCGATCGGCAGGTTGACGAAGAAGATCCAGCGCCAGCCGACGTAGGTGGTCAGCGCGCCGCCGACGAGCGGGCCGATCGCCACCGCCAATCCGACCGTCGCGCCCCAGATCCCGAAGGCGGTCCCGCGCTCCTTTCCGTGGAACTCCTGGGAGATGATCGCGAGCGAGACCGCGAACATCCCGGCGCCGCCGATTCCCTGCGCGCCGCGCGCGAGGATCAGCCAGAGCGGCGACTGCGCGGCGCCGCACAACGCGGACGCGACCGTGAACATCGCGATTGCGACGAGAAAGACCCGCTTGCGGCCGAGGAGGTCGCCGAGCGAGCCGGCGTTGAGCATCGTCGCGGCGAGGGTGAGCGCGTACGCGTCCACGACCCACTGCAGATCGGTGAAGGAGGTGTGCAGCTCCTTTTCGATGTTCGGGAGCGCGACGTTGACTACCGTGATGTCGAGGAGCAGCATGAACACAGCGACACACACGACGATGAGGACGCGCCATTTCCGCTCCATCAGCTTGGTTTCACCTCGGGGGAAACTAACCAAGATGCAGGAGTCGGCTGTGGCGATGCGAAAGGTCAGCCGGGATGGCGCTCACGCGGTTACTAGCGCGTCCGCACGCGCGGGCGGCCGATAGCGGTCCGGCGATGGCCCGCGTCATCGCGTTCGCGAACCAGAAGGGGGGCGTCGCAAAGACGACGACCACGCTCAACCTCGGCGTGGCGCTCGTCGAGCAGGGGATGCGCGTCCTGGCGGTCGATCTCGACCCGCAGGGCAACCTCACGATGTCGCAAGGCTGGAATCCCGACGAGATCGACCGCTCGATGTTCGACGTCCTCGTCCATCGGCTGCCGATCTCCGAGATCGTGCGCTCGAACGAGCTCGACGTCGCCGTCTCCTCGATCGACCTCGCCGGCGCCGAGCTCGCACTCGCCTCGATGATCGGCCGTGAGCGCGCGCTCGAGAAGGCGCTCGCTCCCGTGCGCGAGAACTACGACTTCGTCCTCATCGACACGCCGCCGTCGCTCGGCCTGCTCACCATCAACGCGCTGGTTGCATCCGACGGCGTGATCGTTCCCGTCCAGTGCGAGTACCTCTCGCTGCGCGGGCTCGTCCAGCTGGAGAACACGCTCTCGATGATCCGCGAGAATCTGAACCCGAACGTCGGGATTCAGGGCATCCTGGCGACGATGTTCGATCGGCGCCTCCTCCATTCGCGCGAGGCCGTCGACATCCTGAAGGAGAACTTCGGCGACCTCGTTCTCAACACGAAGATCCGCAAGACCGTGCGCTACGCGGAGGCTCCGGTGAAGGGGCAGTCGATCTTCAACTACGACCCGAGCGGCGAGGCCGCCGGGATGTACCGTGATCTGGCGAAGGAGGTGCTCGATGGCGCGTCGGCGCGCAAGCATGCGTGAAGGGCCGCTCGCGGAGCTCTTCCGCGCAACCGAAGCGGCGCAGAGGCAGGCGGAGCAGGGCGGAGAGGCCGAGCAGCAGCAGGTGCCCGAAGACGTCGCGACGGTCGCTCAGCCCGACGCTCTCCACGAGCCCGACGAGCGAACGGTCGAGCACGTCCCGAGCTGGGAGGAGGAGGCCGGTGTCGAAACGCCGCCGCCACCGACTCCCACGCCGGAGCCTTCGCCCGGACCGCCGACCCCGGATCCGCAGCCGCCGGCTCCGACACCCGCCCCGGATCCGTTGCCGCCGCCTCCGCCGCCGGAGCTGAGGCCGGCCGATCTGCCGCCGGTCTCGCGCTACATGGAGCCGCTGCCCGAGTCACCGGCGCGGCTGCACCGGGGAAGCGCCGATACGGGCGCCTACCTCGCGGTGATCAAGGTCGTCGGCGTCGGCGGAGCGGGCCTCAACGCCGTCAACCGCATGATCGACGCCGGGATCAGCCAGGTCGAGTTCATCGCAGTCAACACCGACATCCAATCCCTGCAGACGAGTGACGCGCCGGTCAAGATCCACATCGGCCGCGAGCTCACGCAGGGCCTCGGCTCCGGCGCCGACCCCGACGTCGGGCGCCGCGCCGCCGACGAGGCGTACGACGAGCTGAGGCAGGAGCTTCGGGGCGCGGACATGGTCTTCGTCGCGGCCGGCGAGGGTGGAGGAACGGGCTCCGGCGCCGCGCCGATCGTCGCCAAGATCGCACGCGAGCTCGGCGCGCTCACCGTCGGCATCGTCACGACGCCGTTCCGCTTCGAGGGCACGAAGCGGAAGAGCCAGGCGGAGCAGGGAGTGGCGTCGCTTCGCGTCGCCTGCGACACGACGATCGTGATCCCGAACGACCGCCTGCTCGAGGTGCTCGAGCGCTCGACGTCGATGCTCGACGCGTTCAAGGTCGCCGACGACGTCCTCCGCCAAGGCGTCCAGGGCATCTGCGACCTGATCACGATGCCCGGACTGATCAACCTCGACTTCGCCGACGTGCGCACGATCATGTCCGACTCGGACACGGCACTCATGGGCATCGGCTTCTCGTCGTCGACCGGCGACGGTCGCGCGAGAGAAGCCGCCGAGCGGGCGCTGCGCTCGCCGCTGATCGACGCCGAGATCACCGGCGCGCGGGGCATCCTCCTCTCGATCGCCGGAGGCGAGGACCTGACGCTCGTCGAGGTGAACGATGCCGCCGAGGTGATCCGCGCCGCCGCGACCGACGACACGAACATCATCTTCGGAGCGACCGTCGACGATCGGCTCACGGGACAGGTCTGGGTGACCGTCGTCGCCACCGGGTTCGGCGGCCGCGGGCGCCGCTCTCGAGGCGACTTCGACAGGCCGCCGATGGCGCCGCGCCGCCCGCCGAGCGAGGGTGGCGGCGATCTCGACGTTCCATCGTTCCTGAAGAACTGACCCGGGCAGACCGGCGGTGGAGCCGTATCTCGCCATCGCCTCGAAGCGAGACGAGCGCGCCTACGCGGCGGATGCGCCGATTCCCGCCGACGTGCGGCGGCGAATTCTCGACGCCGGCCGCCTCGCGGGCAGCTCGAAGAACCGGCAGCGCTGGGAGTTCGCCGTCGTCTCCGGCGAGGCGCGGGACAACCTGGCGGAGGCGGTGTATGCCCCGGAGAACGTGCGCGACGCCGCTCTCGTCGTCGCGATCGTCGGCGAGGCGAGCGGCTTCGACGCCGGCCGCTGCGCGCAGAACATGATGCTCGCGGCGTGGGGCGACGGCGTCGTCTCGTGCCCCAACGGCGTGCGCGACGCCGTCGCGGCGGCGGCGATCTGCGGCGGCGAGGTGCGCGCGATCCTCTCCTTCGGCTATCCGACTCGCCCGCGGGACGTGGCTGCGAGAAGCGCCGAAGAGTGGTCGGCGCGCGCCGACCGCAAGCCGCTCGACGAGCTCGCTCGCGAGGTCGACTAGCCACAACTCCGGCGCGCGGGACGCTGTAGTCGAGGAACGCGTAGCGGCCCGCCCACCAGACGTTGTCCCAAAGCGTGAAGCCGTGCGTGAGGAAGAGCGACACGAGCAGCGAGGCGGCGACGATCGAGAGCCCGGTGCAGAGCGCCGCTTCGCCCACGACCGGCAGCCGGAGTCGCCACGGCGCGCGTTCCGCCGACGCGAGGGACGCGTCGGTCACTCCCGCAGCGTACGCTCGGTCCATGAAGGGTGCGGTCGCAGCGGGTCATCCACTCACCGCCGAAGCGGGCGCCGACGTCCTGCGCGGGGGCGGCAACGCGGTGGACGCGTGCATCGCGGCGGCCGCGGTCTCGTGGGTCTGCGAGAGTCCGCTCACCGGCCTCGGGGGTGGAGGTTTCCTGCTCGTCCACCTCGCCGGCGACGCACATCCGCACCTCCTCGACTTCTTCGTCGCGGTGCCGCAAGGGGCGGGTGCGGCGGAGGAGCTCGTCGAGCTCGTCGTGGACTTCGGCGGGACGCAGCAGATCTTCTTCACCGGTCCCGCGTCGGTCGCAGTGCCGGGAACCGGCGCCGGGCTCTGGGAAGCTCACGGCCGTTGGGGCTCGCTGCCGTGGCCGGAGCTGCTCGCGCCGGCCGCCGGTGTTGCGCGCGACGGGGTCGTGCTCGACGAGCCGCGGGCGTATCTCCACGAGATCCTCGACGCCTTGCTGCGCCACTCGCCGGAAGGAGACGCGCTCTACGGCCCCGGGCGCGCGCTCGACGTGGGAGAGCGCTTCGCGATCCCCGAGCTCGCGGACACGCTCGACCGCCTCGCACTCGAAGGCCCGGACTGCATCTACCGCGGCGAGCTGGCCGAGCGGATCGCGGCACACGTCCCGGTCACGCTCGACGACCTCGCGGGCTACAGGGTGATCGAGCGCGAGCCGCTCGAGGTGTCCTACCGCGGCGGTGTGCTCAGGACGAACCCGCCGCCCTCGAGCGGCGGCCGCCTGCTCGCCGTCGGTCTCGAGGCGCTCGGCGACGCCGAGCCGACGGCGCTCGCGGTCGCCAGGGCCATGCAGGCGCAGGAGGCCGAAGCCGCCGGCGGAACGACGCACATCAGCGTGGTCGACGGCGACGGGAACGCCGCGGCCCTGTCGTGTTCGCTCGGCTCTTCGAGCGGCATCGTCGTGCCCGGCACCGGCATCCACCTGAACAACATGCTGGGCGAGAGCCACCTGACGGGAGGCGAGCACCCCGGCGAGCGGCTCACGTCGCTCATGGCGCCGTCGCTCTATGAGCAGGCCGGGCGGCCCCGGCTCGTGCTCGGCTCGGCGGGCAGCCGCCGGCTCCACGGCGCGATCTTCCAGGTCGTCGCGAACGTCGCCGGGCGCGGCCTCGGGGTGGAGGAGGCGGTCGAGGCGCCGCGCATGCACGCCGCGGAGGGCATCGTCCACTGCGAGGATCCGGCTGCCGGCGACGAGCTCGAGGCCGCCGGTCTCCCGGTCGTCCGCTGGGGTGAGCGGAACCTGTTCTTCGGCGGCGTCTCCGCGGTCGAGATCCGCGAAGACGGCTCGCTCGCGGCGGCAGGTGACCCACGGCGCGGCGGCGCTTCGGTAGTGGTTGCCTGATGGACTTCGTGATCCGTCATGCCGACCCGTCGGACGCCGAGCAGCTCACAAGACTGGCCGACGATGTCAGCGCGGAGCCCGAAGGCTGGCTGATCAGCGTCGCCGGCGAGTGGCGGAGCGCGGGCGACGAGCGCCGCTTTCTCAAGGCGCTTCGGCGCTACCCGCACGCGGCGGTCTTCGTCGCCGAGCGCGAGGATGGAACGCTCGTCGGGCGGCTCTCGGTCGGCCGCGACCCGCATCCTGCGAGCACGCACGTCGCCGACGTCGGGCTGATGGTTGCGCTCGACGCGCGCAGACAGGGCGTCGGGACGGCGCTCCTGCGCGCCGCGACCGACTGGGCGCGCGAGGCCGGCGTCCGCAAGCTCGAGCTGCACGTCTTTCCGTGGAACGAAGCCGCGATGGCCCTCTACGACGCGTTCGGCTTCCAGCGCGAGGGCTACCGCAAGGGGCACTACCGCCGCGGCGGCGAGTTCGTCGACGCAATCCTGATGGCCTACGAGATCGAGTAAGCGAACTCGAGCGGGACGCCGCCCGCGAGCGTCTGGGCGACGACGCAGTAGCGCTCGGTCAGCTCGAGCAGCTTCGCGAGCCTCTCCTCCGGCTCGTCCGATGCGAGATCGAAGCGGAGGCGGATCGCGGTGAAGCCGACCGGCGCTTCGCGGTCGACCCCGAGCGTGCCGCGGAAGTCGAGGTCGCCCTCGGCGTGGATCTCGCCGCTGACATCGAGCTCCATCGACGTCGCCACCGAGCGGAGCGTGACCCCTGCGCAGGCGACGAGGGCCTCGAGCAGCATGTCGCCCGAGCAGGCGAGCGCACCGGAGCCGCCGGTCGCGGGATGCAGACCGGCCTCGACGAGCGCACGGCCGGTTCGAACCGAGCACGCGATCTGCTCCTTGTCCAGCTTTCCATCCGCGCGCAGGGTGACGAATGCGGCGACGGGCTCCTCGCGGTAACGCTCCTTGAGCGGCGATTGCACCGCCTGCAACTCGGCCCGGTCCACGAATTCAATCCTAGGTCGCGTCGAGCAGTTCGAGGGCCAGCTCGAGGGAAGGCGCGCCGATCTCGGCCTCGAGCTGCGCAACACGCTCGGGGCCGAGTCGCGTCCGCGCGAGCGAGACGAGCGGCTCGAGCCGGCCGAGCAGCATCGGGTCGTCGATCATGCCGCCGTCAGCCCCCAGCCTGCGGTGGATCGCGTCGAGCGTGACCGAGAGCTCGTCTCGGCCCAGACCGGCCAGGGTCGCCGCGAGACTGAGTAGCGTCTCGACTCCACCCCGCAGGTCGCCGCGGCGAATGCAGAGGAGCAGGACTTCTCGATTCAGCTCGAGAGCCTCGGCATACCGCTCCCGCAGAGCCGCCACATGGCCGAGGTTGCCGAGCGCGAGTGACATCCGGAACGTGTCTCTGAGCTCACGCGCGATCGCGAGAGCCTCCTCGAGGTACGCGGCCGCGCGATCGAAGTCGCCGGTGACGAGCGCGTCCCAGCCGACGTTGTTGAGGCTGTCCGAGACCGCGATCACGTCGCCGAGCTCGCGCTTGAGCGCGACGACCTCCTCCTCGCGCCGCGAGTCCTGCCCACGATCCTCGCTCGGGCCGCCGCAGAGGCCGAGCATGACCTCGGATCGTTCCCACTGGTCGGTGAGCTGCGCGAGAAGCGCCCGGCTCCGCTCGAGCGGTTCGCGGCCGGCAGCGGGATTTCCACTCTCGAGTGCGATCCACACGAGGAATGCGCTCGAGACAGCCTCGAGGAAGACCTCTCCCGCGGCGAGCGCCGACCGAGCGGCCTCTGCGAAGGACTGCTCGGCGGCGACGAAATCGCCCTGGAAGAACGCGAGGCGCCCGCCCCAGAGGCAGCCGGCCGCATGAGGACTCCGGTCAGCCGGGCCGGCGGCGAACGCCTGTGCGAGCCAGCTCCGGCCCTCCGTCGCTGCGCTGCGTGCTTCCCAGAAGCGCCCGATGCCCGTGGCGATCCGCAGCGCTCGTCCGGCCCGGCCGCGTTCGAGTGTGCGTTCCATCGCCGCCCGCAGGTTGGGCAGCTCGCGTTCGACGAGGTCGAGCCAGGACGCGCCGGCCGGGCCTCGCAGCCCCGACTCCGCGCCTGCGGCGAAGCCTTCGTAGAACGCGCCGTGACGCTCGACGACATCCTCACGTTCGGCGGCGTCGAGCTGCTCGGTGCCGTACTCGCGAATCGTCTCGAGCATCGAGAACCGGTCGCGGTCGTGCCGGAGGAGGCTCTTGTCGACCAGGGACGCGAGTGTCTCGAGGTCGGCCCCGCAGACGTCCTCGACCGCTTCGACCGTCGCGCCGCCGGCGAAGACCCCAAACCGGATGCAGAGCTCGCGCTCCTCCGGCGAGAGCAGGTCGTATGACCATTCGATCGTGGCGCGCAACGTCTGCTGTCGCGGGTCGGCGTCGCGGGCGCCTTTGAGCAGATCGAGGCGGCTGCCGAGCCGTTCCAGGATCTGCTGCGGTTGGAGCACCGCGGTGCGGGCGGCCGCGAGCTCGATCGCGAGTGGGAGGTTGTCGAGCCTCCTGCAGAGCTCCTCGACCGATGCGTCTGCCTGGAAGGCCGGATCGATCGCGCCGGCCCGGGCTTCGAAGAGGTCGAGACCCTCTGGCGGGGAGAGCTGCGGAACCGGATACACGTGCTCTCCGCTGAGCTGGAGCCGCTCGCGGCTCGTGACGACGACCTTCGGCCCGTCGAGGTCGCGCAGGACGGCGATCGCATCCGCCGCGGCCGGAAGCAGGTGCTCGGCGTTGTCGAGCAAGAGCAGCATTCGCTTCCCGTGCAGCATCTCCGTCATCAGGTCCTCGAGCGGCCGGTCGGGCTGCTCCACGATGTCGAGCGTCTGCGCCGCATGTCTGAGCACGAGCCCCGGATCGCGAAGAGCGGCGAGTGGCACCCACCAGACGCCTTCGGCGAAACCGTCGGCAGCCTCTGCGGCCGCCTGGAGCGCGAGCCGAGTCTTCCCGGTGCCGCCGGGGCCGGTCAGCGTCAGGAGCCGGACGCCGTTCTGTAGCTGCGCCACGACGTCGGCCAGCTCCTGGTCGCGGCCGAGAAACTCTGTCGCCGGCACCGGAAGATTCGTCAGGTGGAGGGTTCGCGGACGTGGAAACTCGCCCGTGCCGAGCTGGAAGAGCCGCTGCGGTGCGGAGAGATCCTTGAGCCGGTGCTCGCCGAGATCGCGGATCGCGAAGCTGTCGTCGAGGAGATCGCGCGTGGTGCGGCTGAGGAGCGCCTGCCCACCGTGCGCCGCCGCCATGATCCGGGCCGCCCGGTGGACGTCGAGGCCGACGTACTTCCCGTCCTCGACGATCGGCTCGCCCGTGTGAAGGCCGACACGGATGCGGATGGCGCCGTCGAGCGCCGAGAGCACCTCGCCGACCGCGTGCGCCGCACCGGTCGCGGTCGGGAAGGCGTAGAAGAACCCGTCGCCCGCCGTGTCGACCTCGTACCCGCCGTGTCCCCCGAAGGCCTCGCGCACCACGCGCTGGTGGTCGCCGAGCGCGCCCCGGTAGTTCTCCGGCCCGAGGCTGTCGAGCAGCCGCGTCGATCCTTCGATGTCCGTGAAGACGAGGGTCACGGTGCCGGATGGCTGCTGGATCGCCGCCATGTGGCAATCATCGCGCTGTTCGACCCGCAGGCCAAGCCGGAGCTTGGTGGATTCTGGAACGGGAGTTCCCGGTCTCCGTCTTCGTCGGCATCGCCTGCCAGTCGACCATGGTCTGGCTCGTCCCGGCCGGCGTCCGGAGGTTTATCTGAGCTGGGCCGGACACGACCTCGAATCGAGACGCACGTCTTCACGGCGCAAGTCGCCGGGTCGCCTGGACGCTCTGGGCGCGTCAGCGTGCGCGTGAGCGCAGGGGAGGCTGACTCGGCGCGACCGCCTGTCGACCACTGGCAGGCCGGCGCACCCGCAGCGGCGCTTCGACCGTTGCCCCCTGAAGCAGACGAAGGCCAAGGGGGAGAGTGATGCCGCGTCATGGTCGATATGGAGTTCGACCCGAACGGGATGGTCGAGAAGCCGGCCTCGGGCTCCGCTTCGTGAAGCGAGCCGTGCAGGCCGACCTCGCCCGGTTCAAGGCCCACGTCGAGATGGGGGACGCGAAGGGGATCGAGTACCGGTCGTCTGGCAACGGCACGGGAGCCGACAACGAGGACGACGACGACGCGGACGAGCCGCCGCCGCGAAGCAGCGACGCAGCGGCCAGGCCCCGAAGAGCAGCTAGCTGCCGGGGACGATGATCGGCGAAGAGCTACGGCGCTTGCTGACCTGGAGCGAGCGCCATCGCCGACTGCTCGCGCGGATCGTCATCGCGCTCGGGATCTCCGTCGTCGTCGATCTCGGCTGCGCGACGGCGATGTG
>DATGEB010000062.1:0-12362 GCA_035310545.1 Gaiellaceae bacterium
CCGAGGTTCGTCCCAGTCCCTCTAACACCGGTTACTCCGGTCCCCCAGACACCAGGCGTGGCGACCGCGCCTTGCGCATCTCCTACAACTACCCCGGTAGCTGTCGACCCCGGATTAGTGATCTGCCCCCACAGAGCGGGCTTCGTGCCGTCGCTACTAAAGAATCCGTCCGAGCCGTAACCCGAGGCCCCCTGGGGCCCCGCGGGCCCGGTCGGTCCCGTGGGACCTGCAGGCCCGGTAGCTCCCCTCGGACCCCGATGTCCCCGAAGCGCTGCAACGGTCTTTTTCGCGATCTTCGCCTTCGTCACAGCCTGACTCTTGATCTGAGCGGTCCCAACGCTGTTCTTCGGCAAGCTGAACGCCGCATAGCTCGTCCCACCCAGGGCAACAAACAACGCGACGAGCGCAACAACCAGCGCTGGACTCGGACGCCGTCTTCCCATGACTCCTCCCTCAGATCAAACAGACCACCCACTTCGCATTGTGGAGGGACTCGAGTGGAATTTCAATCAGTACGCCGGTCGCGGGTGACGCATACGTTTTCGCCCGACTTCACGTCAACCCACGGGCCGCGAATAAGCCGCCTCGACCTTCAGCAGCCCGACGAACGGCGACTCGTCCTCCTCGTCGAAAATGACCACGTCGAGTACACGGAAGCGTCGACCGCCGCCGAAGAACAACTCCTCGCCGACCTTCACCCGGTCCGGGTAGGTCGCTTCCCCGACATCGGACCCGTCCGCAAGGTGGAGCCGGGACGCTCTACATACGCGCCGCGAAAACGGCGGCGGGCGTCCGAGAGGTGCACCTGACCGCCGCGCTCCGCGAGGAGCTGACGCTCTGGCGGATGGAGGCAGCCCACACGGCCCCGACCGACTACGTGGTCGCGACCGCGAGCGGCGGCAAGCACAACCCGAGCAACCTACGGCGGGACGTGCTCGGCCCCGCGATCGCGAAGGCGAACGAGACGCTCGACGTGCAGGGCATCTCCCCGATCGAGTCAGCGACGTTCCATTCGCTGCGGAGGACGTTCGCGAGCCTCTGCTGCGCCCGAGGCGACGACGTTGCTTACACGGCGAGCCAGCTCGGCCACACCGACCCTCGCTTCACCCTGAAGACGTACACGAAGGCGACCGGCCGGCGTGACCGGATGGCGAAGCCGCAGCGGAAGGCGTACGACGCGGCGCTGGCGTGGGCTGAATGGGCACCAGCCGGGCACCAGGACGATCTCGACGTCTCCGCGTTGCAGATGGAGGCAACAAAAAACCCCCGCCTAGCGGGGCTTTTCTAGAGCGGATGATGGGACTCGAACCCACGACCTTCTGCATGGCAAGCAGACGCTCTAGCCAACTGAGCTACATCCGCGTGGGCGGCCAGTATAGCCCCGGCCTTCAGCTGCCGGCCGCGTCCAGAGCCTCGTTCACGAGACGGTCGGCGAGCTCGTTGTGCTCGCGGCGGACGGCTCTGTAGCTCACCTTCCCAACCTGCCGCGCGAGACGTGCGGCGTCGAGGGAGAGTTGCCTGAGCGCCTCGTTCTTGACCCGGTACTCCCCCGTCATCTGCTTCACGAGGAGCTCGGAATCGGAGACGACCTCGACCTCGCCGAGCTGCAGCTCCGCCGCACGCGCGAGCCCCGCCACGAGGGCGCTGTACTCCGCCACGTTGTTCGTCGCGACGCCGATCGCCTCGCCGTGCGCGGCCAGCACGGTGCCGTCCTCGGCCTCGAGCACGTAGCCGAACGCCGCCGGGCCGGGATTGCCGCGCGCACCGCCGTCGGTGAAGAGCCGCGCCTTCACGCGAGGGGATAGAGGTCGAACACGACCTCCTCGTAGGGATGCGACCCGCGGAGAGCGGCGACGACCGCCTCGGCATGCTCGGCGGGAACGACGGTCTCGACGCGGAGCTCGGCGACGCGCTCCTCCCGTCCCGCCCGCCCCACGCTGGGAGACGTGCCCTCGCCGCCCAGGAACGTCCCGGTTCCCTCGGTGTACCAGGAGCAGTGCGAGTAGTCGCCGATCACCCCTCCGCCGGCGGCGAACACGGCCTCGCGCGTCACGTCCAGGGCCTCGCGTGGAACGAACCACACGAGCTTGTACCCGCTCATTTCCGCTCCCGACGCCGGCGGAGGCGGCGCCTCCGCTCCTTGGTGAGCTCCGGCGAGCCTGCGCTCACTCCTCTGTGTCGATCTGGGCGCGCTGCAGGTGGCCGGAGTAGTCGACGTAGATCGACTTCCATTCCGTGAACACGTCGAGTGCGGCCTGCCCCGCCTCGCGGTGGCCGTTGCCGGTGTCCTTCGTGCCACCGAACGGGAGGTGCACCTCGGCGCCGATGGTGCCCGCGTTGACGTACGTGATGCCCGCCTCGAGGTCGCGCATCGCCCGGAACGCCGCGTTGACGTCGCGCGTGAAGATCGACGACGAGAGGCCGAACTCGATCCCGTTCGAGACGCGAATCGCCTCGTCGAGATCGCCCACCGGGATGATCGCCGTCGTCGGACCGAAGATCTCCTCCTGCGCGATCCGCATCTGCGGATCGACGTCCGCGAAGACGGTCGGCCTGTAGAAGAACCCCTTGCCGAGATCGCCGTCCGACGCGATCTCGCCGCCGGTGAGAAGCTTCGCGCCTTCGTCCTTGCCGATCGCGGTGTACGAGTCGATCTTCTCGAGGGCCGCGCGGTTGATGACCGGGCCGATGTCGGTGTCGTCCTCCCAGCCCGGGCCGAGACGCAGCTTCTCGACGCGCGCGACGAGCTTCGACTGGAGCACGTCATACACGCCGCGTTGCGCGATCACGCGGGACGCGGCCGTGCAGCGCTGGCCGGACGTGCCGAACGCCGACCACAGGATTCCGTCGACGGCGAGATCCACGTCGGCGTCGTCGAGGACGATGATCGCGTTCTTGCCGCCGAGCTCGAGGTGGACGTGCGTGAGCGTGTCGGCCGCCGCCTTCAGCACCTCGACGCCCGTCTCGCGGGAGCCGGTCAGCGTGATCACCCGGACGTCGGGATGGCGCACGAGCCGCTCGCCGACCGTGCCGCCTCCTCCGTGGACGATGTTGACGACGCCGCTCGGAATCCCGGACTCCGCGAGCAGCTCGACGAAGCGCTCCGCGAGCGCCGGCGTGTCGGTTGCCGGCTTGAGGACGACGGCATTCCCGCAGACGAGCGCCGGAATGAGCTTCCACGACGGGATCGCGACGGGGAAGTTCCACGGCGTGATCGCCCCGACGACGCCGATCGGCTGGCGGACGCTCATGTTCCACTTGTCGCGCAGCTCCGACGGGGTCGTATGACCGAAGAGGCGCCTGCCCTCGCCGGCCATGTAGTAGGTGATGTCGATCGCCTCCTGGACGTCGCCGCCGGCCTCGGCCTTCACCTTCCCCATCTCGCGCGTGATCAGGTCGGTGAGCGCAGCCTTCTCCTGCTCGAGGATCCGTGCGAGCCGGAAGAGAATCTCGCCGCGCTTCGGAGCCGGCACCAGCCGCCACTCCGCAAACGCGTCTTTCGCGACCGCGACCGCGCGATCCACGTCCTCGGCGCCCGAGCGCGGGAAGATGCCGATCGATTCGCCCGTGGCCGGGCTCGTGCTCTCGAAGGTCTCGCCCGAGGCGGCATCCACCCACTCGCCGCCGATGAAGTTCTTGAACTGGTTCGCCGTCGTCGTCGCCATGGAGGCGAGACTAGCGGGAACTACTCCTCCGGCAGGTCGGTGTCGGGGAACGTGCCCGGGTGGGCTCGGCGCCGGTCGCGGGTCGTCCGCTTCTCGTGATCCTCGAGCCGCTGCTTGCCTTCCTTGCGCCGGTCCTTCCCTTCGCGCCGGTCGACGATGACGGTGACGTTCGGGTTGTTCTTGTAGTAGTCGACCATCTTGTCGTACAGCTCGTCGGCGAGCTCGCGCGGAATGACGCAGTAGATCATGGGCGGATCATAGGACTGGAATCGGCGTGCGCATCCCTTCCGACGGTATAAGGGACGAATGCTCCGCCGCCATCTCTGGTGGCTCGCCCCGCTCGCAGGCGCCGCCCTCGCGGGTGGAGTCGTCGCGGCGGTCTCGCTCGGCGGCGGGTCCTCCTCGAAAGCCCCGACGAGCACGAGCCGTGCTCGGCTCAAGCCCGCGGCCGCCGCGCTCGCGTTCCAGAGCGCGATCACCGCCGTGGTGCGCGAGCTCTCGCCGTCCGTCGTGCAGATTCAGACCTCGCAAGGCCTCGGTTCGGGGGTCGTGTTCGACTCGAACGGCGACATCGTCACGAACAACCACGTCGTGGGAACCAGCACGGGCCCGTTCACCGTCACCGCCGGGGCGCACTCCTACGACGCGTCGCTCGTCGGCCGCTTTGCGCCGGACGACCTCGCGATCGTCCACGTGTCGGGCGCGCATCTCGTGCCAGCCGCGTTTGCGGACTCGAGCGCGCTCGAGGTCGGTGACGTGGCGATCGCGATCGGCAATCCGCTCGGACTGCGCTCGAGCGTCACCGACGGGATCGTCAGCGCCTTCCGGCAAGGCGTGTCGGAGGGGAACGGCGTCGCGCTGCCGCTCATGATCCAGACGAGCGCCGCGATCAACCCGGGAAACTCGGGCGGCGCGCTCGCCGATCTGCAAGGGCGCGTGATCGGGATCCCGACCCTCGCCGCGACGGATCCGGAGCTCGGCGGGAGCGCAGCGCCCGGCATCGGCTTCGCGATTCCGAGCAACCTCGTCAAGGACATCGCGACGCAGATCATCCGCTCCGGCCACGTGACCAACTCGCATCGCGCCTATCTCGGCGTCGAGATCGGCGACACGAACGGCCTCGGCGTCCTCGTGCAGCGCGTCACGGCCGGCGGCCCCGCCGCGAAGGCGGGTCTGGTGTCCGGCGACGTGATCACGGCCGTGAACCACCAGGGCACGGCCACCGTGGACGATCTGACGAGTGTCGTCTCCGAGCTCAAGCCGGGCACGACCATCTCGCTCTCGATCGTCACGCAGAAGGGAGCGCACAAGACGCTCCGTCTCAGGCTCGGCGAGTTCCCGGGCGGCGGCTAGAGCCGGGCGATCTCGGGGACGAGGCGCCCTTCGTCCTCGACCTGCGCGTTCCAGTCCTTGTATCCGTCCTCGAGCTCCTCGAGCTCGTGGCCGCGCCGCTCGAGCCGGACGGGCTGCGCCGAATCCGGACTGACTCGGTACTGGTACCAGGAGAGCTCCCACGCAACCGTCACCGCGAGCTCGCCGGCGCTGCCGGAGAGCGGAACGATGCTGGCCTGCGGCTCGCCGAGGCTCTTCGCGATTCCGCCGACGGTACGCCGGTAGGCACTGCCGTTGAAGAGGTCTGCCGCTTCGAGGAGCGCAACCTCTCCGTCGGAGAGCTTGCGCAGGATCGGCTCTTGCCGCGCGAACGCTCCGTCGTCGGGAGCGCGTGTCAGGCCGAGAAAGTCGACGAGGCCGCGCTTGCGACGTCGCTCTCCTCCCAGAGTCGGCGTCGTCGGCGTGCCCTCCTTGATCCAGCCCGCCTCGACGGCGACCTCCTGGCAGAGCGGGCAGACGTCGACGAGCTCTGCGCCCTCGGACGGAGCAAAGCTGGCGGCGCGCTCACCCATCAACAGGGTCCGTTCGCACACCGCGCACGACCGGGTCGTTGCGATTTTGGTGACCCTCATCCGGCCCCGAGTGTAGCCAGGGTTGCCCTACATCCTGCAAATCCGCTAGTGTCTCTTACATGTGTGTTTTACATGTATCGACCTGATGAGGGGACGCGGCCCCCGATCCCGTCGTCACCACCACGGCCGCTGGAGCGTTCTCGCGCGCGTCGAGCGATTCGCCGAGCCGGCCCTCCTGCTCCTTCTGCGGGAGCGACCGGCGCACGGCTACGACCTGCTCGAGCGGCTCCCCGAGCTGACCGGCGAGGCGCGCGTCGAGATGGGCAATCTCTACCGCCTGCTCCGCGCCCTCGAGGAGGAAGAGCTCGTCTCGTCGGAATGGGACGACTCCTCCCCCGGTCCGGCCAAGCGCCGCTACGCGATCACGCCCGCGGGCGAGCGGCTCCTCGAGCACTGGGTCGAGGCGCTGCAGCGCTCGCAGGAGCGGACTGCCCGCTTTCTCACACGTTACGAGGAGAGGAGGTGAACATGCATCACCGTCATGCCCATGGTTGGGGTCGCGGCCCGCGGATGTTCTTTCGCGGCCCGTTCCCGAGCCGTCCCGAGCTGATCGAGCGTCTGGAGTCGTTCCAGCGCGATCTCGAGCAGCAGCTCGCCGACGTGGCAGACGTTCTCGCGCATCTGCGCGGAGACGGCCACTCCGAGCAGCAATCCTGAATCCGAGCACGAGGGACTGCGAGGGCCTGCGGGCCTTCGCGCCCTCCCGCTCATCTGCACCGACACGTTCCGGATGTTCACGACGCTAGCGGGCCGCACTCCACGCCGGTTGGAACCGAGGGCCGGCTCGATGTTGCGTACCGGCCCCCGGAGAGCTCTAGCCCGTAACCCGTCGGGTTATGCGCCGCAGCCGCTTTGGATGCCGTGCGCCGTCTGCCGGTTCGGCACGTTCCCCGCACAGATGGCGCTGTTCTCGAGCAACCAGGACGCGTTGCCGCTCTGGTCGAGGTAGTTGCCGTTTGCGTTCGGCAACCCGATCTCCTGCGACGTGACCGATCCGGGCGGCGAAAACCCCCACGCCGGCTCGGGGATGCCGATGCTCGGCAGCCACACCCAGTTGCCCTCGAACACGGGGCTGGTGCAGCTCATGCCACAGGCGGCAGGAGCGCGACTCACGTTCGCGCACGAATCCGCATAGGCAACACCCGCCAACGCCAACGCGGCGACCAGGCTCGCCCCTAGGACCACCAGACGCCTCATCTCCACCTTCCTTTCTCTCAGTCGACACGCAAGTGGCGCACGACCGATCCCGGCGGGATCACGCGCCTGCACAACCTTGTACGTCAGGCCGCGCCGCCTGCCTAGGCCCGACCACTCGTTCCGGCGCTTGACTTTCCCAGCGCGTCACGCACCCTGCGTCGCGGCTCCTCTTCAGCGCGACCGAGAGGACGCGCAGCCTCAGCAGCAGATGTGACCCGAAGGCCGGAGCGGCGCGCGCCTAGGCATGCGCCTCTTCGCGCTCTTTCTTCGTCTGGTCGATGATCTTCTGCGCGACGTGACTCGGCACTTCCTCGTAGCGGAGGAAGTGCATCGAGTAGTCGCCGCGGCCGCCGGTCATCGAGGTCAGCGCCTGCGAGTAGGTGAGGATCTCGGCCATCGGCACCTCGGCCTTGATCGTCGTCATGCCGCCCGCGGGCTCCATCCCCTGGAGCCGGCCGCGTCGTGAGTTGAGGTCGCCGTTCACCGTGCCGACGTTCTCGTCGGGCACCGTCACCTCGAGCTCCATGATCGGCTCGAGCAGCACGGGATCGGCCTGCTGGTAGGCCTCCTTGAAGGCCATCGAGCCGGCGATCTTGAACGCCATCTCCGAGGAATCGACGTTGTGCTCCATCCCGTCGACGAGGAGGACGCGCACACCCTGCACGGGCGCGCCAGCGAGCTCGCCGTGCTCCATCGCCTCGCGGATTCCCTTGTCGACGGCCGGCCGGTAGCCCTGCGAGATCACGCCGCCGACGATCTTGTCGACGAACTCGTAGCCGAGCTCTCCGTCCTCCGCCGGCAGCGGCTCGAGCACGATCGCGCAGTCGCCGAACTGGCCGCGGCCGCCGGTCTGCTTCTTGTAGCGGTGCCGCGCGCGGGCCTCCTTGCGGATCGTCTCCTTGTACGGCACGCGCGGCGGGTGGAGCTCGACGTCGACGTGGAAGCGCGTCTGCAGCCGGTCGATTGCGACCTCGACCTGCATCTGCGAGAGGCCGGAGAGGAGCTGCTCGCCGGTCTGTGGGTCGCGGCGCATGATCAGGGTCGGATCCTCCTCGCTGAGGCGCCGCAGGCCGGTCGCCATCTTCTCCTCGTCGCCCTTCGCCTTCGGCGTGATCGCGAAGCTCATCACGGGCTCGGGGAAGTCGATGTGCGGCGGCTCGACGGCGACCTCGTGGTCGACGAGCACGTCACCCGTCACGACGTCTTTCAGCTTCGCGACGGCGCCGAGGTCGCCGATGCCGAGCGCCTCGACAGTCTCGGAGTCCTTCCCCTGCAGCAGGAGCACCTGGCCGAGACGCTCCTTCGCATGTGTGCGCGGATCGACGAGCGTCGTGTCGCCGGTGACCGGGCCCGACAGCACCCGGAAGCAGCTGATGCGGCCGGTGAACGGGTCGGCGATCGTCTTGAAGATGAACACTGCCTGCTTCGCGTCGGCGAACTCGATCGTCGTCCCCTTCTTCGCCGGGGACGGGACGCCCTCGACGAGGAGGTCGAGCAGCGCGGTCGTGCCGAGGTTCTTCGACGCGACGCCGCAGGCGACCGGATAGAGCTCGTCGCGCGTCACGGCCTGCTTCAGCGCGTCGGCGACGGCGTGGGTGTCGAGCTCTTCGCCGTCGAGGTAGCGCGCCATGAGGTCTTCGTCCGTCTCGACGACGGCGTCGAGGAGCTTCTCGCGGTGCTCCCGCACGACGTCCGCCATCTCGTCGGGGATCGGCTGCGGCCCGCCCTCGCGCCCGCCCGACGGATCCATGTACGCGCACATGTGGAGCAGATCGACGATGCCCTTCAGCTCGTGCTCGGCACCGATCGGCAGCTGGACCGCGACGCATCGGTCCGAGAGCTGCTGCCGCGCGGCCTCGAGAACGCGGTAGAAGCCGGCGCGCTCGCGGTCGAGCATGTTGACGAAGAGGACGCGCGAGAGCTCCTGCTGCTCGGCGCGCTGCCAGACGCGAGAGGTGTTGACCTCGACGCCCATCACGCCGCTCAGCACCATGACGACGCCCTCGACGACGCGCAGCGCCGCGTACGTGTCGGCCTGGAAGCCGGCGTCGCCGGGCGTGTCGACGAGGTTGATCTTGCGGTCCT
This sequence comes from Gaiellaceae bacterium, assembly GCA_035310545.1. Taxonomy (GTDB): domain Bacteria; phylum Actinomycetota; class Thermoleophilia; order Gaiellales; family Gaiellaceae; genus Palsa-739. Next base: position 8,912 of record DATGEB010000062.1, read on the forward strand.
TCCACTCGAGATGGCAGAGCGAGCCGGACAGGGACATCCCCCGCCGCTGCTCGTGCTCGTCCCAATCGGAGACGGTCGTGCCCTGCTCCACGGCGCCGAGCCGGTTCGTCTCTCCGGCTTCGAAGAGCAGCGCCTCCACGAGCGAGGTCTTCCCGACGCCGCGGTGTCCGGCGACGGCGATGTTGCGGATCTTTCCGGGCTCGGTGGCAGGCATCGGGAACGTGTCCTCCTCGGTCGCTTCGGCCACGCATCGTATCGCTGCGTTTCGCAGCGTTCCCGTGACTACAGCGCGGCGGCGGCGCCGCCGAACGAGGCGATGTGCGCCTTGAGGCGGAGGATCGCCTTCGTGTGGAGCTGCGAGACGCGCGACTCGGTGACGCCGAGCACCTCGCCGATCTCGCGGAGCGTCAGCTCCTCGTAGTAGTAGAGCGTGACGACGAGCTTCTCCCGCTCGGGCAGCCGCGCGATCGCGTCGGCGAGCGCCTCCTTCTGCTCCGTCACGGACAGCGTTCCCTGCGGGTCGGGTGCGCTCTCGTCCTCGATCGTGTCGATGAGCGCGACCTGGTCGCCGCCGCCAGAGCCGGAGACCGTCCAGAGCTCGTCGAGCGCGGCGATCGAGGAGCGGGCGATCTCGCCGAGGCTCTCCTCGAGCTCCTCTTCGGTGATGCCGAGCTTCTTCGAGATCTCCCCGTCGGTGGGCGCGCGGCCGAGGCGGGCCTCGAGCTCGCCGATCGCGCGCTCGATCTGGCGCGCGCGGGCGCGAACGGAACGAGGCACCCAGTCCATCGAGCGGAGCTCGTCGATGATCTGGCCCTTGATCCGCGCCATCGCGTACGTCTCGAACTTCACGTCGCGGGCCGGGTCGTAACGCTCGATCGCGCCGATCAGGCCGAGGAGGCCGTAGGACGTGAGGTCACCCTCGTCGACGTGCGCCGGAAGACCCGATCCGAGCCGGCCGGCGACGTACTTCACGAGTGGCGCGTACGTGAGGATCAGGCGGTCGCGGATCTTCTGGTCACCGGTCCGTCGATAGTCCAGCCAGAGCTGTTGGGTTTCGTCGGCCCGCGCCACCATCCGGAGAGAATACGGCGTTTTCCGGCCGATTCCTCAGTGCTTCAGCGCTTTCGGCGGAAGACGGCGGCCGAGAGTGACGCCAGCCAGGCGGCCACGGCGAGGCCGGCGACGCCGATCACCAGGCGGCCGGCGCTCCCTCCGCCGGCGAGCGAGGAGACGCCCACAGCCGCCAGCGCGGCCGCCAGCGTCGCGAAAAGCAGGCTGAGCGCGTGCCGCTGCACGCGCCGAGACTACTGCTACTCAGGGGGGAATCCCTCGTCGTCGCCGTGCCGAAGGGCGGGAAACACGCCGGTACACTCGGTCGACGCCCAGGGGCGTAGCTCAGTTGGTAGAGCGGCGGTCTCCAAAACCGTAGGTCGGGGGTTCGAGTCCCTCCGCCCCTGCTGGATCTAAGGTCTCGAGCACGAGCTGGCGGAAGTCCGCCAGCCCCGAGACGCCCACGCCCACGAGGCGCAGCGCGCCGGGCCTGTCGTCGAGCCCACGGTCGAGCTGCCGGCAGGCGAGGTCGCCGATCGTGTCCGCAGTGTCGATTCCGGCGTCGAGCGAGGTCGAGCGGCTGCGGATCGAGAAGTCGGCGTAGCGGAGCTTCGTCGTGACCGTCCGCGCAACCTGGCCGCGCCGCTGCAGCGCCTCGGCCACCTCGACCGCCATGCCTCGGAGCTCGTCGTGGAGCCGCTCGCGGTCGGCGATGTCCCGCTCGAACGTGTTCTCCACACTGATCGAGATCCGCTCCGTGTCGAGCTCGAGCTCGCGCGGGTCGATGCCGCGCGCGCGGTCGTGCAGCATCGTGCCGACGCTTCCCGGCAGCAGGCGGCGCAGCTCCTCGTCCGTCAGCGCCGCGAGGTCGCCGATCGTCTCGATGCCGCCGCTGGCAAGCCGCTCCTCTGCCTTCGGGCCGACGCCGGGCAGCCTGCGGACGGCGAGTGGCGCGAGGAACGCCGCTTCCCGGCCGGCGGGGATGACGACCAGGCCGCCGGGCTTGCGCGCGTCGCTCGCGACCTTGGCGACGACCTTGCACGGGGCGACGCCGAGCGAGCACGTGAGGCTCGTGCCCGCGCGCACAGCCGTCTGCACCGCCTCCGCGACGACGCGCGCGGCGAGAAAGTCGTCCGCCACCTCCCCGATGCCGAGGTAGCCCTCGTCCAGCCCGGTCTGCTCGACGGTCGGCACGATGCCGCGCACCGTCTCCCAGACACTGCGCGAGTACTCGCGGTAGAGCGCATGCCGCGGGCGGAGGAAGACCGCCTGCGGACAACGGCGCAGCGCCTCGGCGGCGCTCATGGCGGAGTGGATGCCGAACGTCCGCGCGATGTAGTTCGCGGTCGAGACGACACCGCGCCCGCGAGGGTCGCCGCCGACGACGAGCGGCTGCGTGCGGAGCTCGGGGCTCTCGAGCTCCTCGACCGCCGCATAGAAGGCGTCGAGGTCGAGGTGGGCGACGATCACGGGCTGAGATTAGGCTCTGCCTCCGATGGCGGTCCTCACCTCGCAGCTCGACCGCGACGCCGAAGAGTTCGCGCGCCGGCACGATCGGATGGAGGAGCTCGTCGCCGAGCTGCGCGAGCGCTCGGCGCGGGTCGCGCGCGGCGGCGGCGAGAAGGCGATGGAGCGCCACCGCTCGCGCGGCAAGCTGCCCGCGCGCGAGCGGGTCGATCGCCTCGTCGACCCCGGGACGGCGTTCCTCGAGCTGAACGCGCTGGCCGCCTGGGACATGTACGACGGCGGCGCGCCCGGCGCGGGAATCGTCACGGGGATCGGCGTCGTCGAAGGCCGCGAGTGCGTGATCGTGGCGAACGACGCGACGGTCAAGGGCGGCTCCTACTTCCCGCTCACCGTGAAGAAGCACCTGCGCGCGCAGGAGGTGGCGGAGCAGAACCGGCTCCCGTGCATCTACCTGGTCGACTCGGGCGGCGCGTTCCTCCCTCTCCAGGCCGACGTCTTCCCCGACCGGGAGCACTTCGGGCGGATCTTCTTCAACCAGGCGCAGATGTCCGCGAAGGGCATCCCGCAGATTGCCGTCGTGATGGGCTCGTGCACCGCGGGCGGCGCGTACGTGCCCGCGATGAGCGACGAGGCGGTCATCGTGCGGAACCAGGGCACGATTTTCCTAGGTGGCCCGCCGCTGGTGAAAGCCGCGACCGGCGAGGTCGTCAGCGCTGAGGACCTCGGCGGCGGCGAACTGCACTCCCGGGTGTCCGGGGTGACCGACCACCTGGCCGAGGACGACGCCGACGCGCTGCGCATGGTGCGCGGCATCGTCGCCACGCTGGCGCCGCGGGCGACCCGCCCCTGGGACACGGCGCCGTCCGAGGAGCCCGCCTACCCGGCGGACAGCCTCTACGGTGTCGTTCCCACCGACCTGCGCACCCCATACGAC